>CAJTCL010000008.1:0-14255 GCA_910575005.1 Lachnospiraceae bacterium | reverse complement strand
TGTCACAGCAGAAGCTCCATATCCTGCTGGCAGATTATAATTTATCCTGACAGGGCAACAAAAAACAGAATAAAAGAGTAAACAGAGGACCTTGTAAGACACCCATCTTTCAAGGTCTTCTTCTTTCTTTTCTTCCTTCTTTCCATTCCTCTAGCCTGCCCCTAAAAATCCCATCCTCCAAGCCAATCACCTCATCTTTTTTCTCTTCCTTCTTTCCCTTCTCCTTCCCTTGAAACCACTGGGTTTCTTCTTTCTTCTGGAGAGAGAAAAGCCCCCTGAAAGACTGAAAAAGAGCATTCTTTCCATTCTTTTTCCTTCCTTTCTGCCATCCTTTTTCCCCTGAATCCCTCTTAAAAATCTTATCCTAAAGCCATCCCTTTCTTCTTCCTTTTTCCCTTTCTTTTTTCCTCCTTTTCCCTTGAAAACACTGGGGTTCTGGGGATTTCTTTCTTTTCCCAGGAGAGAGGAAGGACACCATTCTGGGGATGGAAAAGAGGATTCTTTTCTTCCTTTCTTTCTTCCTTTTTCCTTTCCTTCCATTCCCCTAAGCCTGTCTTAAAAATCTCATGCTCAAGGCAAGGCAGATATTCTTCTTTTTCTTTTTTTCTTTCTTCCATTCTATTGGAAAGGCTGGGGTTCTGGGGGGGGTGTTTCTGTTTCTGGAGAGAGAAAAAGAGAGAGGAAGGAGGGAGAGAAGAAGGAGATATGGGGGTGATGTGGGGAGGGAGGAGAGAGAGTTTTATGATATTATTCTGGGAAAAAGAGAGGGAGGAAGAAGAGAGGGAGGATAGGATAAAATCTGCCATGGGGATATAGAGCTTCTGCCATGACAATTCTGGACTTTTACCATAAGTTTTGAGGAAGCACAGGCTTTCCGCAGGGCGAATGGCGGCTATCTTAGAAAAAATCAATGGGAAGATTTGACCGTTGATGTTTATATCTAAATAATCATAAGCGTATCATTAGAAATAGTGGTACGCTTATTTTTTTGACCCAATTTGCATCTTTGAATATTCTGCCATTCGTCTATATAATGAAATCAAAAAAGGTTGGTGTTGTTTATGAGAGAAAAGAAAAACCATTTATATGTGGACAGTAGGGAACGGAGCATTTTGCTACATAGCCTTGTGGAGCTGAAGAATCAGCTCATACAGCAGGGCAGATATACAGACTGCGTTGACGAACTTATTTTTAAGGTTATCCATGCACCTATTAAAAAATTAAGGGTAGAACTGGCAGGGGGAAGTGATGTGCGATAAGGATTTTAAAGAACTGGTGAAGATAGCAGTAGAAAAATTGAAAGACGAATCCGTATTAAAACTGTTACGGGCTGATGCCAGTTATCAAAAAGACAGTAAGGATGAGGGATATGCGGAGGATGCCTTTAACCAGCTTGATTTGACGGAGAAACAGAGGGAAGTTTGCCAACATCTTATAGATTGCAGGGAAAAGCAGGATTTTGAATACGGCACTCATGCGTATATTGCAGGACTGATGGATGCGTTTCATATTATGGCGGTATTGTTCCCAGAAAAATGGGATATAGAGAGAATAAGGAAAGCCTTATCACAAAAAAGCAGATAAGGCAGAGAACAAAACAGAATAGATTTTTACATAGCCGATTGGTGTAGTTTAGCAAATAAAACAGCCAGTCGGCTTTTTTTATTGCCATGAATCCTTTACATAGCCACCTTGACAAAGTGGCTAAATCTATGCGAAAGGAGGACGCACCCTATGTCAAATTGCAAAGTAATCGCTTTAACCAACCAGAAAGGCGGTGTGGGAAAGACCACCACGGCGGTCAATCTGGGCGTGGCTCTGTCACAGCAGGGCAAAAAAGTCTTGCTCATTGATGCCGATGCACAGGCTAACCTAACCATGTCGCTCGGTTACAGCCGACCAGACGACTTGCCCGACACGCTCTCCACCATCATGCAGGACATCATTGATGATAAACCCGTTGATGTTTCCAGAAGCATCCTGCACCATGACGAGGGCGTTGACCTGCTCCCGTCCAACATTGAGCTGTCGGGGCTGGAAGTAAGGCTGATTAACGCCATAAGCCGTGAAAGCGTGCTGAAAACCTGCATCAACGAGGTAAAAAAGAATTATGATACTGTCCTTGTTGACTGTATGCCGAGCTTGGGTATGCTGACAATCAACGCTCTTGCGGCTTCTGACAGCGTGGTTATCCCGACACAGCCCCATTATCTTTCCGCCAAAGGCTTAGAGCTGTTGCTTCGCTCCGTGTCTAAAGTGAAACGGCAAATCAACCCACACCTGCGGATTGACGGCATCCTTATGACGATGGTAATGCCACGCACGAACATCTCTAAGGAAATCACGGCAACGGTAAAAATTGCCTACGGGCAGAGAATCAAGGTATTCGACGCACAGATACCCCACTCCATCCGTGCCGTGGAAGCCACCGCAGAGGGAAAGAGCATTTTTGCCTACGACAAAGGCGGCAAAGTAGCCGCCGCTTACGAGCAGTTCGGAAAGGAGGTGGCAGAGCTTGGCGAGAAACAGAGGAAGCAAAATCGAGCTGACCGCATACGATGACCTCTTTGAAACGGACGAGAGCCGTGCGGAAGTGAATCTAAGCAAGATTAGGGAAATCCCGATTGCGGAGATTGACGAGTTTCCAGACCACCCGTTCAAGGTCTTAATGGACGAGGACATGGAGCAGCTTGTGGACAGCGTAAGGCGGAGCGGCGTGATGACCCCTGCCACAGTCCGCCAGATGTAGGACGGATTTTGCGGACATTCAAAATAAAAAAGAATGTGGAGGTAACAGACAATGGCAAAATCATTATTTGAGGAACTGGGCGGCAAATACGAAAGGCAAGGGGATTATTTGATACCGTGCTTAACTGTACCCGCCGAAGAAGAACAGGCAATAGGCATCTGGGGGCAACGGCATTTAGATTATCTAAAACAGTACCGTAAAGTTACATACACCAATCTTCTTACAAGCGGCAGGCTAAACGCCTACCTTGCCGACATCAACAGACAGGCACAGGAACGCTTTGAAAGGCTCATAGAGGGTATGAAACAGGCACAGGGCATAACGGAACAGCTAAAGGCAGAAAACGCCTTAGAATGGACAGGATGCCTCAATAACATAAGGGCTTGTGCGAGGGAGATTGTGGAAAAGGAAATTATTTTTGCATAAACAGATGATTAGTGGCAGGGGGAAATCCTGCCGCTTTTTCTGCTTTAGTTTGTCAGCTTGACAAATAAAGGGTTAAGGAATATAATTAGATTCAGTATTATACAAGGAGTTAATAAATATGCGGCAAGGTATTCTTAAATAAACTGTCAATTTGATAGTGGGAACAAAAAGTAGCAGTCCCGTTTCACTTTTAATATGGGGCTTAGTTTTTTGTACCCAGTTTAAGAATACTTTTATCATGTAATTTTATATGCCCGAAAACATATAAGTGTTTTGGGGCTATTGGAGTTATTTACCCAGTGATAGGAGTATTTATCACTGGGTATTTTTATGCCCTTTTTTGGGTGTTGATAGGAGGAAAATCACATGAAAATAATTAACTTAGGCATTCTGGCTCACGTTGACGCAGGAAAGACAACATTAACGGAAAGTTTATTGTATACCAGTGGTGCAATTGCAGAACTAGGGAGCGTAGATGAAGGCACAACAAGGACAGATACAATGAATTTGGAGCGTCAAAGGGGAATCACTATCCAGACAGCAGTGACATCTTTTCAGTGGGAGGATGTAAAAGTCAACATTATAGATACGCCAGGCCATATGGATTTTTTGGCGGAAGTATACCGTTCTTTATCCGTATTAGACGGAGCAGTATTATTAGTTTCTGCAAAGGATGGCATACAGGCACAGACCCGTATACTGTTTCATGCACTACAGATAATGAAGATTCCGACAATTTTTTTCATCAATAAAATTGACCAAGAGGGGATTGATTTGCCAATGGTATATCGGGAAATGAAAGCAAAGCTTTCTTCGGAAATTATAGTGAAGCAAAAGGTTGGGCAGCATCCCCATATAAATGTAACGGACAATGACGATATGGAACAGTGGGATGCGGTAATTATGGGAAACGATGAACTATTAGAGAAATATATGTCAGGGAAACCGTTTAAAATGTCAGAACTGGAACAGGAAGAAAACAGGAGATTCCAAAACGGAACGTTATTTCCCGTTTATCACGGAAGCGCTAAAAACAATCTGGGGATTCGGCAGCTTATAGAAGTAATTGCCAGTAAATTTTATTCATCAACGCCTGAAGGTCAATCTGAACTATGCGGGCAGGTTTTTAAGATTGAATATTCAGAGAAAAGGCGGCGTTTTGTTTATGTGCGTATATATAGCGGAACATTGCATTTGAGGGATGTTATTAGAATATCTGAAAAAGAGAAAATAAAAATCACAGAGATGTGTGTTCCGACAAACGGTGAATTATATTCATCCGATACAGCCTGCTCTGGTGATATTGTAATTTTACCAAATGATGTTTTGCAGCTAAACAGTATTTTGGGGAACGAAATACTGTTGCCGCAGAGAAAATTTATTGAAAATCCTCTCCCTATGCTCCAAACAACGATTGCAGTAAAGAAATCTGAACAGCGGGAAATATTGCTTGGGGCACTTACAGAAATTTCAGATGGCGACCCTCTTTTAAAATATTATGTGGATACTACAACGCATGAGATTATACTTTCTTTTTTGGGGAATGTGCAGATGGAAGTCATTTGTGCCATCCTTGAGGAAAAATATCATGTGGAGGCAGAAATAAAAGAGCCTACTGTTATATATATGGAAAGACCG
This sequence comes from Lachnospiraceae bacterium, assembly GCA_910575005.1. Classification (GTDB taxonomy): domain Bacteria; phylum Bacillota; class Clostridia; order Lachnospirales; family Lachnospiraceae; genus Petralouisia. The sequence continues at coordinate 9,442 of CAJTCL010000008.1, read as the reverse complement.
CTTAGAAAAGCAGAATATACCATCCACATAGAAGTCCCGCCAAATCCTTTCTGGGCTTCTGTCGGGTTGTCCATAGAGCCGCTCCCTATTGGAAGCGGAGTGCAGTATGAAAGCAGAGTTTCACTTGGATATTTAAATCAATCGTTCCAAAATGCGGTTATGGAGGGGGTTCTTTATGGCTGCGAGCAGGGGCTGTATGGATGGAAAGTGACAGACTGTAAAATCTGTTTTGAATATGGATTGTATTATAGTCCTGTAAGTACCCCCGCAGACTTTCGGCTGCTTTCCCCTATCGTATTGGAGCAGGCTTTAAAAAAAGCAGGGACAGAACTATTAGAGCCATATCTCCACTTTGAAATTTATGCACCGCAGGAATATCTCTCACGGGCGTATCATGATGCTCCAAGGTATTGTGCAGATATTGTAAGTACTCAGATAAAGAATGACGAGGTCATTCTGAAAGGAGAAATCCCTGCTAGATGTATTCAAGAATACAGGAACGATTTAACTTATTTCACAAATGGGCAGGGAGTCTGCTTGACAGAGTTAAAAGGATACCAGCCAGCTATTGGTAAATTTATTTGCCAACCCCGCCGCCCGAATAGCCGTATAGATAAGGTTCGGCATATGTTCCACAAGTTAGCTTAACAGCTTGCAAAAGTCATATAAAATGAGATTTGAAAGGATTAGAGACTAATTATGATGAAATGCGAATGGATATTGTGTCCTGTTTGTGGGAGCAAAACCCGTAATAAAATTAGGAAGGACACTGTTTTGGAGAATTATCCCCTTTATTGTCCAAAATGCAGACAAGAAAGATTGATTAAAGTTGACAACTTGAAGATAACTGTCATCAAAGAGCCAGACGCTTAAGACGCAGAGCCGATGAAATTGTGGAACAATTCACGAATCATCGGCTCTTTTTGTTTCGTATTTGAAAGAACAAACTCACCAAATAAAAAAAACGATATTCGGGTGGGTTATTTTGTTATACCCTAAATTACCCTCTGAATTTGTTTTTAAATTTGGAGGGATTTTTTTATGTCCTTTTTTCGGGCAGTTATCTATCTGCTCATACGAAGCAAAATTTATCAATACATAGCATATCAGAGAACGGCAGGAAACCAGTTAAAAAAATTTCTGCCAGTGCAACGGTACTTCTCACCTTGAAAGTAGAAGTACAATCTCCATACAATAGAATTACTATTTCCTATAACCGTAAAGGTCACAGAGCCTTTGCGGTTTTTCTTTTGTCGATTTTTGTTGGAAAGTGCCGTAGGGCTGTTTCTGATATGCGGTGTCGTTCTCCGCCTCTCCATCTGGATTTTTTACATTTCAAAAATTCAGATGGGAGGTATTTATGGTGAAATATGCACCAAGAAAGGTATATATCAGAGAAAGTGGCGGCTATGTGGAATTATCCTACACGGAGTTCTGCCGTTGCAGGGAATCCGACCAGACCTATATGGACAAGCTGTTTATCCCCATTCAAGGCTGTCTGCTTGAAGTCGTGAGGGAGCAATACACAGACTTCTACCGTGACAAGGAACGGTGGCGTTATCTGCAAAAATTAGATACAAAGAATAGACTGCTATCTCTCGACGGATTTACGGACAGCGAGGGGAATCCTCTGGACTTTATCACTGATGAAGCGGTGGACATTGCAGAAACCGTTGTCAATGCGGTCATGGTGGACAGGCTGAAAGCCGCCCTGCCTTTGCTGTCGGATAGTGAACAGGAGCTGATACAGGCAATCTTTTTTGACGGACTTTCCGAGCGTGAAGTCGGGGCGAGGTTGGGCATAACCCAGAGCGTTGTAAACAAACGCAAAGCCAGAATCCTAATAAAACTAAGAAAGATAATAGAAAATTAAAATTTAAGGCGTTCAGCCCCCTTGTTTTTTCCTTTGGGAAGATGAGGGGGCTTTTCTCTGCCCTCTCAATCAATTCTGATTGGAGGAAGTAAGAATGGCATACAACCACGGACGGGAGGACAGGAAATGGCGTATCTGGAAAGAAGCGGAGGAAAAGCTGCTGCGTGAGTGCGGCGTTGATGAAGCGACCATTGAGCAGATACGCATGGCGGACAGGGCAGACTTCAATTCCAACAGGCGGTTTTACCGATGGACGAATGACGTTGCGGAATATCTTGAGGACATGGCAGGCAGGGAGCGGCAGGCGGAAGTGGGTACGGTTGCGGAGTTACTGGAAGAGATTGAGAGCGAAAATCTCTATCAAGTATTAGTCACGGTGGACGGGCGTACCTTGAAAATCGTCCTGCTGAAAATGCAGGGGTATTCCACAAAGGAGATTGCCCCGCTTGTGCATTTGACGACTGGTGCCATCTATGCGAGGTTAGACCATCTGCGGAAGAAGCTGCGGAAAATTTTATAGCTTCTAAAACAGCCTGCCATCCTGCGGGCTACTGGGTGAGGGATGGAAATCCCCTCACTCATTTTTTGCAGGAGGACAACAGGATGGCATACAGGGTTAAGGCATACACGCTTCGGGAGGAATCCACGGAAAGCGGCACAAGGTATTTTATCAGCTTTAAGGACGGGCAGGGCAAATCCCACGAGTTGGAAGTGTCGGAACAGTTCTTTATGGAGTTTCGGCAGATGGAGCGCAGGAACAGGAATCTTTTCTAATGGGACGAGCGGCACAGGGAGTTTAACGAGGTATGGGACGAAACCCTTTACAGACGGGCGTTGCGTGTGCCTAAGAGCCTTGATGAACGCATGGTTGAGGAAGAACGGAATGAAACGCTCTATAAGGCGGTTGGGAGCCTTCCAGAGATACAAAGGCGGCGTTTCCTGCTCTACTACGAGTATGAGTTCAATTTTTACCAAATCGCCGCTATGGAGCATTGCACCGCTTCGGCAATACAGAAATCTGTTGCGATTGCAAAGGAGAAAGTAAAGGCGGAAATTGAAGAAATATCTCCAACCGTGACCGACACCGCCCGAAAAAGAAATCTGTTTTTTATTTGTGTGGGATTGGCGGCATTACATACTCTCACTTTTTTCCGTGGGAGTAAATCTATTTTTAAGGAGGTCAACGCCTATGTGCAACGAAAACAAAGACACCGCCCGAAAGGAGGAAAGCCATGCAGAAGTTACAGACAGTCAACGCCGAAACGCTCCTTTATGAACCGCTTGAGAAACCATCCTTTGTGGTGGACAGCCTTATCCCGACAGGCTTATCGCTGTTCTGCGGCTCACAGAAGATAGGCAAAAGCTGGCTCATGCTGAAGCTATGCTTATGCGTGTCGCAGGGAATCCCTTTATGGGATATGCCGACAATGGAGGGCGATGTGCTTTACCTCTGCCTTGAGGACACGTTCTGCCGCATACAGGACAGGTTATTTCGTTTGACGGACGAAGCAAGCGGGCGGCTCCACTTTGCCGTGGCAAGCTGCAAGCTGTCAGACGGTCTTATCGTGCAGCTTGAAGATTATCTGAAAGATTACCCAGACAGCAGGCTCATTGTCATTGATACCTTGCAGAAAGTCCGTACAGCTTCAAAAGACAATGCCTATGCAAGCGACTATGGGGACATCTCCCTCATCAAAGACTTTGCCGACAGGCACTCTCTGGCGGTCATTGTCGTACACCACATCCGAAAGCAGAATGACAGCGACGTGTTCAACAAGGTGTCTGGGACGACAGGATTAACGGGGAGTGCGGACGCTACCTTTGTTCTGGAAAAGGAGAAACGTGCGTCTGACACCGCCAAGCTGTATGTGACGGGCAGGGACACGCCTTATCAGGAATACACGCTGCGTTTCCGTGATTGCCGTTGGGAGCTTGTGGAGCGGAAAACGCAGGAGCAGCTTGCGAAAGAAACGATACCAGATGTCCTTTTTCGGTTGGTGGATTTTATGAGGGATAAGGAAGAATGGATAGGCACGGCAACGGAACTGTTAGCCGCTATGGGGGAAACGGAAACCATACCCACGGTGATTACGAAATGGCTGAATGAATACCGCACCACATTTTTAAGCGAGAACCGTATCTGCTACCAGTACAGCCGCAGGAAAGACGGCAGGCGGATTGCCCTTGCAAGGAGGGCGGGTGACAGCGGTGATGGTGGTGACAGCGATATTAGGATACCCCCCTGTTACTGTCATTGACGCTTAAAGCCATGTAAAGCTGGCGGCTCTGCCCTGCGGGTGACAGCAGTGACGGTGGTGACAGTGATTTTAGGATACCCTGCCGCTGTCATCCCTACGGGAGAACACCCCGTAAACGCAAAATGCAGGCGTGAGATTTACTCGCCCTTTTCGGTCGTGTAAAACCACCCCTGCGGTCAGAAAAATCATTCCGATTTTTCCGACTGCGTTTACAGGGTGTAACACACTACACTTTGCCCTGCAAAGTCGTGTGCCAGACGTTCCCTCTGGACTCCCTTAAGGCAGGGCTGTGCCCTGCTATCCTACGCCTTACGGCTTCGGATAAAAGAATGGCGGCATGACGGTGACGGCTCTTGCGAGGGGGGTATCCCAAAAACACCGTCATCATCGACATGACCGTCATGCAGGGGGTGAGGGTGACAGTTGCGGCAGTCGGCAGGGGGTATCCCAAAACTGCTGTCACCACCGTCACCGCTGTCACCCCAAAGGACGGTCACCCGCCGAAAGAAAGGAGGAATCCGCCTATGCCTTATGCAATCCTGCGTTTCCAGAAACGAAAAGCGGGCGGCGTTGCGGCTTGTGAACGCCACAACGAGCGGAAGAAAGAAGCCTACAAAAGCAACCCAGATATAGATATGGAACGCTCTAAAAACAATTACCATCTCATAGCACCACCAAAGTACACCTACAAGAAAGAGATTAACCGCATGGTAGCCGAAGCGGGGTGCAGGACAAGGAAAGACAGCGTGATGATGGTGGAAACGCTCATCACAGCTTCACCAGAATTTATGAACCAGTTACCGCCCGAAGAACAAAAAGCGTATTTCCAGACGGCTCTTGACTTCATTTCGGAGCGTGTTGGAAAGCAGAATATCCTCTCCGCTGTCGTCCATATGGACGAGAGAACGCCCCATATGCACCTCTGCTTTGTGCCGATTACGCCAGACAATAAGCTGTCAGCGAAAGCTATCTTAGGCAACCAGAAATCATTATCCGAGTGGCAGACCGCCTACCATGAGCGGATGTCCTCACGGTGGAATCAGCTTGAACGGGGGCAGTCCTCAATGGAAACCAAGCGGAAACACGTCCCCACATGGCTCTATAAATTAGGCGGCAGGCTTGATAAACAGTATGAAGAAATCGTGTCTGCCCTATCCGACATCAACGCCTTTAACGCAGGGAAGAAAAGGGATAAAGCGTTAGATTTACTCTCTGCATGGCTGCCAGACGTGGAGAAATTCTCTAAGGAAATCGGGAAACAGCAGGCGTATATCGACAGTTTGAAAGAGAGAATTGGGCAGGAATCAGACTATGCGGGGCGTATGCGTGATGAAAAGTACGAGCAGGAACTAAAGGTGCAGAAAGCGAATCAGAAGATATTTGAATTGCAGAGAACCAACGAGCAGATGGGGCGGCTGCTGTCAAAAATACCGCCCGAAGTGTTGGAAGAATTGCAGAAAAATCATAGAAGCAGAGCGAAAGAAAGGTAGATATGTGAATGAAGAAACAGGATTTTAAGGTGTTAAAGACCAAAGACTTGTACCCGTTCCCCGACAATCCGTTTCATGTGGCAGAAGATGAAACACTGTCAGAGTTAGCGGAAAGCATCAAGGAATTTGGCATTGTCACGCCGATAATCACACGCCCGAAAGAGGACGGGGACGGTTATGAAGTGATTGCAGGACAGCGGCGTGTCCGTGCTTCTGAACTTGCAGGGATAAATACCGTGCCTGCGTTTGTCCTGCCCTTAGACCGTGACCGAGCCATCATCACCCTTGTAGACAGCAATTTGCAGCGTGAGAATATCCTGCCATCGGAGCGGGCGTTTGCTTACAAGATGAAATCCGAAGCCATGAAGCGGCAGGGTTTCCGCACAGACTTAACCTCGTCACAAGTTGTGACGAAGTTGCGGACGGACGACAAGGTGGCACAGGGCTTCGGCGTGGGCAGGATGACCGTGCAGCGTTTTATCCGCCTGACGGAACTGATACCGCCGATTTTGCAGATGGTGGACGAGGGGAAAATCGCCCTCACGCCTGCGGTGGAACTGTCCTTCTTGAAGAAAGACGAGCAGGAAAACCTCTTTGCCACGATGGAGAGCGAAGAAGCAACGCCCTCACTCTCACAGGCACAGCGGATGAAACAGTTAAGCCAGAGCGGGCGGCTTGACATGGATACGATATTTGCGATTATGACGGAGGAAAAGGGCAACCAGAAAGAAACCTTGAAAATCAACACAAGCAAGCTGAAAAAATACTTTCCGAAGAACACAACGCCGAAGCAGATGGAGGAAACCATCATCAAACTTTTGGAGCGTGAGTTGCAGAGGAAACGCAACCGTGACAGCCGCTAATCTTCTTTTTTCGGGAAGTAAATACAGAGAGTTGAGGTATGGAGAATGAGAGAAATCCAGTATGAAATCGTAAAGGAAATCGCAGTATTGTCTACGGGCGACAGTGGCTACACAAAGGAAATCAATCTCATTTCATGGAATGGGAAAGAGCCGAAGTATGACATCCGCAGCTTTTCCCCGAACCGTGAAAAGTGCGGCAAGGGAATCACGCTGAACGCTGATGAAGCGGCGGCACTCCTTAAAGCATTACAGAAAGAATTAAACAGCGAGGATTAATGGTATCTGATTGGCAGGGCGGGGACATTTCCAAACTCTTCCCTGCCCTGTCTGGAAAGGAAGATTTAAGTATGGGCGAGGATAAGAAAGCAGATAAAAAGAGAAAGCGTATCGTGCCAAAAGCACCAGTGCAGATGATAATCAGCCGTGAATATGTCGGCACACAGACCGTTACAGAAGCGTTTGTCCCGATTATCTCCGAGGATATTCGGAAGAAGATTGCCGAGGGCGACACCTTCGACAATGAGGGGCTGTCCGCTTAGAATGTACGCAATGGGACATGAAAACAGATAGGACAGATACGGAGGTTTTACAGTATGGCAGGAATCAAAGAAGAAAAGAAAATCTATTTAGTCGGCATTTATTGCCGCTTATCTAAAGACGATGGTACGGATAACGAGAGTGCGAGCATTGCGACACAGAAATCCATCCTCACGGATTATGTGAAAAAGCAGGGATGGCACATAGCAAAAACGTATGTGGACGATGGTTATTCTGGTACAAATTTCCAAAGACCAAGTTTCCAGAATATGATAAAAGACATTGAAAGCGGTCTGATAAACTGCGTGATTACGAAAGATTTATCCCGTCTGGGGAGAAACTATCTTGATTGTGGGTTATATCTGGAAGTTTTCTTCCCAGAGCATAACGTGAGGTATATAGCGGTCAATGACGGCGTAGATACCTTGAATAAATCTGCTATGGACATCACGCCTTTCCGCAACATTTTAAACGAAATGTATGCCGCTGACATATCTGTTAAGATAAAATCGGCATATCGGGCGAGGTTTCAACAGGGGAAATTCATGGGAACTACCGCCCCTTATGGCTATATCAAAGACCCTGCCGACCACAACCATCTGCTGATAGATGATAAAGTGGCACATGTTGTAAAAGAGATATTCGACCTTGCATTAAAAGGGAATGGAGTTGCCAAAATTTGCAGACATCTTAATAAACAGCATATCCTACGCCCTGCCGCTTATGCGGCGGAGCGTGGCGAAACAGGCTTTGAACGTCATTTTGAGGGGAACGAGGACAAACGCTATATTTGGAGTGGGAACAGCGTGAGGAGCATTTTAAGAAGCCCGATATATGCGGGAAATCTTGTAGGCTACAAACGGATTGCCGCCAATATGAAAAGCAAGAAACGCCCCTCTAAGCTGCCCGAAGAATGGGAAGTGATACCCAATACCCATGAGGGAATAGTCACGCAGGAGGAATTTGATATTGTCCAACAGCTTATTACAAGTCGTAGGCTTCCACAGAACAAGGGAGGATTTGTAAATATTTTTGCAGGCGTTATCAAGTGTGTGGACTGCGGATGTGCTCTGCGGGCAATGAACGTACACAGGAGGAAACGCCCAGAGATTATCGACTGTGTACAGTATTCATGTAATAATTATGCAAGAAACGGAAGAAGCGAGTGTAGTGCCCACAATATAGAAGCAAGGGATTTATTCAATGCCGTTCTTGCCGACATCAACTGTTTTGCGGATATGGCAGTGAATGATGAAAAGGCGGTCAGGGCCATAGAAAAGCGGCTCACGGAAACAGACCAGAGCAGGGCGAAAGCATTAGAGAAAGAACGTAAGAAGCTGAACAAACGCCTTGCGGAACTGGACAGGCTGTTTTCCTCTCTCTACGAGGATAAGGTCATGGAGCGTATTACCGAGCGGAATTTTGAGATGATGTCGGGGAAATACCAGAAAGAGCAGCTTGAAATTGAAGCAAGGCTGAAAGAGGTGACGGAAACTCTTAATGAAAGCTACGAGAAATCACGGGGAATCCGTGACTTCCTCGCCCTTATCCGAAATTATCAAGGCTTAAAAGAACTGGATGCAACAGTTATAAACGCACTCATAGACAAGATACTTGTTTCGGAGCGTGAGAAGATGGCAGACGGAACAGTGAAGCAGGAAATCAAGATTTACTATAAATTCATCGGCTTTGTCGATGAATTACATATCATACCTACAAAACGGTGGGCAGCAATGCCCGCTAAAAATTGTACGGTGTGCGGCGTTGAATATGTCCCGGGCTCTGGTGCATCAAGGTATTGTCCTGCTTGTGCCAAGAAGATACGGAGGGAGAAATCAAACGAGAGCAAACGCAGGAGCAGAGAACAGAAAAGGATAGCATGTATGAACTGTCCGCAAAAAATGACCGACTGAAAGAGGACGGGCGGTATGAGCTTATCAGCGGTCACAGGAGGAAAAAGGCTTGCGAGCTTGCAGGGCTTGAAACGCTCAAATGCGAAGTTAAGGAGCTGACCCGTGACGAAGCGATTATTGTCATGGTTGAGAGTAATCTCCAAAGGACGACTATCTTGCCGAGTGAGAAAGCCTTTGCGTATAAGATGCGGCTTGAAGCCATGAAGCGGCAAGGTGAGCGAAGTGATTTAACTTCTCCACCACTGGTGGAGAAGTCGGCGGGAAAAGATGCTTTATCAGTTTCAAAGATTGGTAAAGATACGGGCGACAGCCACGAACAGGTACGCCGTTTTATCCGTCTGACCGAGCTTGTACCCGAAATCCTGCAAATGGTTGATGAACGCCAGATTGCTTTCCGCCCTGCGGTGGAAATCTCCTATCTTTCCGAGGAACAGCAATACACGCTTTTAGAAGCGATGGGCTACAATGATGCCACGCCCTCTCTTGCACAGGCTATCAAGATGAAAAA
>CAJTCL010000007.1 GCA_910575005.1 Lachnospiraceae bacterium | reverse complement strand
ACCCTCTCAATCTAATAAAACCATTATCTCCTATCAGACTGGAGATGTAAAGAAATAGGTCTAAGGGTTTATAGGTATCCCTTGAACAACCTAAATACATTATACAAGGAGTGAAAAAATGAAGAATGAGGTTACTGAAAAACTGGAATTATTCCTGCAGAATTTACGGTGTGAGGATACGAAAAGGGAAACATTAGTGCATCTGGATAGCTGCCAGGAAGAATCGGAACGTCTTGCCGCATTGGAAGAAGGATGCAGGCAGGTGATGAATGGGTTGGATCCAATTTCCAGATCCGTTCTGGAACAGTATATGGAACAGATGCTGTCGAAATCCTTTGCAAAACAGCAGGAGGCATATTTGCAGGGGATGCTGGATGCCTTTCAGATATTATGCGGCTTGGGCATGTTGTCCACCAACGATAATGTTGAAAAGATAATAGGGCGCTTAAAAAATGGCGAGCCAGAATAAATGGCAGGCCATTTTTTCTATACAAATTCTATCATTTCTGCTATATAAATCCTATTTTTATATTCTATCATTGCCTTTATCAGAGGCATCCTTTAAAAGAGCCTCAGCAGTGGCGAGTAAAACAGACAGCTTGTAATCGTCGCATTGGCTTAATAAATTCAGCAGGGATTGGTATGTAGGGTTATCGCGGTTCTGGTTGGGCCATACATACTCATCGGAAGAAATATGCAGCGCCCTCATAATTTTGCAGAACATAGGGACGCTTGGCATACCTTTTCCATTCTCCAGGTTTTTATACCTTGCCGGACGGAGTCCGCCAGCCCGTCAGGGTATGTATTGCGGTATGCCCTGTGGGTATAATACTGTGAATGGCATCCTATCATTTCTGCCACTTCTTCCTGTGTAAGCCGGCGTTCAAGGCGTGTCTTTTTTATCAGTTCGCCTAATTTTGGATCAACATCAGCCATATTATTCACCTCACATGATTTCTTTTTAGTAGTGTATAACAATACCTTCTGAATGTGAAAAGTGTAGAAGATGAATATTTCGTAGTGTATTAGGCTACCAAACAAACACTCAATACCTTTGTGGTTGTAAAAAAACGCAGTCATCAAAGGCTTATTTGAGTGTTTTTCTTATGCCCTTTTGACTGTGTGGGAGTGGCAATGCGCATAGAAGGGCATATTTTGGAGATCCGCTGCCGTGTCTGCCGGAATAAAGATAGCAGATGTCTTTTAGAGGCAGGCAGGGGCGGAAAGCAGGTAGATCAGTTAAAAAAATCTCTGTAAATCCTGTTTCCAAAGACGCCCTTAAAAGTAGTGTATCAGAGTATTTTTTCGTAGTTAAAAAGAATATTGCCATGTCAAACAACGTCCGGCGGAGCCATATCTGTCCGGGCGTTTTTTATATATCTGAAAATTTTTTAAAAATTTTTGGAAAGACCCGTCAAAATGGGCTTTCCCATTTGGGAGAAAGAATGAAGGGAAGTTTATGCTTTCTCTTTCTGCCAGTTGGAACGGGAAGGGGGTGAAACCGAATGGAATGATCACCTTCCCAGGAAGAACTTGCGGTCATACATCAGTTTGACCGCCTGTGCCAGCTAGCATTAGACGGCGAAGCGGCAAATTATTACCAGCATATGGAGTACCGGAGGAACCACGAGGTGAATTTTTCTGAAATGACAGAAAAGGAACTGGACAGCATTTTTGTGATGGATGAATACGATCTGGACACTTCCCACTTCCAAATCCTTGGCTATGACATAGAAGTAAAAGACACGCTGCTTGTGGAAGCTCTGCAGGCTCTGACAGAGAAAAAGCGGAATGTAGTCCTCCTGTCTTATTTTCTGGAAATGACGGATGCGGAGATCGCAAGGGAAATGAAGCTGGTACACAGCACGATACAGGAGCATAGGATGCGTTCGCTCGAACTGCTGAAAAAATTTATGGAGGGAAATATGGATGGAGCAGAAGAATAAACGTAAAGAAGAAAAACATTTGCTGCCTTTTCATATTACAGGAACCGCTTCGCGAACCCTGTAATCGGTAAAGCATATTATTAAGGCGGCATCAGAAGGAGATGCGGAAGCAATCCAGGCAGTATTAAAGCATTATGAAGGCTACATAGCGAAATTGTCCACCAGGAAAATGTATGACGAATTTGGGCAGGCACATTATTGTGTAGATGAAATATTGCGCAGACGCCTGGAAACAAAGCTGATCGCCAAAACACTGGCTTTCCGACCGGTTCCATATAAGGGTGTCCGGGCATAAAAAACTGGCTGTATTTTTGTACCTTGACAAGTTCATATTGTAATCCTGCAGGACGTATGGAACAGTGGAGCCATTTAATGAATACGCCATGACTATCTGTACTTTACGACACCGTGTCGCAAAGTGGCAGGTATTGAAAACGATGGAATGTTATTTTGGACGTTGAAGTAAAGGTACGAGCGACAGATATTTGATTATAGGCAGAGGGATAGGGACTTTGCTGCGATGGTGCTGTTTCTGACAATGACGCCCGATAAAGCGGGGCGCGCTGTACTTCCAGAGATAGGCTGATCCGGTCTGAAAAGATGGTGAGATTCCAATGGCGCTGTTTCCTGACAGCCGCCTGCAGGATTGTATAATAGAATATGAGAAAAGGGGAACGAGAATGGACTATGATAAGAAATTGATGACAATAGATGAATTTTGTAAATATGTCGGGATTGGGAAGACAAAAGCCAGAGTTTTGTTTGGGCAGGGGTTGACTACAGATGCAAAAGACTGGGTGAGGGATGGGAAAGTCCTGATTAGCAGCACATTACAAAATATGAATTTATCTGGCGAGACTGAATCGTGGGGCATTTTATTCACTCTTGATGAGAAACCAGAGTATATTCCTTATGTGGAAAAAATAGTTGCATTACATGGGGAATCTTTTGTGGTCATCATTGGGATGATTATGTGGGAGTGTTGGACAGGCAGCAGATGTTAAAAGTTGAGAAAGCATTATGTTTCAGTACAGGGATGAGAAAATTAGATAAGCCAATGCTGATGTGTCTTTGCCTGGTATGTGCAAAGCCGTTTTTTGATTCCACAGAGCATTTCATCCAGAGAAAAGATAAAAATCAGAAATTGAAGGAAAACGGTATGTTCTGTAATGTCAGACAAGGGTATGACTATTATATGTAGTGTAGAAACCATCAATGAGATTTTCTAATTGCAGGTATTTTTAGAGTAGAAAGAATCATGGGTTTACAGTAGAAAAAGATACAGGACTATGATATACTAACATACTATAATATAGACGCTATAAAAAGTAGTCAGGACAAGGAGTACATGATGTTATCAAATTTATGGGATAGGTTTAAACCACTTTATGCAGTGGAAACTTTGCAGGGATATACAGAAACTGAAATAAAAATTTTAAAAGAAATCTTTGGTGTTTTGCCTTCTGTATTGGAAGCGTATTATCGTATTGCTGGTAGGACAGAGGCATTTCATCAGGTGCAAGACCAATGGATATTGCCAGAACATTTTCAAAAATTCGACTGGTTACAACAATTGGATTACTTGAGCTTGCTGAATGAAAATCAAAGTGTCTGTCGTGCAGGAATACGCAGAGAGGATTTGAGTTTGCCAAATCCACCAGTATATTGTATCGAAAATGACAAAAACGAGACTCTTTGTGCTTCCACAACCAGTGAATTTTTATCTGCCTCACTTGCATATGAAGCAGTCTTTCATTTTGCATACAGTCCAGAAGAGTTTTATTGGATAACCGAAGAAGAGATGGCTTTTCTAAAGTCAAAACTCACAAAGCTACCGTTTGAGTTGGCACATTGGATGAGTGGCATGAAGGTAAGTTTGTTTCAAAATGAGGTTGATAACATGGTTACTGTCATGGATTGTGGGGATGGCGACTGCAATATATTGTATGGAGCAGCGACAGAGGCATCCTATAAGAAACTACAGGCAGTTTTCAAAGGGATTGGGGAATCGATGTGATGTTCAGTTATAGTGAAGGTAAATTTTAATGGACTTTATCTGAACAGATGGCAAAAATAAGGATTGTATAGGAAATGAAGTGCTTATAAGTTCCTCTTGGATATATTTGACAAGTCATATTTTGTCGAAATTTGTATTTTGTCAGGTAAAAATGAAGTAAATTATACACTTTTGTGGTATGATATATGAAATATAAATTATGGGAGGAATATTATTATGGCGCTTATTGAATGTCCAGAGTGTGGCAAGCAAATATCCGATGCATCCAGTAAATGTCCTAGTTGTGGATATAAGATACCGCATCCAGAAAGAGTAGAAGTTATCAAAAAATGTGTAATATTTGTGTTTGCAGCCATTGTAATTGTTGTGATATTAGTAAATATGTTTATGCCTAAGACACGTTCACCATTTGAAAAATTTAGTCCTCAAATGACAAAAGAAGATGTTCATAAAAAATTTGGAAAATCAAATCTAAATGATATAGAATGTAGATTTGATACATATAATGTTTCTTTTGTTGGATTAACTGGAAAACTTACCGTATGGTATAATGATGAGGAAAAAATTGATGGTATATGGTGGCAATATACATTAGAGTATTATGAAGATATTTCGGATTATTCAAAGCAAGTTGATGAAATAAAAGAATTTTTTACCAAAGAATATGGGGAACCTTCGGAATCATATGGAAAAACTATATGGGAAGATTCGGTTGGACAAGAATATATATATGAATTAGAGCCAGCTTTAGATATATTTGGTCCAAGTATAACTATAAAATATCGACCATAAAATAGCAGAAAAGGATGATCTGTTTTGGATGATCCTTTTCTGCTATTTTTGTGGTAACATTTTTTTTAGATTTGTTTCAGATATGGAGCAGGAATTTACTGTTCATACTCCTCATAAAATTGGATAAAATGTGCCAATGATTTGGATATTTTGACATCTTTATTATAAGCAAATCCTATTTCTCGCTTTTGAATAGCAATTTTAAGTGGAATTTCCACCAGTGTATTGGACTGCAATTCGTTTTTTACAAAGTCACGAATCACACAACCTATACCAAGACCAATTTTAACCATCTCAATTAAGAGATCCATATTGGAGACTTCAATGATGTCTTGTAGAAGAATATGGTTGTCCTGAAAGTAGTTGTCAATATATTGGCGAGTCATATTTTCTTTATCTAAGAGCATAAGTGTTGCATTTTGTAAAATCTGATGACGATTTACCCCACGGATTCGCAAATTTTGTAAGTAGTCACGAGTGGCGATGAAGATATCTTCAATTTCTCTCAACGAATAAAAATCAATATTTTTTAAATTATCAGGTTTGCCGATTAATCCCACATCCAATTTTCCATCTTCCAATAATTTTAATGTATGATTTGTGGAATGACAGGCAATGGAAATATTGATATGGGGGTATTTCTTAATAAAATCTTTTAAATAAGGAAGTAAAATATATTTACAGAGCGTGGAACTGACACCAATCGTCAAATGTCCCATACCCAGTGCAATGGAGCGCCTAAGCTTGTCTTCTCCAAGGGAGAGGACTTCAAAAGCTGATTTTACATGTGCATACAGCAGTTCTCCCTCGGAAGTCAGAGTTACTCCACGGGAACTGCGGTGAAACAGCTTAACGCCAATACTGTCTTCCAGTTTTTGAATAGATTTGCTGATGGCAGGCTGGCTGATATATAGTTCTTTTGCAGCTTTGGAAATATTTCCGGTGTTGGCAACAGCATAAAAAATACGATAAGAGGAAAGATTTTGATACATGTGATTTCTCCATAACTTAAACTTATGACAATTATATTTAATATGTATTTCTATTATACAATGTTATATGCTAAAATAGCAAGCAGAAAGATATAGGAGGAATAGAATATGGGAATGACAATGACACAGAAAATTCTGGCTGCGGCAGCTGGGCTTTCAGAAGTGAAAGCTGGACAGTTAATTGAAGCCAAGCTGGATCTGGTTTTGGGTAATGATATCACTTCACCAGTAGCCATTCATGAGATGGACAAATTTAAGACAGACGAGGTGTTCCATAAAGATAAAATAGCATTGGTAATGGATCATTTTGTGCCAAATAAGGATATCAAGTCGGCACAGCATTGTAAATGTGTGCGTGAATTTGCCTGCAAACATGACATTACAAACTTTTTTGATGTAGGGGAGATGGGAATCGAACATGCTCTACTGCCAGAGAAAGGACTAACAGTGGCAGGAGATGTAATTATCGGAGCTGATTCACACACTTGTACTTACGGAGCATTAGGGGCTTTTTCTACTGGTGTAGGAAGTACAGATATGGCAGCAGGGATGGCCACTGGAAAAGCATGGTTTAAAGTACCTTCTGCCATTAAATTTAATCTGATCGGCAAACCTTCCAAATGGGTGAGCGGAAAAGATGTGATTTTGCATATTATTGGAATGATTGGTGTGGATGGAGCACTTTATAAATCAATGGAATTTGTTGGGGAGGGTATTAAAAACCTTTCGATGGATGATCGTTTTACGATTGCTAATATGGCGATTGAGGCAGGCGGGAAAAATGGAATTTTTCCAGTAGATGAGCTTGCAGAAAACTATATGAAAGGGCATTCTAGCAGGTCATATAAGATATATGAAGCTGATGAAGATGCAGAATATGATCAGGAATATACCATTGATTTGAGTACATTAAAGCCGACCGTGGCATTTCCTCATTTGCCAGAAAATACGAAGACAGTTGATGAAGCAGGAGAAGTAAAGATTGATCAGGTGGTAATTGGTTCCTGTACCAATGGGCGTCTGGATGATCTTCGGATTGCAGCAGAAGTTCTCAAGGGAAAAAAGGTGTCTAAAGGAATCCGCTGTATCGTGATTCCAGCAACACAGCAGATTTATCTGCAGGCGATGGAAGAAGGGCTGCTTAAGATCTTTATTGAGTCTGGTGCAATTGTCAGCACGCCTACCTGCGGACCATGTCTGGGCGGTTATATGGGCATTTTAGCGGAGGGAGAGCGTTGTATTTCCACGACAAACCGCAATTTTGTGGGACGTATGGGGCATGTAGAATCAGAGATATATCTTGCTAGTCCGGCAGTAGCAGCAGCCAGTGCCATTACCGGAAAAATTTCAGCGCCAGAGGAGTAGGAGGAAAAATATGAAAGCCAGTGGAACAGTTTTTAAATATGGAGACAATGTAGATACGGATGTAATTATTCCAGCAAGATACTTAAATTCATCTGATCCCAAAGAGTTGGCGACACATTGCATGGAAGATATTGACAAGGAATTTGTCAATCAGGTAAAGCCAGGGGATTTGATTGTAGCAGATAAAAATTTTGGCTGTGGTTCTTCCAGAGAACATGCACCAATTGCGATTAAGGCAGCAGGTGTAAGCTGTGTGATTGCAGAGACATTTGCAAGGATTTTCTACCGCAATGCGATCAATATCGGGCTTCCCATTATTGAATGTCCAGAAGCAGCAAAAGGAATTGCGCAGGGAGATGAGGTGGAAGTGGATTTTGACAGTGGAGTGATTACCAATAAGACAAAAGGAACTACATTCCAGGGACAGGCATTTCCTGAATTTATGCAAAAGATTATTAAATCAGAAGGATTGATCAATTACATCAATCAGAAACAGTAAATATTATAGGGAAACATTTATTTTGAATGGAAGCTGCGCATTTCTGAAATTTTAAGAAAAGTTTTGGGAGTGCGCAGTTTTTATGTCGGAGAGTATCTGGAAAGGAAACATTAAATAATAGTTACTTTCAGAACATCATGTAAATAGACATTCATTCCTTATCAAATAAATTTGATAAGCCTAAATTGCTACTTTCATGAGAATTAGAATTTAGTCTTTGCAGGTAATCCAAATATTTTTCTGAAATTCTAATACTGCTGTAGATTTCAGCGTATTGTCTGGGAGAATATTCTTCTACATAATTCATGAGAAAATTTTTGGTAATACCATTTTTTTTTGCCAAATCGACAGCTTTGTTGTAGGCAACAGCTGCCATTTCTTCATTCTGGTAGAGTCCTACCAAATAAATTCCGTTGATATGAATTTGAGCTTTATATGTTCTGCCGCCTGGCGAATCTATTCTTGTGACGCCATAATATCGATTCACAACAACGATATTGGAATAGCGTAAATCCCAAGGGTCTTCATTGACAAAGTAATAATCTCGTCCAGCCACGGCATAGTTTTTGATACCATAACGAGAGAGAATATTGACCTGCATTCCATAATCATTGACAAAAAGGTGTCCCTGACGGCGCATGATTTTGCGATTGGAATAATAAAAAAGATCGTCAATGTCAAATTTTAATTCTTCAGTTGGGGAAAGATAATAAACAAAATAATTATTCTTCAAATAGATTGGATTTTTAAAATAAATATGGTTATCCCGAAAATTCAGCAAAGAAATCACCTTATGAAAACTTAGAATAGTCGGGAGCGAAAAAACATCATGAATGGCTGTGGAAGAATCGAAAAGCAGACTGGCAGCATCCCGGTATGCCTGATGTGCTTCCAATTCTGTGGCAAAACTACCCAAAGAAATGTGTTTATTTTGAAATGTAATATTAGAACGGTAATAGGCAGTTCCATTTTTTTTATAAGCTAGATAAACACCTGGCAGCATAAATTCCTCCAATAATTGTGCCTGCCATAAAACTTTTGGTTTATGGGGCACAATAAAGTGTATCGTCTTAGGTGACAGAGTACTTTTCATGTAACTTTCTGTATTTTTTCGGAGAAAAACTACAGAATAAGTATATCATAAAAAAATAGAAACGCAAGTTTCTTAAAATATTAGAATATAATGGTAGATAATGGGAAAAATGATAGCAGTCAGACGTGAAATCTCAAACGGAAAAGAGGGACTATAATGTTGACAATTCAAAATCTGCTTAGAAATGTGTACTGTTGTATAAAAAATATATCAAAAAAGTTTTATCGGAGTTGCGCGATTCTTGTTTCTGGATTTTCAGTATTTGCATTGATTTTGTTAAATGACCAATCGTTTCATGGTGGAGGAAAAAATCATATAGCAGTGGGAAGTAAAGCTGTGCGCAGTGCAGAAGAGGAAACCGGACAGGAAGATGCAGAGCGGCTTTTACTGCCATCAGAAAGTAGTCTGGTGATGTCATGCAAAAATCTATTGGAGGAAGGTCAGAGTCAGGCCAGTAAGGACATTCAGGAGGAACTCTCAAAGAGAGAAGTGACAACAGTGTGTGCAAGTGTGCAGCCAGCATATATAGAGATGCGTACGGAACCAATCAATCCATATGGAGAGATTTTTATCTCTGACCAGGATTATGAGGCATTGTGCCGGATTGTACAGGCTGAAGCTGGTGGTGAGGATGTGCAGGGAAAAATATTGGTGGCAGAGGTGGTTTTAAACCGAGTGCTTTCTGGAAATTTTGCCTCAACGGTTTATGATGTGATTTTTGAACGCAGTGGCGGAAGTCCCCAGTTTTCTCCTACCGTTGATGGGAGATATGCTTCTGTTACTGTGACCTCAGGCACGATAGAAGCAGTGGAACAGGCACTGCATGGGGAAGATTTTTCGCAGGGGGCACTGTTTTTTTCTGCACGCAGCAAAGCCAATCCCAATGATATGGGATGGTTTGACCGAAATCTGAAATGGTTGTTTGAACATGGAGGGCATGAATTTTATACACTTCCCTAATGAATTAACTGTAACATTTTATATCGGCAGCTTGTTGACAGGAAAAAAGAAAACTTTTATAATGGTGAGGTGTCCGAGAGGGCACCTCATTTATTATCATACTTTGATAAAAAGAGAGAATCTTTATAATGATAAAATGATACGAGCAAAGGACGGGATAATCTATGTTATATGTAAGTACGAGAAATGCACAGGAAAAGGTCACGGCTTCCCAGGCTGTGTTGAAAGGGCTGGCAGAAAATGGTGGGTTATTTGTGCCGGAGCAGATTCCGGTGCTTGATGTCCCAGTGGAAAAGCTGGCAGATATGACATATCAAGAGACTGCATATGAGGTAATGAAATTGTTTCTTACGGATTATACAGAAGAAGAATTACAAAAATGTATTGAAAATGCTTATGACAGCAAATTTGATACTAAGGAGATTGCGCCATTGGTGAAAGCACAGGATGCCTATTATCTGGAATTGTTCCACGGGTCGACCATTGCCTTTAAAGATATGGCACTTTCTATTCTGCCGCATCTTTTGATTACAGCAGCTAGGAAGAATCAGGTCAGTAATGATATTGTGATATTGACAGCAACCTCTGGAGATACTGGAAAAGCGGCTTTGGCAGGTTTTGCAGATGTGGAAGGTACTAAGATTGTGGTCTTTTACCCGAAGGATGGCGTCAGTCCTATTCAGCAGAAGCAGATGGTGACACAGAAGGGAAAGAACACTCTGGTGGTGGGGATTGATGGTAATTTTGACCAAGCACAGACTGGAGTAAAACAGATGTTTTCTGACCAGGCATTGGCAGAAGAAATGGCAGCGGCAGGTTATCAGTTTTCCTCCGCCAATTCGATCAATATTGGGCGTTTGGTGCCTCAGATCGTATACTATGTCTATGCCTATGCTAAGATGGTAAAATCTGGCGAAATTGAGAATGGCGAACTTATCAATGTGGTAGTACCCACTGGAAATTTTGGCAATATTTTAGCAGCTTTTTATGCGAAAAATATGGGACTTCCAATTGGAAAGCTAATCTGTGCATCCAATGAGAATAAAGTATTGTATGATTTCTTTACCACTGGTACATATGATAAAAACAGAGAATTTATTCTTACAACTTCCCCATCTATGGATATTTTAATTTCCAGCAATTTGGAGCGTTTGATCTATCGTATTGCTGGTAATAATGCAGAGAAAAATCAGCAATTGATGAAGTCCTTACAGGAGACTGGCAGCTATACGATTACAGAGGATATGAGACAGCAGCTTGAAACTTTTTATGGGAACTTTGCCAGTGAAGCAGAGACTGCGGCAGTGATTCAAAATATTTATCAGGAGGCTGGATATATAATTGATACACATACAGCAGTAGCGGCGGCTGTCTATAAGAAATATCAGAAGGAAACAGGAGATACAGCAAAGACTGTGATTGCGTCCACAGCGAGCCCATATAAATTTACCAGAAGTGTGATGACGGCAATTGATGCCAAGTATGACAGTAAGCCTGATTTTGAACTTGTGGATGAACTTTCTCAGTTGTCAAACGTAAAAGTACCGCAGGCGATTGAGGATATTCGTACGGCTCCAATTCTTCATAAGACAGTTTGTAAAGTGGAAGAGATGGAAAAGGTGGTAAAGGATTTTTTGTAAATGAGTAGAATTCCATTTTTATGAGAGTGAGAATCCCCTCAGCCACAGAAAAAGTTTCAGTAGATGTATATGATAGATTGTCTGAAATGTCTGTGACTTGGGGGTTGAATAAAGTTTATCCTAAAAAATAATTCAATATTAAAAGGTGTGTAAGACTTCTTTTGAGAAGAAATTTACACACTTTTTCTTATATTTAAGATTTTAAGTTTATGACACAAAAAATAAGGCTGTAACAACATAGTATGTAAATACAATTGTTATGTGTGACAGCCCTTTTGTGGTCTTATTAGTCGTAGAATACAAACCATTATAATAATTCTTATTTGCCAGAAAATAAAATGCTAAAGTAGCTTACTCGTCAATTCGTTTTACTGAGAATAAGAAGTTAATGGTACCAAATGAGAAAATAATCGGCAACAGATAAAAGGGAAAATCTGTTGATAAAAGAGTATTCTCATGTTCAGCAGGTGGTTGTAAGTGCAGTTCCATCGAATAATCGTTGGACATATTCACGGAGTACAATCCATTGTGCAGATTTAAAAAATCCTCCATGGAAGCTTTGACATATTCATTAAATTCCTCAAATTCTTCGTCAATATATCTGCTGGCAAAAGCAGTAGCAGTCTCCTGTTCCATGTCCAGGCCGGACAGGAAAGAAAAAGAACCTTCCACTTCCTGGGAGATACAGGTGTTAGTGGGAATTTCAGGGAGAGTAATGATATTCAAAGTAGTAAAATCTTCTCCAATAAATCGCACTAAGTCATTGAACAGAAGCGTAAGATAGGAGAGGATATATTCGGAGTGGGGTAAATCCTCTGGAAGATAAAAATCTGAGAGAAGCTTATCCACCATATGCTGCTGTTCTTCGATCAGTTCCAAATCATAAATCTCATAGATTGATTTGTATTCTGTAATTAAGTCTTCAAATTCCACATGGGTCAAAATTCCCTTTTCTACCAGAATCTGCCCAAGAAGCATGTAGTTGGGGAGTTGGATCGTCAGAAGTTCATCCACTTGCTCCTGGGTAAGATATCCAAGTTCAACGGCAAGCTCTCCAAATCGCTTGTCATAGTGAGTCTGAGTGATAAAAACATCTTCGACTTCGATTGCTGACATATAACCAGAGTGGATGGCAAGCGTTCCAAGCTTTTGGTGGGCAGTAGACTGAACCTTTAACGCTTCAATCAACTGCTCAGGGGTGATTACTCCCTTGTTAAGCAAAAAATTACCAAAAAACTGCGTATGCATAGTGTCTATCTCCCTTCAAAACGCGCTTTTATGATTTCTTTTATACCAGAATCGGTAAAAGGTTTTTGGATGAAATCTCGTGCTCCCTCCATAATTGCATTTTTTAACTGTGTCTGGGTGCCTACAGAAGAGACAACAATGACATGTGCATTGGGGTCAAATCCTCGGATTTCATGGATTGCTTCCACACCATCCTTGATGGGCATTACAATATCTACAAAAACCAAATCTGGCTGATGTTCTTTGTAAAGGTCAATGGCTTCCTGTCCATTGGAGGCTTCCAGGAAATTTTCAAAACCACATTTCTTTATACTGTCTTTTAACTGTTTGCGTGCTAAGATAGAATCATCGCAAATAAGTATTGTTACATCTTTCATTAATATCGCTCCTTGTTAATTACAAATTTATATACCTAATACAATTCTACACTAAGTCTTTGCAAGATTCAATCATTTCTTTTATAGAAATGCTAATTGCAATCCAATTCGACAACGGTTATAATAAAAAAGATATGAGAACACAAGAAACAAAAGCTCTAAGAAAGGATAAGTACAATGCTGATTTTATTTGATGTGGTGATTTTTGCCTATGGGGTGTATACTATTTATTCTGCTATTAATATGAAGCGGACGAAACAATTGAGCAAATTTTTTACAGGTGGAAATACGATGGTTCCAATCCGCGATGTGCAAGGATATATTGATGCTATCTATCACAAGAGTCTTGTTTTAGGGGCTATGGCAGTCTTGTTTGGTGTGGTTGCTGCGATCAATGATTTTGTAACACCGCTGCCTGTGGTTATGAAGGCCTTGGTTTTATTGTTCCTCACTGTATTGGTCTGGTTTACAGTGACAGTCAGCCGTGCGAAGAGGGAATATTGGTAGAAATTTCAAAAATTTTACAGTTTTTTTATGAGAATTTTATGGATTTTTTTGGGAAAGTAGTTTACAATAACCCATAGAAAGGATGCAGGACATGAAGTACCAGGATTTGATTGCTGAGGCAATGAAAGCAAAGGAATTTGCATATGCACCATATTCCCATTTTCGGGTGGGAGCGGCGCTTTTGACAGAAAGTGGCAGAATATATACCGGATGTAATGTGGAGAACGCAAGTTTTTCCGCGACCAACTGTGCGGAACGTACAGCAGTGTTTACGGCAGTGGCTCAAGGAGAGAAGGAATTTAGGGCGATTGCAGTCAATGGTGATACAGAAAATTATCTACCGCCCTGTGGGGTATGCAGGCAGGTACTGGCAGAGTTCTGTGACCTGGAAACTTTCCAGGTAATCTTAGCAAACAATGAACAGGATTACCGGGTGGTGACATTGGCTCAACTGCTTCCGGGAGCATTTCAATCCAAAGATTTAGTTGTGAATGACACAAATAAAAGTACTGTCGTTGACTAAAAATCTGGAAAAATTTTTCATGAGAATGGAAAAAACAATTGACAAAAAAATAACAAAAGGCTATTCTAAAGAGAGAAAATTTAAACTTAAGGAGGAAAAGAAAATATGGCAACAAAGGCTTATTATCCAAGAACAGAAATCGGACCTGGTAAGGTTGGTTTTGCAAAGACACGTTCTATTATTGAGGCCGCTTTCTATGGCAATAATGTTGTAAAAGTTAATACATTGAGAGAGGCATATGAACTTGCAAAAAATTCTCCAGGAACAGTTGTCACAGATATGCCTGTTTATAAGGGAGAAGAATTTGGACTTGATCCAGACGCCAAAGTATTGCTGTTTAATGATGGTTCCATTACCGGCCGTTATGCACCAGCAAGAAGAATCACTGGAAAGCCTGGTGTAAATACAACAGAATTAGATAAGATTTTAATGGATGCTGTATATGATTCCAGATGGAAGACCATGTATCATGCGGAAGTTTATATTGGACTTGATCCAGAATTTATGGTAAAAGCGCATCTTTTGATTCCAGAAGGAGAGGAGAATCTTCTGTATTCCTGGATGCTGAACTTCCAGTATATGTCTGATCAGTATGTGAAGATGTATAAGTCTTCTAAGATGTATGACAATGAGCCGGATATCTATATTTTCTCTGATCCTCAGTGGGTTGGAACCGATAAGACAGATATCTGTGATCCAAACTGCTTATGCTATTTTAATACAGATACCAACTGTGCAGGAATTTTGGGTATGAAATATTTTGGTGAGCACAAGAAAGGAACCTTGACCTTGGCTTGGGCGCTTGCTAATAGAAATGGATATGCTTCCTGTCATGGCGGACAGAAAGAGTATACATTAGAAGATGGTTCTAAATATGTAGCAGCAGTGTTCGGTTTGTCCGGTTCTGGTAAATCAACACTGACACATGCAAAGCATAACAATAAATATCCTTCTATTAAGGTATTGCATGATGATGCATTTGTAATCAACGCTGATACTTGTGCTTCTGTGGCATTAGAGCCTACGTACTTTGACAAGACTGCAGATTATCCTACAGCATGTGAAGATAATAAATATTTGTTGACAGCTCAGAACTGTTCCGCAACTCTGGATGAGGATGGAAAAGTTGTTCTGGTGACAGAAGATATCCGTAATGGTAATGGACGTGCAATCAAGTCTAAGTTATGGTCTCCAAACCGTGTAGACAAGATTGAAGCACCAGTAAATGCTATCTTCTGGATTATGAAAGATCCTACCATTCCACCAGTAGTAAAATTAAAGGGAGCTTCCCTGGCTTCTGTAATGGGAGCAACACTGGCTACTAAGCGTTCCACTGCAGAGAGATTGGCAGCAGGCGTAGATCCAAATGCATTGGTAGTAGAGCCTTATGCAAACCCATTTAGAACTTATCCTCTGGTAAATGATTATGAGAAGTTTAAATCATTGGTAGAATCTAAGAATGTAGACTGCTACATCATCAATACTGGTGAATTTATGGGCAAGAAAGTTCAGCCAAAGGATACATTGGGTGTATTGGAAGCTATCGTTGAGAAGAAGGCAGATTTCAAACCTTGGGGACCATTCTCTGATATTGAGATTTTTGAATGGGAAGGATTCGTTCCAGATTTATCAGACAAGGCATATGTTGAGCAGTTACAGGCTCGTATGCAGGATAGATTAGATTATGTAAAGAATCTGGACGAGGCGGAAGGCGGATTCAATAAACTTCCTGAAGATGCAGCAGCAGCAATTCAGAAAGTTGTTGATCAGGCAAAATCGTTGTAAAAATATTGTAAAAGTATTGTAAAACAGATATATTTTAGCCTCTGGCATAATTGCAGAAGCGCGCAAAATCAAGGATTGTTTGAGTATGGCGTGTATTTTGCAATGGGAATGCCAGAGGCATTCTTGCATTGTGAATGCACAGGGGCGCATAAGGAAAATTACTGCTAACGCAGTATGCGCCTCGCGCGCAGCGAGTAGGGGAAGAAAGTCTTCCCTACTTGATTTTTGTAGAATTAGATAGTTTGAAAGACAGATTTGAGGGTCAGATATGAAGAAGAAAAAAATTGTAGTAGTATTCGTATTTTGTTTTATGCTGCTGTTTGCTGTTTTCATGGGCAAAGGAGAGGCACAGGCAGCAGGAAATTATTCTATTCAGATAAATAAAGCAACAAATGTGGTAACAGTGTTCCGAAACGATGGCACACCAGTCAAGGCTTTTGTGTGTTCTACCGGTACAGCAACACCGATTGGAACTTTTTATACCAGCCAGAAGCTTCGGTGGCATGTGCTGGATGGTCCTTCTTATGGACAGTATTGTACAAGAATTACAGGATCCATTCTATTTCATTCTGTGTGGTATTATG
Source organism: Lachnospiraceae bacterium (assembly GCA_910575005.1). Lineage (GTDB taxonomy): Bacteria > Bacillota > Clostridia > Lachnospirales > Lachnospiraceae > Petralouisia. The sequence goes on along the minus strand of CAJTCL010000007.1, from coordinate 173,819 downwards.
GAAATGGTGATTATGCTTCCCAGTCATATCGGGAATATAATAAACTGGGAACGACAGCAAGTCATGGCTGTGTGCGTTTAACGGTGGCTGATGCAAAATGGATTTATGATAATTGTTCGCTGCAGACGAAGGTAACAGTGATCTGGGGTTCTTCTGCAAATGATCCATTGGGCAAACCGGAAGCCATTAAGATTCCACCAAGTTATGGCAGTCGGGGTTGGGATCCGACAGATCCGATGTCAGGCAACCCTTACAGCGGTCTGCGGCCATCAATTGATGTCTCAGCAGTGCAGACACAACTTACATATGGCGCGCCATTTAATGCCTATGCTGGTGTTGTAGCGCGTGATTCTCTAGGAAATGATATTACACATAAATTATCTTGCAGCGGTGCTGTGAATACATCTCAATTCGGCAGTTATCGAATGAGCTATGCAGTGACAGATGCTTTGGGAAGAAGTGCTTATGCAGATGTAGTCTATACGGTGGTTGATACACAGCCAGCCACACTTACAGGTGTGGTCGGTTCGCAGACTAAGGAATACAATTCTGTATTGAAGTTACGGGCGAATGTGAAGGCATACACCGTTGACCAGAAAAATTTGACAGATCAAATTCGGATAAAAATCGTTTATCCTAAGAGCAAAACGGAAAAGCTGTATAATGGCAGCACACTCAAGCTCAATAAGCTTGGAACTTATATCATCAATTATTATGTAATCAATCCAAATAATGGAATGGAGACAAAAGCGACAGGTACAGTTCTTGTAAGAGATACCAAAAAACCAAAGTTGACAGGCGTTGTAAGTAAAAAGACTTTGGAATATAATTCTGTTAGAAATTTGAAGAAAGGTGTCAAAGCTAAGCTGGTGTCTGGCAAGAGTGTTTATTCTAAGATTGTGATTAAAATAAAGGTGCCAAAGGGTAAAAAATATATCAAGCTTTCTGAGAAAACATATAAGAAATACAAATTTAAGAAGCTTGGAACTTACCGAGTTGAATATTCAGTAGCCAATCCTTATAATAAGAAAGCAGTAGCTAAGAAAGTGACAGTTATTACTGTAAAAGACACCAAGAAGCCGAAACTTTCAGGTATATCTTCCAAGAAGAACAAAGAATACAAATCTGTTTTAAATCTGAGATCTGGAGTCACTGCTAAGTTGGTGTCTGGCAAAAATATGACTTCTAAGATTGTGGTTAAGGTAAAGGCTCCAGGAGCGAAAAAATATAAGACTTTGAGCACGAATAGCAGCAAGAAGTATTGCTTTACGAAAGTGGGGGGTTATTCTGTGGAATATTCCGTGGCTAATCCCTACAATAAGAAGGCTGTGGCAAAGAAGGTCATGAAGGTCACAGTAAAAGATACCAAAGCACCTGTTATTTCTGGTGTAAATGATCAAGCAGCAGCTCTGGGAGAAAGTTTAGATTTGAGAGCTGGAGTGAAAGCGAAGCTTTTATCTGGAAAAGATATTACCGATCAGTTGACAATTGAAGTGACTACTCCTGAAAATGTGAAGTCTAAGTGGACTAAGAAGAAATATTTGTTTGAACAGGTGGGAGAATATACAGTCACATATACAGCAGTCAATCCAGAAAAAGGAAAGCAAGCAAAGGCAGTGATGAAGGTGACAGTCACAGATGAGCGTTTACCAGAGATTGCGATTGACCCTGAAAAATTAGCAGAAATAACCACAGGTGTTTCCTATGAGGTCAAGGCAGGGGTGAGTGCAGTTCTGCCAGATCAGACAGAAGTGGAAGTTAAGGCTGAGATTACAGGCGTGGATGCAGATGGACAGAGCATTCAAGTTCCAAGTATTTCTGAGGATGGAACTGTGGTATTTGAGACAGCAGGAAAATACACTATCGAATATACAGCAGTAAATCCCAATAATGAAGCTAAGTCTGTTACGAAGACATTTACCCTTACTGTAACCTTAAAGAATGATGAAGATCCGAAACCAGAAGATCCGAAACCAGAGGATCCAAAACCAGAGGATCCGAAACCGGAAGAGCCCAAACCAGAAGAGCCTCAAGAACTTCAAGAAGGTTCTGAAACAGCAGAAACAGATTCAAAGAATCAGGAAGAAGACGACCAAATTGTATCAGAAGATTTGGAAGATGTGCAGGAGGAATCGCAAAATTCGCCAGCAGATTTGGAAAATCCGCAGCAAGAGGGACAGGATTCGCCAGAAGATTTGGAAGATTTACAGGTGAATTTGAAGAATTTGTAAGTGGTTTTGGAAAATAATGTGACCAAAACATGAAATTAACATTAATTTTTGGTTGCGATTTGGGGCATAATAGAGTATAATCAGTTATAGGCTAGAAAGTATTCCTGGGATGTTCGACACCCTGCTATTTTGAACCTACATTTACTTTTATGGGATTCCTATATTGCCGATTGGATGTCAAGCCGTCATTACGCAGCGGAAGGCAGAAGAGAGGTTGCGGTTACCCACCTAGCTTTGCTAGGAGTCAAAATTGCAGGAAACGGCATTTTGGGGTACTTTCCAGATTAAAACTTGAAGATACAAAAGATCTTTACAAAAGAAAACTTGCGCATAAGTTTCCAAAGAATTTTTTAAAGTACGAAAGATGGAAGATACAAAAGAATGATAAGGAACGAAAGATAAATTAATTACGAAAGAGGAAAGGCTGCTTTGGAGAAAGGCAGCCTTTCTTAAATCCATTAGGGAATTAGAAGTTTTAGAGGGTACACCTTAAGTTAGACTAGAATTACATAAAGGTGTCGGTTCTGAATAATTATAAAAAGAAACAGGACAGGAAATAATGGCATGGTAAAGAATTATTCTGGTAAGAAAAGAAATTATCTGGCAGGAGCATTTTGTATGCTTCTGTTGCTTTTAATCGTTTGGTTTATTTGGATGACCTCTGCCAAACAGGTGATAACAGGGTACAGCAGCGAATATGTGGTTCTAGCGGAATTACCTTCTCAGTTAAGTTTCACTTATTTTGAGGAGGAGGAATGGGAAGAAAAGTTAAAGACGAGCCTTCATGTAAAAAACCTTAATGGTAAATTAACTTATGGACAGCTCTCTGAGGTATTGAAACAACTTTCCGTACAACAATATATCAATTACCAGAATAAATTTTCCTGGAAAACGGTTTCCAGGCCGTTGTGGGATCAGATTTATAAGCAGATTCTGGATTTATTGGATACCAATCATCTGGTATCAGATATTGGTTTGGTGTTTCTCACAGATGAGGGCCAGGAAAAATCAGGGGATCGTCTGACACAAAAAGGGTATTTTCAGGTGGCAAAAGGCGTTGATTATTTCCAATATTATGATATGTATCAGGTGTATGTGAAAGAGGAGCGCATTATTGGTATAAGTGGAGAATGTGAGGAAACACTTACTTTAGAAAATGTGTTTATACATAATACAGAGAATGAGAAAGCAGAAGTTTTGTATGAGAAGCAGAAGATTTCTCTTGATATAGAGGGACTCAAGGAACAGATTACAGATACAATCTGTGATGTGGAGTGGAAGGAACGCAAGGTGGCCGCCATCTATAAGAAGGAGGATAAAATATCTGGTAAAGTGTTGAGCTTTGATGAAAATAAGATTGAGATTTCAGGTTACGGGAGTCTAAAACATGCTGGAAGGCTAAAAATCTATAAAACATATGGTACAGTGGAGGAGTTAGATGAATCCAAGCTGGTGATTGGAAATCTCGAGGCAGACTTTGTAGTCGCTAAAAAGCAGGTTTGCGGAATTGTTTTAAAAGAACCAGCAGCAATTGAAAATATTCGTGTCCTGCTATTAAATCCAGACAGCAGTGTCTTTCACAGTGAACCACTTTTGGTGGCTGATGCTGATGGTATAATTACGATTGGCAAGAAAGAGAAGAAGATCAAAGCAGGAAAAGTGATCAAGGCAGCTAAATTTTTGGGTATAAATGTGGACTATGTAAAAGTTTCACTCAATGATGAGAATGGTAGGATTTATTTTTCGGACAAAAAGGGCACTCATACCTCTTTAGGCTATCGAGGCAGTATGGAGATCCGAAAATACCCAGAAGGTTATGGTGTAGTAAATGAACTTTCTCTAGAACAGTATCTATATGGTGTGGTTCCAAGTGAAATGCCGGCATCCTATGAGAGAGATGCGCTCTGCACACAGGCTGTCTGTGCCAGAAGTTATGCCTGTATTCATCTGATGCGGGGAGATTATGCCGCTTTTGGCGCCCATGTGGATGACAGCACTAATTATCAGGTTTATAATAAGCAGGCAGAGGATGAAAAAACAACACTTGCAGTGGACGATACAATTGGAGAAGTAGTCAAATATCAGGGAGAAGTTGCGGAGACTTATTTCTTTTCTACCTCCTGCGGTTATACTTCTGATATGGGTGTCTGGGATGTGGAATCGACAGAGGCAAACAGCTATTTGCAAGGTATTTGTCTGGTTTCTGATGGAAGTGAGCCAGATATTTCCAATGAGGATAAATTTACAGAATTTATTAAGAATCAAGAGATAGAAGCCTTTGACAGTGATAGTTCGCTGTTTCGCTGGCATGCAGAGTTATTACTGTCAGAAAAAGCAGAAGGAATCAATACAGCGATTGCTGACCGTTTTCAGGCAACCAGTGAAAATGTACAAATTACCAAGAAAGATGGAACAGCAGGAACGGAAGCTGATTTAGCAGCATTTGGTGCTCCTAAGAAGATTTCTGTAGAAGAACGTTGTGCCTCAGGTGCAGTGAAACGATTATCTATCACTTATGAGAAAGGAAATGTAGTATTGATTTCGGAATATAATATACGTTATGTTCTGGGGAAAGCTATTACTGGGCTTGTGGGTAAGGATGGACAGCCAATTGAGATGGAGCTTCTGCCCAGTGCCTATTGTGCATTGATTCCAGTAGAGAAAGGATATGTACTCTATGGCGGAGGATATGGACATGGGATTGGAATGTGCCAGAATGGAGCCAATGGGATGGCTAAAGCGGGTATGAATTATGTCGAAATATTGACAAAGTTTTATCATGATATTAAGATTGAAAATATATACAATGGAGAAAAAACAACAGAGTAGAGGAAAAATTATGATTTGGAGAGTGATTGCAAGGACAAAAGGATTTTTGACTAAGTGCAGAGAAGACAATATCAGCGCATTTGCAGCGCAGTCAGCATTTTTTATTGTACTGTCTTTGATACCATTTATTATGTTGTTTATCTCATTGGTACAGTATACTCCAGTGACAGAGAGTATGGTTATGGAGATGATCAATCGAATTATGCCGCCTTATATTTCTCCCTTTCTCATTGGAATTATCCATGAAATGTATAATAATTCTATTGGATTGGTATCCGCAGCGGCAGTGATGGCGGTCTGGTCAGCTGCCAAAGGGATTCAATATCTGACCAATGGTCTTAACAGAGTTTATGATATTGAAGAGACAAGAAATTGGATTTTACTGCGCTTTCGTGCTATTTTGTATACCGTAATGCTGGTAGTTACTATTGTAGTTTCATTGACTTTGATGGTATTTGGCAACAGCCTGCAGCGTTTGATTGTTCAGTATCTTCCAATTGTAGCGGATATCACAGAGGCCATTTTAAGGCTGCGTTCATTGATTTTATTGGCGCTTTTAATGCTGTTTTTTGCTATGCTTTTTAAAATGCTGCCCAACCGCAGAGCCGCCTTTTGCAGCCAGCTCCCAGGCAGTATTATGGGGGCGGTAGGTTGGTCATTGTTATCATTTGGGCTTTCTATTTATGTGGATTATTTTAATGGATTTTCTATGTATGGCAGTCTGACAACTATGATTCTGGTTATGCTATGGCTGTATTTTGGAATTTATATTTTGTTGGTCTGTGCAGAGTTCAATAATATTTATGAGGAACGCTGGGCGAGTCGGCATGAGGAATGAATTACTGCTATAGAAGACAGCAGATAACGAACTCATAATTATAAAAAACACTTGCAGTTTTTAAATACAGGTGTTAGAATAGGGTTCATGGAGAAAATCCAATAGAAAAAGGCGAAGAAGGTGTTCAGTAGAGACCTGTACTGCTTTCAGAGAGAGAGGATCGCCGGCTGTAAGTCCTCTTAAGTATAGACAGTGATCGAATTTCCCACTGGAGCTGCATATCTGAAATGTAGGATATGACGTTTTTTGCACGTTACGCAAATAGAGTGCTTGAGAATCCATAATTCTTAAGAATCAGGGTGGTACCACGGAATATTTCGTCCCTATGCTTTTGGCATAGGGACTATTTTTTATATGATAGGAGGAAATATATGAAGGCAAAATTAGAACAAATCAAAGCAGAAGCAATCCGTGAGATCCAAAATTCTGACGGACTTGGAAAATTAAATGATGTGAGAGTGGCTTTTCTTGGCAAAAAAGGCGAATTGACAGCTGTACTTAAAAGTATGAAGGATGTGCTGCCAGAAGAACGGCCGGTCATTGGTCAATTAGTCAATGAGACCAGAGAAAGTATTGAGCGATTGATTGAGGAGACTAAGGCTAAATTAGAGGCAGCAGAGCGGGAAATTAAGCTAAAGCAGGAAGTGATTGATGTGACGCTTCCAGCGAAAAAGAATCGCGTGGGACACCGTCATCCCAACACCATAGCTTTGGAAGAGGTGGAAAATATCTTTGTGGGAATGGGGTATGAAGTTGTGGAAGGGCCAGAAGTGGAGTATGATTATTATAATTTTGAGGCTCTGAATATTCCAGCAAACCATCCAGCCAAAGATGAGCAGGACACATTCTATATCAATGATGAGATCGTACTGCGCACCCAAACTTCTCCGGTGCAGGTGCGTGAGATGGAGAAAGGAAAGCTGCCAATTCGGATGATTGCACCAGGGCGGGTGTTCCGTTCTGATGAAGTAGATGCCACGCATTCCCCATCTTTCCATCAGATTGAAGGTCTTGTAGTAGATAAAAATATTACATTTGCAGATTTAAAAGGAACTTTAGCTGAGTTTGCAAAGGAATTGTTTGGGGAAGACACAAAAGTAAAATTCCGTCCTCATCATTTTCCATTTACAGAGCCAAGCGCTGAGGTGGATGTCACTTGCTTTAAATGTGGCGGTAAAGGCTGCCGTTTCTGCAAAGGTTCTGGCTGGATTGAGATTTTGGGATGTGGTATGGTACATCCAAGAGTATTGAAAATGAGCGGCATTGACCCAGAAGAATATTCTGGTTTTGCTTTTGGGGTAGGATTGGAGCGTATTGCACTGCTCAAATATGAGATTGATGATATGCGTCTGTTATATGAAAATGACGACCGTTTCTTAAAACAGTTTTAATCCCAGGCAGTTAGTAAAATTATATAATGGTAATTAAGAATCGTAAAAATTTTATATTTATACTTTGTAAGAAGACAGCAGAGCCATATTGTGATGTCTGATAGGGTATGTTTTTATATGAAGTAAGAATAGAGATAGTGATATTAGTGGTATATAAAATTATAATAAATTAGTGGTTTCGCAATTACCTAAAGAGTGAAAAGAAGAAAGGAATTGAGAGATATGAATACATCGTTATCATGGATCAAAGCCTATGTCCCAGATTTGGATGTAACGGCGCAGGAATATATGGATGCAATGACGTTATCCGGTTCCAAAGTAGAAGGATTTGAGAAGTTGGATGCGGATCTGGATAAGATCGTGATTGGACAGATCACAAAGATTGACAAGCATCCAGATGCAGATAAATTGGTGGTGTGCCAGGTTAATATTGGAACCAATGAGGAGATTCAGATTGTCACTGGCGCCTCCAATGTCAGAGAGGGGCAAAAGGTTCCAGTGGTATTAGATGGCGGACGTGTTGCCGGAGGACACGATGGGAAGAAGACGCCAGGAGGGATTAAGATCAAAAAAGGAAAGCTCAGAGGTGTCCCCTCCAACGGGATGATGTGTTCCATTGAAGAACTTGGTTCTACCACAGATATGTACCCAGAAGCGCCGGAAGAAGGAATTTATATTTTTGGCGAAGATGCAGTGGTTGGCGAGAGTGCCATAACAGCATTGGGATTGGATGATGTGGTATTTGAATATGAAATTACTTCAAACCGTGTGGACTGTTTCGGTGTGCTTGGTCTGGCCAGGGAAGCAGCAGCTACTTTTGGCAAGGAATTTAAGCCTCCCATTGTGACAGCGACTGGAAATCAAGAGGATGTAAACGATTATATCAAAGTTACGGTAAAAGATGCAGATCTTTGTCCGAGATATTGTGCAAGAGTGGTGAAAAATATTAAGATTGCGCCCTCTCCTCAGTGGATGCAGCGTCGTCTTGCCGCACAGGGCATTCGTCCGATCAATAATATCGTTGATATCACCAACTATGTGATGGAAGAATATGGACAGCCTATGCATGCCTATGATCTTGATACGATTGCAGGCAAAGAGATTGTTGTGCGCCGCGCCGCAAAGGATGAGAAATTTGTGACCTTAGACGGACAGGAACGGACGATGGATGAATCGGTGCTGATGATTTGTGACGGAGAAAAAGCAGTGGGCATTGCCGGAATTATGGGTGGAGAAAATTCTATGATTACGGACAATGTACAGACAATGCTGTTTGAGGCCGCTTGCTTTGATGGTACCAATATTCGTCTTTCCAGCAAAAAGATTGGTCTTCGGACAGATGCTTCTGGAAAATTTGAAAAAGGGCTGGATCCCAACAATGCAATCGATGCCATCAACCGTGCCTGCCAGTTGATTGAGGAATTGGGAGCTGGAGAAGTTGTCGGCGGTGTTGTGGATGCCTATGGCAAGGTCAAAGAGGGCAGAAGAGTTGCTTTTGACGCACAGAAAGTCAATCAGTTATTGGGAACTGAGATTGACAAGGAAACTATGATTGGCTATTTTAAGAAAATTGATCTGGATTATGATTTTGATAAAGAGGAAGTGATTGTGCCCTCCTGGAGACAAGATTTGGAATGTTTGGCAGATCTGGCTGAGGAAGTGGCAAGATTTTATGGATATGACAATATTCCAACTTCTCTGCCTAGTGGAGAGGCGACCACTGGAAAGTTGTCTTTCAAATTGCGCGTGGAGGCGTTGGCCAGAGATACAGCAGAATTCTGCGGTTTCAGCCAGGGCATGACCTACTCTTTTGAAAGTCCCAAAGTATTTGATAAGCTGTTGATTCCAGAGGGCAGTGAATTGCGCAAGACAGTTGTGATTTCCAATCCTTTGGGAGAGGATTTCAGTATTATGCGTACGATTTCCCTCAATGGAATGCTGACTTCGCTGTCCACCAATTTCAACCGCAGAAATAAGAATGTCCGTCTCTATGAGCTGGGTAATATTTATCTGCCCAAGCAGATTCCGGTGACAGAGCTTCCAGAAGAACGGATGCAGTTTACACTGGGCATGTATGGAGAGGGAGATTTCTACACCATGAAGGGCGTGGTGGAGGAATTTTTTGATAAGGCAGGGCTTCACGGCAAAGAGAGCTACGATCCCCAGGCAGGAAAGCCTTTCCTGCATCCAGGCAGACAGGCGAATGTTATTTATGAAGGCAAAATAGTTGGCTATCTGGGTGAGATTCATCCACAGGTGGCAGACAATTATGAGATCAAAGACCGTGTTTATGTGGCAGTGATTGATATGCCAGAGATTACAGCATTGGCAAGTTTTGACCGCAAATATCAGGGAATTGCAAAATTTCCAGCAGTAAACCGAGATATCAGTATGGTGATGCCCAAGCATATTTTAGTTGGAGAAGTGGAGAAAATCTTTGACGCTAAGGGTGGACAATATCTGGAAGGTTATGAGTTGTTTGATCTCTATGAGGGTGCTCAGATTAAATCTGGTTATAAGTCTGTGGCCTATTCTCTGACATTCCGTGCCCAGGATAAGACTTTGGAGGAGGCAGATTATACGCCTGCGATGAATAAAATCTTAAAAGCGCTGGAAGAACTGGGAATTGAGCTTAGAAAGTAAGGAACTATATGGATGTAAAAGATTTTTATTATGATCTGCCCCAGGAATTAATCGCCCAGGATCCTTTGGAAGACCGTTCCAGTTCACGGTTGTTAGTACTGCACAAAGAGAATGGAACATTAGAACACAAGCATTTTTCGGAGATTTTAGATTACCTGAATCCTGGGGACTGTCTGGTGCTCAACAATACTAAAGTAATTCCGGCAAGACTGTTTGGGGAACGCGAAGGCACGCAGGCAAAGATAGAAATTTTGTTGTTGAAGCGCAGAGAAAAAGATCTCTGGGAGACCCTGGTCAAGCCAGGGAAGAAGGCCAGACCAGGGACACGCATTCTTTTTGGCGGCGGTCTTCTGGTTGGAGAGGTTGAAAGTATCGTGGAGGACGGCAACCGTTTGATTCGGTTTCACTATCAGGGGATTTTTGAGGAAATTCTGGATCAGTTGGGGCAGATGCCCCTGCCTCCCTATATCACTCATCAGCTAAAGGATAAGAATCGTTATCAGACCGTGTATGCCAAATATGACGGTTCTGCGGCGGCGCCTACAGCCGGACTTCATTTTACACCAGAACTATTAGACGAAATTCGTGCCAGAGGGATTCGCATTGCAGAGGTGACTTTGCATGTGGGACTGGGAACGTTTCGTCCGGTCAAGGCCGAGCATGTGCAGGAACATCATATGCATTCAGAATTTTATCATCTTGATCAAAAAGCGGCGGATATCATCAATCAGACAAAACAAAGCGGCGGCAGAGTAGTGTGTGTGGGAACTACAAGCTGCCGTACTGTGGAATCCGCAGCGGCTAAGTTGAAAGAGGAAATGTCACGATCTGTGGAAGCAGGACTGTTGGCAGAGAATGGGAGGGAAAAAGCACACGATACCGAGCATATCTTTGTAAAGCCTTGCAGCGGCTGGACTGATATTTTTATATATCCAGGCTATCAGTTTCAGGTACTGGATGCCTTGATTACCAATTTCCATCTGCCTGAATCTACATTGGTGATGCTGGTGTCAGCGCTTGCCGGCAGAGAGCAGGTATTGCATGCCTATCGGCAGGCAGTGGAACAGAGATACCGGTTTTTTAGCTTTGGTGATGCGATGTTGATTTTATGACATAAAATCCCAGAATTTTATACGGTTTTATTTTTAGGGACAATCATTTTTACGATTAAGGGACAGCCGCCCATTAAGCGGCTGTCCCTGATTTTTCTGGGTTGTTACTGTCTACTCAATGAAAAACACCATAATATTTTTGAATGGAGTATGCAACATATTCAGAGCATCCCCTTCCAAATTGGTTGTCTGTCACTTCTGCCAATTTGGGAAATTTCAGATATTCATCTGCTAAATCTAAAAGAATATTTCTTGCGTTATCAAGATGGAACATTTTCTTATAATTCTCAGCAAGATGCTCAACCGCTGCTTTCTGGGCATTTTCATCTGCAGATTCTTTCGCTGCCATAAATTGCCTATAGATGTTTGCATTTTCATCTTGCTCCTGTTTCAATTCCTCCCCATTATCATTTGCCTGCAAGATGGCTTCCATTGTTTTTTGTTTACCACCATACCATCTGAATACATCTGCAAATGCTTGTTCCTTAGAAAATCCAGAGGCCAAATATGCTCGATATTTTTCAATGCTGCCATATGTTTGTATCTGTTTTTCAAGTGCTTCTTTTGACATACATTGTAATGTATGGTCTAAAATTTTCTGCTTTTCTTCATCATTGAATGCTTCAAAACTCATTGTATTGACTCCTTTCATTGTATCAGTTATTAACTCAATAATTCCATTTAATCGGTTTCGTTTATGCTCTAACAAGGTCTTTTGAGTTAATAATATTTGTTCTTTATCATAATTGGGATTGTCCATGATTTTTTTAATTTCTTCCAATGGAATATCCAATTCTCGAAAGAACATGATTTCTTGCAGTTTTTCCAATGCTTTGTTATCGTATAAGCGATATCCTGAGTCTGTGAATTCTGTCGGTTTTAATAATCCAATTTCATCGTAATATCTCAGTGCTCTTATACTTATCCCTGTTATCGCTGACACATCTTTTACTGTCTTCATCATTTGCTCCTTTCTACTTAAATCTTAGACCGTTACGCTGCGAGAGATTCAATACATTTTTTTAAATTTACAATAATAAAAAACACAATTTTCAAATCGAAGAGGTGTCAATGGTTACTTAATTTTATATCTTTGATATACATAAATATACAGATTAAGGTTAATTTTGTCTCGACTACTGGCTGTGTTGTAATCACACCATTCAACTTCCAGAAATAATTCAGAATAATTACCCCTGGAATAAATAGCGCCGCATTTCTTAAAAGTGTAATGATTAATGATTTTATCGCTTTTCCTAATGCCTGAAAATAACTTGTTATTTCCTCCATAGCAATATCCCACTAGTGGAGTAACACCCTGCGATAATCCCACTGACAGTAAAATGGGAATCATATTAATTTTATATGCTATTCCATAAGAAGCCACTGCATCAGATCCATAACTGCCGATAATTTTCTTGGAGATATGGATATTTTTTATCCCAAAAGCAATGGCATTTATGCGCAAGCATCTGAAAACGTGACTTGTATATCATTTTCTATTGAAAAATATAAGCAAAAACTACTCTCCAATAACAAATTTCTGGAGCTTATTTGTATCAGCCTTTCAGCCAAAATCGGCGCAATAACTGCTATGGACGCCGCTCCTGCTTCCCTTACAGAACGTGTTATGTCCTATATGAAGTATAAATGTGCTGATGGGACCTTAAAAGGAATAGAGAAAGCAGCTTTTCATCTTCATTGCAGCGCGAGACAACTGCAAAGGATTTTGAATCAGAGTGAAAGTGCCGGCTTGGTCAAAAAATTGGGGAAAGGAACATACAAGCTCCAATAACCTATCTATTGCGAAATATTTAGGAGCATATAGAGCAAAGAGAAGTCTTCCGTTATAAGAGCGTTTTTAGAAACAGAAAAAGGAACAGTCTGGTCGGTCAGGCTGTTCTTTTTTTGAACAAATTTGGGGAATTTTCTATTATTTAGGAAATGAAATTTGCGATACTAGATTTTATAATGTGACAGTTATATCGTCACTAAATAAGTTAATAAATTTACAAGTCATAATAATAATTTGTTTAGACAGTATTTTTTTACAATATATATATTTAAATAAATATAAAGTATTGACATATGATACAAAGTATTTTATTGTTATATGTATAAAAGATAAAATTATATTGTAGTAGAGAGGAGAAGAAATGGCGAAAAAAGAAGAATTTGCATTAAGTAAACGTGAGTTGGATGTGATGAATGTGCTTTGGGCTGAGGACAAGCCGTTAATTGCGTCGGAAATTCCTGAGAGACAACCAGAATTAAGTATTAACACTGTACAATCTGTATTAAAGAAGCTGCTGCAGAGAGGATTTATAGAAGTTGCTCAGATTGTCCAGAGCGGAACGGTCCTTTCTAGAAGCTATGTTCCTGTGATCACACCAGAGGAATATGCGGTAAAGTATGTGACATCAGAAATTTTTCCTTATCAAAAAATGATATTAGGGACAGGATATCTAAGTGCCTTATTCGACAGTGCAGAAAATGATCAGGAATTGATTGAGGAGTTGGAGAGATTTATTCAACAGAAAAAATCACAATAGGAGGAAAATTCCATGACAATAACATTGACTTCCCTGCTGTTCTGTCTGATAATCAGTGCTTTGCTCACGGTTTTGGCATGGGTAATGATTAAAAATAATACTGTGTTGATAATTGCAGGGAAGTATATTTATATTTTGCTGGCGGTTATTGTGATCTGGATGTTGTTTCCGATTGAATTTGACTTTACCCCAATGTTTTTTGAGGGGAATATTCAGACAATACTGGAGAATTTTCTATTTGAGAAGATCCATATTGGCACATATGATATAACAGTGATCGGTGTATTATTATTTTTGTGGACAGCGGGTGTGATCTATAGGTTTGCTATTCATGCAGGAAGATATTTTCGATTTCTACATATGATTCAGAAATGTCCTAATTATTTTAAACATAACACAGAAGCTGTCATTGGCAGGATCAACAGGGAATATGTAAGGACGACAAAGTTTCAAGTCCTGCTGCTTCCAAGTATTCAGGCGCCGGCGATTTTTGGCCTGATACGGCCTAAGATATTGATGCCGTTGGCAGATTATACAGAAGAAGAAATTTATTATATTCTCAAACATGAAATGCTGCATTATTACCATCATGATATGCCAGTGAAAATTCTATGTGAGATGCTCTGTGTGATTTATTGGTGGAATCCGGCTGTCTACTTGTTAAGAAAATTGATTGCAAGAATACTTGAAATCAGGGTAGACTGTGCGCTGACTTCTGGATTTGACAAAGAGGAGAAGATCAAATATTTGGAATGTATTCTCAAGTCGATGAAGGAAGGAAGACAGGATAAGACAAGCTTGATGATTACTTTTGCCGCTCAGAAAGGGGACACCATGAAGCAGAGATTTCACTGTATTTGGGAAAATCAGCAACATGGGAAAGAGCCGAAGAGAACTAACTCCATAGGAGGTAAAATTATGAGAAAAACAATTGCTTTGAAAACATTACTGCGTTCTCCAGTGAAGACGATACTGACCTTCCTTTTGATCGCCTCCGCTTCGTTCGCCTTGTTCTCCCGTGTGACAGATTACGCTGTCACCACGCGGGAAACGAAGAATGCCGAGAGCCTCTACCATGCCGTTGCCTCGCTGGACAATGAGGTGCCAGATATTCCTATTGAGATAAAATATGTCAACTCAGCGGATGGAACTGTGTCAACTGGTTATTCTACAATCTATGAAATGGAGGATAAACCCTGGCTGACCAAGGAGCAGCTGGAAGAGTTTTCATCGCTGCCCGGTGTGACGGTTGCAGATCACAGATATGCGACAGCCGGACGGGTGGAGGATTATAAGCGGCTGCTTGGCTCTGGTGACTATGGCGGATTCTTTGTGTTTGAGGGCACATACCGCGGATATATTGATGATAGTGATCCATCTGTCCTGGAAGATCATGTTAAGTTAAAATTTGATGACGTCAAGGTGATTGCCGCGGAAGAGGGCCCCGAGATTGATACATCCTTTACCATGAATGGCGCTCCCTTGGGAGATACCTATTATGCCAAATCCTCATATACACGTGCTTTTTATGACAGTTTGAAAATAGGGTGCAGGTGTCTGGTACTGGCAGAAAATACAGGATATTCCTATGAATCGGACGGAAATTCAGGGATCTATTTTCGTCCCCATGCGATTGGGGAGGGGGCTTTGCGTGTCATAGACGGACAACCAGATAATTATCTGGAGACAGAATCTTTTGCGCTTCAGAAGGGATGGGTGGATGCAATCAACCATAACCTTTCTGTCTATGATGTTATATATACTTCAGATATGCGTGCGATCTCCAGTTTTAATAAACAGCGCTGCAATATAGTAAAGGGACGTTATCTGACAAAGGAAGATGCAGGCGCAGACGTCTGCGTTGTCAGTGAGGAGTTTCTGGAAGCGCATGGTTTGTCCGTTGGCGACAGTATCAACATACAATTGGGAGATAAAATCGGTTGTACGACGGCTTATGGTGAGACAAAAGACTGGTGGACATATTTGGATAGTGAGAAAATACCTAACTATGCGGCTTCGGCAGAGCTTACCATTATCGGTGCATATGCGGAAGGAGAAGGGGAGATCTACACGCAGCCAAATAATATTTATGTGCCTGTTACGCTTCTGCCAGTAGAAGTTCCAGATGATTCTGAATATTTCCCCGCTCTCTTTGTGGAAAATGCCCAGGACATAGAAGTGTTCCATGAGGCAGTCGAAGAGTTTGCCCAGAAGGTGGGTTTGACGTTGAGCTATTCTGACAGAGGATGGCTGGATGTGAAAGACAGCTTTCAAATGGGGGCGCTGTCGTCTCTTTTGACAACGGTACTGTATGTGGCAGGGGCGGTGCTGGCATTATTTCTGGCGGTATATCTTTACATTGGGCGCAACCGAAAGTCATATGCGATTATGCGAACGCTTGGTGTTCCCAGCAAGGCGGCAGGAAATTCGGTTGTACTGCCTTTTGTGGCAGTGTCAGCGCTTGCCGTGTCCATTGGCGGTATCGTGGGACTTTACTATGCACAAACCGCAGCAAATCAGACGCTTGTGCGTATGGCAGACAGCGCTCCAGAAGGGTATATGCCTGACGCGACACTTCCTGTCAGTGTGGTTGTTCTGTGTCTGCTGTCAGAAATATTGTTTGTTTCCTTGACTGCTTATGTTTTCCTGCGCAAAATGAAGAATACTCCGCCTTTAGAATTGCTGCAGGAGGGGGTGATGCGCTCAATGGCAGGTTCCAAGACAGAACTTGCCAAGGAAGATCTGTCTGTTCCAGTTAAGCTTGATATGGCGAAATTATCCGCTGCCAAGGAATGGATGCCGCTGGGTAATTATGGACCGATTCGCCATGTGTCTGCTTATATCTGGCGCCATATGCGGCGCGGCATTGGGAAAACAGCCGTATCGCTAATTCTTGCGGTTGTGCTGGCTGCCGGTATTGGGACACTTGTATTGGCAAGGCTTACATACCACGATGCATTCTATGATCTGGGTGTAAAGGGCAATGCAGTAGATTTTACGTTTAAATCTGTGGTAGATCTGTCAAAATCGCCTTTGATAGAAGATTTTTACTGTTATGACAGCTTTGGTGTGCGGATTGAAGGCTTCAAAGATAATGTTCCGATGACGATCACAAATGACCCTGTGCGCAATATGGGAAATAACTGTAAGGTGGATTTTGCAGAAGGATTTGATTTTTCTGCTTTTGACGGAACGGCACAATTGTGTCTGGTAGGGAAGGATCTTGCAGAAAAACTTGGCGTTTCACCTGGGGATGAGATTGGCGTCCTGACAGATCTTTTGTATTCAATGCTCAAAGAGAGTGGAAGTGAGAAGGAGGTCAAAGGATACAAAGAATATATGGTCATAGGCGTGGCGGAATCTGAGGATAAAAGCGTTCGCAACAGTATTTATACAGGAATCAGGAGTGATTTGACGTTACTTTTTAGCATGGATTTTGCAGTGGAACACTGTGAGTTTACGCTGGCAGATAATGAAAGGTTTGGCGAGCTAGAGGAGATACTCAAGAAAAAGAAGGATAGCAGCACTATGTATTCATCAGGTGCTTCCTACCATCTTGATACGGGAGGGCTTACAAATATTGAACGTATTCGTGGCCTGCTAGAATCGCTCTTCCCGATTGCAGTGGCTGCTGCGTCATTGATTGGAGTGTTCGGTCCGCTGCTGGTTATCCTGCAGTCGGCACAGGAAGCCGCATTCTTGCGCATCTTAGGCGTCACCAAGAAACGCGCCCGCTGTATGTTGGTGTTTGAGCAGATTGTCCTGTGCACGGCTGGAATTATTCTTGTGGCAGGAGGGTTTATTATGTACAGTCCAGGACTTTTTGCAAGGAGTATCGAGACGCTGGCCTTGTGCTGGATGTTGTATCTATTAGGCTGTATCTGTGGGGCATCTGCCGCGTCCGTGCAGGTGACAAGACGTCGGGTTTTGGAGCTTTTACAGGTGAGAGAGTAGAAGATCAACTAATAAATTTAAGTAAATAAATGGAAAAAGTATGAAGAAATTTTCCAGCGAAAAAGAGCACAACAAAAAAGGAGTGAAAAATATGTCAATATTGACTTTAGAAAACGTTTCATATACCTATAAAAATGCACATAGAGCTGCTGTTTCCAATGTTTCCTGTCAATTTGAGCAGGGGAATGTCTATGCGATTGTGGGACCTTCTGGCTCTGGGAAATCAACATTGCTTTCCCTGCTTGCAGGGCTGGATTTGCCCACAGCGGGCAAGGCAGTCTTTGACGGTGACAGTCTTGCAAACCTTAATCTTGACCGTTACCGCAGGGAGAGTATCTCTATGATATTCCAGGCATTCCACCTGTTTCCACTGATGACAGTGATGGAAAATGTCTGCTTTCCTATGGAGCTGTGCGGCGTGTCGCCAAAGGAAGCAGAACCAAGAGCAACGGAACTTCTTGAGGGAGTGGGCATCACAAAGGAGCAGATGAGCCGGTTCCCCTCAAAACTTTCTGGCGGCGAACGGCAGCGCGTGGCGATTGCCAGAAGCCTTGCTTCCAATGCAAAAATTATCCTTGGGGATGAGCCGACAGGAAATTTAGACGGTGCAAACACACAGAATATTATTGAAATTCTCTGTGGGCTTGCACATGAGAAGGGGTACTGTGTGATTATTGTCACCCATGATATTGAAGTGGCTGAGGCGGCAGATGTGGCGCTGCGCATGAAGGATGGAGTGCTTAGAGTGGCGTAGAATCATGTAAATTTCAAGGATCCTTCTTCCAATGAATCAATTTTTTTATTCACTACTTGTAGAAGTAGGATCCTTCTAGGATAAGATAATTAAATGATTATTTATTGGACGATAGAAATATTGTACCGATAAATAGATAGTTTTGTGTGAGAAAAAATAGAAAGTTACAATATAAATTCCCTTAAGTAGACAAGAAGGATCTAGAAATCTACTTAAGGGAAATTTTTAGTTGCTTAATGAATTTGTGAATATTATAATGAGAACAAGACGATTTAGAATGTCAGTGCTATCTGACAAATATTGATGGAGGTGGAGTTTATGGGACAGAAAATTATCAATAATTTACAAAATGTCACAATAGGGGGCAGCTACACAGGTGGAAACAGCAATAACTGTTTTTCTTCCACATTGCAGTCTGATGAAAATAGGAAGGGTGATACCACTATATTTTTGTCTTATAACTGGCATGACCAGGAAACGGCAGACCGGATTGATCAATATTTGTCAAATCTTTCTGGCATAACAGTGAAGCGAGATGTGCGGGATATCGGTGCATGGAAAAGTATACGTGAGTTTATGACAAGCATTCGGGAACAGAATTATGCGGTCTTGATTGTCAGTGATTTATATTTGAAATCAAAAAATTGTATGTTTGAAGTTACAGAGGTGATGAAGGAGCGGGCATATGGGGAACGGATATTTCCGGCTGTTATGGAATGTGGCATCTATGATCCTTTGAAACGTGCAGAATATATAAGCTATTGGCAGCAGGAATGTGATAAGCTGGAAGCTGCTATCAGGGGATTGGAGCCGGCAAATGCCACGGAATTGACAGTGGAGCTGAAACGCTATAAAAGTATCGCCTCTTCCATAGGGGAATTTTTGAGTATGGTTGCAGAGCGGAACAATCCAGATATTCAAGAGGTGGAAGTGCAGATTGAGAGGGCGATCTTAAATCATTAAAATGGGGAGGAAAATATTGTGGGTCAGAATATAGATAGTAATCTTAGGGAAAGTAGTGTTGAAAAATATGTTGGCGGCAATGAAAATAATTATTATTACGGCGCCACAGATCGGGAGGCAGAGCGGGCATTTGTTGTCACCCATAATGTGAATACCAGACCAGTATCTTATTTCACTGGCCGTGAAACCGAATTGCAAGAACTTCGCCAGCGGATAGAGGAGGGGCGTAAGTCGGTTCTGGTCAGTGGTATGGGAGGGATTGGCAAGACACATATTTGCAGAAAATTGTTTGAGGAATATCAAAATAACAAAGGTGATAATAGATTATTTAGCCATATCGGATATATTGAATATAATGGTGATATGAACAGCAGTCTGCAGGAATGTTTGGTGTATCAGAGGCAAAGTGATCCAGAATTGGACAAGCAAGCAGCATGGAGAGAACTGGAATGTCTAGCGTCGAATGGAAAGTTGCTGTTGTTTGTGGATAATGTGAATGTATCTGTTGGAGCTGATCCAGGGTTAAAGCGGTTGAAGTATCTACCAGGAGCAATTGTGCTCACTTCCAGACGAACCTCATTTAGCAGAGAATTTGAACCCATTCGAATTGGATTTCTTGATACAGAACAATGCCGAAAGATTTATGAAAAAATTCGTTTTGAGGAGGATGGAATAAGGTTAAAAGAGGAAGAGATCCCGATTTTGGACGATATCATAGAAAAATTGGCGGCAAGACATACAATTACGGTTGAACATTTAGCGCATCTGGCTTTGACACGGGGATGGTCCATAAAAACCTTGCAACATCACTTACAGAATAGCGGATTTCAATTAGAATATATAAATGAAGAAGAGGAATTGGTAAATATTCAGAAATCCTATGAGGTTCTGTATGATCTGTCTCAATTAACCGATGCAGAGCAGAATATTTTGGAGGCATTTTCTGTATTTCCCTATATTCCTTTGGAGAAAGAGATTTGTGAGCAATGGCTGCTTGCGGATGCAAAGGTTCGTGAGGATAATCATGTGCTGTTTGGACTATATCGGAAGGGGTGGCTGCAGTTTGATAAAGAGCAGGAGAGTTATGCTTTGCATCCAGTATTTGCGCAGTTTATCTATCAGAAATGTAAACCAAGCTTAGAAGAACATCAAGGATTAATAGAGGAATGTCAGAAGTGCTTGAGAATACCAGAAAACGGTTCTATCTTAGAATGCCAGAAATTTGTCCCCTTTGCAGAAAGTATTTTGGAAAAAGTGGATATGGGAGAATGTGGGGAACAGATTTTGTTTCTAATTTCTCTAGGTGATCTTTTACAACAAACAGCAGAATATGAGAAAGCTAAAAAACTGTACGAAAAGGCTTTGGAGATCTGCAGAGAATTATTGGGGGAAGAGCATCTAGGTGCAGCAGTGGTTTATAATAATCTGGCATTGTTGTATGAAAAAAAGGGAGAATATGATAAGGCAGAAGAACTGTGTAAAAAAAGCCTGAGTATTCGAGAAAAGTTGTTAGGAGAGGACCATCCAGATACGGCAAGAAGTTGTCATAATCTAGCAGTGTTGTATGAAGAAAAGGGAGAATATGATAAGGCGGAAGAACTGTATAAAAAAAGCCTGAGTATTTTAGAAAAGTTGTTAGGAGAGGAGCATCCCAATACAGCAAATAGTTATCATAATCTAGCAGTGTTGTATAAAGAGAAAGGAGAATATGATAAAGCAGAAGAATTGTATAAAAAAAGTCTGAGGATTCGAGAAAAGGTATTAGGAGAGGACCATCCCGATACAGCAAGTAGTTATCATAATCTAGCAGGGTTGTATGAAGAAAAGGGAGAATATGATAAAGCAGAAGAATTGTATAAAAAAAGCCTGAGTATTCTAGAAAAAGTATTAGGAGAGGAACATCCAGATACGGCAAGTAGTTATAATAATATGGCAGGGTTGTATGAAGAGAAGGGAGAATATGAGAAAGCAGAAAAATTGTATAAAAAAAGCCTGAATATTCGAGAAAAAGTATTAGGAGAGGAACATCCAGATACGGCAAGTAGTTATAATAATATGGCAGGGTTGTATGAAGAGAAGGGAGAATATGAGAAAGCAGAAAAATTGTATAAAAAAAGCCTGAATATTCGAGAAAAGTTGTTGGGAGAGGACCATCCCGATACAGCAAGTAGTTATTATAATCTAGCAGTGTTGTATGAAGAAAAGGGAGAATATGAGAAAGCAGAAGAATTGTATAAAAAAAGCCTGAGTATTTGGGAAAAAGTATTAGGAGAGGAGCATCCCAATACAGCAAGTAGTTATCATAATCTAGCAGTGTTGTATCAATTGAAAGGAGAATACGATAAGGCAGAAAGGCTGTATAAAAAAAGTTTAAGGATTCGACAAAAGGTATTAGGAGAGGAACATCCCGATACAGCAACAAATTATCATAATCTAGCAGGGTTGTATGAAAAAAAGAGAGAATATGATAAGGCAGAAGAATTGTATAAAAAAAGTCTGAGTATTCTAGAAAAGTTGTTAGGAGAGGAACATCCCGATACAGCAAGTATTTATCATAATCTAGCAGGATTGTATGAAAAAAAGAGAGAATATGATAAGGCAGAAGAATTGTATAAAAAAAGTCTGAGTATTCTAGAAAAGGTATTAGGAGAGGAACATCCCGATACAGCAAGTAGTTATCATAATCTAGCAGTGTTGTATCAATTGAAAGGAGAATACGATAAGGCAGAAGAATTGTATAAAAAAAGCCTGAGTATTCTAGAAAAGTTGTTAGGAGAGGAGCATCCCAATACAGCAAATAGTTATCATAATCTAGCAGTGTTGTATCAATTGAAAGGAGAATATGATAAAGCAGAAGAATTGTATAAAAAAAGTCTGAGTATTCTAGAAAAGGTATTAGGAGAGGAACATCCCAATACAGCAAGTAGTTATCATAATCTAGCAGTGTTGTATCAATTGAAAGGAGAATATGATAAGGCAGAAGAATTGTATAAAAAAAGTCTGAGTATTCTAGAAAAAGTATTAGGAGAGGAGCATCCCAATACAGCAAGTATTTATCATAATCTAGCAGGGGTGTGTAAAGAGAAGGGAGAATACGATAAGGCAGAAGAATTGTGTAAAAAAAGCCTGAGGATTCGAGAAAAGTTGTTGGGAGAGGAACATCCCATTACGGCAACCAGTTACAATAATCTGGCATGGTTGTATTTTGGACAAGAAGAGTATCAGATTTCTCTTGCTTATTTCCTCAAAGCCTATCAGATTTTAGTATTTAAATTTGGAGCGGATCATCCAAATACAAAGGTGATTTACGAAAATATGGAAACAGTATATAAAGAATTGGATCCAGAGGGTAATTTTAACCAGTGGTTAGAGGAAAATTACGAATAACAAGAGGATTTTTCACAATATGGATATCAAGATTTTCTAAAAATTTAGTATGCCTTGTGGACTATGATTATATTAATCAAAATACAGAGTTGACAAACTGTAAGCTAATCACTTACTTGTTTTTCAGCTCTGTGATAATAAGTTGTTCTCTTCGATAAACCAGAAGTTGTCAGTACCTTCCTGTATACATGATTTTTGCTTTAGATGTCCATTTTCTAATAAAATCTGTTTTTGCATCTGTATAAGCATCTCTATTATGCTCAAACTGTTTCCAAAGCTGTAATTTCAGTGCCTCATATTCCTTGGCAATTTCAGTATGCTCATTCAAATAGTCCCTAAAATACAATTCATCATTGTCCCCAGAATAGCGAAGATGTACATGAAAAACTTTGTCAGCAAATCCGTCTTTTGTATATCCACGATGAAACGATATTCTATTCACATCTTCTGACATCCGAATAAATCCGTTTTCTTCTACTGCCTTTGCGGTATTGTTAATATCTGAATTGTTTGATAGTTCAATCAATACATCAATAATATTCTTTGCCCATATGCCAGATATTGCTGTACTCCCAATATGACTAATCCTCTCAATCGGGCATTCAGACAATGTTCTTTTCAGAAAAATTTCGATTTCATCATAGTATAGATTCCACCTGTCATTTGGCGCAACAAGGAATATGGGAAACAGTTCCCATAATTCTTCTAGAGACATTTCTGACAGTTCTTTTCTCATTTTACCAGACATTCTATAAACTCCTTTGGATTTTCTATATGAATCCCATGTCCGCAATCGAAACGAACAATATAGAAACACTGTTTTGCATCTTATATTTTTTAAAATATCTTCATGAAGTATCCCGCAGTGAAAACTGTCATTAAAAAATGTTTCCCAAAATAGTGGGTCGTAGTCATTCATACCTTGAAAAGCGCTAAGTGTATATTTGGGCCAAAACATCACTTTTAAATTTTTATTGGGATGTTTTTTCCTATATTTTGCTGCAATTCTTATTAAAAAAAGTGTCTTTTCGTCTTTCTCCCTGTGAGGAGAAAAATGGCGGATCTTCTAAAATCAGGCGGCTGCAAAGCTCCGTGTCAGAAGCGATGTAAGCTGCAATTAATCCTCCAGAAGATTCTGATAAATTTTATTCTCCAGCATAGTTCTTTTCCTTTTGCATGTTGAGTTTTTATTCTTTCAAATTCTTTGTTTTCTGCTATAGTCATACAACATATGTTTTTTATTATATTCATATCTTAATATGTTGTCAATTTCTCTGGTAAAACTTTAGTTGTTATGCTTTATATTTGTTTTTACATGAGAGTCAAAATGTTATTTGCTATGAATGCATCCTATTAAAAATCAGCACTTTATAAAATTTTCACACAATTTTAGCACTCATCTCTTGACAGTGCTAACAATAAATGATAATGTTATATCAGTAATAGAACAAATAATAACCAGATCAATGTATGGAATATTTCTATTTACGAAAAATAGTATGTGCATAATTGGGAAGGAGGAACCCTTATGAATATCCAAAAATTTACACAAAAGTCAGTGGAAGCGATCAATGGATGTGAGAAGCTGGCATATGAATATGGTAACCAGGAAATTGAACAGGAGCATCTGCTTGTGTCATTGTTATTACAGGAGGATGGACTGATTCCCAAGTTGATTGAAAAGATGGAGATCAATAAAGATCATTTTATCCAGAATGCTCAGAATCAATTGGCAAAGCGGGTGAAGGTGTCTGGCGGACAGATCTATATGGGGCAGCATTTGAATAAGGTGCTGGTCAGTGCCGAGGATGAGGCAAAGAAAATGGGTGATGAGTATGTGTCGGTAGAGCATTTGTTTTTGACATTACTGAAATATCCCAACCAGGCATTAAAAGAAATTTTTAAGGAGTATGGCATTAGCAGAGATCGTTTTTTGCAGGCGCTTGCCACTGTGAGAGGAAATCAGAAGGTGGTTTCTGACAACCCAGAGGCAACTTATGATACTTTGACAAAGTATGGTTATGACATGGTAGAACGTGCCAGGGATCAGAAACTTGATCCAGTAATTGGAAGGGATAATGAGATTCGAAACGTGGTACGTATTTTATCTCGTAAGACCAAAAATAATCCTGTATTGATTGGTGAACCTGGTGTTGGTAAAACAGCAGTAGTGGAAGGACTTGCACAGCGGATTGTGCGGGGAGATGTGCCAGAAGGGTTAAAGGATAAGCGTTTGTTTGCTTTGGATATGGGAGCACTTGTGGCAGGAGCCAAATATCGTGGTGAATTTGAGGAGCGCTTAAAGGCTGTTCTAGATGAAATCAAGAGCAGTGACGGGCAGATCATTTTGTTTATTGATGAGCTGCATACCATTGTGGGTGCTGGCAAGACAGAGGGCGCTATGGATGCTGGACAGTTATTGAAGCCCATGCTTGCCAGAGGAGAACTGCACTGTATTGGAGCTACTACCTTAGATGAATATCGAGAGTATGTGGAAAAGGACGCAGCCTTAGAGCGAAGATTTCAGCCAGTACATGTGGAAGAACCTACCGTGGAAGATACCATCTCCATTCTCCGTGGTTTAAAAGACAGATATGAAGTCTTTCATGGTGTGAAAATAACAGACAGTGCATTGGTATCAGCGGCGGTGCTCTCTAACCGCTATATCAGCGATCGTTTCCTGCCAGATAAGGCCATTGACTTGGTGGATGAAGCATGTGCTTTGATTAAGACAGAATTGGATTCCATGCCCACAGAGCTGGACGAGCTGCAGCGCAAAGTCATGCAGATGGAGATTGAGGAGGCCGCTCTGAAAAAAGAAGAAGACCGTCTCAGTAAAGACCGTCTGGAGACTTTGCAAAAGGAGCTTGCTGATCTGAAAAATGAGTTTCAGTCAAAAAAAGCGCAGTGGGATAATGAAAAGAAATCAGTGGAAAAAGTACAGAAACTGCGGGAAGAGCTGGAAACAATTAACAATGAAATTGCAATGGCGCAGCAAAATTATGATCTGGAAAAAGCAGCAGAACTGCAATATGGAAGGAAACCGGAATTGCAGCGTCAATTGCAAATCGAAGAAGAACAAGTAAGAAACAAAGACTTAAGACTGGTTCATGAAAATGTCAGTGAGGAGGAAATTGCCAAGATTATTTCTCGTTGGACTGGTATTCCAGTGGCAAAATTAACAGAGAGTGAACGCAATAAGACACTGCATTTAGATGATGAGCTTCATAAACGAGTGATCGGGCAGGAGGAAGGCGTAACCAAAGTGACAGAGGCGATCATTCGCTCTAAAGCAGGAATCAAGGATCCCAGTAAACCGATCGGTTCTTTTCTGTTTTTGGGGCCAACTGGTGTTGGTAAGACGGAGCTTGCCAAGGCACTTGCCGCCAGTCTGTTTGATGATGAAAATAATATGGTGCGTATTGATATGAGTGAGTATATGGAGAAATATTCTGTTTCTCGCCTGATTGGAGCGCCTCCCGGATATGTAGGTTATGAGGAGGGAGGCCAGCTCACGGAGGCAGTACGCAGAAAACCTTATTCGGTAGTACTGTTTGATGAGGTGGAAAAGGCACATCCAGATGTATTTAATGTGCTTCTGCAAGTGTTGGACGATGGAAGGATTACAGATTCTCAGGGGCGCACAGTTGACTTTAAGAATACCATATTAATTATGACATCGAATCTGGGGTCATCTTATTTGTTGGAGGGGATTGCTGACAATGGCGAGATCAAACCAGAGTCCGAAAAGGCGGTAATGGATGAATTAAAAGGAAGTTTCCGGCCAGAATTTTTAAATCGTTTGGATGAGATCATTCTCTTTAAGCCATTGACAAAAAATAATATCGGCGGCATCATTCATCTTTTGATGGCGGATTTGAATAGACGTCTGGCAGAACGAGAGATCTCTCTGGAATTAAGTACCAGTGCACAGCAGTTTATTGTGGAGCACGGTTATGATCCAGTGTATGGGGCAAGACCGCTGAAGCGGTATCTGCAAAAGACAGTGGAAACCTTGGCAGCAAAATTGATTCTTGCTGATCAGGTGAGAGCAGGAGATATCATTGTGATTGATGTAGAACAAGGTTCTTTGACTGCAAAGTGTAAGAATTAAATTTTATCTCATCATAGAAGATGTTAATTTTTATAAATAGTAAGTAAAATAAATGGGTCTCATTGGCAAGTGGTCTTTGATCGGCACAATAAAAAGGAATTGTTGTAATAGAAGCAAAGATGTAAGATATAAAAAATCTTTTTTTAATTGTTATCTTGTGTTTTTGTTTCATAGTATCACAATTCCTTTTTTGTACTAGGATTAGGAGGTCAAAAAGGTGCAGTGCACCAACTCTATACCATATATTAGTGTGTAAATTTGCTTGAAATGGCAATAGTATGATAGGAGTGCAGCATCAAAGGTGCTTTTGACATCCTAAGTTAGAAAATGTTATCTATAAGGATCTTTGATATAAATTTGAAAGGTCTGAATATCTATTTTCACAAGGTTTGTATAGTTATCATATAGAATTCACATATTATACAGCCTTTCTTTCATATATTACATAGAAGTTTCTATGGAGTAGTTGCTGGATGAGAGAAAAGAATCATTGGAAACAGATTTGGGAATACACAAAGAAACAACATTTTTGGAAAAAATGCTTGCTGTTTGATTTGTTTTGTATCTGTTTGGCTTTTGCTGTTATTATGAGTGGTATGGGAAGAGGCGCAAAAGTAAAACAGCAGTTGACAGCAGCGCTGCAAAAACAGGAAGATGCTAAACTTACATCAGCCAAAGCTCAGGGAGATACCGGGGAGACAGAAGATGAAATAAAAGACAATCAGATAGATGGACAGAATTTGGAGAAAAAGAAAGTGGCTTTGACCTTTGATGATGGGCCGCATCCACAGTATACGCCTGAAATGATTGCCGGATTAAAGGAGCGCAATGTAAAAGCTACTTT
This sequence comes from Lachnospiraceae bacterium, assembly GCA_910575005.1. Taxonomy (GTDB): domain Bacteria; phylum Bacillota; class Clostridia; order Lachnospirales; family Lachnospiraceae; genus Petralouisia. The sequence goes on along the minus strand of CAJTCL010000007.1, from coordinate 146,207 downwards.
TTTTCTATTAGGCCAGGAAGTGGAAAAATATCCTGAGATCGTAAAACAGCTCCATGAGGAAGGACATCAGATAGGAAATCATTCTTATAAACATGAACAGTTGAGTAAGCTCTCAATGGAACAGGCTTGTCAACAGGTAACTCGTACCAATGAAATGATTTTTGACATCACGGGGGTTTATCCTTCTTATATACGGCCGCCTTTTGGGGATTGGCATGAAAAACTAGATTGCGAGGTAAATATGGTTGAGGTGCTCTGGGATGTAGATACCCTGGATTGGTCCAGCAAGAACCATGCACAGATTGTAAATAAGGTACTTAAAAATATTAAGGAAAATGATATTATCCTGATGCATGATGGTTATGAAACTTCGGTCACAGCGGCAATGGAAATTATTGATACCTTAAAGAAACAAGGATATGAATTTGTGACAGTGGATGAGATAATATTTGAGTGATATAATTTGCGATAGTGGAGATAATATTTGTGTAATATGAAGTTGCGATAGTGGTGGTTCTATTTGATAAAGGGAATATACATGATTTTAAGTGAATTTGGAACTTATTGCATGACAGTGATAAAAAAGATAACTTTAAAAAATCGACAAAATCGGCAAGTTTTCGACCAATAATGGCATTGATTGTCAAAGAAGTTTTTCGATATAATGGAAGAAAACAAAGAAAGGTTTCTGAATTATTATGAAAATTGCAGTTTGTGACGACTGTCAGCAGGATGTCATGCAGATAAAAACGTTGTTTGACAGGGAGCATGATGTGGCTCTTTATACAGATGCAAGAAATTTTATTGCGGATATAGAAGAGAAAAAGACACATTTTGATTTATATTTGATTGATATTTATATGGACACGATCAATGGGATAGATGTAGCTAAGCGAATCCGAGAGAGGGACGAAGATGCGGTGATTTGTTTTATTTCTTCCAGTGATGCGTTTTATCGGCAGGCATATGATCTCTATGCTGTCCAATATCTCTTAAAACCGATACAGAGAGAAAAAGTGGAAAAATTAGTTACTCGTGTTTCTCAACAGATATCCAGGGATAAAGCGATGTCTCTTCAATTTCGTTCCCGTGGTCAGATGGGTTCTGTTCCTTACCGAAAAATTCTGTTTATCAGCAGCAGGGAGCATACTATTTTTGTTCAGTGCAGAGATGGAAATATACAGAAATTTAAAGGAAAATTGAGTGAGATTGCATTACGAGTATGTGGAGATACTTTTTTTAGATGTCATCAAAGTTTTATTGTCAATATGTATCATATCGACAGATTACATGGAAATGAGATTTTTATGTCCGGCTACCGGATTCCGGTTTCCAGGCGCTATTTGCCTGAAGTCAGGAAGCGCTATCAGGAAATTTTATTTGAGGAGATGGATTGATGAAGTCAACGGTATTGCGGGATTTATCGGTTCTTTGGTCACTAATTCATATTTTAATTCTCTTTATATTGCTCTATCGTTCCAAATATCCAAAGAGAAAGACGTTGATATTGACAGTTTTTTTTATGGGGCCATTGGTGTTTGCAAATGTTATGGGACTGATTTTTTTAGGCAATGAAAAAATGGGACAGATGTTTGTATTGACTTGTACCATTCCCAGTTTGGTCTTTTTCTATCTGATTTCCAAAGATCAAAAATGGCGTTTTCTGTTTACTTTTTGTTTGGCTGATACAGTGGCATATTGGGTAATCATTGTCACCAATCTATTGGATTATTATTGGGGTGAGGAACAGTTTGTTCTGATGCTGATTAGCAGATTGGTATTATTTCCATTGATTGAATGGGCTGCTTATCATATACTTAGGAAGCCTTATCTGGAATTGCAGGAATCTGTCTCCAAGGGATGGGAAATTTTTGCAGCGATGGCGGCATTGTATTATCTGCTGTTGATCGTGATGGTTAACTTTCCGACTATTATCACGAAACGGGAAGAATATATGCCAGCTCTTTTATTGGTATTGGTGCTTATGCCTCTGACTTATGCCACAATTTTTGCATCTCTTTACCGTCAGCTTCTTTTATATCGCAAACAACAGAGTGAACGCATTTGGCAAGAACAGAAAACACAGTTGGAGGCACAGCTCGACAACCAGCAGAATCTCCATAAACTACAACATGATTTGAAAGCCCATACGATAACTTTGTCTGGTCTGCTTGTATCTGGAAAAATTGATGAGGCGCAGAGTTATATGTGGGATATGGTCTATAATATGGATGCCGCTTTGCAGCAATTTTGTGCAAATCCCTATCTTAATTCTGTGTTCAATCATTTTTCACAGAGATTTAAGAAACTGGATATGGAGCTTGAAATGGAGCTAAAGATTGGAGATGAAGAGCTTCCCTATATGGAGTTGTGTCAGATCCTATCCAATGGACTGGAAAACGCCTGGGATGCTTCTAGTGAACTTCCTCCTGAAAAAAGGGAAGCCTCTATACAGATGCGTTACAATAAAGATTATTTGGTTATTAGAATGAAAAACCGTTGTAAAAACAATTTACATATCGAAGAAGGAAATTTACCCAAGAGTACAAAGGGAGGGTCAGAGCATGGATTTGGCTTGAGAACGATACAGGAGGCTGCTAGAAAACTGGATGGTGAAATGTCATGCTATACAAAAAGAGGAACATTTATTTTGGATGTAATGATATATGCAGAACCAGAGCACCTTTAAAATATGAAAGTGACGAATGGGAGAATTCATGCTATAATGTTGAAAGACATGATATGCGCTGCAATTTTATGGTATAATTGATGCAAAGGAGGGATCTCCCATGAATTTATTTGATTATATGAGGGAGCAAAATCAACAAAAGGATTCTCCATTAGCAAGTCGTCTGCGTCCCGTGACCTTAGAGGAAGTGGTGGGGCAGCAGCATATTATAGGAAAAGATAAACTTTTGTATCGGGCGATTCAAGCAGATAAGTTAAGCTCTGTAATATTTTATGGGCCGCCAGGAACGGGTAAGACGACACTCGCAAAAGTGATAGCTAATACCACCAGCGCAGAGTTTACTCAGATCAATGCTACCTCAGCGGGAAAAAAAGACATGGAAGCGGTGGTGCAGCAGGCAAAAGACCACCAGGGCATGTACGGAAAAAAGACGATATTGTTTATTGATGAGATTCATCGTTTTAATAAAGGACAGCAGGATTATTTGCTGCCTTTTGTAGAAGATGGAACAATTACTTTGATCGGGGCAACGACAGAAAATCCCTATTTTGAGGTCAATGGGGCGTTGTTATCCCGATCAATCATTTTTGAATTAAAACCTTTGTCAAAGGAAGATATCCGTTCTATTCTGCAGCGCGCTGTGACGGATAGGGAAAAGGGGATGGGTTCTTACCAGGTTATCATAGAGAAGGAAGCGCTGGAATTTTTGGCAGATGCGGCAAATGGAGACGCCAGGGCAGCATTGACAGCCATTGAGCTTGGTGTACTGACAACACCTCAGGGAGAGGATGGAAAAATCCATATTACGCTTGCCGTTGCCTCTGAATGTATTCAAAAACGAGTGGTACAATATGATAAAGGTGGTGATAATCACTATGATACAATCTCTGCTTTTATCAAGAGTATGCGTGGTTCTGACCCAGATGCAGCCATTTATTATCTTGCCAAAATGCTGTATGTTGGTGAAGATATTAAATTTATTGCTAGGCGCATTATGATCTGTGCCTCAGAGGACGTGGGAAATGCAGATCCTCAGGCGTTAATGGTTGCCGTCAGCGCTGCTCAGGCGGTGGAACGTGTGGGAATGCCAGAAGCACAGATTATCTTATCTCATGCAGTAACATATGTGGCGAGCGCGCCTAAAAGCAATGCAGCATGTATAGCGATTGACCGTGCAATGGAAGTTGTGAAGCATACACAGACAGCTTTGGTACCAGCACATCTAAGAGATTCTCATTATCATGGAGCACAGAAATTAGGATGTGGCACAGAATATCTCTATGCACATGATTTTCCCAATCATTATGTTGCACAGCAATATCTTCCTGATGGACTGACCGAGCAAAAGTTTTATCAGCCCACAGAAAACGGTTATGAGAAAGAGATTAGTGCTCATCTTGCATTTTTGAAAAAGCAGTTCCATAAAAATTAGATGTAACTCTATTCAGAACTATTTGCAAATAAGCTTTTATACGCCTTTAAAGAGACTTCCGTCTGGGGTTGAGGGCAGTTTCGCTCTCATGGAAAGGGAACTTTCGCTTTTTTAACAAATAGGAACGGTTTGATGTTCTCTTACCATAGGTTCGGAATAGTTACCATTGGACAATGGTAGTTCACAGAAAGACAGCGATTGTAAATTTGCCCAAAAAGTCCGCCAGTTAAAGACAAATGTAGATTTGTCAAAGAAAATACTTTACAATTTGTACAGAATAGTGCATAATAAGGGAAGTTTGTTATCAGTTAATATTAGGACTACAGGAGGATGAAACAATGCAGTCATATCAAGAAATGAGCAAGGAAGAATTATTACAAGAAAAAGCAGAGCTAAAGGCAGCTTATCAGAAATATGCCCAAAGCGGGCTGAAGTTGGATATGTCCAGGGGAAAGCCTTCTGTAGATCAATTAAACTTGTCTATGGGAATGATGGATGTGCTCAACAGCAGTACAGATCTTGCATGTGAAGATGGAACAGACTGTCGGAATTATGGTGTGCTGGATGGAATTCGTGAGGCAAAAATTTTGCTGGGAGATATGATTGAATGTCATCACGATAACATTATCATTTATGGAAATTCCAGCCTCAATGTTATGTTTGATACGATTTCACGTTCTATGACTAACGGTGTAATGGGAAGCACTCCCTGGTGTAAACTGGATAAGGTGAAATTTTTATGTCCAGTTCCAGGGTATGACAGGCATTTTGCGATTACGGAATATTTTGGAATTGAGATGATCAATGTGCCAATGCTTGCCACTGGTCCAGATATGGATATTGTGGAGGAACTGGTAAGCAAGGATGCTGCCATCAAGGGAATTTGGTGTGTACCCAAATATTCTAATCCTCAAGGAATCACGTACTCGGCCGAGACAGTACGCCGTTTTGCAAGGCTTAAGCCAGCGGCAGAGGATTTTCGTATTTATTGGGATAATGCCTACGGTGTTCATCACTTGTATGATCTTGATCAGGATCATTTGGTGGAGATTTTGGCCGAATGTAAGCGTGTAGGAAATCCAGATTTAGTATATAAATTCTGTTCTACTTCTAAGATCAGTTTTCCAGGTTCTGGTGTGGCGGCAATTGCCACTTCCAAAAATAACTTGGTGGATATCAAAAAGCAGCTTCAAATTCAGACAATTGGTCATGATAAAGTAAATCAATTGCGTCATGTCAGATTTTTTAAAGATATTTATGGTATGACAGAACATATGAAAAAACATGCTGATATTTTAAGACCAAAGTTTGAGATGATTTTAGATACGCTTGAAAGAGAATTGGGCGGAAGAGGAGCAGGCTCCTGGATTGCTCCAAAAGGCGGTTATTTTATGGCATTTGAGGCCTTGGAAGGTTGTGCCAAGGCAATTGTTGCCAAAGCAAAGGAAGCAGGAGTTACCATGACTCCAGCGGGAGCACCTTATCCTTATGGCAAGGATCCAAAGGATAGTACCATTCGTATTGCACCTTCTTATCCGACATTGGAAGAATTAAGGACAGCAACAGAAATTTTTGTGACATGTGTTAAGCTGGTTACGATTGACAAGATGCTTATAGGCAAGTAAAATAGAGAGCAGAGGGAACTGTGTAATATTGAAGGCAAGGCAGCCAGGATTTGTGGGGGACCACGGATTGTGGCTGTTTGGCAGTGCAGACACATATGCATGCAAGGACGGAAAGAAGGTGATAACATGGATATAGCGGATAAATTTAATGAGAGTGTGACTAGTTGGGAAACAGTAATCTTCTTATACAATTCAGCCTTGAAAGAGGTAGAGACCAAACTTGAGATATTAAATGACGAGTTTCGCCACATACACAGATATAATCCAATTGAATATATTAAATCTCGAATTAAAACACCAGAGAGTATTGTGAAGAAATTAAAACGCAACCATTATGAGAGCACGATTGATAATATGGTTAGCCATGTGAATGATATCGCAGGGATTCGCCTTGTCTGTTCTTTTACCTCAGATATATACCGTTTGGCAGAGATGATAGGGAGGCAGAATGATCTGACTGTGGTGTCAGTGAAGGATTATATAAAAAAGCCTAAGGAAAGCGGTTATAAGAGCTACCACATGCTAGTGACAGTGCCTATTTTTCTGACAGACAGGGTGATTGATACTAAAGTGGAGATCCAGATTCGCACCATTGCTATGGATTTTTGGGCCAGTTTGGAGCATAAAATTTATTACAAATTTGAGGGCGATGCCCCAGAATATATCAGTCGGGATTTGCGGGAGTGTGCTGGAATTGTTTCTAAACTGGATGCCAAAATGTTATCTTTGAATAATGCAATTTTGCAGGCCAAGAAAGAGCAAGAGGCGGAGTAGAAGATGAAGATCAGTATTTTAACAGAAAATACCGTATACAAGCGAGGATTGCTTGGGGAACATGGATTATCTCTGTTGATTGAGACAGAGGGCAGTCGTTATCTCTTTGATACAGGGCAGTCGGATGTGTTTTTGCATAATGCTGCCAAGTTACAGCTTCCATTACAAGAGTTGGACGGTGTAATTTTAAGTCATGGTCATTATGACCACTGCGGTGGGATGGAAAAATTACCACAACAGAAGAAAGAAGTTCCAGTGTATATCCAGAAGAAGGCATTTGAGAAAAAGTATACCGAAAATTTTAAGACAGGGGAACTGCGCTATATTGGGCTCGAAAAAACAGAGCGTTGGCCGCAATGGGCAAAAATACATAAACTCCAAGGAGGCTGCAACGAAATTAGTGCTGGAGTCTATCTGTTGTCAGAAATTCCTTATATAACAGAATTTGAACCATTGCCCAAAGGTTTTTGGAAAGACTCTGAGCAGAGTTCTTCGCCAGAGCTGCTTGCAGATACGATGGAAGATGAACAGCTTTTGGTGATGGAAAGTGAAGCGGGATTATGTGTATTTGCGGGCTGTGCCCATCCTGGAATGATCAATTGTCTGCGCCATGTGCAGTCTGTTTTTCCAAATGCCCATATTCACAGTCTTGTGGCAGGAATGCATTTAAAGGGGTGTGGAATAGAACGGGTACAGAAGACCATTTTAGCACTTCAGGAGATGAAAATTGATCATATCATCCCACTGCACTGTACAGGAATTCGTGCAATTGCGGCTATACGAGAAGCGCTGGGTTCCTGTTGTATTTTGGCAGAGGCTGGGAAACAGATTGAATTATAGTAGTGAGAACGCCAGAGATATTTTAAACAGGAGGATGATATGAAACAAAACAAAAGTGTAATGTATATATTTCTGGAGGGAGCTGCAGCTTTATTTGTGATATTGATGCTGGGATTTTTTCCTCTGTTTTATCGAAATTATTTTATTGATATATCTTCAGCAAAACTTTCTTTTTTCCGTGTATGTGTGATTGGATTGTTTTTATTTATTGTTCTATTTGCAGCTTTAGATTGGCTGCAGCGTTTTAAGGAGGAAATGTTGGTAAACAGCAGAGTACCTCAGAATAATAAGACAGAGAAGCGGCATATATCCCAGATGATCAGAGAATATCTGTCAGGTTTTTCCGTTCCTGCCTGGTTTGTCGTGGTATTTGTGGTAGGAATTTGTATCGCCACTGTTTTTTCGGTCAATCCTCTGGAATCCTGGCAGGGAAAAGAAGGTCGGAAGCTGGGGGCAATGGTGTGGCTGCTCTGTGTTGCAATGTATGTGATGTTGGCAAAGTATTTAAGGCCTGGGAAGTGGATGATTTGGACGTTTCTGGTGGCTAATATGCTCGTATTTTTATTGGCAATTCTCAACTTTTGGGCAATTGATCCTCTGGGAATGTATGAAAATTTAATGGAAGCTCAACATGCTTCGTTTATTAGTACGATTGGGAATGTCAATGCCTGTGCCAGTTATCTGTGTATGGTACTGCCCGCTGGGATGGTACTCTATTTTCTATGTAAAGACAGAAAATTACAAGTAGCTTCTGGTATATTTCTAGTACTAGGGTTTTGGACATGTTATTGTACAAAGAGCCAAAGCTGGCTGTTAGGTATAGGTATTGCTTTTTTAGTACTGCTCTGGTTTGCGATGTGTGATCATTTTCATATGCGGAAGTTTCTGGAGCTTTGCAGTTTGTTCTGGATTGGCAGTGTCTTGATGAAATTTACATTTTTTATCGGTACAAAAGTCAATTTTCAGGGGTTGATGTTTCTTTTTTTTAAGGCAGAAGGGTTTCAAAATAGGATAATGCTCAATGGATATGTATTACTGGTCATGGGTATACTGTGTGCAGGCGGAGTTTTTTTTATTTGGAATAGAGAAAAGCAAGGAAAAGAGCTGCCTTATCGTGCATTGCGCAAAGGTGTATTTTTGTTTGTTGCAGTAATAATAATATTGGCAACGTTATTGGTGGTGGCAGCAAATTTAAATAGATCGACTTGGGAAGGTGTGTTTTCCTGGCTAAATCGTCTTAAATTACAAGATACTTTTGGAAGTAATAGAGGTTATATTTGGAAGGTTACCATAAATTCTTGGCTGGATATGCCAGTTTTGCAAAAACTGACAGGCTATGGAGTGAACTGTTATCATATGTTGATTCAGCAGTATGGAGGGGAAGAGGTTGCAAATGCATTTGGGGGAGCAATCTTGGTGGATGCTCACAATGAAATACTGCAGTTTATGATCACTATGGGACTAGTGGGGACAGTTGGCTACTTTGGATTGTTAATCAGCACGGCTGTTACATCTTTCAAAAAATATGCAAAGCAGCCAGAATTTTTATTGGGAGTGACAGTAGTATGTGGTTATGTTGCTCAGGCAATGGTAAATAATCCAACAGTGTTTTTGACCCCGTATTTGTTTTTAATGTTGGGAATTATTAGGAGCATGGAGAAATTAAGAGATGTCGCAGAGTAAAGAGATCTTAAATCTTTCTGTATCTATTGGGGAAGAGTTGCTTAAGAGTGGCGCAGAAATTTACCGAGTCCAGGAGACTGTGGAACGTGTGATAGAAGCATACGGAGTGCAGGATTATAATGTATTTGTGCTGACCAATGGAATTTTTGCCACAGTCCATGAGAATCGGGAAGATGCCGGAAGTATGGTTCGAAATGTGCCTATTGGTGATGTCAATCTGGGCAAGGTTGCAAAGCTCAATCAGCTCTCCAGGGAAATATGTCAAGGTGCATACAGCCTCAAAGAGGCATATATTCATTTGGAGAAATGTAAAAACGCTGCCAGCGTCTCAAATATGGCGTTGGTGTTGAGCTGTGGAATTGGGAGTGCAGGATTTTGTTATCTGCTTGGAGGATATCTCATTGATAGTTTGATGTCTTTTTTTCTAGGTATGCTTTTACAAGCCTTTTTATTGGCAGCAGGAAAACGTCATACATCCAAGTTTTTGATGGATATTCTTGGCAGTGCATTGGTGACAATCGGAGGATTGGTTCTCTATATTCTGGGATTGGGGATTCAATTTGACCGTGTAATTATCGGCGGAATTATTCTTCTGATGCCAGGTGTAGCATTGGTGACAGCGATTCGAGATTTGTTTAATGGAGATTATCTCTCAGGAGGTATACGGCTGATGGATGCACTTCTAACAGGAATGTGTATTGCTATTGGAGTAGGTGCTGCAGTCAAGACGTTTCAATTATTGGGAGGGGGTACGCTTCCGTTATGATCATTCAGATTGTAATAGCTATGATTTCAACACTGGCATTTGCAGTGCTGTTCCATGTACCTAAGTCAGAATATTTATACTGTGCACTGAATGGGGGCATTGGATGGGCAGCTTACCGGTTTTGTGGAAATTGTGGTTTTGGTGCGGCGGCTTCCTCGCTATGGGCAACTTTGGTCTTGACCTTGGTGGCACGAGTGTTGTCGGCAGTGCGAAAAATGCCAAGTACAGTGTTTTTGATTGCTGGGATCTTTAGTCTAGTGCCTGGCTCTGGAATCTATTATACCGCTTATTATCTGATTATGAACCAGTTGTCCCAAAGTTCTGCAAAGGGCATTGATACCTTTAAAATTGCTGGTGCGATTGTTCTAGGAATTATTTTTGGATTGGCGTTGCCTCAAAGTTGGTTCAACCATTTGGGAAATTTATTTGATAAAAATAAGAAGAATAAAAATGAGAAACAGTCAAATACCCCGCAGCAGAGCTGACGGGGTATTTGAAATAGAAACAGATATGGACTTGTCCAATTGTTATCTTCCAGTAAACTCAAATATCCTTGTATACCCACAGGACACAAGGATATTTTTTTAAGTGCCCTGTAGGTACATTGATTACGAGATAAATAAGTTATTGTATGATAACTTTTTCCCAAAAATTATCTCTCACATTTCCAGAAATATGCGCTGTAAGGAGGAAGCTCACTTCCGCCTCCAAAGTCATGTTTATTTCCAGAAATCAGATCTTCGGCCATGCCGCAGCCAGCATCAAAATGTGCCGTATATGCTTCACTGTCGGCATTGATGGCAACTAAAACCCGTTCATTTTCCGTTTTCCGTTCAAAGATACATTGCTTGTTGGTCAGTACCACAGAGCGGAAATCTCCATAATTCAAAGCCTCTGAGGATTTCTTAGCACAGGTCAGAGCAGCAATCCAATCTGTCAGTTCGTTCCATTGCGGTTCCTCAAAGCTTGGGCGCAGTGAGGGATCGCCGTTAGATTTGTCACCCGTTGCCCCCCATTCACTGCCATAATAAACGCAAGGGATACCAGGCATACCAAAGCTCAGGGCATAGATCAACGGCAAATGCTTGGGATTGCCCAGGATGGAGGCAATACGAGATACATCATGGTTGTCCACAAAGCTTAAGAGATGTTTGCCGCGGTACAGTGTCCAGTTCTCAGGTCCGAATTGACGAAGCAGAGAGTGAATAATCTCAAACATGTTCATGGAATTAAAACTGGAATGCAATCCTTTGTAACACTCATAGTTTGTCGCGGAATGCAGCATGGAATCATTCATCAACTGGTTGTAATCACCATGAAGCATTTCTCCTACCAGGAAGAAATCTTGTTTGAGATTATCACAGTGACTGCGCAGTCTGCGTACAAAATCATGATCTAAACAGTAGGCAACATCTAGACGAAGCCCGTCAATATCCCAGTTATCCACCCAGAAGGAAACACTTTCCAGAAGGTATTGAATTACTTCTTCATTGCGCAGATTTAATTTTACTAAATCAAAATTACCCTCCCAGCCTTCGTACCACAGACCATCGTTGTAGTTGGAATTTCCATGAAAATCAATGTGAAACCAATCACGATAACGGGAATTCTCTCTGTTTTGAAGTACATCCTGGAAGGCAAAAAAGCCTCTGCCGGCATGATTGAACACGCCATCGAGTACAACGCGGATGCCTGCTTTGTGTAAAGCATCACAGACTTCTTTAAAATCCTCATTTGTGCCCAGACGTACGTCAATTTTCCGGTAATCCCTGGCATTATAACCATGCGTATCGGATTCAAATAATGGAGAAAAATAGATGGCATTGACGCCTAATTTTTCCAAGTGTGGAATCCAATCAGTTACTTTGGAAATCCGTTTTGTAGGAATGCCATCGTTTTCAAAGGGCGCTCCACAAAAACCTAGAGGGTAGATTTGATAAAAAACACTTTCATAAGCCCACATAATAAGTAAAATCCTTTCTATATGTAAAATTTTCTGAATAAATGTAATCGAAATCATCCAGATAATTTTATTATAGTAGTTAATGTTTGCTATGGCAATGAAAAAAACAACAAAAAATCTTCTAAATGATATTAGCCTCTGGCGGGCGCTGAATGTTCGGTGTACATCCAGCGCCGACCGCAGCGAAGTGAAGAGGCGGGCGCGCAGGAACAGTCTGCAAAAATGAAATAATTAGTTTTTCATATCCTTTGCTTTCTGTACACAAGCGCGCTGTGCAGAGATCACTGCGTTGCGAAAGCCCTGTTGTTCAAGTACAGCGACAGCTTCTATGGTAGTTCCTCCAGGAGAGCAGACGGCATCTTTCAGTGAACCTGGATGAGAATCTGTGTTTAGTACCATTTTTGCAGCGCCAAGAACAGCTTGGGCAGAAAATTTATAGGCTTGTGCCCGGGACATTCCATCGGCAACAGCGGCATCTGCCATCGCTTCGATAAAAAGATATACATATGCGGGAGAAGAGCCAGATACACCAATTACAGTGTCCATAATATTTTCTGGTACAACCTCGCATTTGCCAAAACTATTAAAAATAGTTATCGCCTCATTAAGTTCTTCCTGTGATACATTCTGGTTGGCACACAGAGCACTCATGCCTTCGCCCACCAGGGCAGGAGTGTTTGGCATGGCTCGAATCAGCTTGATATTCTTATGGAAAGCAGACTCAATGGCCGCAATGGTCTGTCCGGCTGCAATGGAGATAATCAGTGTGTTTGGACGGATGCAGCTTTTGATCTGGGAAATTATCTCTGGAAAAAGATGGGGTTTCACAGCCAGAAAAAGGATGTCAGCATATTTTGCAGCCTCTGTATTATCTGAAGTAGTAGTAATGCCGTAATGCTCCCGTAAAGAAATCAGTGTCTGTTCTGTCTTTGCAGTGGCGATAATTTGTTCTTCACTCGTTAGGCCAGAGCTGAGAATGCCTCCGATCATTGCACTTGCCATATTTCCACCACCGATAAATCCGATTGTTTTATCCATATATTGATACCTCCATAGAAAAATAATCATATAGAAAATCCAGAGAATTTTCTATATAAGAACAAAGAATCCTGCAAAGCAGGATTCTCCGCCTGCGGCAGGGCGCTTTAGCGATATATTTCATTTCCGCCACAGGTTGCGCATATTATTTATCATATACATAGTGGGAAGGTTTGAAAAACTTTCCTAATATATAATAAGCTGCTGCAAAGAATCTGCAGCAGCTTTGATTCTGAATGATTGATGATATTAGAAGTCTGTCAAGTCGGCAGCACGTCTCTCCAAGAAAGCAGTCATGCCTTCTGTCTTGTCATGGGTAGAGCAAGTAATGCCAAACAAGTTAGCTTCCATCTCTACTGCGTTCTTAATGTCCATATCATAGCCGTTGTTGATCGCAGCTTTGGCGATAGAAACAGCATAGCTTCCCTTAGAGATGATCTTAGAAGCCATTTTCTTAGCAGTATCCATCAGTTCTTCCTTTGCAACAACCTTGTTTACCAGACCGATGCGATATGCTTCTGCAGCGTCAATATTGTCACAGGTAAAGATCAGTTCCTTAGCACGTCCCATACCAACCAGGCGGGCAAGTCTCTGTGTTCCGCCAAATCCAGGGATAATGCCAAGTCCAGTTTCAGGCTGTGCAAAAGTAGCATTGTCAGAAGCGATGCGGATATCACAAGCCATAGCGATTTCACAGCCGCCGCCGAGTGCAAATCCATTGATAGCAGCGATTGTTACCTGACGCATATTCATAAGCTTAAAGAATGGCTCTGCAGCTCTCATACCAAATGCGCGGGCTTCAGCAGCGGAGAAATTTACCATCTCTGCAATATCAGCGCCAGCTACAAAGGATTTGAAAGCATTATCCTTTTTATCAGGACCACCAGTTAAGATCACAACTTTAACATCGTCTCTTGCCTCAATCTCACTTAAGACAACATTCAGCTCGTCCAAAGTCTCACTGTTTAAAGCGTTTAATGCTCCTGGTCTGCTGATGGTAAGAACTGCAATCTGATCAGCTACGTCTAATTTTAAGTTATTCATGTGTAGAACCCTCCTAATATGTATTTTGGTGATTAATACTATACTTAATATATAACTTTGATAAAAATTTGTCAATATGTAGATTGCTTTTTGAGTTGCCACGTTTTGTAATTGTTATGTGCCAAAAGGACCTGCTGCAAAAGCAGCAGGGTCTAATTGCATAAGATTGCATCTGGAAAATTTCTTTTCCAAGTGCAATCTATATGCAATGTTCTCCTGTCACCTAAGGTGACAGGGCTTTTGGCACTAATTATGATAGGCAAAGAAAAAATTAAGAATGATCAGAAGTGACCAATCTGGTTTTTGTCATATTGTCAATTTTCTGAATTATAATTCCGTTTACGAAATAAAGTTGGTGTACATTGGTATTTTCTCCTGAACAGACGATTAAAATAGGAGAGAGTTTCAAACCCTGTATTGACAGCGATTGTTATAACAGATTCTGAGGAGGAGAGCAGAAGTCTTGCTGCCATTGTAAGCCGATAATCATTTAAATAGTTTGTAAAGGACATAGACATATTGTTTTTAAAGAATTTCATAAAATGAGATTTGCTGAAACCACAGATTTTGGCGGCATCGGCAATGGAGATTTTTTGATGATAATTTATTTCTACATATTTCAGAATATCTTTCAGACGGTTTAAGGCATCGTTATCTGGCCGCTGCGGAGCCTGGACGGAGCGGGCAAGATTGTAAAAAAAAGAGAATAATTGCCCTTTAATGGCAAGCTGGTAGCCAGGCGGGAAAGTTTTACAGATTTCATCCATAGCGTTCAAACAGCCAGAGAGCGCTGGATATAGAGCACAGCCAGGAGAAAATTGGCTGTCAAAACGAATCTTTCCCTGCAGCAGAGGTTCAAAAAATTTCTGGGTGCAGGGATCACTCAGCGGCGCCATCAGCATAGAAAGTTGGAAAATGATATTTTCGTATTCCATAGTATAATCAGAAAGCTGTGTAATCGAGTGGAGCTGGCCTGGAGGCACAATCATGATATCTCCTTGTGAGACTTGAAATGGAATGAGATTGATGGTAATCTTGCCTTTGCCTTTTTTTATATAAATGATTTCCATATCATTGTGCCAGTGGACTGGTACAATAGAAAAATCCAGAGGAATGCTGCATAAATATATATTGAATGGAAAATCGCCGTGTCCATGAAATTTTGTTTCCTGTGAGCTTTCGTATTCCGAAATATTCATACTGATGAAGTCCTTTCTAAAAGATTTTGATAGTATTGTACTATGTTTTGCGAGCATATAGCAAGAAAAAAATGGAAAAAGGGATTATACTTTAACCAAGAAACAGGAAACTTATGGGAATAAGTGCCTGGAAAAAGGGGAACGCTTTGAGTAAAAAGGAGGATCAAAATGAGTGTGAATGTGAGAGAGTTACTGGAAAAAAAATGCGGCAATAATATTGCAGCTTGTACAGATGAGCAGCTTTATTATGGACTTTTGGGAATTGTAAAAGAACTTGCTAAGAAGAAGGAGAGCAGTGAGGGAAAGAAGAAGATTTACTATATCTCTGCTGAATTTTTAATTGGTAAACTGTTGTCCAATAACTTGATTAATCTTGGCATTTATGATGAAGTTGCATCCATGCTGGAGCAGTATGGTAAGGATATCAATTTGATTGAACAGGTAGAACCAGAGCCATCACTCGGAAATGGCGGTTTGGGACGGTTGGCAGCATGTTTTTTGGATTCTATGGCGACGTTAGGATTAAATGGAGATGGGATCGGACTGAACTATCATTTTGGGCTGTTCTTACAAAGTTTTGAAAATCATCTGCAAAAAGAAAGTAAAAATCCTTGGATTGAGGCTGATAGCTGGCTGACGAAAACAGATGTCACATACTCGATTCAGTTTGGTGGTTTTACGGTACAATCCAGAATGTATGATCTGGATGTAACAGGATTTGAAAATCGTACCAATAAATTACATTTGTTTGATATAGAGACAGTGGATGAAAGTTTGGTGGAGAATGGGATTGGATTTAATAAACATGATATTTGCAAAAATTTAACCTTATTCTTGTACCCAGATGATTCCGATGATGCAGGCAGAATGCTGCGCGTATATCAGCAGTATTTTATGGTCAGCAATGCTGCCAGATTGATTTTGCAGGAGTGTCAGGCAAAAGGATGTAATTTGTACGATCTTCCAGAGTATGCAGCCATTCAAATTAATGATACACATCCAAGCATGGTAATTCCTGAGTTGATTCGTTTATTGATGGAACAAGGAATCCGAATTCATGACGCCATTGAAATTGTGTCAAAGACTTGTGCTTATACCAATCACACCATTTTGGCAGAAGCGCTGGAAAAATGGCCAATGGATTATCTGAATAGGGCTGTGCCTCAATTGATGCCGATTATCCGCGAATTAGATACTATTGTAAAAGATAAATTTGAAGACAGATCTGTGGCGATCATTGATGATGGAAATCTTGTGCATATGGCAAATATGGATATCCATTACGGTTACAGCGTCAACGGAGTGGCATATCTGCATACCGAAATTTTAAAGAAAAATGAACTCAATAATTTTTATAAAATCTATCCAGAAAAATTTAATAATAAAACCAATGGAATTACATTCCGCCGCTGGCTGATGCATTGCAACAAGGGTCTTAAGCATTATCTGGATCAATTGATTGGAACAGAATGGCATAAAGATGCAGATCAATTAGAAAAACTGTTGGCCTTTGCCGAGGATAAAAATGTATTGCAGAAGTTATTGGAGATCAAAAAAGAGAATAAGCATGTGTTGGCTGAATATTTGAAGAAGACACAGGGAGTGGAGATTGATGAAAATTCCATTTTTGATATTCAAGTGAAGCGTCTTCATGAGTATAAGCGCCAGCAGATGAATGCTTTGTATGTAATTCATAAATATCTGGAGATTAAGGAAGGAAAGAAACCTTCTACACCAATCACAGTAATTTTTGGCGCTAAGGCAGCTCCGGCATATGTAATTGCCAAAGATATTATCCATCTTATTTTATGTCTGCAAGAGGTAGTCAACAAAGATCCAGAAGTCAGTCCATATCTGAAAGTGATTATGGTGGAAAATTATAATGTCACTAAAGCAGAGAAACTGATTCCTGCATGTGATATTTCTGAGCAGATTTCCTTGGCAAGTAAGGAAGCTTCAGGAACTGGAAATATGAAATTTATGTTAAACGGCGCTGTTACACTTGGTACTATGGATGGTGCTAATGTAGAAATCGCAGATTTGGTGGGAGAAGAGAATATTTATGTTTTTGGAGAAAGTTCTGATACTGTCATTGAGCATTATGAGAAGGCGGACTATGTTTCCAAAGATTACTATGATAAGGAAGAAGAAATCAAGGAAGCAGTGGACTTTATTGTCAGTGATATTATGCTGGAAGTAGGACAGAAAGAAAATCTGGAACGTCTTTATCATGAGCTGTTAAATAAAGACTGGTTTATGACACTTTTAGATTACAAAGACTATGCAGCGAAAAGAGAAGAAATCTATAAAGATTATGAAGATCGTGATGCATGGGCTAAGAAGATGCTGGTCAATACGGCAAAAGCAGGATTTTTCTCCTCAGATCGAACCATTGCAGAGTATAACAAGGATATTTGGAAGTTGTAATTGTATTACAGAATTGATTTAAAATTTTTATATTTCACACAAACGAGAGAACTCCCACAATGCGGGAGTTCTCTTGTTTATGCGTTATCGGCGTTATTTCTTTATTTTTACTTTCAGTGTTTTACTGTAAGCGCTGCGAAAATATTTTTTACCAACCTTTTTGGAAGCACGAACTTTTACATAATAAGTTTTTCCCTTCTTTAATTTCTTCAAAGTGTAGGAAGTCTTTTTTGTTGTTACTTTTTTCGCAGATTTAAATTTTTTGTTTGTCGCATAGCGAATTTCATAGTTCTTTGCACCACTTGATTTACTGAATTTAACAAGCAATTTTCGACCGGGTTTATTTGTAAGCTTGGTTATTTTATTTTTCTTGGGCTGAATCGAGAAGGAAACCGTTTTTTTGCCGTTATATTTGCCTTTTCCAGTAATTGTTGCTTTTCCTTTGCCAATTTTTTTATTATTTTGGTAAGTAACTTGGTAGTCTGATTTTGCAGATAATTTCTTACCTTTATAAGTGACAGTTACCTTGGGTTTTTGTGCTTTTCCATTATAGGTTGCGTTGGCAATCTTTATTTTGGCACCTGTAATAGATGTTCTTTTTGTCTGGTCATCTGTGTCATCTGTGTCATCTGTGTCATCTGTATCATCTGTGTCAGAAGGGTCATCTGGGTTCGATGGATTAGATGGGGCATCTGGGTCAGTCGGATTAGATGGTTCGTCAGGGTCCGATGGATTAGATGGTTCGTCAGGGTCCGATGGATTAGATGGTTCATCTGGGTCCGATGGATTAGATGGTTCGTCAGGGTCCGATGGATTAGATGGGTCGTCTGGGTCAGTCGGATTAGACGGGTCGTCTGGGTTCGTTGGATTAGACGGTTCATCTGGGTCAGTTGGATTAGATGGTTCATCTGGGTCCGATGGATTAGATGGTTCATCTGGGTTCGATGGATTAGATGGGTCGTCTGGGTCAGTCGGATTAGACGGTTCATCTGGGTCAGTCGGATTAGACGGGTTATCTGGGTCCGATGGATTAGATGGGTCGTCTGGGTCTGTGGGTTTCTGATTTTCTGTCCATTTTGCAGTTAAGGTCAAATTACTGGTAATTGTGCTATTAAAGTCAAATGCAGTATTAGAGTCTTCGGCAAACCAGCCTGCAAAGGTAAATCCATCTTTTTTGGGAACTTCTGGCTCAGTAACTTTTTCCCCATTTGTGACCGTAGTTTTTGTAATGGCGGAGCCATTTGCCGCGTCAAAGGAAACGGTATATGTCTGGATTGGATTTACAGAACATGAGAACAGGATTTTTGCACTTTGACCAGAGGGCAGTGTGACAGTAGCAGTCAGTATCACATCTGTTGCAGTAGAACCTGCTGCTGGCTGTGTTACTTTTCCAGTAGTTACGTCAATGATGTCTGGATGAGAAGAAGTCCAAGAAATCACAGCATTTTGATAACCTGTTGTTGGAAGTGTAAGACTTCCTTTGCTTACATCCAGCAAAATATGTCCATTTTCTTCGGCGGCGTTTCCCATGCCAAGCTCCTCTGTTAAAGCGTCAATCAAATCCTCTTTTACATATTCTACTGGAAGTGTCTCTTTGTAATTGTAGATCTCTGCAACTTGTGATGCTGTCAGGGATGCATGGTATACACGGAAGTCTTTGACATTGCCAATATAATCCTTATCATTATTGCCCCAGATTGAGTTTCCGATATAGGCAACGGTGTTTGTTCCAAAAGCAGTCAGTTTTATACCGGTGTCTTTTGTGCCCACAAGCTGGCCGTCTTTATATAAAGTAAATTGTGTGCCATCAAATACACAGGTAATGTGCGCCCAGGTTTGTTTGGGATAACTTGCTTCTGTGGCTTTGAAACCTACTTCGTTTCGCCAGGTATTGTTGGTGATCACTGCTTTGAGGCAATTATTATTGCTGGTGTTGATCAATACATATTTATATACATTTGGAGTATTATTGCCGTCTGGTTCCGTTCCTGAGCCAAAACTAAATACAGCTTGGTTTCTGCTGGCTGCTGTGCCGTTATCCTGCGCCCAGAAAGAAACTGTCAGTTGATCTTTGCCGTCAAACATTTTTGTGGGCAGTGAGAGAACGCTCTGCAGATTGCCATCGCCTTTAAATTCAGCGCCATTTTCTCTGGTAAAGGCAACGCCTTTTGCTGTGGCGTGGTTGTTATTTTTGCTAGTGTCATTACCGTCTTTGGTCAATGGGTACCAACCGAGAAGATATTCTTCCATCTCTTTTAAAGATTTTGGCGCCAGACCATTTGCAGCAGTAGTTAAAGCTGCCACAGCTTCCTCAAATTGCGTGTTTGTAATGGCATTTCCACTGTTTTCTTGGTCGGCAAGCGCTTGTGCAGCGGCAATAGCCTCTGCAAAGGAATCCAAAGAAGCTTTTGTGTAGGCATTTGCAGCCATCGCCTGATTATAAGCTGTTTTTGCTGTGTTTAAGGGGAGTGTCAGTCTTGAAGTATAAGGATTGCTGGCAATTACTTTTTTTGCTAATTCCTCTGTGGCAAAGTCAAAAATAATCCAGCCATAAGCCTTGCCCTGAGTCATTTCATAGGACAGGAACTTGGGATTGATTTTTTGAGCATTGCTCTTTGGAGAAGCAGGAAGAAGACCATTTTTTCCAGCAACGCTTAAAAAGTTTAAGAAGTATACATTGGCGCGGTTGTTTTCGTCGGGCGGAGAATCCAAGCCCTGCTGCACAGCGGTCCATTTGTTGTCAGTGGAATATTCATAGCGGTCCTGTACCCACAGTCCAGTCAGTCCAGTAACAGCCACTCTCTCCCAGGGGGTATCTTGCACATCAGAACCGCCCTGGTCGCTCCAGACGAAATTTAATCCTCTTTTGGGATCGCCATAATTGTTTTCATTGTGATAACGGCTTGCCAGAACAATCTTGCCTCGCGCGTCGTTTAACACTGGTTTGCCGTTCTGCAGATACCAGTAGCCTGGATTTTTATCAATATAATTTTCATGAATATACTGCTGAATCACACCATCAGCCTGATCTCCATCATCCTTTTTCATGCTCATTACAATCGTTTCGGTTGGATGTGCGTCCAAGAACTGATAACAGTTTGTCAATACTTCTTCCAGATACAGGTTGCCGCCGGAGTTTGACTGGCATTCGGTGGTACCATGAACAAGATACAGTTTGCCGCCGTCCTCTGCCTCCAGACGGATATCCAGAAACCGGATTCCCATATTTAGCTGTTCCTCAATCGACTTATCCTGACATTGAGAATAAGTAGCAAGCGATATTTTTTGTGTGCCGCTGTCATGGGTTCCTGGCATGTTGATCTGGGTGATTCTCAGATTGCCGTCGATAGCGGCCATCCAATCTGCACTTGATACAGAATCCCAGAAATTTGCTGCTTCTGCCTTTATGGGGCAGAAATTGATTGAGGTAAACAATACCACTGCAGCCAGAACTGCGTGGAATTTCCTTCTCATTTTCCACATAAATTACATCCTCCTTCTTTGATATTTCGTAAAAATGAAAACAAAAAGGTTACTTAGTAAAACCATTATACCAGCATTTTTACTAAAATACCAGTAAAAATTTTAATTGTTTTATTAAAATCATCACGTAATGTTCAGATAAAAATTTTTCCTTGCATTTCCTTATCTTAAGTGCTATGATATGTATGATAACTAGATAAACTCATGCTTGAGAGTGGGCGGATGTCCACTCTCAATTTTATGCACAGGGGCGCAGGATAAAATTTACTGTTTGTGCAGTATGCGCCCCGTGCACTGCGAGCAGGGAAAAGTATTCTCTGCTTGATTGTATGTAGACAATGAGATTGAGAAAGAAGGTGAAGCAATGTCAAGAAAAGAGAAATATGAGCAGAAGACCGAAGAACTGCTGTGCCCAATTGTGGAGGAATATCATTTTGAGTTGGTGGATGTAGAGTTTGTAAAAGAAGGCGGAACCTGGTATCTGCGGGCTTATATTGATAAAGAAGGCGGGATTACCGTAGATGACTGTGAATTAGTCAGCAGAAGGATGAGTGATTTGTTGGATGAAAAGGATTATATAGAAGAGTCCTATATTTTTGAGGTCAGTTCTCCAGGGCTTGGAAGACCTTTGAAAAAAGAAAAAGATTATGTCAGGAGTGTTGGTAAGGAATTGGAGATTCGAACCTATCGGCCAATTAAAAGGGAAAAACAATTTTTTGGTATCTTAAAATCTTTTGATGAGACAACTGTAACGATTGAGATGGATGATGGGGAAGAAATGGCTTTTGCAAAAACAGATATTGCATTGATTCGTCTTGCTTTTGATTTTTAAAATGCGTCAAATAACAGAATAAATTCAGGAGGATAAAAAAATGAACAATGAGTTATTAGAAGCGTTAAATATATTAGAAAAAGAAAAGGACATCAGTAAAGACACCCTGTTGGAAGCCATTGAAAATTCACTGATCACTGCCTGTAAAAATCATTTCGGAAAATCAGATAATATTAAGGTAGATATCAATCCCCAAACTTGTGAATTTCATGTATATGCAGAAAAGACGGTTGTGGAGGAAGTTTTGGATGCGGTGACAGAAATCAGCTTGGGCAATGCCAGAATGATCAATTCTAAATATAATGTGGGTGATATTGTCAATATTGAAGTCAAATCAAAAGAATTTGGACGTATCGCTACTCAGAATGCCAAAAATGTAATTCTGCAAAAGATTCGCGAGGAAGAACGGAAAGTTCTGTTTGATCAGTATTATGGCAAAGAGAAAGATGTAGTGACCGGTATTGTGCAGCGTTATGTAGGAAAAAATATCAGCATCAATTTAGGCAAGGTCGATGCCATTTTAAATGAGAATGAGCAGGTGAAGGGGGAAGTTTTTAAGCCTACTGAGCGCATTAAGCTTTATATTCTGGAAGTAAAATCCACCTCCAAAGGCCCAAAGATTCTTGTCTCCAGAACGCATCCAGAGCTCGTAAAACGTCTGTTTGAGTCTGAGGTGACAGAGGTGAAAGATGGGATTGTGGAGATCAAGAGTATTTCCAGGGAAGCAGGCAGCAGAACGAAGATTGCTGTGTGGAGCAATGACCCAGATGTAGATCCTGTTGGAGCCTGTGTGGGAATGAATGGCGCCAGAGTAAATGCCATTGTCAATGAATTGAGGGGAGAAAAGATTGATATAATCAATTGGAGTGATAACGCAGCGATGCTGATTGAAAATGCGTTGAGTCCAGCGAAAGTGATTTCCGTGATTGCGGATGCAGAGGAGAAGACTGCCAAAGTGGTAGTGCCGGATTATCAGTTATCTTTGGCAATTGGAAAGGAAGGGCAAAATGCACGTTTGGCCGCAAGACTTACTGGGTTTAAGATAGATATTAAGAGTGAGACACAGGCAAGAGAAGCCGGCGATTTTATGGATTATGAGAATGAATATGAAGAAGATGAGGAATATGGAGAGGAAGAATTTTCAGATTCCTATGAGGACACAGAGGACATCGAAGAATTGAAAAATGCAGATGATCTCCATGAATTAGAGTTAGAGCATGAAGAGGATGACAATTATAGGGAAGAGAAAGATACAGAAGATTTCTTAGAAGAGGGCAGTACAGATGAATAAAAAAATTCCTATGCGTCAGTGTGTTGGATGCCAGGAGATGAAAAGCAAGAAAGAACTGCTGCGCATTATTAAGACTGCAGAAAACGAAATTCTCTTAGATATAACAGGAAAGAAAAATGGCAGAGGGGCATATCTGTGTCCCAATGGAGAGTGCTTAGCGAGAGCAGTTAAGACAAAAGGGCTGGAGCGTTCTTTAAAAACTGCTATTCCCAAAGAAGTGATTGAGAATTTGACAAAGGAGATGGAAGTAGTTGCAAAGGGATAGAATCTTGTCCATGCTTGGACTGGCGGCAAAAGCGGGAAGGATTGCTAGTGGAGAATTTTCCACTGAGAAAGCAGTCAAATCTGGCAATGCTTTTCTTGTAGTTGTATCTGAGGAAGCTTCGGAAAATACGAAAAAAATGTTTCGCAATATGTGTTCCTTTTATCAGGTTCCCATGTATTTATATGCCTCTAAGGAAGCTTTGGGAAATGCCATCGGCAAACAACTGCGCGCATCTTTGGCAGTGCAAGACGAGGGCTTTGCAAAAAGCTTGGAGGAGAAACTGAAATTAGCAGAGAAAACGGAATAACGGAGGTAGTAATAGTATGGCGAAAATTAGAGTATATGAACTTGCAAATGAATTAAAAATACAATCTAAGGATGTGATTAAATTTCTGGAGGAAAAGAATATTACTGGTAAGACAGCAAGCAGTTCTATTGAGGATGATACGATTACGATGGTAAAAAATAAATTTTCAGGCAATAAGCCTCAGGCAGCAAAAGGTGAATCACAGGAAAAATCTGCTGGTAAAGAGCCAGTAAAGGCAGAGACAGTGAAACATGAATCCGCAGAAGGGAAAAATGCAGAGCGCCCAAAGAAGAAATCCAGCATTACCTCTGTGTTTAATCCCCAGAACAGTAAGACAGCAAAGAAACGACCAGCAAGGCCACAGGCAGAGCGTACAGCAAGACCGCAAGCGGACCGCAATGTAAAGGCTTCTCAGGAGGAACGCGCAGCGAAACCACAGGGTGAGAATAACGCGAAATCTTCTCAGGAAGAGAGGGCAGGCAGAGCACAAGGAGAACGCAATATCAAAGCGCAGGAACAGAGACCAGCAAGGCCACAGACAGAGCGTACAGCAAGAACTCAATCAGACAGAACCCAATCCGAGCGTACGACTAGAAATCAGTCGGACAGAGCACAAGGCGACCGCAACGGAAGGCCACAGTCAGATCGAGGCGGAAGAAACCAGTCAGACAGAGGTGGAAGACCGCAAGGAGACCGAGGCGGAAGGCCGCAAGGAGACCGAAATGGAAGACCACAGTCAGACCGTAACGGAAGGCCGCAGTCAGATCGTAACGGAAGACCGCAAGGAGACCGAAATGGAAGACCACAGTCAGACCGTAATGGAAGGCCACAGTCAGACAGAGGTGGGAGACCACAAGGAGATCGTAATGGAAGGCCGCAAGGAGATCGAGGCGGTCGTAATTATCAGAATGGGCGTCCAAATCAGAAAAATCGTTTTGAACAGGAAATCAATAAGTTAAATCAGAACAGTCCAGCGGCAATAGAAGAGGGCAGAGGTAAAGAAAGCCGTGAGCGTGATACACGCAAAGGAAATAATCAGCGCCATGAAAAAGAGTTGATGGGTAAGAAGAAGGAGCGCTTTGATAATCTGGAGAAGAAGACCAGAGGAAAGAAGAATCAGCAGCCAGCCCCCAAGCCTCAGCAGAAAGAGGAGGAGACAATCAAGACCATCACACTTCCAGAGAAAATGACAATTAAAGAGCTTGCTGACCGCATGAAGGTACAGGTATCTGCGATTATCAAAAAGCTGTTTTTGCAGGGCACAATGGTGACGGTAAACAGTGAGATTGACTATGCTGCGGCAGAGGAAATTGCATTGGAATTTAACTGTATCTGCGAGATGGAAGAAAAGATTGATGTGATTGCAGAGCTTTTAAAGGAAGAAGAGGAAGATGAGGCCATTCAGGTAAAACGTCCTCCCGTTGTTTGTGTTATGGGTCATGTCGATCATGGTAAGACATCATTATTAGATGCTATTCGTGATACGCATGTGATTGACAAGGAAGCAGGCGGTATTACTCAGCACATTGGAGCTTATATGGTAGAGTGCAACGGCGAGAAGATTACTTTCTTGGACACTCCTGGACATGAAGCCTTTACCGCTATGCGTATGCGCGGAGCAAATGCTACTGACATCGCAATTTTAGTAGTGGCGGCAGATGACGGCGTAATGCCTCAGACTGTGGAGGCGATCAGCCATGCGAAAGCGGCTGAAGTAGAAATTATTGTGGCGATCAATAAGATTGATAAGCCCAGTGCCAATATCGAACGTGTAAAACAGGAGCTGGCAGAACATGAACTGATTCCAGAAGATTGGGGTGGAAGCACGATTTTTGTTCCTGTGTCCGCACATACCCATGAGGGCATTGACAATCTGTTGGAAATGGTTTTACTGACCGCAGAAATCAGTGAATTAAAAGCAAATCCTAAGCGCAATGCCAGAGGATTGGTGATAGAAGCCCAGCTCGACAAAGGACGCGGTTCTGTGGCAACCATTCTCGTTCAGAAGGGGACTTTGAAGGTAGGGCAGCCCGTTGCTTGTGGAAGTTGTTATGGTAAAGTCAGAGCAATGATTGATGACAAGGGCAGAAGAGTCAAAGAAGCAGGTCCCTCTACGCCAGTGGAAATATTAGGTTTGAATAATGTGCCCAATGCTGGGGAAATCTTTGTATGTACCGATTCAGAGAAAGAGGCAAAGAGTTTTGCGGAAACCTTTATCTCTGAAGGACGTGAAAAGATGTTGGAGGACACCAAATCCAGGATGTCTCTGGATGATCTGTTCTCACAGATTCAGTCTGGTAATGTCAAGGAACTTCCAATTATTGTCAAAGCTGATGTGCAGGGTTCTGTGGAGGCTGTAAAGCAAAGCCTTGTGAAGCTGTCTGATGAAGAAGTTGTGGTTAAGGTGATTCACGGCGGTGTGGGAGCGATCAATGAATCAGACGTTAGTTTGGCTTCTGCTTCCAATGCGATTATCATCGGATTTAATGTGCGCCCAGATGCAACAGCAAAAGCGACTGCTGAGCGCGAAGGCGTGGATATGAGGCTGTACAAGGTAATCTATAACGCCATTGAGGATGTGCAGGCGGCCATGAAGGGAATGCTGGATCCAGTATTTGAGGAGAAAGTACTTGGCCATGCCGAGATTCGTCAGATCTTCAAAGCTTCTGGTGTGGGAAATATTGCTGGTTCCTATATATTGGATGGCTTATTCCAGAGAGGCTGCAAGGTTCGCATTTCCAGAGAAGGAGAGCAGATATTCGAGGGAGACCTTGCATCTTTGAAACGTTTTAAGGATGATGTCAAAGAAGTAAAGGCGGGCTATGAATGCGGACTGGTATTTGAAGGCTTCAATGATATTCAGGAGCTTGATATTGTAGAGGCATACACTATGGTAGAGGTGCCACGATAATTTGAGGAGTAAATATGAGAAAGAACAGCATTAAGAATACAAGAATCAATGAAGAGGTACTGCGGGAATTGAGCAATATCATTCGCGGAGAGATCAAGGATCCCAGAATTGACCCGCTGACCTCGGTGGTCGCCGTGGAAGTGGCGCCGGATTTGAAGAGCTGTAAGGCATATATCAGTGTCTTGGGGGATGATGCCTCCCAGCAAGACACGATTGCCGGATTAAAGAGTGCGGAAGGGTATATTCGCAGCAAATTGGCTAAAAATATTAATCTGAGAAATACGCCAGAGATCCGTTTTATTATGGATCAGTCGATTGAATATGGCGTAAATATGTCAAAATTAATTGATGATGTAAACAGGGAGTGATCTGTATGAAAGATTTAGCATCCCAGTTGGCACAGGTAAAGACGGTTGCCATTGCCGGCCATGTAAGGCCTGATGGCGACTGTGTGGGTTCCTGCCTGGCAACTTACAATTATATTAAGACCTGGTTTCCGCAGATCCAGGCAGATATCTATCTGGAACCGATTCCGAATATATTTAAATTCCTAAAAAATTCAGATCAGATATGCAGCTCTTATGACAGCGATCAGAGATATGATCTATGTATTGTACAAGATTGTGGAGATACTGGCCGTCTGGGTGCGTCAGTGAAATATTTTGAGACTGCCAAGAAGACAATTTGTATTGATCATCATGTCAGCAATGCTAGTTTTGCAGATGAGAATTATATTTTTCCAGAGACCAGTTCGACCTCAGAATTGATTTTTGAACTGTTGGAGACAGATAGGATTACAAAGGAGATCGCGGAGTGTATTTATGTGGGGATTGTCCATGATACTGGGGTATTTCAGTATTCCAGCACTTCCGCCAAAACGATGGAAACAGCAGGCATCCTGATGGAAAAGGGCATTGATTTTTCTAAAATCATAGATGATACATTTTATACAAAAACATTTGGGCAGAATCAAATTTTAGGTCAGGCGCTTTTAAACAGTAAGCTATTTTTGGAAGATTTGGTGATTGCCACAGCGGTAAGCCAGGAGGAAATGAGGCGGTTTGGGGTGCAGCCCAAGCATCTGGACGGGATTGTCAGTCAGCTTCGGGTTACAAAAGGCGTGGAGGCTGCTATATTTCTCTACGAAAACGAAGATCATACCTGGAAGGTGAGTATGCGCTCCAATGGAAAGGTGGATGTTGCCGCCATTGCCATGAAACATCAGGGCGGCGGCCATGTAAGGGCAGCAGGAGCCAATATGGGAGGCGCTCCCGAAGAGATTTTTGCTGTAATCTGTGGAGAGATAGAAGGACAATTACATGATTAATGGAATTATCAATGTATATAAGGAAAAGGGCTATACCTCCCATGATGTGGTGGCGAAGCTGCGCGGCATTTTAAAACAGAAAAAAATTGGGCATACCGGAACACTGGATCCTGATGCAGAGGGCGTACTGCCCGTATGTCTGGGCAAGGCCACCAGGGTTTGTGACTTGCTTGCAGATAAAGATAAAGAATATCAGGCTGTATTGCTGTTGGGAAAAGTCACAGATACCCAGGATATCACTGGCACAGTGGTGAGAGAGTCTTCCGTGGAATGTTCCAAGGAGGAGATTCAAAAAATTATTGCAGGATTTGTGGGAGAGTATGCCCAGATTCCGCCCATGTATTCGGCCCTAAAGGTCAATGGTAAAAAACTTTGTGATTTGGCAAGGGCAGGAGTGGAAGTGGAGCGTTCCCCACGACTCGTACAAATTTATTCTATTGATGTACAAAAGATTGCTCTGCCTCGTGTGTGGCTTAAGGTGCATTGTTCCAAAGGGACTTACATTCGCACGCTATGTCAGGATATCGGTGAGTCCGCAGGCTGTGGCGGTTGTATGGAGTCTTTGCTGCGCACTAGGGTTGCTGATTTTGAGTTAAAGGATGCATACAGGCTTGCAGAGATTGAAGCACAAGTACTTGCGGCTCGCAGTGAGCATTCACAGGGCGAGCTGACAAGGGACGATTTAACACAATTCGTAAAAGCTACAGACAGCGTGTTTTTGCAATACCCGAAGCTATGTGTGGAGGAAAAGTTTTCCAGGCTTTTGTACAATGGTAATCCATTGCAGCCACAATGGATGAGCGACTGGCAGCATTTTTATCAACACACAATATTGCGTGTTTATGATCATAAGCAGGTTTTTGTGGGAATTTATCAGTGGAAGGAAGCCAGCAGGGACATTCGTCCCATTAAGATTTTTATGGAATAGGACTGAAATTATGGAATACATAAAACAAAGTATGACATTTGAAATCGAAGGACCTTCGGTACTGTCTTTGGGAAAGTTTGATGGTTTGCATCGGGGACATGAACTGCTGATGGAGTATATGAGAGAAAAGAAACAGGAACAGCAGAATTTAAAAACAGTAGTTTTTACTTTTGATATTCCGCCAAGTGAGCAGACGCAGAATCTTCGGATGCAGGTACTTACGACCAGCCAGGAAAAAGCACGGCTGTTTGAGGAAAATGGCATTGATTATGTGATTGAATGCCCTTTTACCAGAGAAATCATGTGTATGGAGCCAGAGAAATTTATTGACAGAATTGTAAAAAATCTTCATGTGAAAGATATCGTGGTGGGAACAGATTTTCGTTTTGGGTATAAACGAAGAGGAAATTATCAGATGCTCAGGCAATATGCTCCTCAGTATGGCTATCAATTGAAAGTTGTGCCTAAAATGCAGGAGGAAGGCAGGGATATCAGCAGCACTTATATTCGGGAAGAAATTAATGCAGGTAATATTGAGAAGGCACATAAGCTGCTAGGTTATCCTTTTTTTGTGGAGGGAAGTGTACTTCATGGAAGGAAGCTGGGCAAAGCAGTACTTGGTATTCCAACCATCAATCTAATTCCGCCGCAGGAAAAGCTGCTCCCTCCTATGGGTGTTTATGTGACTAGCACAGAATGTATGGGAAAACATTATCCTGGTATTACTAATGTGGGCTGCAAACCTACGATACAGGGGGAAAATCCCATTGGAGTAGAGACACATTTGTTTGATATCTCAGAAGATATGTACGGCAGAATGGTTCGAGTAAGCTTTCTGAAACGGGTGCGGCCAGAGCAGAAATTTGATTCCTTGGACGCATTGAAAGCACAGATGGAACAGGATATTCAATATGGAAAAGTTTATTTTGACACAGGAAAAGGAGTTCAGAAGAACTAAAGGGTGAATTACATGGAATTAATATTAACTTTGCTGGGCGGCCTGGGATTGTTTCTGTTTGGTATGAATTTTATGAGCCAGGGTTTGCAGAAAGCGGCTGGTGCAAGGCTTCGATCTATTTTGGAGGCAATGACCAAGAACAAGATTGTGGCGGTGTTGTTTGGCGCTCTGTTTACTGCGATTATCCAGTCTTCAGGCGCTACCACAGTTATGGTAGTCAGCTTTGTAAATGCAGGGATTATGACATTGGCACAATCGGTAGGCATTATATTTGGTGCAAACATCGGTACCACAATTACTTCTCAGCTTGTAGCGTTTAATCTGACTGGAGTGGCTCCCTTTATTTTATTTGTAGGGGCAGTTTTGATTATGTTTGGCAAGAAGCCTATGGTGAAAAAGATTGGAGAAGTAATTCTTGGGTTTGGCGCTTTGTTTATGGGAATTAGTATGATGAAAGATTCCATGACAGACTTAAGGGATTATCAGGTGGTACTGGATGTGCTCAGTAGTATGGATAACCCTCTGCTGGGGATCTTGTTTGGAACAGTGATCACAGTAGTGGTACAGAGTTCCTCTGTGACAGTCAGTATTCTGTTATTAATGGCAAGCCAGGGATTAATGGATTTGTCCGTCTGCTTTTATGTAATTCTCGGTTGTAATATTGGTTCCTGTACACCAGCAGTGTTGGCAAGTTTAGATGCTAAGAAGGAAGCGAAGCGGGCGGCTTTGATTCATGTGATGTTTAATGTGTTTGGAATGGTGATAATAGGTATTTTGATGGCATTTGGCATGAAGTATTTTGAGCAATTTATTTTACATATCTCTGGTTCAGATGTGGGCCGATGTGTGGCAAATGCCGATTCTCTTTTCAAAATTTTCCAGACGATTATTTTCCTGCCATTATCGGTACAGTTTGTGGCGCTTACGCGCCGTATGATTCCAGGAGAAGATCAGGAGCAGAAGGAATACCAGCTTCTCTATATTGGAAAACAAAATATATTTTCTCCCTCCACGGCAGTGGTGGAAACCACCCAGGAGATTGAGCGTATGGGCAGTATGGCGCGCGAAAACCTGCAGCTTGCAATGGAAGCATTTTTTGACCGAAATGAGGAGAAAATTGCCAAGGTCTATGAGACAGAGAAACAGATTGACTTTTTGAGTCATGAGATTACAGATTATTTGGTAAAAATCAATCAGCTTCAGTTGCCAGTGGTTGACGCCAAGCGCATTGGCGGGCTGTTCCATGTGGTGAGTGACATTGAGCGGATTGGAGATCATGCAGAAAATATTGTCGATGCGGCAGTTAAAAGTGGAGAGGAGAGTCTGGATTTTACCAAGAAGGGACAAAAGGAAATTCAGGAAATGCACCAGAAAACAATGGTGATTTTGGAAAAATCTATGGAAATGTTTACCACTATGGATAAGAAAAATCTCCCAGACATCCTGGAGTTGGAAAACAATATCGACTATATGGAGCGGCAGCTTCAGCAAAACCATGTAAAACGTATGGCTAAGGGCAAATGCTCTCCTATGGCTGGAATCTTGTTTACAGATTTAACGACAGGCCTTGAGCGTGTGGCAGATCATGCAACCAATATTGCATTTTCTATTTTAGAGGGTGATCCAGCGGAAGCAAAAAGCTGAGTATAACAATTATACTTAGAAAATGTTACAACAATATTACAATATTCTTGACAATGTAATATTCCCTTGATATAATGACCAGCATAAGACGGTTTTTTCAGGAGGATCATTATGAAAAATATTTACATAAAATTGTTTCTGGCATGTTTGGCGGGTTCAGCTGCATTTGGTATATTTTGGATGCCCGCACAAGCTGCAAACCAAGCGAGCGCAGGCGTTTCCGCGGTACTCAACGACAGCCTGGTAAGTGATTCCAGCGCCGGTATTTCCACAGTATTAAATCAGAGTTTGATTGCAGAATCCAATACTAGTGCATCCGCACAGAATGCGCAGCCTAAGGCAAAGGAGACAAAAGGCGGATTGATTTGTGGTTATGCGAACTTGGGTATTGCCAATGTGGAAAACCACCTCAATATCCGTGAAGGTGCCGGAGAGGAATATGATCTAGTTGGAAAGCTTCAGGTAGATGCAGGATGTGAGATCTTGTCGCGAGAAGGAGAATGGTGCCGTATTCGCTCTGGTGAAGTAAACGGGTTTGTAAAGGGTGAATTTTTGCTGACAGGGGAAGCGGCTGCGCAGCGGGCAGAGGAAGTAAAATTAACGGTGGCCACTTCTAATACTCAGACCTTAAATGCCAGAGTAGAACCGAGCACAGACAGTACAATCTGGACAACGATTGCCGAAGGAGAAGAATTGCAAGTGTTGGAAGATATGGGAGCTTGGGTCAAGGTAGATGTGGACGGAGATGCTTGTTATGTGGCCAGAGAGTATGTGGTAATGTCAGAGCAGCTTCCAAAGGCAATGACCATGACAGAGATTCAATATGGCCAAGGTGTGTCAGATGTCCGTGTGGATATGGTGCAGTATGCCTGCCAGTTTATTGGAAACCGTTATGTCTGGGGCGGTACAAGCTTGACGAATGGGGTTGACTGTTCTGGATTCGTGATGCGTATTTATGAAAAATATGGTATTTCTCTGCCCCATTATTCTGGCGCTCAGGCGGGTTATGGCACTAAAATTGATGCTTCTGAGGCAAGACCTGGAGATTTGTTCTTCTATGGAAATGGAAGTGGAATCAACCATGTAGCAATGTATATTGGCGATGGACAGGTGGTCCATGCCAGCTCCGAAAAGACTGGTATCAAGATTTCTAATGCATTCTATCGTACACCAGTTTGCGTGACAAGATTGTTAAATGATTGATTATGATAACGATATAAGATGTGTGATATATAAACGCCAAAGTAATCCCCCCATCTGTGAAGTTTCACAGATGGGGGGATTTGTTAGATATCCAAAAGTTCTGAAATATCCGAGAAGTTAATATACAAATGTTCGTAAATGTTAGCTTTGATCAGATCGGAAAAAGAATAGATGACAGGAGCAGCAGCGTTTTCCATATCATATACAAGAACTATTTGTTTCATTGGGTCAACAATCCAATATTCCCTGACACCAGCAAAGCGGTATAGAGATAATTTTGTGTAATAGTCCATAGGACGGCTGCTTGGAGATACAATTTCGATCACCCAATCTGGAGCCCCATGACATCCGTGATCATTCAGTTTGTTTATGTCACAGATGACAGAAATGTCCGGTTCCAGGTATTTTGAGTTATCTGCAGAGAGAAACACAGCAAAAGGAGCAGGGAAAACCTCACAGGTTCCTTTATTTTCACGAATATAATTTCCAATTTCCAAATGTAAGAAGGATAATATTCTTTGGTGTTTGGTATTTGGAGGCGCCATATAGTATAATTGGCCGTCTATCAGTTCTGCCCGTTTCCCGTCTGGCAGTGCATAGATATCATCAATGGTATATTGTTTTTCATGTGCAAATGCTGGCGGCATAGGTTCACTTCCTTTCCTAGGATAATAAATATTTTAGTAAGTAAAGTATGGGACAGATGAATGGGAAAGTCAAGAAGAACTTTTCTTTTCAACAAGACAGGCGAAATCTACACAAGGGAAGGCTCAAAGGTATGGAGCACACAGATTAAACTTCAAAGGATTTTTAGATTTGATCTCTATAAAATGCGCAATTTTTTGCGCATTTTATTTTTGCCATAAAACGGAAAAGAGTTGTGCAACATTAATAAAAAAGATTTAAAAATACTGGAAGAATTGTCGATTGCGTGTTGAAAGGGGAATGCTATATAATAAAGATGTAATGATTGGTTGCGCAACATTCCCAGTACGTTGTTCATATGATTGAGTGATCGGAGTATGGAAGGGGATGATTGAAGCAGGTGCGTGAAAGTGAAGGAGGAAATGAGATGAAAAAAGGAAAACTGCAGCGAGGGCTGGCAATGGCCTTGTCTGCTGCAATGCTGCTTACTGGGATTAATTATCCTAGTATCACAGCGAGAGCCGCGGAGACTTCTGTCTATAAGTATGACATGGAGACTGCGGTAGAGGATGGCTGGGAAGTTGATTGGTCAGTTGGCAGCACAGGTGTGACAAGTAAGAAACAGGCAGTAAACGGGACAAATAATACTGGAACGGCATGGAATGTATGGTCTCCTAATGCGCAAAAGGTTACGTTTCATAAAACCATTGCTGATGTAGAACCTGGAGATTATAAAGCTTCAGTGGAAATTTTGGGAGGAGCAGTCACTTCTGGAAAAATTGCCATTTGCGAAGGAGAAGCTGAAAAAGGTTCCAAGACCATGCAGATTGGAACTTGGAATGATGGAGAAGAAGATCTTTGGGAGACAAATGTTACAGATGCTTGTGTTGTGGAAGGTACTTCCATTACAATAGTGATAGAGGTGAATTTAGATACAAGTGGCTGGTTATGGCTGGATAATGTGGAACTTAAGAGAGTCATCGCAGATGAATCTGAAAAAGAAGCCAAGAAAACAGAATTAAAGGCTTTGTTAGATACTTGTGCTGCATTAAACGCTTCAGACTATCAGGCAGCAAGCTGGGCCGCACTGCAGACAGCAATTTCCGATGCGCAGGCAGTGTATGACGATGTGGCAAACAAATCACTTGCTGAGATTCAGGCGGCAATCACAGCGCTGCAGGAGGCAAAGGATGCGCTGGTGGATGCAGGCTTGGTTGAGAATGCAGGTGTAATTGTTGATAAAGTGGAAGGCATCACAGATGAATTTATCCGTGGTGTGGATATTTCCACTTATATAAGCTTGATTGACAGTGGTGTTAAATATAAGGGCTGGAATGGCGAGGAACTTGATGATGTGGGATTTTTCAGGCTTTTAAAAGAGGCTGGGGTAAATTATGTCCGTATTCGTGTCTGGAACGACCCATATAAAGATGCCGAGAAGAAACAGGGCTATGGCGCCGGAAACTGTGATGTGGAAAAAGCAGCCCGTATGGGCGCCTGGGCGACTCAAGCTGGCTTAAAGGTAATGATAGATTTCCATTATTCTGATTTCTGGGCAGATCCAGGAAGACAGATTGCGCCAAAGGCATGGAAGGATTATACCGTGGAGCAGAAGGCTGATGCCATATCAACATTTACCACAGAGAGTTTGAATACAATTATTGCTGCAGGCGCAGATGTGAGAATGGTACAGGTCGGCAATGAGACTACTGCTGCAATCTGCGGGGAAAAAGACTGGGCAAATATGGCAACACTCTTCAAAGCTGGATGTGCAGCAGTAAAGAGTGTAGATCCGACTATTTTAAGAGCCATTCACTTTACAAACCCAGAGAAATCCAGCAATATGAAGGGTTATGCGGAGAAACTGAATACATATGAGGTAGATTATGATGTATTTGCATCTTCCTACTATCCATATTGGCATGGAACGTTGCAAAATCTTACAGATGTATTGAGCAATATAGCAACTACTTATAATAAAAAGGTAATGGTAGCGGAGACCTCCTGGGCAAGCACGATGGAGGATGGAGACGGCCAGCCTAATGTAGTGCGCAAAGGGAACAATGATGATACCTCTGTGTATGCAGCAACCCCGCAGGGGCAGGCTTATGAAGTACGTGATGTCATAGATGCAGTGGCAAAGGTCGGAGAGGCTGGAATCGGCGTGATGTATTGGGAACCAGCATGGCTTCCGGTCAATGTCTATCATGCAGATGCAGAAAATGCAGAGCAGATTTTAGCAGCAAATAATTTGGCCTGGGAGACTTATGGTTCTGGATGGGCATCCAGCCACAGTATCGGTTATGATACCGCAGTCAATGAAGACAATTATGGCGGTTCCGAATGGGATAATCAGGCAATGTTTGATTTTGAGGGCAATCCTCTTCCCTCACTGAATGTCTTTAAATATGTTTTGACAGGAGCCACTGAGCCAAAGAAATTAGATACCATCGCAGATTCTAGTATTGATGTAAACTTTGGTGAAAATATAGCAGATAAACTTCCCACTACTGTGAATGGTGTTTACAATGATAAATCCAAAGCAGAAAATTTGCCAGTATTATGGAATCAAGACGATATTGCAGCGATTACAGGTTTTGGACAGTTTTTTGTAAAGGGTACTGTTACTTATCAGACAGAGACTATGAACACAGTCTGTACTGTAAATGTTGCGCCGGAGAATCTTCTGCTTCAGGGAGGCTTTGAAGAAGGACGTGACAAATGGAAGATTGAAGGAACAGGATATAAGTCCAAAACAACAGATGATCCCAGAAGCGGGCAGCATTGTTTGGGATTTTATCTGGGAGATGCTGATTATGAATTTACAGCTACTCAGTCTGTGACGGTGGAGACACCTGGAACTTACAGCGCTTTTATGTATCTGCAGGGTGGTGAGGAAGGAAAGGTTACAGCAAATATTAAGCTCTCCAATGATACACAAAACACTTCTTCCGATGCGGATGCATCCGTAAAGGGATGGAAGGTTTGGCAGAATCCGAATACGGAGGATGTCAAGGCGGCAATTGGAGACACTTTAACTGTCACCATTACAGTAAACGGAAAAGCGACTAGCTGGGGCAGTGTGGATGATATTTATTTATATCTGAAACAGGCCGATCCGGTTTATCAAGTGACATATCATCTGGATAGTGGTGTCAATGCAGAGACCAATCCAGTAAAATTTGACGGCACAAAGACAATTTCACTTGCTGACCCAAGCCGTGAGGGATATAGCTTTAAGGGTTGGTATACAGACAGCGAATTTAAAAATAAGATTACTGAGATTGCCAAAGGAACTGCAAAAGATTTAGAATTGTATGCAAAATGGGAAAAAGTCACAGTTGAAGCAGGAGAAGCTTTGATCACCTATGAATTGAATGGTGGAACGAACCATGCAGATAATCCAGCTAAGTATACGGAAGGCCAGGCATTAGAGTTGAAAGATCCAAGCCGTGAAAGATATACGTTTAAGGGCTGGTATACAGACAGTGAATTTAAGAATGCATTTGCAGGAATTACCAGTGAAACCAAAGGAAATTTGAAACTGTATGCAAAATGGGAAGAAATTACAGTTGCACCAAATGAAGCTTTGATCACCTATGAACTGAATGGCGGAACGAACCATACAGACAATCCAGAGAAGTATACGGAAGGCCAGGCAATGGAATTGAAAGATCCAAGCCGTGAAGGATATACCTTTAAAGGCTGGTATACAGATAGTGAATATAAAAATGCATTTGCAGGAATTACCAGTGAAACCAAGGGAAATCTGACCTTGTATGCAAAGTGGGAAAAAGTCACAGTTGAAGCAGGTGAGGCTCTGATTACCTATGAACTGAATGGCGGAACGAATCACGCAGACAATCCAGCGAAGTATACAGAAGGCCAGGCATTGGAGTTGAAAGATCCAAGCCGTGAAGGATTTATCTTTAAGGGCTGGTATACAGACAGTGAACTTAAGAACGAGTTTGCGGGAATTACCAGTGAGACCAAGGGAAATCTGAAATTGTATGCAAAGTGGGAGGAAATTACAGTTGCACCTGGGGAGGCTCTGATCACTTATGAACTGAATGGCGGAACGAACCATGCAGACAATCCAGTTAAATATACGGAAGGTCAGCCATTGGAACTGAAAGATCCAAGCCGTGAAGGATATACGTTTAAGGGCTGGTATACAGACAGTGAATTTAAGAACGAGTTTGCGGGAATTACCAGTGAGACCAAGGGAAATCTGACAATATATGCAAAGTGGGAAGAGGAAGGAAATTCAGACAATAAAGATGTCAAAGTGACAGAAATTAAGTTAGATGCCTCCACGAAGAAAATTTTACGAGGTAAGAGCTTTACTCTGAAAGTTACGGATGTGCTGCCGAAAGATGCAACAGAAAAAGCGGTTATATGGAGCACCAGCAGCGACAAAGTGGCAAAAGTGAATAATAATGGTGTGGTGACAGCAGTAGGACCAGGAGAGGCAGTGATTACAGCCACAGCAAAGGATGGCAGCGGCGTAAAGGCACAATGTAAGATTGTTGTACCATATAAGATTACTTACAAATTAAACAAAGGCAAAAACCATAAGAGCAATCCGTCCACTTACTTTAAACAGAAGATTACTCTGAAAAATCCCACCAGAAAAGGCTATGTATTTAAGGGCTGGTATACAGACAGCAAATTTAAGAAGAAAATTACCAGTATTGCCAAGACCAGCAAGAAAGATATCACCCTCTATGCAAAGTGGAGCAAGGTGACAGTAAAGAAGGCATCCTTAAAAAAGGTGGCAAATGTTTCTGGCAAGAAAGCAAAAGTTACAATTAAAAAGGTATCTGGGGCCAAAGGATATCAGATTTTGTACAGCACTGATAAGAAATTTAAGAAGAATGTCAAGAAAGTGTTGACAAAGAAAACAACTTGTACACTTACCAAACTCAAAAAGAAAAAGACCTACTATGTAAAAGTGCGCGCTTACAAGCTGGATTCCAAAGGAGAGAAAGTATTTGGTGCTTACAGCAAGGTGAAAACCGTTAAAATCAAGAAATAATTTCTTTACAAGCCTGTAACCATATGGTATAATGCTACCTGGTGAGTGTCTGTAAGGCACTTGCCAGAAGCATGAAACAGCCCATATTCAGTAAGCGGAAACTCCGACCATTACTTAATATTCTGTATTTCTTATAGTATTTTTGAATCTGACTAGTATAGAGGATTGTTAGTATAAAGGAGCACAGGCGGGCGATACTAATATTTAAGGAGGTTATCATAGAATGATAGCAAAGGAAAAAAAACAGGCAATTATGAATGAATATGCGAGAACTCCTGGAGATACAGGTTCACCAGAAGTTCAGATTGCAATTCTGACAACAAGAATCCAGGAATTAACAGAGCATTTGAAGAAGAATCCTAAGGATCATCATTCCAGACGAGGTCTTTTGAAAATGGTAGGTCAGAGACGTGGTCTGCTGGCTTATTTGAAGAAGGTAGATATTGAGAGATACCGTACATTGATTGATCGTTTGGGAATCAGAAAATAATTTTGAGTTTACGAGAATAGAGCGGTTTTCCGCTCTATTTTCACTAGTGTCAAGACACTAGATTGGACAGAGGGATATCCCGAGACCACTGAGCTGTATATAAGAAATTGTATATGGCTCAGTAGTTTCGGTATCTTCTGTCTCGCAGAAAAATTCAAAGGAAATCACTGTATATGTGAAAGAAGAGGAGAAAGATTATGTACAAACAGTTTACTATGGAATTGGCAGGCAGAACGCTGAGAATTGACATAGGCAGAGTAGCAGCACAGGCGAATGGTGCGGCTTTGATGCATTATGGGGACACTGTTGTTTTGTGTACCGCTACTGCATCTGATAAACCAAGGGAAGGAATTGATTTTTTTCCGTTGAGTGTAGAATATGAGGAAAAGCTTTATGCTGTCGGCAAAATTCCGGGCGGTTTTAATAAGAGAGAGGGCAAGGCCTCTGAGAATGCAATCTTAACTTCCCGTGTGATTGACCGTCCAATGCGTCCTTTGTTTCCCAAGGATTATCGAAATGATGTTACCCTGAATAATCTGGTCATGAGTGTGGATCCCCAATGCCGTCCAGAGTTGGTGGCAATGCTTGGTTCTGCCATCGCCACCAGCATTTCGGATATTCCCTTTGCAGGGCCTTG
Source organism: Lachnospiraceae bacterium (assembly GCA_910575005.1). Classification (GTDB taxonomy): domain Bacteria; phylum Bacillota; class Clostridia; order Lachnospirales; family Lachnospiraceae; genus Petralouisia. Next base: position 106,768 of record CAJTCL010000007.1, on the reverse strand, counting down.
CGCAACTACTCAGGTGGGAATGATTGACGGTGAATTTGTCGTTAATCCTACTCAGGAAGAATGGAAAAATGGGGATTTAAATTTGACCGTGGCTTCTACCAGTGAGAAAGTGATTATGATTGAGGCAGGAGCAAATGAGATTCCAGAAGATAAGATGATTGAGGCCATTTATATGGCGCATGAAGTCAATCAGAGTATCATTGCTTTTATCAATGAGATTGTGGCAGAAATTGGAAAAGAGAAACATCAATATACAAGTTGTGCTGTGCCAGACGAGTTGTTTGCAGCAATTCGGGAACAGGTTCCTCCAGAGAAAATGGAGGAAGCAGTATTTACGGATGTGAAACAAGAACGAGAAGAAAATATCAAGAAGATTACAGAGCAGTTGGAAGAAGCTTTTGCAGAAAAAGAGGAATGGCTGGAAGTATTGGGAGAAGCTATTTACCAGTACCAAAAGAAGACGGTACGCAAGATGATTTTAAAAGACCATAAACGGCCGGATGGACGAGCAATTGATCAGATTCGTCCACTTGCCGCAGAGGTGGATTTAATCCCCAGAGTGCATGGTTCTGCGATGTTTACCCGTGGACAAACCCAAATCTGTGATGTGGTGACGCTGGCGCCCTTATCTGAAGTTCAAAGGATTGACGGACTGGATGAAAATGAAGTCAACAAACGTTATATGCATCACTATAATTTCCCCTCTTATTCTGTGGGAGAGACAAAACCCAGCAGAGGTCCGGGACGCCGTGAAATTGGACATGGTGCGCTTGCAGAGCGCGCTTTGATGCCAGTGCTCCCCTCTGAGGAAGAATTCCCATATGCGATTCGTGCAGTGTCTGAGACTTTTGAATCCAATGGTTCCACCTCTATGGCTTCCACCTGTGCTTCCTGTATGGCATTGATGGCTGCAGGCGTGCCAATCCGCAAAATGGTAGCTGGAATTTCCTGTGGTCTGGTGACGGGAGACACCGATGACGATTATCTGGTATTGACAGATATCCAAGGATTGGAGGATTTCTTTGGCGATATGGATTTCAAGGTGACAGGTACACACGAAGGAATCACTGCCATTCAGATGGATATCAAGATTCATGGTTTGACAAGGCCAATTGTTGAGGAAGCAATTCGCAGAACCAGAGAGGCAAGGCTCTATATTATGGATGAGGTTATGTCTAAGGCAATTGCAGAGCCTCGCAAAGAAGTGGGAGCGTTTGCCCCAAAGATCGTCCAGATCCAGATTGATCCAGCTAAGATTGGTGATGTGGTCGGCCAGAGAGGAAAAACGATTAATGCGATTATTGAACAGACTGGCGTAAAGATTGACATCAGTGATGAAGGATCTGTTTCTGTTTGCGGCACAGATAAGGAAATGATGGACAAGGCTGTGAAAATGATTGAGATTATCACCACAGATTTTGAGGCAGGTCAGATTTTTACAGGAAAAGTGATCAGTATCAAAGAGTTTGGTGCATTTTTGGAGTTTGCACCAGGAAAAGAAGGAATGGTTCATATTTCTAAAATCTGCAAAGAACGTATTGAACATGTGGAGGATGTATTAACTCTGGGCGATATCGTCACTGTTGTTTGTCTTGGCAAAGATAAGATGGGAAGAATTAGTTTTTCAATCAAAGATGTACCAAAGGAAGCGCGTAAAGGATTTTAGTTCTAAAATAAAGAGGGCAGTGTCTGACACATTGTTCTCTTTTTTATTAAAGAAACAAAAGCAAGATGTTACCTTGTGATTCATTCGGTTTCAATAACAATTATAAGTAAATGATCTTATATAAAAATAGAGAGATAATATAACAATGCCATTAGAGAGGAAACATTACGCCTATATAGGTAGATAATGTTTCCTCTTTTATAAAAAATAATTGAAAAGGTCTGAATATCTATTTTCATAGGCTTCTGAATGGATACCCAAAAACAAAATATATATCCCTGCATATATTAATCAAAAAGGAATTCATATGGACAGAGTCAGACGGATTATCAATGCGCAGGCAGCATATGAAAGAGGATATTTTGGGGAAAATATAGGTGTGGCTATTTTAGATACTGGAATATTTCCACATTCAGATTTTGGGCGCCGCATAACCTATTTCCTGGATTTTATCCGTGAGAGAAGAAATGTCTATGATGACAATGGGCATGGAACCCATATTGCTGGAATTATCGGCGGCAATGGGAAGGCTTCCAATGGAAGATATATGGGTATTGCACCCCGATGTCATTTTATAATTATAAAAATCTTAGATAAAAAAGGGAATGGAAACACGGAAAATGTGGTACAGGCAATTGAATGGCTGGTGCGCCATAAAGAGGTCTATAAGATACGGATTGTCAATATTTCGATTGGAATGGTGCTGCAGGCAGAGAGCCAGGAGCGGGCCCGTCTTTTAAAGGCAGTAGAATATGCCTGGGATCACAATTTGGTGGTGGTGGCGGCAGCAGGAAACAATGGTCCTAGAGAAAATAGTGTCACTGTGCCAGGTATCAGCCGCAAGATTATCACTGTGGGATGCTATGATGATGGTAAAGATCAGATTGGCAGATCTATGTTAAAGCCAGAATATTCTGGGAGGGGACCAACCGATCATTGTATTGTGAAACCAGAATTGGTAGTACCAGGGACGAACGTAACGAGTTGTGCCAACCAGTCAGGGATGTATACCAGAAAAAGTGGTACCTCTATGGCGGCGCCGATGGTGAGCGGCAGTATTGCATTGCTGTTAAGTAAATATCCTCATTTTTCTCCGGCAGATGTCAAGCTGCGTCTCTATCAGAGGACTGTAGATCTAGGGCTGCCATTATCAAAACAAGGGTGGGGTATGGTGGACATTCGCAGATTGTTGTGATAGAATGTCACAAGAGTGACGGAGAACAGCTTGATTCTTTTAGATAAAAATCATGGATATGAGAGGAAAATTCATATGAAAAAGATTAAGAAATTTTTATTGGGAAGAGCTACGATCGTAGCATTTGCGATAGTAGTCCAGCTAAGCTGGATTTTGTCGTTTTTGCTGGGGTTTCGTCAACGGTATGCCTTTTTAAATACAATCATTGATCTGATCGCTATTTTTGTTGTGCTGGTTATTGTAAATAAGCGGAGCAATCCATCTTATAAGATTGCCTGGACCGTGGTGATATTGGCAGTTCCCATGATAGGGCTTTTGGTTTATTTTATTTTTGGACGTTCCGATCTCACTCGCCCGACCAGAAAGCGTATGGAGGCAATCAATCAAAAGATGGAGCTATTGCTGCCCAAAAATCAAGAAGTGATGGAAAAGCTGGCAATGGAGGATAAAACGGTCTACCGACAGGCAAAGTATATCAGAGATTGGGCCAATTTTCCCATATACGAGAATACAACAGCAAAATATTATCCCACTGGGGAGGAAATGTTTCCAGAATTGTTAGAGGCACTGGAGGAAGCGAAACATTTTATTTTTATGGAGTATTTTATAGTAGAAGAAGGGTATATGTTTGGTAAGATTTTGGAGATTTTGAAGCGTAAGGTCAAAGAGGGAGTGGATGTGCGCTTTATCTATGATGATTTTGGATGTGTCACCACTCTTCCGGCAAAATATTATCTGTTGATGCAGGAATGGGGCATTAAATGTGTGCGTTTTAATCCACTTTATCCAGTGATGTCTGTGATCATGAATAACCGCGATCATCGCAAAATTTTGGTGATAGATGGCAAGGTGGGATTTACCGGAGGAATTAACCTTGCAGATGAGTACATCAATAAGATTGAGCGTTTTGGATATTGGAAAGATACCGCACTCCGCCTAGAAGGGGAAGGTGTATGGAGTTTCACTATTATGTTCCTTGAAATGTGGGACTATATCAACCGCACAGAGGAGACGGATTTGCAGCAGTTTCGTCCAGAGCATTATCAGACAGAGCCATTTGTCAGTGACGGTTATATACAGCCTTATGCAGACAGTCCGCTGGATTCTGAGACTACTGGAGAAAATATCTATATGAATATGATCAGCAGAGCCAGGGAGTATGTATATATTTTTACCCCATATCTGATTCCAGATCATGAGATGATTAAAGCTTTACAGAATGCGGCAAAAAGCGGAGTGGATATTCGCATTGTTATGCCAGGCATTCCAGATAAGAAAGTGGTTTACTGGATGAGCCAATCCTATTACGAACCGTTGATTGAATGTGGCGTGCGAATTTATCAGTATAAGCCTGGGTTTCTGCATGCAAAATGTTTTGTCAGTGATGACAGACTGGCAACTGTGGGAAGTATCAATATGGATTACCGCAGTTTATATCTGCATTTTGAATGTGGTGTTTGGATGTACAAATCTTCTGTTGTCCAGAAGGTGAAACAGGATGTGCTGCAGGCGATAGCAGAATCTGAGGAAATCAACATAGAATTTTGCCAGAAACGTCCTGCAGCAATCCGCACCTTCCTTGGGGTTGTGCGTTTGTTTGCGCCGTTGTTGTGATAAATTTATGCAATCAGAAAGGCTTCCAATGTTTTGAGAAAATAATCTTTAAACAGAGCCTTTTTCACACTTTCTTTGTAGAGTACATTAACCGCGCCGATTTCCTGTTTGTTTAGTTTATAGACTAATTTTCCAGCTACCTTACCTTTTTTGATGGGGGCATCTGCGTGTTTTGGCAGTTTTAATTCCTTTGTAACCTGTGAAAGATCAGAACCAGTGACATCCATGTAAGAAAAATCAGATTCGTAAGCCAGAGAAACCTGGTCGGCTACACCCCCCTGAACGGAGAGCTTTGGCAGTTTTACTTTCTTGTTGTCTGTATAGACCTGGCATTTTCCAAAGCCATAATTCAGCAGTGTAGTAGCATCTTGAAAACGTACCTTATGGTCTGGAGCTGCCATGATTACAGCAATCAATTTTAGGCCGTCTTTTTCAGCGGTAGCAGAGACACAATATTTTGCCTGACTGGTAGAACCTGTTTTCAGTCCAGTGGCATAGGGATATTGGCGAATTAATTTGTTGGTGTTGGTGAGGCCAAATTCTGAGGAGCCTTTTCTGGTGACATGGGTGATATTTTCCATCCAGATCGTACAGTAGTTATGTATTTGTGGGTACTTGGTGATTAACTCTCTGGACATCAGGGCAACATCCCAGGCAGTGGTCATATGTCCATCTACATCCAGACCACAGCAATTTACAAAGGTGGTATTTTTCATCCCTAGATCTTGGGCGCGTTGATTCATTTTTGCCACAAATTCTTGCTCGCTTCCACAAATATGCTCTGCCATAGCGACACAGGCATCATTGGCACTAGCCACAGAGATGCATTTGAGCATAGTGTCCACGGTCTGGGTTTCCCCAGCTTCCAGAAAAACTTGGGAACCACCCATACTGGCGGCATATTCAGAAACTGTAACAGTATCGTCCAGTGAGATTTTCCCTTCCTCCAGCGCATCAAAGATCAAAATCATGGTCATGATTTTGGTGATGCTGGCGGGATGCAGTGGTGTGTTGGCGTCTTTTTCATAGATTACCTGGCCGGTGGAAGCTTCGATCAGCACCACAGAGGGAGCGGAGACAGAAACCTCCCCAGCAGGCGGCTCTGGTGTTTCTGTCTGGGAGGAAGGAAACACAGATGAGAGCAGCAGAGCAGCCGACAACAGGAAAGATAAAATACAATGCATAGTATAACCTCCAAGAAACATAGCTATAAGATATACTAAAGTGTAAGCAAATGGCATGGACGATATGACAGTTTTAAAAAGAAAGGCAGGGGCAGACATGGTTTTGATATTGATTTTGGTATTGTTAGTTCTGTACATTGTGTGGCAGAGGTGGGAATTGTCTCGTTTTGGCGTTACCAGTTATGAGGTGCGATCTCCAAAGCTTAGAAGATCGGCCTCTGCCGCGGTTATTGCGGATCTGCATGGGTTTTCTTATGGCAAGGAAAATAAACGGCTTTTGGAACAAGTAAAGAATATGGAGCCGCAAGTAATTTTTATTCCAGGAGATTTGCTGGTATCAAAATATGCAGACACTTATGATAGAGCTTTAGAGACGTTAAAAGAGCTTATTAAGATTGCCCCTGTCTATTATAGTTATGGCAATCATGAGAGCCGCCTGCGCGATCCAGAGCGGATCAATCATCCGTTGTTTTTGCAGTATTTAAAACAGGCAGAGGCGCTGGGGGTGCAGATCATGGAAACAGAGAGCAGGGAAATTTCATTAGGAGAGAATCAGGTGATGCTGTCTGCCTTGGAGTTGGAATTGGATTATTATGAAAAGGGTGGAATCCCTCCGATGGAGGCTGCTTATATGCAGCAGCATTTGAAATTGCAGAGGGAGGAATTGTTTCAAATTTTACTCGCTCACAATCCTGCATATGCGGAAAGTTATGCCAAGTGGGGAGCGGATGTGACATTTTGCGGGCATAATCATGGGGGATTAATTAGGATTCCTGGAATTGGAAGTCTAATCTCTCCTCAGCTCACACTATTTCCAAAATATGATGCGGGAAAATTTCAGATAGGAAATCGCTGTGTGATTGTCAGCAGAGGGCTTGGCACACACACTTTTCATGTGCGGATCTTTAATCGGGCTGAGCTTTTAGAGATAAACTTTCTGCCCGAATAGTGTTTGGGAGCGTTGATTTCATCAGCGCTTCCTTCGTTTTGTGCTTTACACTTTTCAGTGCTTTTGTTATAATGGATTTACCAATGAAATCGCACAGAGAAAGCAGGTGATTGAATGCCGACAAATGCTGAGATTATTAAAAATGCCATTGATGATTTTAAGAAAATTCAGGATTATATGGCAATAGCGCGCAAAGAAAATGCCACAGAAACCTATGCAAAAATGAGAGATGAGTATCTCTCTCTGAAAGCACTTTTAACTGTGTTGGGCGTCAATCTGACAGACATAGACAAAATGAAAGAGTAAGGGAACAGTTGTGACAGCAAAATTATGGATCTAAAAGTAAAATTGCAGGTGTTTGAAGGGCCGCTGGATCTTCTTTTGCATCTGCTTGAGAAAAACAAAGTAAATATTTATGATATTCCGATTGTGGAGATCACGAATCAGTATATGGATTATATCAGTGAGATGAAACGCCAGGATCTGAATATTGTCAGTGAATTTCTGGTGATGGCAGCCACCTTGCTGGATATCAAATCTCGTATGCTTTTGCCTAAGGAAGAGAAGGAAGAAATTCAGGAGGATCCCAGGGCAGAGCTGGTACAAAAATTGCTGGAATATAAGATGTATAAGTGTATGTCCTATGAATTAAAGGATCGTCAAGTGGATGCACAAAAGGTAATGTTTAAAGCGCCAACAATTCCAGAAGAGGTTCGTAAATATCAGGAGCCAGTGAATCTAGAAGAATTGTTATCCAATATCACCTTAAAAAAGCTAAATGCCATTTTTAAGTCTATTATGCGCAAAAGAGAGGACAAGATCGATCCAATTCGCTCTAAGTTTGGAAAGATTGAGAAGGAAGAAGTATCTTTGGAGGAACGCATGGAATATCTGGAACAGTATGCGATTGCTCATCGGCACTTTAGTTTTCGGGCAATTTTGGAAGCACAGAGCACGAAAATGGAGATTATTGTCACATTTTTATCGATCCTGGAATTGATGAAGACTGGAAAAATATTGATTTCACAAGAAAATATTTTTGATGATATCCTGATTGAGTCAAGGATTGCCGCATAAGCTGTGGTGTAAGATGAGAATGGAGAAGATATGAAGCCAGAGCAGTACGAAGCAATTATAGAGGGAATTCTCTTTACAATGGGAGAATTGGTAGAGATATCCAGGCTTGCCCAAGTCTTGGAATTGGAAGAAGAACAGGTGCGAGAAATTCTGCATCAGATGATGGAACGGTATGGGAGAGAAGACCGAGGAATTGAGATTATGGAGATTGAAGATGCGGTTCAGTTGTGTACCAAGAAGGAATTATATGACTATCTGGTGAAGATTGCCAAGCAGCCTAAACAGCATGTACTCACAGATGTTCTCTTAGAAACATTGTCCATTATCGCATATAAGCAGCCAATTACCAGGTTGGAAGTTGAGAAAATTCGTGGGGTTTCTTGCGCTCATGCTGTCAATAAGCTGATGGAGTATAATTTGATCTGTGAGTTGGGGCGGCTGGACGCCCCAGGCAGACCATTGTTGTTTGGGACAACAGAGGAGTTTTTGCGTAGCTTTGGGGTTCAGTCCATTGATGAGCTTCCCAGGCTGAATCAAGATCAGTTGGAAGAATTCCGCCAGCAGGCAGAGGAGGAAATGAAACTAAAAATGGATGTGTAGATACATAGGAATCGTTATTCTAAAAGACATAATACAGCAGCTTTTTCATATAATGAAGGGAAATCAGAAATCGGATGTGAGAAAGCTTTATGATGGGATTTTTGAAAATAGTTCGGAGAGATTACTACAAAGAAAAGGGTAGAAGGCAGATGGATATATCTCTGCGGCAGCGACAGATAAAAGCAGGATTCGGAAAACGTATCCTGCTTTTTAGTCTGTGTTTATCTTTTTCTTTTGTGGGAAATTTTCCAGAGGTATTTGCACAAGAGGCAGAACAGGCGGAAGTAACACAAGCAGCAGAGAATCAGCAGGAAGTAGTTCCAACAGAAGCAGAAAATCAGCAAGAAGTAGTTTCAACGCAAGCAGCACAGGGGCAGCCAGCAGAATCAACACTATATGCAAAATCAGCAGTTTTAATGGATGCCGAGAGTGGACGGGTGCTCTATGAAAAAAATGGTTATCAGCATATGCCAAATGCCAGTACCACCAAAATCATGACTTGTATTTTGGCATTGGAACAGGGAAATTTGGATGATGAAGTGAAGGTTAGCAGTTATGCGGCATCTATGCCCAAAGTGCGTCTGGGCATGGCTGCGGATGATACCTTCCAGCTCAAGGATCTTTTGTATTCTCTGATGCTCGAATCCCACAACGATTCGGCGGTGGCTATTGCGGAGCATATTGGGGGGAGTGTGGAAGGATTTGCACAAAAGATGAATCAAAAAGCGGAGGAGCTGGGATGCAAAGATACCTATTTTATCACGCCAAATGGATTGGATGGACAGGATGAAACCGGCGTTCATGGAACAACAGCCGCAGATTTGGCAAAGATTATGAGTTACTGCATTAAAAATGAAACATTTCTGGAAATTACCAGAACGCCCAGTCATCAGTTTTCTAACCTGGCAGGCACAAAAACTTACAACTGCAACAATCACAATGCATTTTTACAGATGATGGAGGGGGCATTATCTGGAAAAACTGGATTTACCGGAAATGCAGGGTATTGTTATGTGGGAGCTTTACGGAGGGATGATCGTACTTTTATTGTCGCTCTGCTTGCCTGTGGCTGGCCAAACAACAAGACTTATAAGTGGTCAGATACCAAGACACTGATGGAATATGGGCTTAGTCAGTATCAATGTGTGGACGTCTGTGAATATGGCAAAGAGTTTCCACAGGCAAAAGTATTGGATGCGGAACCAGAAAATGGCAGACTTTACCAGGAAGTAAGCGTTCCGATGAAGGCCAAAGAAGAAAAGCTGATGGTATTGAAGCGGGCGGATGAGGAAGTAAAGACAGTCTATGAGATTCCAGAGACTGTGGAAGCTCCTGTAAAAGAAGGGCAGCAGGTGGGCTGTGTGCGGTATTTTCTTGGCGAAAAACAGATTGCAGAATTTCCTATCTGTGCGGCTAGGTCAGTCAAAAAACAGAGTGCTGCTTGGTATAAAAATTATCTGATGAAGCTTTTTTTTATGGAGAAGAATTTTTATTTTGAAGAAAACGAACCATCTTCTTGAAAAAGTTGTCCTCTTTAGTGAAAAGTTTAACAAATTTATGCAATTATCTATTGAAAATGTCCGTCAAAAGCGATACAATTACAATCGGAAGAATATTTATAAAAATACAATAAAATACAGTATGGAGGTTTAAGTAATGAGCAATTCTACCAACTCAGCAAGACAGAGAATTACCGGTCTTCTTGATGAAAAAAGCTTTATGGAAATCGGTGCTCTGGTTACTGCAAGAAGTACAGATTTTGACCTGAGCCAGTCCAAGACTCCATCCGATGGAGTCATCACTGGCTATGGCGTGATTGACGGAAATCGGGTCTTTGTGTACAGCCAGGATGCTTCTGTGTTAAACGGAACCATTGGCGAGATGCACAGCAAGAAAATTGCTGCAGTCTATGATATGGCAATGAAGATGGGTGCGCCTGTGATCGGTTTGATTGACTGTGCAGGAATGCGCCTGCAGGAATCTGTAGATGCACTGAATGGTTTTGGTGAAATTTATGCAAAACAGGTTGCGGCCAGCGGTGTAGTTCCACAGATCACTGCAGTTTTTGGCGCTTGCGGCGGCGGTCTCTCCGTGATTCCAGCGTTAAGTGATTTTACATTTCTGGAGAAAGAAAAAGGCAGAATGTTTGTCAATTCTCCCAATGCCATCAAGGGCAACCATGTTGGAAAATGTGATACTGCAAGTGCACAGTACCAGGGCAGCAACAATGGATGTGTAGATGGAATTGGAACTACAGAGGAGATTTTGGCTGCTATTCGTGAATTAATATGTGTACTGCCTGGCAATAATGCAGAATGTGGCAGAGAGGATGAATGTACAGACGATTTGAATCGTGTATGTGAAAATCTTTCCGGATGTAAGGAGGACCCGCGTCTGGCACTGACACATATTTCAGACAGCAATCTGTTCATTGAGACCAAGAAAGATTATGCCAAGAATATGGTGACAGGCTTTATCAAGCTCAATGGCACAACAGTAGGTGCAGTGGCAAACGCTACAGCAGTATTTGATGAAAATGGTGAGAAGACAGAGAGTTTTGATGCAGCATTGACCGCAAGAGGATGTAACAAAGCAGCAGAGTTTGTTAGTTTCTGTGATGCCTTTGATATTCCAGTACTGTCTTTGACTAATACGGAAGGCTTTGCAGCAACAGAGTGTTCTGAGAAGAGTCTCGCAAAGGCTATGGCTCGTATGACTGCTGCATTTGCAAGGGCAACGGTTTCCAAAGTTAATATTATTATTGGCAATGCTTATGGCAGCGCCTATGTGATGATGAACAGCAAGTCTATTGGAGCAGATCTTGTATATGCATGGGAAGGAAGCAAAATTAGTATGATGGATGCAAAGCAGGCGGCTAAGATTATGTATGATGGTCAGTCCGCAGATGTCATCGCAGCAAAGGCAAAGGCCTATGAAGAATTGCAGTCTTCTGTGCAGACAGCAGCAGGGCGGGGACAGGTTGATTTGATTATCAAACCACAAGACACCAGGAAATACGCAATAGCTGCATTTGAAATGCTCTATACCAAGGGAACAGGTGAGCTGGTTAGAAAACATACAGCGAAATAGAAAGGTGAAGTTTATGAAAAAGAAAATATTGCTGATGATAAGTATGTGTCTGATCGTACTTGGACTGGCAGCATGTGGAGAAGCGGATCCTACCACGGTAGATTATAACGGTTACACCTATGAGCAATTAAAGAGTACCTGTGAAGGGACCGTCACATCTTTGATGGAAATGACAGATGAGCAGAAGCAGGCGTATGTGATTATGAAGGACATGTCAGATACCGAGAAGACAAACTATATTACATCTGTTGCTCCCACTGCTTCTGAGAAGGATATAGAAGAAATTTTACGGCAGGCAAATTTAATCATCCGCTGGGATGAGGCAGTTGCAAATGTCGGAGAATTTGTGGAATTAGGCGATTTTACAATTACAAAGTCCGGTAAGACATTGACTTGTGAGCAGAAAGTAATTTATAAGGAACGTCCAGTTCTTTTGAGTTATGTCTATCAATACCGTAACATGGAGGTTGAGGATATCGGCGTAGAGGCGGTACAGACTTTGGGCGAGAAGATGACAAACGCCGGTTTAAATACCTTGATGGGTATGGGAATTGTGTTTATTGTTCTGATTTTGATCAGTTTGATTATTTTTGGCTTTAAGATCTTCCCATATCTTGAGAATAAGAAGAAAGCAAAAATTGCGGTGTCTGTGCCTCAAGCAGCACCAGTGCCTGCACCGGCGCCAGCGCCTGTAGCGGCTCCTGTGGTAGCAGCACAAGACGATTTAGAACTGGCGGCAGTAATCGCTGCGGCAATTGCAGCATCTACCGGAACTTCTACAAGCGACTTTGTAGTGCGTTCCATCAAAAGAAGATAATAGAATATTCAGGAGGAAACGAAAATGAAAAGCTATACAATTACTGTTAATGGAAACGTTTATGATGTTACTGTAGAAGAAAATGGGACAGGCGCAGCAGCTCCGGCACCAGCAGCACCAAGACGGGCGGCAGCTCCGGCACCAGCAGCACCAGCAGCTCCGGCACCAGCAGCGGGCGGTGCTGGAAATGTAAAGATTGAGGCAGGTGCAGCAGGAAAAGTATTCAGCATTGATAAGAAAGTGGGAGACGCTGTAAAACGTGGCGATGCAATTCTGGTATTGGAAGTTATGAAGATGGAAACTCCTGTAGTTGCACCAGAAGACGGAACGGTAGCAAGCATAGATGTGACAGTAGGGCAGTCTGTGGAATCAGGTGCAGTACTGGCAACCATGAACAATTAATTTTTGGAGGTAAAATATGAGTTACGTAGGAGAAACCTTATCAAACCTCCTGCATCAGACAGCATTCTTTAACCTGACTTGGGGCAATTATGTCATGATCTTGGTTGCATTTATCTTTCTTTTCCTTGCAATCAAAAAAGGCTTTGAGCCTCTGCTTTTGGTTCCGATTGCGTTTGGTATGCTGCTGGTTAATATCTATCCGGATATTATTGCATCACCGGAAGAGACCAGTAATGGCGTAGGTGGTTTACTTTATTATTTCTATAGCCTGGATGAGTGGTCAATCCTTCCATCCCTGATTTTCATGGGTGTTGGGGCGATGACGGATTTTGGGCCTTTGATCGCGAACCCGATCAGTTTCCTGTTGGGGGCGGCAGCGCAGTTTGGTATCTTCGGCGCTTATTTTATGGCAATTCTGTTAGGATTTAATGACAAAGCAGCAGCAGCCGTATCTATTATTGGTGGAGCGGATGGTCCTACTTCCATTTTCCTTGCTGGAAAATTAGGACAGACTGGACTTATGGGACCGATTGCAGTGGCGGCTTATTCCTATATGGCATTGGTGCCAATCATTCAGCCGCCAATTATGAAACTATTTACGACCAAATCAGAGCGTGCAATTAAAATGCAGAATTTACGTCCAGTTTCCAAACTGGAGAAGATTTTGTTCCCAATTGTAGTAACATCAGTAGTATGTATTCTTCTGCCCACCACAGCGCCATTGGTTGGTATGCTGATGCTTGGTAATCTGTTCCGCGAATCTGGAGTGGTACGTCAGTTATCTGAGACCGCTTCCAATGCGATGATGTATATTGTGGTAATTTTGCTGGGGACTTCTGTGGGAGCAACTACCAGTGCAGAAGCGTTCTTGAATGTTACCACTTTGAAGATTGTTGCCCTGGGTCTGATTGCGTTTATGTTTGGTACCGCGGCAGGTGTACTGTTTGGTAAATTGATGTGCAAGCTTACCGGAGGCAAGATCAATCCGTTAATTGGTTCTGCGGGAGTTTCTGCTGTACCAATGGCAGCACGTGTATCTCAGAAGGTGGGCGCGGATGAAGATCCTACCAATTTCCTGTTGATGCATGCGATGGGTCCAAACGTTGCCGGAGTTATCGGTACTGCAGTAGCTGCAGGTGTATTTATGGCAATCTTTGGAATTTAGAAACACCAGAGCGGATTGTACCCTGAGTGGGTGCAGATCCGCTGAATTATAGAAGCCGTAAAGCGGCAGAATGAGAGGAATAATCATGGCTGAACTGAAAAAAAGACCTGTTAAGATTACAGAAACCATATTACGTGATGCACATCAGTCTCTGATTGCCACCCGAATGACAACAGAACAGATGCTGCCGATTATTGATAAAATGGATAAAGTCGGCTACCATGCCGTAGAGTGCTGGGGCGGCGCAACTTTTGATGCTTCTCTGCGTTTTTTGAAGGAAGATCCCTGGGAGCGTTTGCGCAAGTTAAAGGCAGGATTTAAGAACACCAAATTACAAATGTTGTTCCGTGGTCAGAATATTCTTGGTTATCGTCCCTATGCAGATGATGTAGTAGAATATTTTGTACAGAAATCCATTGCCAATGGAATTGATATTATCCGTATTTTTGACTGTTTGAATGATTTGAGAAATTTACAGACTGCAGTAACTGCCACCAACAAAGAAAAAGGACATGCACAGGTTGCACTTTCTTATACATTGGGGGATGCTTATACTCTCAAATATTGGACTGACATGGCCAAAAGAATTGAGGAGATGGGGGCAAATTCTATCTGTATCAAAGATATGGCAGGTTTGTTGACCCCATATAAGGCAGAGGAATTGGTGAAATCCTTGAAGAAAGCAACCAAGCTTCCAATTGAACTGCATACACATTATACTTCTGGTGTGGCTTCTATGACTTTATTGAAGGCAGTGGAAGCAGGATGTGATATTATTGACACAGCAATGTCACCATTTGCGTTGGGAACTAGCCAGCCTGCGACAGAGGTTATGGCAGAGGCATTCCGTGGTACGCCTCTGGATCCTGGATTTGATCAGATGCTGTTAAAAGAGATTGCAGACTATTTCCGTCCAATGAGAGAGGAAGCACTAAAGAGCGGTCTCTTAAATCCAAAAGTGTTGGGTGTGGATATTCAGACTTTACTCTATCAGGTACCTGGCGGTATGCTCAGCAACATGGTATCTCAGTTGAAAGAGCAGAATGCAGAAGACAAGTATATGGAAGTGTTAGAAGAGATTCCGCGTGTGCGTAAGGATCTGGGTGAGCCACCCCTGGTAACACCATCTTCTCAGATTGTTGGTACACAGGCAGTGTTTAATGTATTGATGGGAGAGCGTTATAAGGTTGCCACCAAGGAGACCAAGGATGTTCTGCTTGGAAAATATGGCCAGACTGTAAAACCATTTAATCCTGAAGTGATTGACAAGGTATTGGGCGACGAGAAGAAAAATGCAATTACCTGTCGATATGCAGATTTGTTGGAACCAGAATTAGATAAGCTGGAGGCAGAGATGAAGCAGTGGAAACAGCAGGATGAGGATGTACTTTCCTATGCATTGTTCCCACAAGTTGCCACAGAATTTTTCAAATACAGAGAGGCACAACAGACGAAAGTAGATGCTTCCATTGCAGATACGAAAAATGGAGCTTATCCGGTTTAGTAGTGTGAAAGGAAATCTTTGAGTGTGAAACATAGATTACGTTTTCATCAGCATGGCGGAAGAAAGAGTTGTCACAAATGTTACAACGATTGATGCCAACATAGCAGATGGATATTTAGGCAAGTAAAAACGTCGATATTTAACCGCCAAAGTAATATTCACAGTCAATGGTGTGCTTTGAGAAGAGATACTGCTCTTTTGGGCAGTATCTCTTTATCATAGAGAAAAATGCTTGACGGCGATCTTTCTTTCTCAAAGAGAAAATAATTTCACAGTTTCTTCTATAATAAGAATAATGTGCGCGTCTTTACAAGGGAGAGGTTATGAGCTTTACAAATCAGTTAATGAGCAGAATCAATGAACGATATGGAACCCTAAGCAAAGGTCAAAAACTGCTGGCAGCTTATATTACAGATCACTATGATCAAGCTGTGTTTTTGACAGCGGCGAAGCTGGGTGAGACCGTAGGGGTCAGTGAATCTACTGTAGTTCGTTTTGCGATGCATCTAGGTTATAAGGGCTATCCACAATTTCAGAAGGCTTTGGCTGAACTGGTGCAGGGAAAATTACATTCTGTGCAGCGGATGGAAGATATTTATGGAAGAATCACACAGTCTGAGATTTTGGAAACGGTGTTGCAGTCAGATGCGAAACGCATACAAAACACCCTAAAAGACATTGATGAGCAGGCTTTTAATCTGGCGGTGGAGACAATTCTTGATGCCAAACAAATTTATGTGATTGGATTGAGGAGCTGCGCAGCGTTGGCAGAGTTTTTGTCATTTTATCTGAATATGATGGTTGGCGGGGTAACACTTTTGCATACCAGCAGTTCCAGTGAAATCTTTGAACAGATGCTGCAGATTGGTCAGGGGGATGTGATGATTGGGATTAGCTTTCCGAGATATTCGGTGCGTGTATTAAAGGCGATGGAATTTGCCAATAATCGCAATGCAAAGGTGATTACTCTGACAGACAGCGTGCATTCTCCAATGAATTTATATTCTTCCTGTAATTTAATTGCCCAGAGTGATATGTCTGCTATTGTAAATTCTCTGGTGGCGCCATTAAGTGTGATCAATGCACTGTTAATGGCTGTCTGCATGAAAAGACAAAACACTGTTTTTCAAAATTTGGAATTATTAGAGCAGGTTTGGGGAGAATATCAATTTTATGGCAATGATGAAATTGATTATATTGACGATTCTATACAGATACGTTATTCTGGGATGGAGTAAATAGAAGAACGAACAGGCAGGTATGGAATATATATGGGAAAAGTAATTGTAATCGGCGGCGGTGCGGCGGGTATGATGGCTGCAATTTGGGCAGCAAGGCGTGGCAAACAGGTGTTGCTGCTGGAAAAAAATGAAAAACTGGGAAAAAAACTCTATATTACTGGAAAGGGCAGGTGCAATCTTACCAATGCCTGTGATACAGAAGAATTATTTCAAAATGTACTGCGCAATCGGAAATTTCTTTACAGTGCCATTTACAGTTTCAGCAACTGGCAGGTGATGGACTTTTTTGAGCAGCAAGGACTGGCGCTAAAGACAGAGCGGGGACAGCGGGTGTTTCCACAATCAGATCATTCTTCCGATGTGATTCAAGCCTTACAACGGGCATTGAAACAAGTTGGGGTTCAGATACAACTTTATGCACAGGTGACAGAGATATTAACAGAAGAAATATGTATGGAGGTCGAACACAATCAGACAGAGGCAAAACGAAGAATTACAGGAGTAAGACTTTCGGACGGGGCTGTTTTGAATGCTGAATCTGTGATTCTTGCCACTGGCGGCTGCTCTTATGTTTCTACAGGTTCTACAGGAGACGGCTATCATTTTGCAAGAGATTTGGGACATACTGTCATGGAATGTCTGCCATCTTTGGTGCCCTTTGAGACAAAAGAAACATGGGTAAAAGAGCTGCAGGGTTTGTCTCTTAGAAATGTACAAGTATCTATCTATAAGAATGAGAAGCTTCTGTATCAGGAATTTGGGGAAATGCTATTTACCCATTATGGTGTCAGTGGTCCATTAATGCTCAGTGCCAGCAGCGTACTCAATGATTATATCAAGAATATGCCATTATCGATGACAATTGATTTAAAACCAGCATTGTCAGAGGAACAGTTGGATAAGCGCGTGCTGAGGGATTTTCAGGAAAATCAGAATCGACAGTTTAAAAATGCCATTCAAAAACTATTTCCAGCAAAGTTGATTCCAGTTATGGTGGCATTGAGCAGCATTGATCCAGAACGGCGGGTATGTGAGATCACTAAACAAGAACGACAGAAATTTATTCGTCTCATCAAAGGATTTCCCTTGACGTTATCCCGTTTTCGAGAGTTTAATGAGGCAATTATTACCAGAGGCGGCATCAGTGTCCGAGAGGTCAATCCATCCACAATGGAGTCTAAGTTGGTAACAGGATTGTATTTTGCTGGAGAGATACTGGATCTGGATGCACTGACTGGTGGTTTTAATCTACAGATTGCATGGTCTACTGGATATTTGGCGGGTGATAGTGTCGCCCAGCAGGGGACAAAGACAATGACTTAGGTATTTTATCATGACAGAGAAAATAGATAAAATTCAAGAACATCTTGATGTTCTTGTAACAGGGACCGTTCCCATCGAATATAAAATAATTGGTAAAATGGAGGAATAATATGGCATTTAATATAGCAATTGATGGACCAGCGGGCGCTGGAAAGAGTACTATTGCGAAACTGGCAGCTAAGGAACTATCTTACATTTATGTTGATACAGGAGCAATGTATCGGGCGATGGCACTCTATTTCTTAAGAGAGGGAATTGCATCTGAAGATGAGGAGGCGATTAGTGCTGCCTGTGAACAGATAACAGTCACACTCTCCAATGAAAATGGAGAACAGCAGGTATTTTTAAATGGAGAAAATGTAAATGGACTGATTCGCACGGAGGAAGTTGGTAAAATAACTTCTGCAGTCAGCGTCTATCCCAAGGTTCGAGAAAAGCTGACACAGCTTCAAAGAGAATTGGCACATACCACGGATTTAATTATGGATGGCAGAGATATTGGGACTTGTGTGCTTCCCGAGGCACAAGTAAAGGTATATCTCACTGCAAGCGTAGAAACCAGAGGCAAACGTAGATTTCTGGAATTGCAGGAAAAAGGAGAAGATTGTACCTTGGAAAAGATCTGTGAGGATATCAGACTGCGAGATGAACAAGATATGAATCGGAAAATTTCTCCCTTAAAACAGGCTGAAGATGCTGTTTTGATAGACAGTTCCTCAATGACTATTGAGGAGGTTGTAAAGCAGATTTTGGAGCTTGTGCACCAAAAGAAGTGTGGAAAGGAAATTGAGAAATGAAGGTAATCCTGGCAAAAAGCGCCGGTTTTTGTTTTGGCGTCAGGCGTGCAGTGGAGACAGTCTATGAGCAGACAGAACTGGAATCAGGAAAGATTTATACCTATGGCCCGATTATCCACAACGAAGAAGTGGTAAAAGATTTAGAAAAAAAGGGCGTCTGTGTGGTGGAAACACCGGAAGAATTGCAGAAATGTCAGGATGGGACAGTCATTATTCGCTCTCATGGTGTGGGAAAAGAAATCTATGATCTGCTTGAGGATGCAAAAATTTCCTATGTGGATGCCACTTGTCCATTTGTGCGCAAGATTCATCAGATTGTGGAACGCTACAGCAAGGAAGACTTTCATGTGGTAATTGTTGGCAATGAAAATCACCCAGAAGTGGAGGGGATAAAGGGCTGGAGCAGCAATATGGCAGAGACAACTGTGATTTCTACCGTGCAGGAAGCCCAAAATTTTGCCTTAAAAAGCCCAAAAAAGGTCTGTATTGTTGCTCAGACGACATTTAACAACAAGAAATTTAAAGAACTAGTTGAAATTCTTGAGAAAAAAGGTTATGATATAATTGTTTTAAATACGATTTGCAATGCGACGCAGGAAAGGCAGGCCGAGGCGAAGGAGATTGCCGCCAAGGTGGATGCCATGATTGTGGTCGGTGGAAAGAATAGTTCCAATACGCAAAAGTTATTTGAAATATGTAAAAAAGAATGTGAAAATACTTGCTATATACAGACACTGAAGGATTTGGATTTGTCTAAATTATGGTCCATTAATAGCGTAGGTATTACCGCAGGGGCTTCTACCCCAAACAAAATTATTGAGGAGGTTCAAAAAAATGTCAGAAATGAGTTTTGAACAAATGTTAGAAGAATCATTTAAAACAATAAGGAATGGAGAGGTAGTCGAAGGTACCGTTATTGATGTGAAACCAGACGAGATCATCTTAAATATTGGTTACAAATCCGATGGAATCATTACCCGCAATGAGTATACAAACGAACCAAACGTAGACCTGACTGCCGTAGTTTCCGTAGGTGACACTATGGAAGCTAAAGTTTTAAAGGTGAATGACGGAGAAGGTCAAGTAATGTTGACTTATAAGCGCCTTGCTGCTGAGAAGGGAAGCAAGAGACTCGAAGAGGCATTTAATGCCCAGGAAGTATTGACCGCAAAAGTGGTACAGGTATTAGAGGGTGGTTTAAGTGTTGTGATTGATGAGGCACGGATTTTTATCCCTGCAAGCCTGGTATCTGATACATATGAGAAGGATCTTGGAAAATACAAAGATCAGGAGATCGAATTTGTAATCACAGAGTTCAATCCCCGCAGAAGAAGAATTATCGGTGACAGGAAGCAGCTTTTGGTTGCTAAGAAGGCAGAACTTCAGAAGGCATTGTTTGAGAGGATCCAGGTTGGTGATGTCGTAGAGGGAACGGTAAAGAATGTAACGGATTTTGGTGCATTTATCGACCTTGGTGGAGCAGACGGACTGCTTCATATTTCTGAGATGTCCTGGGGCAGAGTGGAGAATCCCAAGAAGGTCTTCAAAGTTGGCGAAGTGGTAAAGGTATTTATCAAAGACATCAACGATAAGAAGATTGCCTTGAGTAAGAAGTTTGAAGATGAGAATCCTTGGAAGGATGCTGCTGAAAAATATGCAGTTGGCAATGTTGTCACCGGTGTAGTGGCTAGAATGACAGATTTTGGCGCTTTTGTGGAGATGGCTCCTGGTGTGGATGCATTGCTGCACGTATCTCAGATTTCCAAAGAACATGTAGAGAAACCGTCAGATGTTTTGAATATCGGTCAGGAAATTGAAGCGAAAATTGTTGATTTTAATGAGGCAGAGAAGAAGATCAGTCTCAGTATTAAGGCATTGCTGGCAGCAAATGAGGAGACCACAGAAGCTGAGAGTGAAGAAGAGAATGTAGAAGAATAGAGGAAATGCCATGAATGGGTATGAAGATTTCAAAAAAGATATTTTGGTATTGACTAAGATTGACCTGAATTCATACAAAGAAAAGCAGATGAAGCGCAGGATTGATACCTTGATTTCCAAAAATCGTATCACCAGTTACAAAGATTATGTGGCACTGATTAAGAAAGATAAGGAGAAATTTGAACAGTTTGTCAATTTCCTGACAATCAATGTCTCTGAATTTTACCGCAATGCGGAGCAGTGGGTGATCTTGGACAAAGAAGTATTTCCTGCATTGATTAAGAAATTTGGCAAGAGCCTAAAGGTTTGGAGCGCTGCTTGTTCCACGGGGGATGAGCCGTATTCTCTGGTAATGGCATTGTCAAAGCATATTCCAATCAAACAAATTAAAATTATTGCTACGGATATTGATAAACAGGTGTTGGATAAGGCGCGTATGGGGCTCTACAATGAAAAGAGTATTGCGGCTGTGCCAGCAGAGTTCAAGAGTAAATATTTTACTAAGATTGGAAGTTCTTACCAGATTTCAGATGAGATTAAGCGCCAGGTGGAATTTAAGGAGCATAATCTGTTGAAAGATCCTTATCCTTCCGGCTGTCATTTGATTGTGTGTCGGAATGTATTGATCTATTTTACTGAGGAAGCGAAAGAGGAAATCTATAAGAAATTCAATGCTGCGTTGACCAGCGAGGGTATTCTTTTTATTGGAAGTACCGAGCAGATTATGAATTACAAGGAACTGAATTATCAGAGAAATCAAGCTTTCTTCTTCCAGAAGAACTGAACAGCTTTAGCGTAATTGTTTCGATGGCTAGAGATCAGAGGAATAGAGAATGGAACCAAGTTTTTTCCTGCATAGGGAAAAACTTGGTTTTTCTTTATCTAATAGGAAATTCCTTTGGATTTCCTATTAGATAAAAAACAATTATCGCAGAGTCTTTCTTCACTTCGTTTGGATCGTTGCTTAACAAGTGCCACTGGCACTTAGCAATCCAGCGAAGCGAGGGTACTGCGGCGGAAATGGAATATATCAATAAAGTGATCGCATGATTATGTATAAATTTTTTCTATACTTAAAAGAACAAAGCAATAACTTATGAATGTGATAAACTGTCTATGGAAAGCAAAGTGTACTTGTATTCTATAATAGGTACTGTAACAAATGTAAGGCATATTTTTTCTGCTGTTCCAAGGAATCTGTGAAATCTTCTGTCATTTCAAACCAAGTGAGTTTATCATGATATTCCAGTTTAAAATAAGGGGTGATGATTTCCTCAAACTGAGGCAGGAAACATCCCGTTTTTTTGCTGTAGCAGGTGGCGGCTTTCGCTCTGGTGCGAAAATCCTTATCTACATAGAAAGCGACACTTTTGTGAATGGCACGGTCTTCTTGGGGCAGATAATAATAGTCTTTATAATTCGGATAAAAATATTTTAATTCACCCTGATAGATAGGAACTTTTAATTTTGCCTGTTTCTGAAATCCAGTAAGGTAAATATTTTCTTTGCCAAAAGAAAAGCGTTTTGGCAGAGGATGTTCCAAAGCCAGGGTAAGAATTAACTCTATGGCATGCTCATGGCTGAAAGTTTGATAGTTGTTTTTTTCATAGGATAACACTGCAAATTGTCCTTGAAACAATCGCGGATAGGAGAGAATGGGCAGAAGCTTAGACATGCCTAATAAATCTTCATAATTATGTAATTGTAATAGAGCACAGCTTTCTTCGGAGGGCTGTTTGACGTATTTCAGATAGACATTGATTAAATCGCCACCCGAACATTTATCATTTCTTTGCAGGTCAAGAAAAATTTCAAGTGATTTTTGCTTTAAATTGGACAGCTTTAGTATTTTTTTGAATTTGGAGAGTTCGCGGAATATGTCTAAATGCGGAAATTGTTCCAATGTCTCTGTCAAATCGTGGCGTACACAGCGTTCTTTGAGGTAAGGCAGATCAAATCCCATTCCATTAAAAGAGATCAGGCTCTGGTATTGAGAAGCCAGGCTTAAGAAGGCAGATAAAATATTTTTTTCTTCCGTAGGAGTTTCTGCAAAAAACTGGGTCGTGCAGCTCAAATTACCTTTTCTGGCTACACAGCCAATCAGATAGACTTGTGTGTGTGCAGAGGAAAAGCCAGTGGTCTCAATGTCGAAAAAAAGTGTGGATTCTGTAAATAACTCCTCAGTAAGTGAATCCTTTGTAACAAATGGTGTCTCTTTCTGCCAGATTTTCATAATATCCTCCATATCTTGTGATGAACATGCAAATTAAAGACATTATAGTATATTTTTCGTGCGATTTCCAGTTTATGGGTGAGAAATTTTTAATGGGAATTTTATGAAATCTGTCGAAAAAATGCAAAAAGTATATACCAGTGCAAATAAAATATGATATAATGTACAAAGTGATTTGTCCTGTTTCTATCATACAAAGGCAAAGGATAAATTATAATATTAAATATAATTAGAAAGTGGGGGCACGAAAATGGGTTTGATGACATTTAAAGGCGGCGTTCATCCACATGACGGAAAAGAATTTTCCAAGGATAAGCCAATACGTGAATTATTACCCAAAAGTGAACTGGTTTTTCCGGTTTCACAGCACATCGGAGCGCCAGCAAGTCCTGTAGTTGCTGTAGGTGATACCGTTCTGCGCGGACAGAAAATTGCGGAAGCAGGCGGCTTCGTATCTGCACCGATTTATTCTTCTGTATCTGGTAAGGTAAAAGCAATTCAACCGCGCAGAGGTGCAGTGGGTGATATGGTGAATTCCATTATCATTGAAAATGATGAGAAGATGGAAGAGGTGGAATATAAGCCTGTTGAGGATGTAACTTCTCTTTCCAAAGAGGAAATTATTACAAAAGTGAAAGAGGCTGGTGTAGTGGGTATGGGGGGCGCTGGTTTCCCGACTCATGTAAAACTGTCTCCCAAGGAGCCAAACAAGATTGAGTATATCATTGCAAATTGTGCGGAATGTGAGCCGTATTTGACAGCGGATTACCGCCGTATGCTGGAAAATCCCAAGGAATTGATTGAAGGTATGCGGATCGTGCTGCAATTGTTTGACCATGCAAAGGGATTGTTTGGTATAGAAGATAATAAGCCAGACTGTATTGCAAAGATGCAGGAACTGACGAAGAATGAGCCACGCATGGAAGTATGTCCACTTAAGACGAAATACCCGCAGGGTGGTGAGCGTCAATTGATCTATGCAACGACCAATCGGGAGATCAATTCCACCATGCTTCCGGCGGATGCAGGTTGTATTGTGGATAATGTTGAGACTTTGATATCTATTTACAATGCGGTAAAACTGGGCAAGCCGGTGATGAATCGTATCTTTACGGTAACTGGAGATGCAGTGGCAGAGCCAGGTAATTTTGATATCTGTCTGGGAATGAGTTATGCAGAAGTGCTTGAGGCAGCAGGTGGCTTTAAGGTTCAGCCGCAGAAGGTAATTTCCGGTGGGCCTATGATGGGATTTTCAATGTTTGGCCTGGATATTCCCACCACAAAGACTTCTTCCTCTCTTCTCTGTCTTGCCAAGGATGATGTAGCGGCAAGTGAGACGACAGCATGTATCAATTGCGGGCGCTGCGTGGGAGCATGTCCAGAGCAGATTATTCCCACCAGATTGGCAAAAATGGCTGAACATGGGGATATGGCAGGATTTGAGAAATGGAATGGTATGGAGTGTATTGAGTGCGGAAGCTGCAGCTATATTTGTCCGGCAAAGATACCTCTGGCACAGTCAATTCGGACGATGAAGAAGCAGATCCTTGCAGAGAGAAGAAAGAAATAGCGGCGGCTGTTCAGAATTTTTGTCATTACGCAAATAACATGAATTTATAGGAAATAAGTACTGAGCAGTGAACCAATATGATAAAATGAGAAAGAGGTGTCTTATTGTGAGTGATTTATATAATGTATCATCATCATCACATATCCGTGCCAAAGATACATCTGCCAAAATTATGCTCTATGTGGTAATTGGCTTATTGCCAGCCAGCGTGTTTGGCGTGATAAATTTTGGTATTCAGGCCTTGGTGATGATCTTAGTGTGTATTGCAACCTGTGTGGCTTCTGAGTGGATTTTTGAGAAGCTGATACATAAAAAAAGTACTATCAATGATTTTAGTGCAGTGGTGACAGGATTACTGCTGGCGCTCAACCTTCCGCATACGCTTCCAATTTGGCAGGCAGTATTGGGCAGCGTATTCGCGATTATAATTGTTAAAATGATGTTTGGCGGTCTGGGACAGAATTTTATGAATCCAGCGCTGGGGGCGAGATGTTTTCTTTTGGTTTCCTTTGCGGGAACGATGACAAGTTTTACATATGATGGTGTGACAGGAGCGACGCCTCTAGCTCTCTTAAAGAGTGGTGAGAGCGTTGACACTATGAAAATGCTTTTGGGAACAACTGCGGGAACAATCGGTGAGACCAGTGCAATTGCTATTTTAATTGGGGCAATATTTCTGATTGCCACTGGTGTGATTGATTTAACGATTCCAGCAAGTTATATTTTATCCTTTATTGTATTTATTCTTTTGTTTGGCGGACACGGATTTGATGTAACTTATCTGGTGGCACAGTTGTGCGGCGGCGGATTGATGCTTGGAGCATTTTTTATGGCAACTGATTATGTGACTTCTCCGATTACGCCGATGGGGAAAATTGTATATGGTATTCTGCTTGGACTGCTTACTGGATTATTCCGTATTTTTGGCGCCAATGCAGAGGGTGTGTCCTTTGCGATTATCCTCAGCAACCTTTTAGTGCCAATTATTGAGAAATTTACCATTCCAAGGGCATTTGGTCAGAAAAAGGAGGTAAAGCAGCATGAATAAGAAGATTGTACATGACGCGTTAATTCTAACCGCCTTTACACTGGTGTTGGGCTTTATGCTGGGCGTTGTCTATGAAGTGACAAAAGAACCAATTGCAGCGGCAGAGAAGGCGGCCTTAGATGAGGCATATAAAGTAGTGTTTGCAGATGCAGCTTCCTTTGAGGAGGATGCGAATTTTGATGCAGCAAAAGCGGCAGAAGTGATCGCTGCAAGTGAGTTTCCAAATGATGAGATTACCGCAGTGAACAAAGCGTTGGATGCTTCTGGCAATGTTTTAGGTTATGTAGTGAATGTAATTTCCCATGAGGGCAGCCAGGCAGATATTGCTTTTTCCGTGGGCATTCAGAATGATGGAACCTTGAACGGGTATTCCATAACATCCATCAGTGAGACGCCAGGTCTTGGTGTCTTGGTTCAGGAAGAACCGTTTTATTCCCAGTTTGAGGGTAAGACAGAGGAGACCTATACAGTGGTAAAGACAGCTCCGGCGGGTGAAAATGAGATTCAGGCGGTTACAGGCGCTACCATTTCTTCTAGGGCAGTCACCAATGGCGTCAATGCATGTCTGGTGTATTTCAGAAGTGCTTTGCAGGGAGGTAACTAAGTATGAATAAATATGTAGAACGTTTGTATAACGGTATTATCAAAGAAAATCCTACCTTTGTATTGATGTTAGGTATGTGTCCCACATTGGCGGTTACATCTTCTGCCGTTAATGGTGTCGGTATGGGACTTTCCACAACAGTGGTGCTGGTAATGTCTAACCTGTTAATTTCCTTGTTCCGCAAGGTGATTCCAAATGGTGTGCGTATGCCGGCCTATATTGTGGTGGTAGCTTCCCTGGTTACAATTGTTCAGTTTGTGATGCAGGCATATACACCTGCTCTTTCCGCATCTTTGGGGGTATATATTCCATTGATCGTGGTAAACTGTATTATTCTGGGAAGAGCGGAGAGTTATGCTTCCAAAAATCCGATTGCGCCATCTATTTTTGACGGTCTTGGGATGGGACTTGGATTTACCGTCGGCTTGACCTGTATCGGTCTGA
This sequence comes from Lachnospiraceae bacterium, assembly GCA_910575005.1. Lineage (GTDB taxonomy): Bacteria > Bacillota > Clostridia > Lachnospirales > Lachnospiraceae > Petralouisia. Next base: position 80,307 of record CAJTCL010000007.1, on the reverse strand, counting down.
TTCGTCAGATTTTAGGCGCTACACTAGGAATTACTGTATTTATCATGGCTCCTGGCGCTTTCTTGGTACTTGCCTTTTTGGTGGCAGGCATGAATGTAATTCGAGATAAGATGGAGAAGAAGGGCAAACCGCTTGCAGCGCCGTCTGGCTGTCTTACCGGAGACTGTGCAAGTTGTTCTCAGTCTGCAATGTGTACTGGAAAGTTACCAGGCTCTGCAAAGAAATCGGAAGAATAGGAGGCGCAATAGATGAAAGAATTATTGATCATTGCAATTGGTTCAGCCATTGTAAATAATGTAGTATTAAGCCAGTTTTTGGGAATCTGTCCGTTCCTGGGCGTTTCTAAGAAAACTGAGACAGCGGCCGGAATGGGCGGTGCGGTTATTTTTGTCATAACCCTGGCATCTTTTGTTACCGGACTGATCTATAAATTCATTCTGATACCTTGTCATGTAGAATATTTACAGACGATTGTATTTATTTTGGTAATTGCATCTTTGGTACAGTTTGTGGAAATGTTTTTAAAGAAGAATATGCCCCCTCTTTATGAGTCTTTGGGTGTATTTCTCCCATTGATTACTACGAACTGTGCAGTTTTGGGTGTGGCATTGAATAATGTCAGCAAAGGTTATGACTTATTGCAGGGCGTGGTAAATGGCTTGGCAACATCAATTGGATTTTTTATTGCCATTGTGATTATGGCAGGTATCCGAGAAAAAATTGAATATAATGATATTCCGAAACGTTTTCAGGGAACAGCGATCGTGTTAATTACAGCCAGTTTAATGTCAATCGCCTTTATGGGATTCTCTGGTATGATATAGGAGGAAAAGGATATGAATATAGGAGCAATTATCATTGCCGCCTTAGTAGTGGGTGGAACTGGTATTCTGCTTGGCTTTTTCCTGGGAATTTTCGGGGAAAAATTTAAAGTAGAAGTAGATGAGAGAGAAGAAGCAATTATGGGAGTTCTTCCAGGAAATAACTGTGGCGGATGCGGTTATGCTGGCTGTTCTGGTCTTGCCGCTGCTATTGTAAAGGGAGAAGCCCCAGTAAACCAATGTCCGGTAGGCGGTGCGCCGATCGCAGCTCAGATTGGGGAGATTATGGGTGTGTCTGCGGAGGAAGGCGAGAAAAAGGTTGCGTTTGTCAAATGTGCTGGAGATTGTGAAAAAGCAAAACAGGATTATGAATACACAGGCGTGGAAGACTGTGCAGCAATGGCCTTTATCCCTAATGGCGGGCCAAAGGCTTGTAATTATGGCTGTCTGGGATATGGTAGCTGTGTGAAGGCTTGCCCATTCGATGCGGTACATATTATCAATGGCATTGCGGTGGTAGACAAAGATGCATGTAAAGCCTGTGGAAAATGTGTGGCTGCATGTCCCAAGAACCTGATTGAATTGGTTCCCTATGGTGCTCCGCAAAAAGTACAGTGTAATTCTAAGGATAAAGGAAAAGATGTGATGGCTGCATGTTCTGTAGGATGTATCGGTTGTCACCTCTGTGAGAAGAACTGTCCAGAACATGCTGTTACTGTTACAGATAATATTGCTCATATTGATTATGAGAAATGTACTGGATGTGGTACTTGTGCGGAAAAATGTCCGAAGAAGATCATTACAAAGGCAGTGTAAGCGACGATTTAATATAATTTGTGAATAACCGTTTCTTCTCTGTGGTCTGGAACATTGTTTCATGGACACAGAGAAGGGGCGGTTTTTTGATGAAAGGGACAGAAGATGATATATACTGCATATGAGTTGATATGGTTGTTTTTTGTGTATAGTTTCTTGGGATGGTGTTTGGAGGTTGTCTATGCAGCGGCGGGCAGAAAGAGATTTGTCAACCGTGGATTTTTAAATGGGATTTTGTGTCCAGTCTACGGGTTTTCTATGGTGTTTATGCTGGTATTTTTGGACTCCTTAAAGGAAAGCTGGTTTTATTTGTTTTTAGGATGTCTGATTGTAGGTACTGTGACAGAGCTTATGACTGGATTGGCTTTAGAAAAAATATTTCATCTGCGTCTCTGGGATTATTCCGGTAGAAAGTTTCAGGCAGGCGGTTATATCTGCATGGCGGTTTCTTTTTGCTGGGGAATCCTTGGATTTTTGGCAATAACATTGATAAATCCTTTGTTTTTAAGTATAATACGCAGAGTACCAGGGATTCCAGGAATGATTTTGATGATTTTTCTGATCGTAGTGCTTGCTGCAGATACTGTGACCACAGCGGCTGCACTGTTGAAAGTAAAAAATCAAAATCCAGCATTCCAGGAGATTGCAGAAGGATTTACCCAGGCTTCTCGTTCTTTACAAGGTTTTATTGTAAAAGTAGTGTTGCGAAGAATCAAGCACGCGTTTCCAGGTCTGAAAAAGCCTGAAACGGAGCAAGAATGGCACGAACTTGCCTGTCAGAAAGCAATATTTGCCTATGGATGTAGTTTTCATAAGGTATTATGGATCTTTGTTTTGGGGGCTTTTCTGGGAGATTTGGTGGAGACCGTATTTTGTCGTATTGTATTGGAGCGCTGGATGAGCCGCAGCAGTGTGGTGTATGGGCCGTTCAGTCTTGTGTGGGGATTTGGCGTTGCAGGAGCGACTGTTCTGTTGTACCGGTATCGGAATCATGAGGACCGCTATATTTTTCTGGCGGGGACGTTTCTTGGCGGTGCATATGAGTATATTTGCAGTGTATTTACAGAACTGGCATTTGGGACAGTATTTTGGGATTACAGTAAGATTCCTTTTAATCTTGGCGGGCGTATCAATATGTTGTATTGTTTTTTCTGGGGAATTGCTGCCTGGGTGTGGATGAAACTTCTTTATCCTCGAATATCAAAATGGATTGAGAAAGTACCGAAAGTTACAGGGACGTGGATTAGTTATCTAGTTCTTGTTTTTATGGTCTGGAATATTATAGTGTCCGGCTTGGCTTTGGGACGATATAGTGAGCGGGCACAGGGAATACCAGCTAAAAATCAGGCAGAATGTTGGATTGACGAGCAATTTCCAGATCGGAAAATGGAGCAGATTTACCCCAATGCTAAGATGACAGGAACAAGAGAAAGGTGACACATAGAAAAATTGTGGAGGAATTATTCAATGGATTCAAAGGATTATTTTAAACATAAAAAAAGAGTAGTGGTGAAGATTGGCTCTTCTTCTCTGCACCATGAAAACACTGGAAAATTGAATTTTACAAAGATTGAAAGGCTGGCGCGGGAACTTTGTGATATCCGCAACCAAGGGATAGATGTCTGTCTGGTAAGTTCTGGAGCCATAGCGGTGGGGCGCCAGGCGCTGGGATTTCAGGAACGTGTGCAGAGTATAGCCACCAAGCAGGCTTGTGCGGCGGTGGGGCAGGCAAGATTGATGCTGACCTACCAAAAAATGTTTGCGGAATATCACCAGGAGGTGGGACAGGTTTTGATGACCAAGGGAACGATGCAGGATAATGTTTCCCGTAAAAATGCACAAAATACGTTTGAAGAGCTGTTTCGGTTGGGAGTAATTCCAATTGTAAATGAGAACGACACAGTATCTACTTATGAGATACGATTTGGGGATAATGACAGCCTCTCGGCGATGGTAGCTGCCTTAGTAGGGGCAGATTTATTGATTCTTCTCTCAGATATTGACGGATTATTTACGGATGATCCGCACAAAAATCCAGATGCAGAGCTGATAGAGGTGGTGGAAGAATTAGATCCTAAGATATTGGCAATGGCAAAGAGCAGCACAGGCAGTGATGTGGGCACTGGGGGTATGGAGACAAAGTTGACCGCTGCTCGTATTGCCACCTTATCTGGTGCAGATATGGTAATTGTCAATGCAGAGGATGTGGGGATCTTGCATGAAATTTTTGAGGGAAAATTTCGGGGGACTTTATTTAAGGAACATTATGACGAGGATTTCTATATTGCAGATTTTATTGAGGAACGTATGGAATAAAACTATAAATATTAAGTAATAGTATCAGAAACTTAGGAAATGGAGGAGCATATGAATCAGGAAAAAATTGACCGTATCAATGTTTTAGCACGAAAATCGAAAGCAGAAGGTTTGACAGAGGAGGAGAAAAAAGAACAAGATTTGCTGCGCAAGGAATATATTGCCAATATACGCAGGAATTTGCGGGCGCAGTTGGATAATATAGATCTGGTGGCTCCAGATGGGACGACAGAAAATCTTGGTGAAAAATTCGGGAAAAGAGAGGCAAATTGATGCTGCAGAAACAGGGCTGTTTGATAAAGATAGAGATGAATACGATGCAAACAGAGTTGTTTGATAGAAATGGAAATTGTAAAAGCAGTAATTTTTTCTAAAAGAATAGCAAGTATAGGAGAAAGGATTAGATGTTTATATTATGGAGAGCAAACAGCAGATACGAGCTGTACTAAAACAAAAGAGAGATCTTTTGTCCCCCAAACAGATACAACAGTTATCAGCAAAAATTTGTGAGAATTTACAAAATCAGGATTGCTTTTTGCAGGCAGATACCATTTATTTCTATTATCCGCTGAATACGGAGGCAAATATGCTGCTCTTAGCCAAAAAAGCATTGTCGATGGGTAAACAGATCGCTTTTCCAAAGGTAAATGGAAGGAACATGGATTTTTATGAAGTACGTTCCCTGACAGAATTTACAGAAGGAACATTTCATGTCATGGAACCAATCGGACAGCGGAAAATCTGCAAAAATGATCCTCTGGTTCTGGTTCCTGGTCTCGCTTTTGATGCACAGGGAAGGCGTATGGGCTATGGAAAGGGTTATTATGACAAGTATTTTGCACGATATTCAGAATGTATCAAAGTTGGAATCTGTTATACTGTGCAGATCATTGACGAAGTTCCCACCAGTCAGTATGATATTACTATGGATGCGGTGGCAACAGAACAAGGTATTTATCTCATTATTTAAAGGAAAGTAATAGAAGGAAAATGGTGAAAGAAAAAAAGAAGGAAGGATAACAAGCAGACACATATCTTTCACTTATTGTGTCTGTGCCTCAAATGAAAATGCAAGCATTTTTGCTTGAGGCTTGGTACAAAATATGTCAAATCTTACATTAGAAAAAATTGGAAAACAGGCAAAATCAGCGGAAGCATTACTTCGGGTATTGTCCACAAGCCAGAAAAATAAAGCGCTTGTGACAGCGGCAGAGGATTTGGTGGCAAATAAGAAAATATTGTTGGAGGCCAATGCTGTGGATATCGCTCAGGCAAAAGAAAATCAGATGGCGCCAGCATTGGTGGATCGTCTGTTGCTTACAGAGACAAGAATTGCGCAGATGGCGGAAGGATTGAAGCAGATGGCCGAATTGGAGGATCCAGTCGGTGAGGTTCTGTCTATGAAACAGCGTCCCAATGGCTTGATGATTGGTCAGAAACGTGTTCCTTTGGGGGTAATTGGTATTATCTATGAATCACGTCCCAATGTGACAGCAGATGCTTTTGGGCTGTGTTTTAAGGCTGGAAATGTGGTGATTCTTCGAGGAGGAAAGGATGCCATTCACTCTAACCAGGCAATTACCAGAGTTTTGCAGGAGGCGTTGATTAAGTGTCAGCTTCCAGCAGAGGCGATTCAGTTAATCACAGATACCAGTCATCAGACAGCAGAAGAGTTTATGCGTCTCAACCGCTATGTGGATGTGCTGATTCCCAGAGGTGGCGCAGGTTTGATTCGTACCGTGGTGGAGCGTGCAACCGTTCCGGTGATTGAGACGGGAACGGGAAATTGTCATATCTATGTGGATGAATCAGCCGATCTGGATATGGCAGTGGAGATTATTTTTAACGCCAAGACACAGAGGATTGGTGTCTGCAATGCTTGTGAATCCTTGGTAATTCATGAAAAAGTCAAAGATGTTTTACTGCCAAAGCTGGTGGAAAAATTAAAAGAAAAAAAGGTAGAGCTTCGTGGAGATGAGGCAAGCTGCAGTGTATGTCCTGAGATTGTGGCAGCCACAGAAAAAGATTGGGGTACAGAGTATTTGGACTATGTTTTGTCCATAAAGACCGTATCAAATATAGAGGAAGCCATTGCACATATCAACCAATATAATACAGGTCATTCTGAGGCAATTATCACAAGAGATTATGAAAATTCACAGAAGTTTTTAGATCAGATTGATGCGGCGGCAGTCTATGTCAATGCATCTACAAGGTTTACAGATGGATTTGAATTTGGTTTTGGCGGTGAAATTGGAATTAGCACTCAAAAGCTTCATGCCAGAGGCCCTATGGGATTAAAAGAACTTACCAGTACAAAATATATTATTTATGGAAATGGTCAGATACGGCCTTAAGCTGTGGAGGTTAATTTATGGAGGCAGCATATCAGATTTTATCAGAATCTCAGATTACCAGAGCGCTTTTTTCTCATTTTAATCGTCGACAGGAGGTAAAGCGCTGCTGGCGCAAGGAACAAGGAAGATGGATATTGAAGGATATTGCTTTTGTTGATGACTGGAGTGAAGCACAGTATGAATTTTTGGTTAAATGTTTAAAAAATACAGTCAACACGGGAGGATTTGTCTTTGGAGCCTTTGTGCAGGGCAGGTTAAGTGGATTTTGTTCTGTGGAAAGTCAGTGTTTTGGACTGAAAGATCAGTATGTACAATTATCTTGTATCCATGTGTCTTGTGAGTGCAGAGGGGAGGGAATCGGAAAAGGGCTGTTTGTGTGTGCCAAAGCAGCGGCAAAAAAACTAGGCGCCAAAAAGATTTATATTTCTGCTCATTCAGCCGAAGAGACACAGGCATTTTACCATTCGCTGGGCTGTAAGGAGGCAGAGGAATATAATCAGGAGCTTGTAGAAGCGGAGCCATGCGATTGTCAGTTGGAATATATTTTGTAATAGTTACAAAATGAAGATAGATGTGGTATAATTTAATCAAAGAATTTTTTCCCATTGAAAATAGTATTACAGAATATAGAATGATACAAAATAACAGGGTCGGAAAACATGGTGAGTTTGGAAAATATGACCTCCTGAGACTGCTATTTGTGGGTTTGTCAAAAGAGCTGGTTGGGCAAACAGATGAACATCATTTACATCGATTATTAGAAACATTATTGCTGCCAGGCTTAATTCTTGATGAACGTAAAAAGATATTGGAGGAAGAATATCGTATTCCAATGGAGGCAATGTGGAGAGGAGGCTGAGTCTTATGTGTAATTTGAGTGGGGCAATCGTTAAACTTGGAATGGAAAAAGGAATAGAAAAAGGAATGGAACAATTGATTGCTAACTTTAAAAAAAGATAACCATATCAATCATGTAGTTGAGATGCTGGATGTTCCAGAAGCAATGGTTAAGACAGTAGCTGAGAAGGAAAAAATTGAAATTATATTATAAACATAAAAAGAGACCAGTATTCCATTTAAGTTGTAAGATAAATTGCTTCTTAAATTAAATTTAGGGAGGAAACATCAAAAATAATGTATAATGAAATTGATTTAGATAAAATAGATTTAAACTCAGAGGCGCCTACAGAAGAGCCAGATAGACAGTATTACTATATTGCAAAATGTCAGAAATGGATTCGTGAATTTGAAAATACAAATGGCCGTCGTCCGTGCTTTTTTACTCAAACATTTGGCTGTCAGATGAACGCTAGAGATTCAGAAAAACTGACAGGGATTTTGGAGATGATCGGTTATGAAAAGGCGGACAGCGAAGAGGCAGATTTTGTGATATACAATACCTGTACAGTACGAGAAAACGCCAATAACAAGGTTTGGGGACGGCTGGGCTATCTTAACAATTACAAAAAGCAGCACCCTCAGATGAAGATTGCTCTCTGCGGCTGCATGATGCAGGAAGAAGAGGTTATTGAAAAATTACAAAAAAGCTACCGTTTTGTGGATTTGGTGTTTGGAACACATAATATTTATAAATTTGCAGAATTGATTGCAGCTTCTTTTGAGCAGGACGGTATGGTAGTGGATATCTGGAAAGATACAGATATGATTGTAGAGGATTTACCAATAGAGCGAAAGTATTCCTTTAAGTCTGGAGTTAATATTATGTTTGGCTGTAATAATTTCTGCAGTTACTGTATTGTTCCATATGTACGAGGAAGGGAACGGAGCCGCAAACCGGAGGATATTTTAAGAGAAATTGAACGTTTGGCAGCAGACGGAGTGGTAGAAGTGATGCTTCTTGGGCAAAATGTCAATTCTTATGGGAAAAATCTTGAGGAGCCAGTGACCTTTGCAGAATTGTTGCGTGAAGTGGAGAAGGTGGAGGGTATTAAGCGGATCCGTTTTATGACTTCCCATCCTAAGGATCTTTCGGATGAATTGATTGCAGTGATGGGTCAATCAAAAAAAATATGCAGACACCTGCACTTGCCGCTGCAGTCTGGCAGCAGCAGGATCTTAAAGGAGATGAATCGCCATTACGACAAAGAGCAGTATCTTGCTCTGGTGGATAGAATTCGCAAAGCTGTTCCTGATATTGCTTTGACTACCGATATTATTGTCGGTTTTCCAGGGGAAACGGAGGAAGATTTTCTGGAAACTATGGATGTGGTCAAACAAGTAGGATATGACAGTGCATTTACGTTTGTCTATTCCAAACGGACGGGAACTCCAGCAGCACGCAAAGAAGATCAGATACCAGAGAATGTGGTAAAGGATCGATTTGACCGTCTTTTGAAGGAAGTGCAGAGCGGTGCAGCAAAGCGGGCAGAGGCTTTGACAGGAAATGTGGAAGAGGTTCTGGTGGAAGAGATAAACAGACAAGAGGAATCTTTGGTGACTGGAAGGCTGAGCAATAACTTTATTGTACATTTTAAAGGAACCAGTGATTTGATAGGCAAGATTGTGAAAGTGAAGCTTCAGGTTTGCAAAGGATTTTATTTTTATGGAGAATTGGCGAAATAAGAAGGTGGCAGGATGTATTCATATATGAAAGGTGAACTGGTTGAGATTTTGGATGATACCATTGTACTTGAAGTCAATGACATTGGTTATCAAATTCATATTCCGGCCAGTATGATCGACAATTTTACTGGGACAGGGCAGTCAGTAAAGATTTATACTTATCTTCTGGTGAAAGAAGATGCAATGAAGCTCTATGGATTTCTTACCAGAGATGACTTGAACATCTTCAAGCTTCTTCTAGGTGTCAGTGGAATTGGGCCGAAGGGTGCGCTTGCTATTTTAAGTGTGATGACGCCAGACGATCTGCGTTTTGCCGTGTTGGGAGAGGATGCCAAGACGATTGCCAAAGCCCCTGGCATTGGCAATAAGACAGCGCAAAGGTTAATCCTGGAATTAAAGGATAAGTTAAACCTGGAAGATGCATTTGAGGCTAAGATGGCACATGTCCAGGAAAAAGCAGCAGGTTTTGGTGTTAAGAGTGAGGCAATACAGGCATTAACAGCCTTGGGCTATTCTTCCACAGAAGCATTGAAAGCGGTAAATGGCGTGGAATTTACAGAGGGGGTTACGGTGGAAGAGGTATTAAAGGCAGCGTTAAGGCAGATGGCATTTTAAGGAGCTGGAAATGAACATGAATTTGAGCCATAGGATTGGAGGGAGCAAAAATGATCACGATTAAGAAAATGGAACAGAGAGATACCAATGAAGTATATGAGATGATGCGGGATTTTTATGATTCTCCAGCGATTTTACATGATGTATCGGAGGAAGTATTGAGGCGTGATATTGATGCCTGTACTAGTGATAATCCTTATATGGAAGGGCTTGTATTTCGGGCACATGGCGGAATTGCTGGTTATGCGATGTTAGCCAAAAGTTTTTCCACAGAATTTGGCGGAATTTGTATCTGGATTGAGGATCTTTATATGAAGCCAGAATATCGCGGTGGTGGAATTGGAACACAGTTTTTTGGGTATCTTGAGAAGACATATCAGGGAAAAGCTGTACTTTTAAAATTGGAAGTAGAGCGGGGAAATACATGGGCCATTGAGGTATATAAAAAATGTGGTTACAGGGAACTGCCTTATATGGAAATGATTAAGGAACTGCCTTGTGGATTGTAATGGAAAGTGAAGGAATGGACGATAAAAATATTGAAATGGAGGAATATTACTCTGTGTGTTAAATATCACAATATTTTACTTTCCAGAGTAATTAAAAAATAGATTTCTGATAGTAATATATTTGTCGTTGCTAGAGTCAGCATTTCCCCGCTTAGTGCAGAGTTGTTGACTTATCTTTGGATGGAGTATATACTGTGTATGCATGAATAGAGAGGTGTATCATATTTTTATTATTCTAATGCGGTATTTAACTGTCAGAGTAATGCAAATGAATTTATAGAACAATATGACAGACACCTTACGGAATAGAAGAATATCAGAAAGGATCAGCTTTCATGGAAAAACGTGTGATTTCCACCCAGATTCAGGAGGAAGACTTAAAAATTGAAACCAGCCTTCGCCCGCAGCGTCTCGAAGAATATATCGGACAAGAAAAAGCCAAAAAAACGTTGAAGGTTTATATTGAAGCGGCTAAACAGAGAGGGGAAGCCCTGGATCATGTGCTGTTTTATGGACCACCTGGACTGGGGAAAACCACTCTGGCAGGGATTATAGCCAATGAAATGGCAGTACATATGAAAATTACTTCCGGTCCTGCAATCGGCAAACCAGGAGAGATGGCGGCAATCTTGAGCGGTCTTCAGGAAGGAGATTTGTTGTTTGTAGATGAAATTCATCGGCTCAATCGTCAGGTGGAGGAAGTGCTGTACCCAGCAATGGAAGATTATGTGATTGATATTATGATTGGTAAAGGCGCTTCTGCGCGCTCAATTAGGTTGGATTTGCCGCATTTTACCTTGGTGGGGGCAACTACACGGGCAGGATTGCTGTCGGCTCCACTCAGAGATCGATTCGGTGTTGTGCAACATTTAGAGTTTTATACTCCTGAGGAACTGAGAACGATTATTCTGCATTCTGCTAAGAAACTTCAGGTTGAGATTGACGCAGAAGGGGCATTTGAGCTTGCAAGGCGTTCCAGAGGCACGCCGCGTCTGGCCAATCGTCTGCTTAAGCGTGTGCGGGATTTTGCACAGGTTAAATATGATGGCAGGATTACCAGGGAAGTGGCTGTATTTGCACTGGATTTGCTGGAAGTGGATAAATTTGGGCTAGATCAGAATGACCGCAATATATTAATGACTATGATTGAAAAATTTCAGGGCGGACCAGTGGGATTAGATACTCTGGCGGCAGCAGTTGGAGAGGATTCTGGTACAATTGAAGATGTATATGAACCATATTTAGTAAAAAATGGTTTTATCAACCGTACCCCTAAGGGCAGGGTAGTTACTGATTTTGCCTACGGCCATTTTGGAATTGCCAAAGCTGTACCACAGTGTTAAAATAATAGGAGTCAAAATGAAAAGAGCGTGTTGATCAGGGAGGATTAAATAAATGTCATTGAAGACAAGCGCAGATGTGTTGATAGGCGGTAAAATTTATACTTTAAGCGGTTATGAAAGTGAGGAGTATCTGCAGAAAGTTGCAAGTTATATCAATAGCAAGCTCAGTGAGATTGAGGAATTGGAACAATTTCGGCGTTTACACGCAGATATGAAGTCAACATTACTTGAGCTTAATATTGCGGATGATTACTTTAAGGCCAAAGAACAGGCGGAAAAACTTGAACAGGCAGTTCGGGAGAAAGAACGGGAAATTTATGAACTGCAGCATGATTTGATTTCCGCAAAAATTCGCATAGAGAGCAGTGAGAAAAATGTCAATGATTTGGAACAGGAGAATAAGGAATTATTGCTCAACAAAGCAAAGTTGGAAGCTTCTTTGGCGGATGCGCTGCTAGGCAAGGTAAAGGGACAAGCAGCTACGGGACATGAATCTTTGGAAGAGAAAGAATCAGAGCAAAATTTAGAACATGAGAAGCAGGAAGTATTGAAGAAATCGTTTTCATCAGACGACAAACAAAAGAATTCACTAAAAAACAGTGATAATGAAAGGGTGACTCAAGAAAAGTAATGGTTGAGTCACCCTTCTAAATTAAAACAAACAGGAGGATGACAGTTTGGGAAGAAAAACAGAGCTGTTGGCACCGGCCGGCTCATTTGATATTTTAAAGGCAGTGATAAATGCGGGAGCAGACGCGGTGTATGCTGCGGGAGCCAGGTTTGGTGCCCGTGCTTATGCTCAAAATTTTACAGAGGAGGAGCTTTTGTCCGCTATTGATTTTGTGCATTTCAAGGGAAAAAAACTCTATCTTACAGTAAATACTCTGTTGAAAGAACAGGAAGTGGCATCACTTTATGATGATCTTTGTCCATTATATGAGGCTGGATTGGATGCAGTGATTGTACAGGATCTGGGAGTGATGCAATTGATTCGGGATTTTTTTCCAGATCTTGCCATACATGCCAGCACACAGATGACAATTACTGGAGCTTATGGTGCAAAGCTGCTATTAGAAGCAGGCTGTAGCCGGATTGTGGCGGCGAGAGAGTTATCTTTGGAGGAGATTTCTCACATTTATAAGCTTACTGGTGTGGAAATTGAGAGCTTTGTGCACGGAGCGCTATGCTATTGTTATTCTGGTCAGTGTCTGTTAAGCAGTATGATTGGCGGGCGCAGCGGCAATCGGGGCAGATGCGCGCAGCCCTGCCGTCTACCCTATGAGCTGTTTGACAGCCATAAGAAGGCGCTGCCTGCTGGAAAGAAGAAGGGGCAATATATGTTAAGTCCGAAAGATCTGTCTACCATTGATCTGATTCCCGAACTAATCAAAAGTGGTGTTCATTCTTTTAAGATTGAGGGCAGGATGAAACAGGCAGAGTATGCGGCTGGTGTTACTAGTATTTATCGTAAATATATTGATCAATATGAAGCAAATCCTACACGGCCTTATCAGGTGACAGGAGAGGATCAAAAAGCTTTGTTAGAGTTGGGTAATCGCTGTGGTTTTACAGAAGGGTATTATCAAAAACACAATGGCAAGGATATGATTACTTTTATAAAACCCTCTCACGAAAAAGGCAGTGAGAAACTGCAGAATCATATCAGAGATATCTATGTGGAGAAAGAAAATAAAGAAAATAAAGAAAAAATAAAAGGAATCTTAAGGCTTTCTGAGGGAAAACCGGCGATACTTGTGTTAGAATGCAGAGAAGTGCAGACAGAAGTGAGAGGAGATATCGTAAAGGCGGCACAAAAGCAGCCTTTATCCAGAGAAACAATCCTAGAAAAGATGAATAAGACAGGAAATACACCTTTTGAATGGGAAAAATTAAATCTGGAAATAGAGGGAAACATTTTTATGACAGTAGGGGCTTTGAATCAGCTTAGAAGAGCAGGCATTGAAAAATTAACAGAAACTTTGCAGGAGCCATATCGCAGGAAATCCCTTTCTCAAATCTATACGAAGACCAGTAAGCAGATGCATAGAGAAAGTTCTACTCACACAAAGATGCGTTTGTCAGTGCTGACCGAGACATTAGAACAGTTTCAGGCAGTATTAAAACAACCAGAGGCAGAGCGGGTATATCTAGAGGCCTTTGCATTGGAACGGCAGCAATTGACACAACAATTAAAAGAAATGGCAGATCAGGCAAAAAGAGTTGGCAAGAAATGTTATCTCGCTTTGCCATATGTATTTCGTATGAAAACTGCACAATGGTATGAACACCATTGGTCTAAGATTGAGAAGGCAGGGGTAGATGGATATCTAATCCGAAATTTGGAAGAACTTTCTTTTTTGCGAGAGCAAGGGGTAGAGCCATTTAAAATACAGGGAGATTATGGTCTGTATGGATATTCCAATCAAGGAATATATGGGCTTCACAAGCTTTCTTTAGAGTATTATACCTTGCCAGTAGAGCTGAATGCTAAGGAATTAAGAGCGTTGGATTGTACCAGAGGAGAACTGATGATCTATGGCTATCAGCCTTTGATGATCAGTGCCCAGTGCCTATATAAAAATACGGCGGGATGTGACAAAAAAGCACAAATTTTTTACTTAAAAGACCGTTATGGCAAGTTGTTTCCCGTCAAGAATCATTGTGAAGATTGTTATAACATCTTGTATAATATTAGTCCGTTGTCTTTGTTCCATCAGTTTTCCACAATCAGGACGATAGAGCCGGCAGCAGTGCGAATTTCCTTTACAATGGAAAATCAGAGGCAAATAGAGAAGATTTTTGAATTTTACAGACAGGCAGTTGCCACAGGAAGAGTGGACAGAGACAATTATCTGTCGGATTTTACCAACGGGCATTTGAAACGAGGAGTCGAGTAGTATGGTGCATTTAATTACTGAATTATCCAAATACACAATGATTATCCTGTTTGCGCTGTATACCTATCAGTGTTTTTCAGCATTAAAGCGCAGCATAGACAAGGAGGAGCAGGCAGAGAAATTTAGAAGCCAGGTGGTATATATGTATTTATTTCATTTAAATGCATATGCGGTTCTTTTTTTGTCAGTGCGGGAGGTCAAGCTGTTGAAATTTTACTTGATGCAGGTTGTATTTTTTGCAGCGATACAGCTCTGTTATGGTATTTTCTATAAACGTGTTTCCAGGCTTGTGGTCAACAATATGTGTATGTTGATGTGTATCGGTTTTGTGGTGCTGACACGTCTCTCCTATGAACATGCTATCAAACAATTTCAGATTGCGGTGATCTCTATTGTTGTGACGTTTCTAATTCCATTTTTTATCAGCCGTTGGAAATTTTTTCGCAGTTTGACCTGGCTGTATGCGCTGGCTGGTGTTACCATGCTCGGAGTTGTTGCTGTACTTGGGGCAGTGTCACATGGAGCAAAACTTTCATTTTCTGTGGCCGGAATTACGGTACAACCCTCAGAATTTATTAAGATTATTTTTGTATTTTTCGTCGCCTCCATGTTTTATGAGTCTACAGAGTTTATACAAGTCATAAAAGCAACCATTTTGGCGGCACTTCATGTAATTATCCTGGTCATATCCCGAGATTTGGGAGCTGGATTGATATTTTTTATTGCCTATATGGTGATGCTCTATGTGGCCACGAGAAAACTTTATTATTTTGCAGGTGGTCTTGTGTGTGGTGCAATAGCTTCAGTGGCAGCCTATTTTCTGTTTAGTCATGTGCGTGTGCGCGTGGTCGCTTGGCAGGATCCGCTGGCGGTATTTGAAAATGCTGGGAATCAGGTTTCTAATTCGTTGTTTGCGATTGGTACTGGTGGTTGGTTTGGCATGGGTTTAAATCAGGGAATGCCATATAAGATTCCAGAAGTGAAACAAGATTTTATTTTTTCAGCAGTGGCAGAGGAATTAGGGGGGATTTTTGCCATATGTTTGATTTTAGTCTGTGTCAGCTGCTTTCTGATGTTTTTAAATATTGCTATGCAGATGAAAGATTTTTTCTATAAGCTGGTAGCTTTGGGACTGGGAACTATTTATGGGTTTCAGGTGCTTCTTTCAATCGGAGGAGATATCAAATTTATTCCTTCTACTGGTGTAACATTACCTCTGGTTAGTTATGGCGGCAGTTCTCTTCTCAGCACATTGATTATTTTTGCTATCATTCAGGGGTTGTATGTACTGCGGGAGCGCACAGAAGTGGAATCTGTCTCAGGCTCAAATAGAAAGAAGAAATCAGTTTCAAATAATTACAATAACGATGTTGAGCGAAAAGGAACCAAACGGAAAGGAGGGGGATCGTCCAATGAAGAAAACATCCACGGAACCAAGGTCCAAAACCTCGACAAATCGTGAAAAAAATCGAGAATTTGCCATTATTACTTATCTGTTTGTGGGAGTATTTATGATGATGATGGGATATTTTGCCTATTTTCAGATTTTTCGCAGTGAGGATTTTATCAATAGTCCCTACAATACCAGGCAGAATACCTTTGCGGAACATGTGATTCGAGGCGAAATTCGCTCGGCAGATGAAAAAGTGTTAGCCCAGACAGTGGTGGGAGAAGATGGCAGTGAAACACGTTATTATCCTTATGGGAGAATGTTTGCCCATGCAGTAGGTTATGACAGTAATGGAAAGTCTGGAATCGAATCTTTTGGAAATTTCAGTTTGCTTCGCTCTCATGCATTTTTTCTGGAACAGGTATTTAATGGTATTCAAAATCACAAAAATCAGGGCGACAACATTGTGACAACTTTGAATTACAGCTTGCAGGAGACAGCATATCAGGCTTTGGGAGATCGTCGGGGCGCTGTGGTGGTTTTAGAGCCTTCCACTGGAAAAATACTTACTATGGTTTCTAAGCCTGATTTTGATCCAAATACCATAGCCGCAGAGTGGGACAGTATTATCGCCAATACAGACAGCGAAAATTCGATTTTGGTCAATCGTGTCACGCAAGGTTTGTACCCTCCGGGTTCCACATTTAAGATTCTCACTACCTTGGAGTATCTGCGGGAAAATCCCAATTATCAGGATTATTCTTATGAATGTACAGGAAGTATCACTATGGAAAATACGGAGATTCATTGTTATCAAAATGCAGTTCATGGGGCGGAGGATTTGGCTCATTCTTTTGCGAAGTCCTGCAATACTTCTTATGCCAATATTGGTCTTACTTTGGATAAGGGAAAATTTGCAAATCTGTGCAATGATCTTATGTTCCATAAGAATCTGCCGATTTCTTATCCTTTTAAGCAAAGCAGTTTTGTATTAGATCAGAAATCCAATACAGATCAGGTTACGCAGATGGCAATTGGCCAAGGAGAGACTTTGGTAACGCCGATTCATATGGCGATGATTACTGCGGCAATTGCCAACCAAGGTACTTTGATGAAGCCTTATGTGATTGACCATACAGAAAATTATAAGGGGGTTATGGTAAAAAACTATAAGCCAGCTTCCTATGGTTCTCTGTTGTCTGCGGATGAAGTGGGAAAACTGCAGGAGTTAATGTCTTTGGTTGTCAGTGAAGGAACTGGTTCCAAATTGAGCGGACAGGTTTATCAAGCAGCCGGAAAAACTGGTTCTGCGGAGTTTAGCAACAATAAGAGTGAGAGTCATGCCTGGTTTACTGGCTATGCTTCCACAGAGGAGAAAGGGACAATTGCTGTGACCGTTATTGTGGAGAATGGAGGCGCTGGAAGCACAACGGCTGTGCCAATTGCCAAGCAGTTGTTCGATGTCTATTTTGCCCAATAAAATGGGATAAGAACTGATTTTCATAAATATGTTGCAAGAAACCACAAAAAGGGGTATACTGTTTCTAAAGTCAATAGACCACATCAGGAGGTATTGCAATGATTGAAGCAACGAGTTGTGGTGGTGTGGTAATATTTCGCGGGAAGATTTTGCTCTTATACAAGAATTATAAAAATAAATATGAGGGCTGGGTGCTCCCCAAGGGAACGGTAGAGCCAGGTGAGGAATACAGAGAGACAGCAGCAAGGGAAGTTCTGGAGGAGACCGGGGTAGATGCCTCGATCATTAAGTATGTGGGGAAGAGCCAGTATACCTTTACTGTCCCAGATGATACAGTGGAAAAGGATGTCCATTGGTATCTTATGATGGCAGACAGCTATTACAGCAAACCACAACGGGAAGAATATTTTGTTGATTCAGGATATTATAAATTCCATGAGGCATATCATTTACTGCGTTTTGCAAATGAGAAACAGATACTGGAAAAAGCATATAATGAATATCTTGATTTAAAAAAGAGTAATCTTTGGGGCAGCAGAAAGTATTACTGATGTTATTTTACTTTTTACTGTGACAGGGAGAGTAGCAATCATCAATTACGATTTACAGCTTCGCTGTTTATAGAGAAAAGGTGCTCACGAGAAACGGGCACCTTTTCCCTTTCAAGAAATGAGGATTGATATGGTCTGGTTGAAAGATTTTTACGCTGGTAAGGGTATTGTAGAAAAAAAACAAAAAATAAAATGGAAAATTCTTCACAATGCAGGCCAGTTTGAGGTTTATGTAATTGCGTTGAGTAGTAATCCTAGGAATTTATTGGATATTATTCCTTCCTGGGAATTGATGCAGAGAAATTATCCCAAACAGGATATGCTGATCGTGGGGGTAGAGAAAGGATATGACAACGCTGTGGAACTGGCAGCAAAGATTGTGATAGAGGTATTCCAGAAAACCGGAAATTTGTATATCAGGGATTATTTTCTGGAGCAATACAGAAAAAATTCCAGGAGAAATTGTTTATGGGAATTCTGTTGTTGATATTAAAAATTATTGGTGTTTTGTTGGCGCTTATTCTGTTGCTTGTCTTTGCGGTGATGGTGGTTCCGATCCGTTATCGTGCTCATCTTGAAATGCAAGAAGAGATTGCAGGGATGGCGGTATTCCATTGGTGCTGGCATTTCATTGATTTGCGAATTCAATATGGGAAACAGACTGCATTTAGGGTGCATATCTTGGGAATTCCAGTACAGCTTGGAGGGGAGAAAAAACCCAAAAAGATAAAAAAGCGAAAGAAGATTTCCAAACACAAACAAGAAAAGTTATCTCCAGCATTGGAATTGCCAGATGGACAAGGACAGTTAATGGAGGATATTTCGATACAGGTCGGGGATTTGGATGAGGCAGAGGAGTCAATGGAAGAGGTGGAGAGATCAGAGCAATCCATTGATCAGAATACCGAATCCAAAGATTTAAAAAAGAAAAGAACAACTGTCAAAAAGCGCTCAGACAAAAAACGGTCTCAGAAGAGAAAAGGGTTTCGAGAATTATGGCAGGGGATTCAAAATTTAGTCTCGGTAATTCGGCAGCACATAACAGAGCTTTATCATAAGCAGACAACGATAAAAGAACAGTTTTGCAACATAAAAAATATCATTTTGGAAGAAACTAATAAGAGTGCCTTGTTCCATGTACTTCAGGAATTTAAGCTGATTATTGGTCATTTTGTTCCGCGAAAGGCTTATGGTGAGATTTCTTTCGGCATGAAAGATCCTGCCAGAACAGGGCAGATTTTGGGTATCTTAAGTTTGTTTCCTTTTTGGACTAGATATAAAATTAATTTGATTCCAGATTTCCAGTCAGATATTTTTTATATAAAGGGTGAATTGGATATCAAAGGACATATCCGGTGTTGGCACTTTTTATTGTCATTGTTCCGGTTAATCAAAGATAAAAATATACGAACATTTATAACACAGGTTAGAAGATAACAGGAGGTTTGATTATGCAGGAAAATAATTTTAATACCACCGTTCAGTCTTTATTTAAAGGAATGGACAGTTTTATTACCACAAAAACTGTGGTGGGAGAAGCAGTACACATTGGAGATACAATTATTCTCCCTTTGATCGAGGTTTCTTTTGGTGTTGGAGCTGGTGCATTCTGCCAGGACAAGAAAAACAATGCGGCTGGAGGCATGGGAGGCAAGGTAACACCGAGTGCAGTGCTTGTAATACAGAATGGTTGTACAAAGCTGGTAAATATCAAAAATCAGGATAGTATCACGAAAATTTTGGATATGGTGCCAGACTTTGTGAATAAATTTACGAATAAAAATTCATCCAAACAACAGGCTGCGACAGATGAATCTGCTAAGAAGGAAGCAGCACAAGAGCTTGCGGAGCAGTTAAATGTTTCCACAGAAGAAGAGTAATAGTTAAAACTTATTTTATTGTCTTCAAGCATAAAATAATATGTATGATAAATAACAGCAGAGCATATATTAGTAGTAATATATGCTCTGTTTTCTGGTGATGGCATGAAAAGGTTAATTGGGTTTATTCTGTTTTGGATTGCGGTGGGAATGGCAATTATGATCTTTCTTCCCAATGAGGCGCTTGGAATTTTGATTATATTTGTCTTGCTGTTGCTGGGGTATAATTTATTCTGTTGTTGAGTGATTTGTAAAATAACTTGCAAAGCAGAATTTATATTTAAGAAATTCTGCTTTGCGCGATTTGCTGCCTGCGGTGGTTGCTAGGTGCTAGTGGCACTTATTAGGCAACGACCAAAACGAAGTGTAGAAAGATCCTGCAATAATTGTTCTTAATTTTATGGGAAATAATATAACAAATGATATGCTCCCTTCTAGGTAGACAAGTGAAATAATAAAAACTTGTTATTTAGGAGGGAGCATCTTTTATGGCATTTAAGCATAAGTATTCATACGAAGAAAAGGCTAAAATACTATCTGAATATTCTTGACGGAGCATATGGATTCAGAGCATAGATAACGGTCCAATGGAAGGAGTTTGGGGAATTTTAAAGCGGGAAATGTATTACAAACACAAATTTCACACAAGAGAAGAATTGGTACAAGCAATCATGGAATATATGGATTATTATGCAAACCACAGACCACTTATCTACTTGACGGGATGCAAACCACAGTTTAAAAAACTAAACTTAAAATCAGAGTTGGCAAAGGGTTTGAAAACGGCAAGGTTTATGATATAATGTCCACAGACATTCTTTGCGCCGCAGAGCGCATATTCTATAACATAACTATTCAGAAAAATAAATGAGGATGGGAGGAGATACTGTGGATAAAAAGAAAATACTAGAATCTGTCAAGATAGATTTATCTGAGATTAAGAGTAATATGGCGCAGGTTGAAAATGATATTGTACATATTTCGTCTTGTATTGAACAGGGGAAGTTTATACCTCAGGAAATAAGCAAGAATGTGATTACATTTTTGGAAAAACTGCAGAGGGCAAATGAGAACTGTCGGAAACAATATGAAAGTTTAAGTGAAAATCCATTTGAATTTGTGGAGATTGAGAATTTTGAGTATCTTTTGCACGAAAAGGAAGAACAGATTCGGCGGGAAGAAATTATCGCCACAGCGGAATTGTTCTTAAAACTTCATGCGCAGGAAGAGGATATAGAAGAGCTTTTGGTAGGTGAACAAGTCAAGTTAATGGGAATACTTCCGGTGTCAGAGGATGGAGAAGAAGAATTATTAAAGATAAAGCCATATGTTGATTTTATAGAGGTATTTAAGGACAAGAAACTTTTGGAACCAGCGGCAATTGTGGAGGCCATTATCAATTTGCGCACATATTTTGGAGATGGGTTGATTGGAGCTGCATTTTGTAAGAACAGCGTGAATCTTGAGAAAGAATCTGAAACGGGAGAGGATGAGGAATCGGGGCAAGAACTGGCAGCAGAGGATTTGGAAAGTATGAGCGTGGTGCAAGACACAGAAAGCTCCGAGGAGGGATTGCCAAAAGAGGCAGAAGGCGAAAAAGAAACACAGGAACAACCAGAAGAAGCGGCAAAAACACAGTTTCAAGAAAAGCAGGAAGAAGAACCGATAACAGAACAAGAGTTTTACGAAAAGCAGGAGACAAAACAGGCAGAGAATGAGAAAACAACAAAACAATCTTTTGAACAGGAGATGACACTTGCCGAGACGCTTGTTGAGGCGGGGGCGATTTTACCAGAAACTTATGAATTTGGCAAGGTAAAAATTGAAAAAGGGGATCGCGAAGATAAGAAATTTGGAGTGAACAGTTTTAAGAGTGACCTTAGGGGTGGATATACTTTAATGGAAAAGCGCGTTTTGGTGATTATTAGAAAACGTGCGGCAGTCACTATAGACGATATTTTACGAGAAGATGACCTTTCCGAAGAAAGAGGAATTGTTCAATATGCATTCCAGCATCTTGTAAAAAAAGGATATCTGAGAAAGTATACAATCAATGGAATAGGTTCCTTTTATTGTATTACCAAGAAGGCAAGCCATGCTTTTACCTCTAAGGAGGCGTGTTCCTATTTAGGCGTGAGACGTACAGAATTTGAATCTGGTTATGATATGGTTGGAGAATCTGCGGCCGCTGTTGTCTCCCGCATTGCCTATGCAAAAATATTAGAGAAAGATTTACATATGACAAGTCATAAAGACTTTTCAATTGACAAAACTTTATTTGACGAGGCATTTATTCTTTGTAACACTGAGTTGGAACAAGAGACAGAGTTGCTTGTAGGATGTTTCTGGGGAAAACAGCAGCAATGCGAGGAATTTGATAAAAAATTGAAAGAAACTCTGGAAGAAATGCAAAAGATATCACATGTTATCTTTGTTGGTATGGAGAGAGAGCAGGCGTTGGCTCTGGCACAGATTTTTGGAAAACGATATGATCAATTTTTGCCTGAAGAAAAATATGCATATGCACTGAAGGAAGATTGCTTTTTTGCGGAAAAAGATGGAACAGAAGTAGATGCCAGTGATATCTGGCAGGAGCAGGAAGAGAATCAAGACTTGTCTGAGGGGGAGGACACAGAGCAGTTGCCAGAGACCGAAACAGAGGTTATCGCTGAGGAAGAAGCTGAGACAAAAACCAAAGAAAAAGATCTTATCTTTGAGACCGAAACAGAAGTTATTGTTGAAGAAGAAATTTCAGAGACTGAGGCTGTCGCGGAAGAAGAACATGTGCAGACAAACATTATTTCTGATACGGAAGCCGAGAAAAAAACCACAAAAACAGAGGTTATCGCTGAGTCAGAGGCCGAGAAAGAAACCACAAAAACAGAGGTTATCGCTGAGTCAGAGACCGAGAAAGAAGCCGCAGAAACAGACCTTATCTCTGAGGCAGAGACAAATATTATTGCTGAAGAAGCCACGCAAACGACCACTATCACAGAAGAAGCAACCAAAGAGACAGAAGATATGTTTGAGGCAGAAATCGCGGAAGAATCCACAAAACAGCAGGAAGAACAGATTTTATTGCCTGCGTCTGGCCTGGAAAATGTACTGCAGCAGGCATATCAAATGATTGTCTCTGGCAGGACATACTGTGCAGTTGCGTATTTAAAGGCAAATAGTGAGATGTATGACGAGATTGATACTGTTTATGAGAAACTGGCATATGCAGTAAATGAGCCGTTTCAGTCATGCAGTTACAGTTCCGGTGAAATTTTTGATATATTTTTAGATCAGAGAAATGTGTTCTCAGATTATTTGATGATTTCAGCAGCTTTGCGCACATTTTTTTACAACCATGCGGAATATGATTATTCCATGAAATCGCTGTATGAAAATATTAAAAATTTGCCAGAAGTATCTGCAGCTCCAGAATTGGGCCATTTCCTGTATTTCTTAATGGAATTTAAGGAACAGGAGCGCAAGGGAATTGATGTATATGCAGATTACCGGATGAAGGATAAGATCTTTTTGGAGCACAATATTTCTAGGATTCGCAAAGAGGCGGAAGGATTTTATGAGGTCAATATTTTAGGCCATGTAACAGAACAGGTCAGCAACCGGCGTTATCTGGAAACACGCAATATTATTTTCTCTCGTGTCAGTGAGATTGCCATCTATCTGAAATATATTATAGATGGCGACGATGGTGTTTTAGATCTGATGAAGGAGTATCTGGCAGAATATTTTATGAAAGAAAAAAGTCCTGTGGATGCTGTCAATATTGATCGGGAGAAAATGAATACCTATATTGATACCAATTGGGACAAGGCCAGAGATAAGATGAATGTCACCAAAAAAACATCCGATCTGATGAGCAGACTGAGACATAATCTTTATAATTCTCTGTTGAAAGCGGTCTCCATTATGTGTGAATGGGTCAAATATATGGAGCGTTTTAAAAGCGCAGGAGAAGATGCAGGTTTTGAAAAATACAAACAGATCAAAGATAAGCGAATTCATGATATTGCTGTTATGGCTTCGGAATTTGAGAATAAAGCTGCAACAGCAGAAAGTGTGGAGGAAAAGGCTGGCATACGGATTTTGGTAGATACCTTAAATGAGTTAAAGGCACGGCTGGACGGAAGTTATAATGAGATGCAGCAGAAGTATTTCTACATGGATTTCCTGAAATCCGATCTTGTTTTATTGGATGGCAATTATCTGCCGATTTTAGATGGGGATTTGCAGGATATCCCAGAACTGGAGATTGCGGCGAGGATTTTTCATCATTCCAAACGCAATCTTGGCAGCTTAGAAGATCGTTTGTATGATATTTTTAAAAATGCAGGGGATGATTACGGTTGTGCAAGGCTGATTGACCAATATTTTGTAGACACAACAGGACATGCTGTACTGGAAGAGCATTATGATCTGGAAGAGAGCATTAGTTATGCAAAGCGTGGGGCAGAGCAGACTAAAAATGAGTTTGTGGAGAATTTGGAATTGGCGCAGAGTTATGGCCAGATTGACAATTCACAGGAAAACAAAAAAGAGAAGATTTTACAGATTGTAAATAGATTCTATGAATATGCGAATTCCACAGATAATTATGGTTTCTTTAAGAAAATAACAGAGGCGTATATGTCTCAAATTAAGAAGGATGCCAAAGTCAGAGAAGAGCCATTAAGAAGAGAGCTGGCTTTGTATCACAAAAATTTACAGGCCGAGGCAGTCAATGAAGATACCGTAAAGAGACTTGATAAAATTCAAAAAATGCTGGAGAACCAAAATTATACCGTTGCAGAAGATCTTCTGTCCAGATTAAAGGATGGCGAGACAGAAGGAGAGCTGGAAATTTTTGAGACCGATTACCTCAGTGAATTTATGAAGGAATATGAATATTATCGCAGAACTGTGGTTGATAATAGCCGCAGTGTCAGCAAATTGCTGCCCAGCCAAATCCGCAACAAAGAGGGAAGAGGAGCACAGCGGTTAATTGATAGCTGGATTGTCAGCGGACAGAATGCGGAACGAGTAAAAAATTTGCTGCAGGCATTGGGGTTTACTGTGGAGACAGTCAAGGAACAAGAAAAGATCGGCAAGTATGAAAATTATAATGTCATGCTTACAAAGCCTAAGAATGGCAGGAAGGCTAATTTTAAACATCCGATTGCAGCACTGGGCTCAAGGGCGGCAGAATGTGGGTTCCGTGTGGTATGTCTGTATGGAAAATATGATGCCAATCGTATCATTGAGGTGATGAAGGAGTTAGGAAATGCCAAAAATACCATGATCTTTTTGGATGGCGCTTTATCTATCCAAGACAGAAGAATGTTGGCGCGCAAGGTAAAATCAGACGTGCCAGATAAGATCTTTGGCATTGTTGACAGAGTACTGCTGGCGTTTTTAGTCAATCATTACAATGAAGAGTATATCAATAAAATGTTGATGTGTATTATGATGCCATTTACTTACTATCAGCCTTATATTTGGGATTCCTCTAATGAGATGCCGCCAGAAATATTTATGGGCCGCAAAGATGAATTGAGAGAGATTGAGGCGCCTGGCGGGGTCAATATCGTATACGGCGGACGGCAGTTGGGAAAATCTGCCTTGCTGCGGATGGCAAAGAATGATATTGACCACAATGAAAATGGGGACCGTGCAGTGCTGGTGGTCATTAAAAATATGGACTATAAGAAAACGGCCAGAGCCGTTGGAGAGGCCTTATATTTAGCAGGGATTTTAAAACGGGATCCAGAGACAGGAGATTGGGACGAGCTTGTAAAAGTGATTAAAAGAAGACTGCTTTTAGGAATCGAGGAAAACATTCCCTATTTGCTGCTTCTTTTGGATGAGGCAGATGCATTTATTGAGAGCTGTGAGGAAGTGGATTATCATCCGTTTGATGCTCTTAAGGATCTGCAGGGAATTGGTATTGACCGATTTAAGTTTGTGATAGCAGGTCTTAGAAATATTATTCGTTTTAATCGGGAAAAGGCATTGGGAAATAATAGTGTGTTGACACAACTTGCTTCTATGACCGTGAAACCATTCCAGGTAAATGAGGCCAGGGAGCTGTTAGAAATTCCACTGTATTATCTTGGTCTGCGTTTTCAGGAGGACAAAGAATCCTTGATCTCTCTAATCTTTGCCAGCGCCAATTATTTTCCAGGGTTGATTCAGCTCTACTGTGCAAAATTGCTGGAGGCAATGCGAAAGGGAGATTATGCTGGTTACAGCGAATCAGATACGCCTCCCTACGAAGTGCAGGAAAGCCATATTAAGAAAGTACTGGCTGATAAAGGATTTATGGAACAGATTCAAGAAAAGTTCGATATTACTTTAAGACTGGATGATGATAATTATTACCATATCATTGCTTTGCTGATCTCCAATTTATACCATGAAAAAGGTGATACAGGTGGTTATACACCAAGAGAGGTTCAAGAGGAAGGGGAAATCTATGAAATCTCTAAAATTGAGGAACTGAGTCTGGATAAGTTGACAGCATTGATGGAAGAATTGTGTGAATTGAATGTGTTGCGCAAGACTTCTGATCAGAAATATCTGTTTAATCAATATCGTTTTCATCAGATGATGGGTTCTCATAAAGAAGTAGATGACAAGCTGATGAAATATATGGAGGAGAGCAATGGATAAAATATGGTGGGGGCAGGTCACAAATGCAGTGCAATTTATCCGAAAGATTGTGGAATCCGTGTTGAATGAAAAGCATCTGGCTGTGGAATTACCCAGAGATATTCCCTGGTATGATACGATGAGGGAGTTGACGGAAGATGCAATCCGCAGGAGAAGTTCTGATCGGAATCTGGTATCTCTTCAGGATTCTGGACAGGAGCCGGGGAAGTGTGTGTTTGAAGCTTTCTGCGACAGAGAGAAACAATCAGAATACCGTCCAGCGGTTGGTTATGCCGATTTTTTGGCTAAGTGTGGTGACATTGTGCTCAATCACAGAATTGTATGGGTGTCTGATTTGGCTAAGCAAAATTACAGTGCCTGGATAGAATTTGTCTCAGCATATGCGGCAGCTTGTAAAAAAGAGCGCAAAGCAGGGGGGATTTTTATTCTGGAATTGAGAGAGCAGATGGCTTTGTCGGCAAAAAAAGGAGTTCATATGCTTTCCTTTCAGAAAGAAATTAGTCATTATGATAGTATTGTTTTCAATATGCTTGCTGCCTCCTCCATCAAAAAATCAGCGATTTCCAAAGAGTATTTAGTGGAATTGGTGTCTAATGTTGCCGGAAGGGATATGGAACTGGCTGCCCAGTGTATTCGGAAATACCGAGAATTTTTAAGCGAACCTTATGTCATATTGCAAAGAATTACAGAGCAAGGCTGCCGCAGCAATGGGGAATCATTTGAGAATCAGTTCCGTGAGGAGGAAGTGAAAAAACAGATTTGGAAAGCACAGATTAAGATTATTTTTCCCTTGATTGAG
Organism: Lachnospiraceae bacterium; assembly: GCA_910575005.1. Classification (GTDB taxonomy): domain Bacteria; phylum Bacillota; class Clostridia; order Lachnospirales; family Lachnospiraceae; genus Petralouisia. The sequence continues at coordinate 53,290 of CAJTCL010000007.1, read as the reverse complement.
GAGTTTCGGGGCCATTTTGTTGACAAGTACAAAGAGCAGATTGGAAGGCAGCTCCCAATCCCTTATGCATATGGCGAGGAATTTACAGAGGCGGATGAGGTGGAAGTTGGAACTTTGTATTTTATGGCCTGTAATGAAAAACTTCATATCTCAAGTGAAGATTACCATAAGTTGAAAATGTTTCGGGAGGCCCGCAACCGTTTGGCACATCTTTGTATTCTCAGTGATCAGGAGATGGAAGACATATTTTCTGTATTTTAAAACGGGCAGATTTTGAAATAGCCATAACCATTTTCAAGAATCTACCGATATAAGTAATAGAACGATATGTTGTTTTAGAGTCAAGGAGGAGACAAGATGAATACAAATGGAATTGGAAATGCATATGCGGCCCAGGCAACAACAGCAGCCCAGAGTGCATCGAGCGAAAAGACAAAATCCACTGGAAAGACGAACAAACCTTATGGACAGAAAGAGATTGGAAATCCTCAGTTAAGTGAGAAGGCGCAGAAATACTATGACCAACTGAGGAAGAAATATGGCAATATGGACTTTATTCTGGTCAGTGCGGACAAGAAGGCAGAGGCGGAGGCAAATGCCTCTAAGTATGCCAGCAATAAATTGGTGGTTCTGATTGATGAAGAGAAGATTGAGAAGATGGCTGAGGATGAGGCATACCGCAAGAAATATGAGGGTATATTAAACAATGCAACTGGACAGTTTGCGCAAATGAAAGCAAGCTTGGGCAGCAATGCCAACAGTGTGAAAACCTTCGGTATGAAGTTTGATGACTATGGAAATGCATCCTTCTTTGCAGTGGTTGATAAATCTCTGGCTGCACAGAGAGACCGAATTCAGAACAAGCGTGAGCAGAAGGCAGAGGAAAAGAAGAAAGCGGAAAAGAAAGAACAAAAGGAGGAGATGCAAGAAAAGATAAAAGAGAAGCATTCCGGTTCAGAGGTCATGGTAGAAGCTTCTTCGTGGGATGAATTGCTGCAAAAGATTAATGAGACTGTGGCGATGGGACGAAGTGATATGGTACAGACCAAAGAAGAATCCTGGGTAGGCTCACAGTTTGATTATACGATTTAGGAAGATTTTAAATCAGAAAAAAGGATGTCAAAGGCAAAAGAATACAAGCCTTTGACATCCTTTTTTATCCTATCGGATAAAAAACAATGATCGCCCTGCGGCGGACAATCCTATAAAACAGGATTCTTTGTTCCATTTCCTATTTCGTCTTGTGTTGTGTTTTTTCGCCACTGAGCATATCAATCTCCAAGGGACTGGGTTCCACAAAGGCACTCTGGGGAAGAAAATTATAGACATCAAGATAGGAATCCAGTTCAGCACTGTTCTGTGGTGGCCTCGGGACAGCTCCTGTACAGTCCATAACAGAGCTTGCTTTCAGATAATCGTAGTTATCGGTGAGATCTGGGACTGGATGGTTTTCATTTTTTTTATTTTCACTATTCATAAAATACCTCTTTTCTCTGAAATAATTTTTTTCAAATGGCAAAGATTAAACATGACTTGTATTATCAATATTTGCACAAATAGTATTTGTTTTTTCGTGTGGTCTATACATCATTACATTTTTAAATTTGACTTTTATACGTTGAATTATTATAATGATAAAGATATTAAAAAGTTTAAATGAAGTAAAGAAACGAGATTTGCAATCAGAGAAAGAGACAGAGGGATTTATGAAAATATCAGAATTATTAAAGACAAAAGAAGTAACAATCAGTTGTGAGTTGTTTCCGCCCAAGAAAGGTTCTGAACTCAAGAAAGCACATGAGCTTGTACATGAGATGGCAGAACTTGGACCAGCCTTTATCAGTGTTACCTATGGGGCCAGCGGCGGCATCAGTGAACATACAGTAGATATGGCTAATGAGGTTCAAAATGTAAATGGTGTGCCAGCATTGGCTCATTTGACCTGTGCTTCCTCAGGGAGAGAGAAAATTCATCAGGTATTAGAAGAATTAAAAGAGAGAAACATTGAAAATATTTTGGCACTCAGGGGAGATATTCCAGAAGATTTAGAGTTTCCCCTGCCCAATCAATATCATCATGCTAGTGAACTGATGGAGGAAATCAAAGCCTATGGCGATTTCTGTATTGGTGGGGCATGTTATCCAGAAGGACATCCAGAAGCAGAATCCGTAGAGGCGGATATTGATAATTTAAAACGCAAAGTAGAGGCAGGGTGTGAATTTTTAACGACGCAGATGTTTTTTGACAATAATATCTTATATAATTTTCTGTATAGGGCTTTAAAAAAGAATATTGAGGTTCCAGTGATTGCAGGGATTATGCCAGTGACGAATGCCAAACAAATCAAGCGTATTACTTCTCTGTCAGGAAGTATTTTACCACAACGTTTTCGAGCTATCGTGGAGCGGTTTGCACAGAATCCAGCGGCTTTAAAACAGGCGGGAATCGCCTATGCTACCGATCAGATTATAGATTTGATTGCCAATGGGGTCAATCATGTGCATATTTATACCATGAATAAGCCGGATGTGGCAGGCGCTATCCTGAAAAATTTGTCAGAGATTTGCTAAGTACAATGAACGATAGATAACTAGCTAAGAGAGCAGAATGTATGAGAGTAGATAGAAAAGAGACATTGCGTTATTTAGGGTATCGCGGGCAGGAATTGGATGCTAAGACATCCCAAATGTTGGAGGAGGTTGCCACAGAGCTTGAGGCTGCCAGCAGTCCGAAAAGTATTTATCGGGAATATGATTGTGAAGTGTCAGGTACACAGATCAAGTTGGGTGGACTTTTGATTAATAGCCGCAATCTGGCAGTAAATCTTAAGGGGTGCGAGCGTGCGGTATTATTGGCGGCTACGATTGGACGTGCCGCCGATTTAATGATTCGCAAATATTCCATTTCCAATATGGCGAAAGCGGCGATGGTGCAAGCAGCAGGGGCAGCCGGTATTGAAAGTTATGTAGATCAAATAGAAGACAGCATTCGGCAAGAGGCGAACAATCGTGGCTATTATCTGCGTCCAAGATTTAGTCCTGGTTATGGAGATTTTGCGCTGGATTATCAGAGAGATATATTTCAAATATTAGAATGCGAAAAGCGCATTGGATTGACCTTGACAGAGGGAAATCTGATGATGCCTTCAAAATCTGTGACAGCAGTGATCGGTCTTACCACAGAGGAATGGAAATCTTGCCAGATGAAAAAATGCAGCCTCTGTGCGAAAACAGATTGTGAATTTCGGCAGGAAGGAGAGTAAAAGATGGGATTTCGAGAGCGATTAGGAAGAGAATTGTTATTTTTTGATGGGGCGATGGGTACTATGCTCCAGCAGCAGGGACTTGCGTCTGGAGAATTGCCAGAAATCTGGAATGTTACCAAAAAAGAGGTGATTTTAGATATCCACAGACAATATTTGGATGCTGGCTGTGATATCATTAAAGCAAATACATTTGGCGCCAATCCATTTAAGGTAAAGGGGACAGATTATACCTGCGAAGAATTGACAACTCAAGGGGTCGCCGTAGCAAAGCAAGCTGTGGCAGAATCGGGTCGGAAGGCATATATAGCTTTGGATATTGGTTCTCTGGGAAAGCTGTTGGAGCCATTGGGAGAACTGCCGTTTGAGGAGGCATACGAAGCATTTAAGCCAATGTGTATCGCTGGAGAACAGGCGGGTGCAGATCTGTGTCTGATTGAGACGATGAATGATACCTATGAAATCAAGGCTGCTGTGCTTGCCGCCAAGGAAAACACCAGTCTGCCAATTGTGGTGACAATGGTGTTTGACGAGTGTGGAAAACTTCTGACAGGTGCAGATATGGAGGCTGCCGTCGCTATGCTCGAGGGGCTTAAGGTAGATGCCTTAGGTTTAAACTGTGGATTTGGGCCGGACGTGATGAAAACTTTCTTGCCAAGGCTTAGGGAAGTTACATCATTGCCGATTGTGGTAAATCCCAATGCCGGACTTCCGGTGGTCGTAGACGGCCGTACTTGTTTCCAGGTAAGTCCACAAGAATTTGCTGGCATTATGGAAGAGATTGCCCAGGATGGAGTATCTGTGATGGGTGGATGCTGTGGAACTACCCCGGCACATATCCATGCCTTGGTGGAGCAATGCAAGAATATTTTGCCTATGGAACTGACAGATAAGAATCGTTCTGTGGTGTCTTCTTATACCCATGCGGTGGTGCTAAATCAGCGTCCAAAGATCATTGGTGAACGGATTAACCCCACAGGAAAATCCCGCTTTAAACAGGCACTTAGGGACAATGATCTGGAATATATTTATAAAGAAGCGCTGACACAGCAGGATAAAGGCGCACATATTTTGGATGTCAATGTCGGTCTGCCGGAGATAGATGAAGTAGAAATGATGCGTTCTGTGGTCACAGGGCTGCAGGGTATTACCGATCTGCCATTGCAGATTGATACCTCAGATTCTACGGCAATGGAGGTGGCATTGCGGCTTTATAACGGCAAGCCGCTGTTGAATTCTGTCAATGGCAAACAAGAATCAATGGATGCTGTATTTCCATTGGCGGCTAAATATGGCGCGATGGTGGTTTGTCTGACATTGGATGAACATGGAATACCAGATACGGCAGAAGGCAGGATTAAAATTGCAGAAAAGATGATTGCAGAGGCGACAAGATATGGCATTGCCAAAAAGGATCTACTGATTGATACTTTGACGATGACAATAAGCACTGGACAGGAAAATGCTAAAATTACCCTGGATGCGCTCTATCATGTGCGGCATGTACTGGGGGTACACACTACATTAGGTGTGTCTAATATTTCCTTTGGATTACCACAGCGGGAGCGCGTCAATACTGCATTTTTTACGATGGCATTGGCACAGGGATTGAGTGCAGGAATCATCAATCCCAACAGTGAGGCGATGATGGCGGCATACCATGCTTATTGTGCCTTAAATGGCAGTGACAGCCAGTGTACAGATTATATCAATATTTATTCTCAGCAGACAGAACAGCCCAAGACTGCAGTCAAGTCAGGTGAGATTGGTTTGTTTGATGCAGTGGTGCGCGGGTTGGCGGAAAGCTCCTATCAGGCGGCAAAAAAAGAGTTGGAAACAAAAGAACCATTGGCAGTGATTGATGAAGAATTGATCCCAGCTCTAGATAAAGTGGGACAAGGCTTTGAAAAGAAGACGGTATTTTTGCCACAGCTTCTGATGAGCGCGGATGCGGCCAAGGCAGGGTTTGACGCGATCAAAGAACATTTGCAGGCCAAAGGAGATACATCTGCCTCCAAAGGAACAATTGTCATTGCCACAGTAAAAGGCGATATCCATGATATTGGAAAAAACATTGTCAAGGTACTGCTGGAAAATTATGGATTTCAAGTGATTGATTTAGGAAAAGATGTCCCACCAGAAACAGTGGTGGAGACAGCAAGGCAGAATCAAGTAAAATTAGTGGGATTAAGCGCTTTGATGACAACCACTGTGGCAAATATGGAAATCACAATTCAGATGCTTAAAAAAGAGCTGCCAGACTGTAAAGTGATGGTAGGTGGAGCGGTGCTGACACAAACATATGCCGATATGATTGGCGCTGATTTCTATTCTAAAGATGCGATGGGTTCTGTACGCTATGCAAATGAATTGTTTCAAGTATAAAGAGAACCATACAATTTAGAACTCTCTAAATCCTTTTTGAATATATTAATATGAGAGCGATTGTCAGGTACAAAGTATCTTACAATTGACTTTCATAGTACAACAAAAATAAGTTACTTATTATTTGCTGTACTAGATATTTCAGAAAGGAGTTGGAGAGTTTTGCACGTGAATTGGGTAATTTTGGGAATCGTGGCAGCAGTACTCCTGCTGCTTATTTTTATCTGCTTCATTCGCTATCGGCGTCATAAACGAGCCAAATGTCTGGTGCGAGAACGTTGTGACCATGAAAAGCTATCGGATCTCAATCAGGCATTGGAACCATTTGGCTTTGGCTATGATCTGAAACAGGATATTTTCTATTCTTTACAGAACGCATGGCAAAGAAATTTTGGCTATGGAAAAATATATGATGAAATGGCCCCAACTATGAATATGATCCTTCATTGTGAGCCAATTTATTTTGAATATGACCATTGCAGATGGATGATTGAATTTTGGAAGGGGCAGTATGGTGTCACTACTGGTGCAGAAGTCGGCATTTATGTGGAGAGAAAGCGGGGACATGAAGAAGCTCCAGAGGATGTATTTTACCAGTGTATTTCTGAGGAGGAAGAGATTCCCATTGGCATGATTTTATATAAAAATGGGAAACAAATGTTTCGGCGAGAGAAAAAACATTGGTGGCTGACTGGATTTGCCCTGGGGGAATTTTCCTGGCCGGGCGAGTTGATGTTAGAGGTTTCTGTAACCTTTCCAAATGTCGAAATGTTGGAGGCATTTCTGGAAGGGTGCTATCGGGCAGGCTATCAGCCAGAGGATCTGCATATCTGGTATAAAAAGATCACATTTCGCCTCTATCAGCCCAAAGCAAAACAGCCTTCCAAATATGGGAAAATTTTTGGGCGTTGGATTCAATGGCAGAATGCCCACAACTGTAAGCTTTATCACAGAGTGACGAAAGATTTTACAAGAACGATTGATAAATTGGACTATCTGTTGCAGGCATACCCCAGGATTTTTGGCATAATTATAAAAACAGGAAGAATTGCCTGGGAGAAAAAGAAAAAATGAGCCGTACTGAAAAAAGATTAGATCAGGCGTATGAGAATGCGCTGTGTATCACTTTCGATAAAGGCAGCCGAATTGTATTGATGAGTGACTGTCATCGGGGAGTTGGCAACTGGGGAGATAATTTTCAGTCTAATCAAAATCTATTTTTTGCAGCACTACAGTATTATAATCGCAGAAATTTTACCTACATTGAACTGGGGGATGGAGACGAGCTCTGGGAAAACCGAGATCTCAAAGAAATTGTGCGAATTCACAGTAATCAATTCTGGTTGATGGGAGAATTCTATAAAAAGGAACGACTCTATATGCTGTATGGGAACCATGATCGCAAGAAAGGCTGTGAAACATATTTTAAATCCCATTGCCACAGTTATTATTGTGAAACAGAAACACAGATGAGGAGTTTGTTTCCAGATATGAAAGTACAGGAGGCAATTCGTCTTCAGGAGAGAAGAAGTGGTATAGAGTTGTTTTTGGTACACGGACATCAGGGGGATTTGTGGAATGATACTTTGTGGAAACTGACAAGGTTTTTAGTTCGCTATCTCTGGCGTCCTCTGGAGCTGGCGGGGTGTAATGACCCCACCAGCGCAGCCAAAAATTATCAGCGAAAAGAAAAGACAGAAAAGAGGCTGGCAGAGTGGGCGCAGAAACATCGAAAAATTTTGGTCGCCGGACATACTCATAGACCTTCTTTTCCAAAACCGGGGGAAGGATATTATTTTAATGATGGCAGTTGTGTACATCCCAGATGTATTACAGCGCTCGAACTGGAATGTGGTGCGATTTCTCTTGTGAAGTGGAGTGTGAAGGTGCGGGAGGATAATGTGCTCTACATAGGAAGGGATTTGCTGGACGGTCCCAGAGGATTATCAGAATATTCTAATTAATTTGCGCTAACATGCAACATTTTGTGCCTCTTATGCATCTAATATTTAAAGAAAGAATCTCGCAGAGTGAGAATCAACGCGCGAGCAAGCTGTAAAGCAGCAGCTTACTTTCCAAAAGGTGCGTATAGTTATTTTTTATATGATAGGAAATCCATAGGAGATTTCTATAATATAAGAAAAACTTAAGAAATTTTGTAAGATACAAATAAGACTTATCTGTTATAGTATAAGAAAGCTTTTGCTAGATGATACCAGCAGATAGAAAGAAGGGCGGGGTTACTATGACGATCCGAAAAGAAAATCTGGTCATGCAGCTGCGGCTGCACCATGAGAAAGCATTACAGGTATTACTTGCAGAACATGGAGAGCGACTGCTTTCCATAATCCGCAAGCATTTGTTTACACTGCCGCATTTACAGCAGGACTGCCTTGTTGATATCATACAAACCATTTGGGATCATATAGATAGTTTTGATGAGAAGAATGAATTTGAAAATTGGATTGGTTCTGTGGCAAGATATCGCTGTCTGGAATTTTTAAAGCTTCATAGGACAGAAGCCACTATTGCCTGGTTAATTGAGAAGGAGATTGCAGAAGAGGAGGAAGTGATGGCAAGTTGTCTGGAACCAGACGAGCAGAGATTGTTTTTCTGTTTTTATCGAGGAGAAGAGCTTCCTCAAACTTCTAATTTGAAATATCAAAATATGTATGAGCTTTTGAATTGTATTGACACTGATATCTGTGAATATGAAAAGGAACCACAATGCATCAAGAAATGGGACGAGATATTAAGGAGGATTCAGATACGAAAAAAGGCAAGATGGCATAGATTTTCCTTTTTGAGATTTCTGGGATATTCCTTTAGTCGAATGTTGGCAATGAATATAGAATTGTAATAGATGGATGAAATTTTTATCTAGCAGTGAATAATAGGGCGCAGAAAGGAAGAATTGCAATGCCAGACATGATCTTTAAGAGATTTGCACAGATGGACTGTGTGGAAGCAATTGCACTTGGCGGTTCAAGGGCAGGCAAGGTTTATGATGAAAAGTCAGATTATGATGTGTATGTATATGTGACAGCTCCGATGAAAGAAGAAGTACGCAGACAGATTTTATCAGAGTGTTGCAGTTCTATGGAGATTGGCAATCATTATTGGGAATATGAAGATAACTGTGTTTTAAACAGCGGGATTGACATTGATATTTTGTACCGTGATTTAGATCGGTTTTGTAAAGACATTGAGAGGGTTGTTATACAATGTCAGGCCTCAAATAGTTATACTACATGTATGTGGCATAATCTCATAAATTGTAAGATATTATATGACAGAACTGGAAAGCTTAAGGCGGCCAAAGAAAAATATAATATTCCATATCCACAGGATTTGAAAAAGGCAATCATAGAAAGACAGCTTAACTTGATGGATAACGCTTTACCAGCATATAAAGGACAGATTGAAAAGGCGCTCAGGCGCAATGATTTTGTGAGTGTCAATCACAGAGTAACAGAATTTTTGGCATCCTATTTTGATTTGCTGTTTGCACTCAATGAAAAAACACATCCTGGTGAAAAACGTCTGATTGAATTGTGTAAGAGCAATTGTCCAATCTTGCCTGAAAATTTTGAGAAAAATATCAGGGTTTTGCTTTCACATTTATATTTAGGTGATGATAATCAAATAACAGTCATGGATGATCTTAATAGGATGATAGTATCTGTCAAGCAGATACTCTGAATCATAGAAGCACTGTTACCAGAAGGAAATCTCCATCTCTGCGCTCAGCCCAGATCTTGCCTTTATGAGCATCTATAATTGCTCGAGCGATAGACAGGCCAATACCATATCCGCCAGTCTGGGAATTACGGGAAGCGTCTGTCCGATAAAAACGGTCAAATAAGTGGGGTAAATGCTCTGGTGAAAGTTCTTTGGCTGAATTGCAGACCATAAGACAGATATTTTTTCCACGTTTATCCAGCGTAACTTGAATGGAACTTTGTGCAGGCGAATATTTGACAGCGTTATCCAATAGGATAGAGACGAGCTGGCCAATGGAAGATTGGTCTCCACAGTAGGACAGCAGCGGTTTAATGTCCGCAGAAATCGTTTTTTCCTGCGCAGTGGCCAGCGTCTGGAAGGATTGGACAGTTTCTTCCACTAAATCTGTGATGGAAAAATCAAACTTTTGAAGATGTTTTTTCGGTTCCTCCATGCGAGAGAGGTAAATCAGGCTGTTTGTGAGCTCCAAAAGACGTGCTGTCTGCTTCTGGATGCTCTGGCTCCATTCTGTTGTTCCATATTCCATTTCTAAAATTTCGCAGTTGGCATCAATAATTGTAAGCGGTGTTTTAATTTCATGTCCGGCATCGGTAATAAATTGACGCTGTTTCTCGTAACTTTCTGAGATCGGTTTCATCACAACCCGTGAGAAAAAGAAAACTAAAAGCAATACGGAACATAGTCCCAGAACTGATACCAGAATACTGGTCAGTAAAAAAGAGTAAAACGTGGCGAGCGTTCGGCTGCAGTCTAGAAAGATAATACGAGTATGATCAGGATTGTCCTTTCGTAGATAACGGTAGGAAGAGAGAAAACCGGTGATTTTTCCAGATTTCCAAATCTGTGAGGCATAATCGGAGGCAGTATTCTCATCAACAGCGGCAATTTTTCCAGTATCTGTGGATTTTATGGTTCCATTTTCATCTAAGACCACAGAGAAATAGCGTGTCTCATAAGGCATTTCAGGAGAAAATTTGCGATTATGCACAGCCCCTGGTTCGGACGGCTGTTGTGTATCTGTGTGTTCGGAAGGGTCTCTTTTCTCTGAACGATTTGCAGAAGGCCCATTTTCCAGAGAATTTTTATCCAAAGGGGGAAGTTTTTTGGGGAAATGGCCATTGTTTTCTGAGAGGATGAATAAAATATCCTCGGCATCCCTTATCACTTTTTGATAGTTCAGTATGTTAATTGAACCCATAATCACGGTCAATACCAGAAGTATGGAGAGCATTGAAATTAGAATAAACCGGTTCTGCAGCTTTTTGATCATGGCAGTACCTCCAGAAAATAACCCGCATTTCGCGCAGCTTTTAACTGTACATTGGCATGAAGTGCCGTCAGTTTCTTGCGCAAATAGGAAATATAGACCCAGACAACATTAGTTTCTGCTTCACTATCATAGCCCCAGATCCGTTCTAAAAAGCGTTCGCTGGGGATAAGCTGTCCAGGGTTTGCCATCAGCATTTCCAACATCTGAAATTCTTTGTTGGTGAGCCGAAAATTTCCTGTGGGGGAGGAGAGGGTATAGGAGGCAAGATCCAGCGTCAAATTGCCGGTTTGCAGATTGGCATTGACTGCGCTGGTATGTTCTCTGGTCATGGCGCGTATTCTGGCAAGAAGTTCTTTGGCGGCAAAAGGCTTGGTCAGATAATCATTTGCTCCGGCGTCCAGTCCTTCCACTTTGTCATCAACTTCAGATTTTGCAGTCAATAAAAGCACCGGAATCAGATTTCTCTTCTCCCGGAGCTTTTTTAAAACCGTAAGGCCGTCAATCCTGGGCATCATAATGTCCAGGATTAAGCCATCATAATTATTACTATTTAAATATTCCAGCGCCTCTTCGCCATCATAAACAGCGTCCACAGAATAATTGCTGCGTTCTAAGATGGTAGTCAGTGCGCGTGATAGTTCTTTTTCGTCTTCTGCAAGTAATAATCGCATGTCTTTATTTCCCTTCTCTGGAATCTCTTATGGGCAGCGTATTATGCAGTTGCAGGCTGCTGTGGTTTATGTTTCTTCTTAAAGACAATTTTTAATAGGATGGGTGTAATAATGGTAGTGATTACAACCATAACAACAATTGGAGCATAGAGCGTGTCACTAATCAGGCCCAAGGCTTCTCCTTTATTTGCCACAATTAGCGCTACTTCTCCACGGGAAATCATGCCCACACCAATCTGCAGAGATTCTCTTGAAGTATAGCCCATTATTTTTGCTCCCAGTCCGCAGCCAACTACCTTGGTCAAAATTGCGACCACCAGAAGTACAATGGTAAATATAATGATATTGGAGGACATGGAACTGAGTTCTACTTTAAGGCCGATGCTTGCAAAAAATACTGGGGCGACTAAAATATAGGAAACGGTGTCAAACTCCCGATATACAATTTCTCGCTTAGTGCTGTGGCTTAAGATCAACCCAGCGGCATAAGCGCCAGTGATATCTGCAACGCCAAAGAATGCCTCCGCACAGAAGGACATAACAAGACAGAATGCAAAAATTAAAATTACATAACGTCGATTTGGTCTGGGATCCAGGGTAATCCATTTTTGAATGACAAAGTGGAAGGCAAGCCCAAAGGCAGCGGCAAACACAAAGAAGCCTACGATTTTCAGCAAAACTACCCAAAGGTTGGTGCTGGGGTCCGCCATACTTGTGACAACAGTCAGTGCGATAATACCTAAGATATCATCAATGATCGCAGCGCCCAAGATTGCAGTTCCCGCCTTGGTGGAAATCTTGCCCATTTCTTTCAAAGTTTCCACAGAAATACTAACAGAAGTAGCAGTCAGGATAATACCAATGAAAACATATTGCAAAAAGGTGCTTGCTGGCAGGTCGCTGGAACCTACATTGCATGCATAGGCAACACCAAGTCCTCCCAAAAGCGGAACTAATACGCCCACTAATGCGATCACAAAAGAGGCGAGCCCAGATTTTTTTAGTTCTTCTGTGTCTGTTTCCAGGCCGGCCATAAACATCAGAACAATGACGCCGATCTCAGAGATCTGGTTTAAAAAAGTGGAACCATGCAGCAAACCGAAACAAGCGGGACCAAGCAGCAGACCAGCAAGCAGCGCACCCACTACCTGCGGCATATGTGCTTTCCTGGTGACAAGCCCTAAGAGCTTGGTACTAAATAAGATAATCGCTAAATACAATAGATAATCGTAATTCATAAAAATATCCTCCATCTGTATCTATTCACGAGGCAATTTCAGGAAATATATATTTGGGGACACCCCACTTTGGCTTGCAGCCATACCCAAAAATATATCAATTCTGTAATTGCCAATATCTATTAATTCTATGGCATTATAACTCTGAAAAAAAGAAATTACAAGTAGAAAAAATACTAATTAATAACAAAAATAGACAGTCCAAAATTATGAATGAAAAAAAACATAGTATATTGGCTATCTTTTTGCAATTTAAAATTGTTATACCAGTTAAGGATTCCGAAATTGTCTTGATGTTATGAAATTGGTAATTGCGAAACTCAATAATTTTGATCACTTAGTAGTTTCGAGATTACCTATGTTATGAAACTTGGAAAGGAGGCGTATGTGGACAAAGATTTTCTTTTGATATTAAAAATGAAACAAGGGAAGGAGGCTGCTTTTGATCAATTCGTCCATAAATATTATGATGAAATCTTAAGGTATTGCAGATACCATTGTTTTGACATTGAGTATGCACAAGACCTGGCACAAGAGACATTTTTAAGGTTTTTTGCAAATTTGCCGCAGTACCGCTACAAAGGTAAGACAAAAAATTATCTATATACCATTGCTGGAAATTTGTGTAAAAACTTTTACAACAAGAAAAAGGATCTGCCAGTAGAGGGAGAGGAATTGGAAAAAGAGTCTGTTTCGCCGCCAGATCCATTTGAGCATATCTTAGATCAGGTAGTAATTGAGGAAGCGATGCAGAAACTTCCAGAAGAACTGAGGGAGGTAATTATTTTGTTTTATTTTCAGGAATTAAAGCTTTCCGAGATTGCAGCAGTTGCACAGATAAGCCTGCCTCTTGTAAAGTACAGGTTAAGGCAGGCGAGAAAACAGCTTGCAGCCTTGATTGGCAGTGGGGAGAGTTTTCATTTTCAAAGTATCACAAATCAGAAAGGAGGAGCAATATGAGAGAGGAACTATGGATGCAAAAATATAAGCAGCAAACCACTGTCACATCCACAGAGGACAAGATACAAGAGACAATTCAAAAATCAATGGAAATCTTTTATCAAAAAGAAAAAGAGCGGATGCTGACATATTTGGAATTTTTGTGGACGCAGTATCAATTGATACAGAAAAAGTGGTGGTTGTTTCAAGCCATTTTGCTGGCAGCTACAATCGTGATACTGCCACAGATGCAAGAACAATATTATATTCAGAAAAGTATAGGGATTGCCGGCGTATTATTTGTTATTTTTGTGATTCCAGAATTATGGAAAAATAAAAATTATCACTGTATGGAGGTAGAAGCTGCCGCTTATTATTCGTTGAGACAGATTTATGCAGCACGAATATCATTATTTGGCGTTGTTGATGTATTTTTATTAACGATATTTTGTGGGACAGTACATGGAACACTGCAAATCACATTTGCGGAATTGATGGTACAATTTTTATTTCCAATGACGGTAACAGCTTGTATCTGTTTTTGGACATTGTGCAGTCCGCGTGTAGTCAATGAGCCGGTGTCAGTGGCGTTATGCATGATCTGGAGTGCGGTATGGTGGCTGGTTACAGTGAATGAGAGTTTTTACACAGCGATTGTATTTCCAGTATGGTTTTTGCTATTTGGGATTGCGATTGTATTTTTAACAGTTGTTATTTATAAGACATTACATGATTACAGCAGAGGTTGGGAGGGAAAGATAGATGGAATTGAATATCACTAATTTGACAAAAGAATTTGCTGGTATGCAGGCAGTAAATCATCTAAATATCACAATGGGCAGCGGGGTATATGGCCTGCTTGGGGTCAATGGTGCTGGAAAGACAACATTGATGCGTATGCTCTGTACATTGCTGCATCCGACAAGCGGAGAAATTACTTGTGATGGTAAAGAGATTTTTGCAATGGATGGCGAATATCGCAAACTATTGGGTTATCTGCCGCAGGATTTTGGATTTTACCCAGAGTTTACGGTTGAGAATTATCTGCATTATATCGCTACGATAAAGGGGCTGCGTCCTGTTGTGGCACAGAAACGAGTAAAAGAAATGATTGGGGCGGTAGGACTTAAGAAAGCGGCACACAAAAAAATGAAGAAATTGTCTGGTGGTATGAAACGGCGTGCCGGAATTGCTCAGGCAATGTTAAACGATCCTAAGATTTTGATTCTGGATGAGCCGACAGCAGGACTGGATCCCAATGAACGGATTCGTTTTCGCAATCTAATCAGTGAACTTGCCGAAGAGCGGCTGGTACTCCTGTCCACGCATATTGTCTCAGATGTGGAATATATCGCCAATGAAATTTTATTGATGAGAGATGGAAAACTTGTTCACAGGGGAACAGCAAAGGAACTAATTGATTCCATGCAGCAGCAAGTATGGAAGTGTTATATCAATAAAAATGAAGTGGGACATTTACTGAAAAAGTATAAAATTTCTAATATGAAATCGGATGCTCAGGGTGTGGAGGTGCGAATTATTTCGGAGGAAAAACCGATTCCCAATGCTGTGTTGGAGGAGGCAAATCTGGAGGATGTATTTTTATATTATTTTGGAGAAAAGGCGGGTGAAGAAAATGATATGGTTTGAAATGAAAAAAATATTTTTGAAACGGGTGAATCAGGTAGTACTTTTGGTTTTATTGGCCATTGTATTGGTGGGAAGTTTTCTGACCATACGAGATGTCAAATGTTATAGAGAAGATGGCACTATGATTTCTGGGTTATCGGCGGCACGCCAACTGAGAAAAGAAAAAAACAAATGGCAAGGCAGACTTACCGAAGAAGTGATTCAACAGGCAGTAGCGGAAAATCAGGCAGTTAATGCCTCGGCTGAATCGGAGGAGTTAATGCTCGCTGGAAGACAGAATTTGGAAGATATCCGCGAGTTAG
This sequence comes from Lachnospiraceae bacterium, assembly GCA_910575005.1. GTDB lineage: Bacteria > Bacillota > Clostridia > Lachnospirales > Lachnospiraceae > Petralouisia. The sequence continues at coordinate 37,829 of CAJTCL010000007.1, read as the reverse complement.
TCAATATGGGATTTTCAAAGATTGGAGAATATGATTATTATGTCTGTGACCAGATTGCGGTTGATCAGGCAGCCGATCTCTATGAAAAGAGGCTCTCCAATCTCAAAGAAGAGATAATAGGCACAGAGCAGCAGGAGAAAATAGTTTTTTCTCAAAAGGAAAAGGAGTTTCTGATACGTCAATATGAGAATTTAAAAACTCCTCTTTTTTATGAGTATATGGAAGGCTGGAAAGCTCTTTTGGATTCTCAATATCTGCCAACATTGATGATTATTACGATAGTGATTATTGGATTTTTAATATCTGGGATTTTTTCAGATGAATTTCAGCTCAAAGCAGATTCTATTTTCTTTTCCACAAAATTGGGAAGGAACAGAGCAGTTGGTGCTAAAATAAAGGCTGGTTTTCTGGCAATTACAGCAGTGTATTGGTCTGTAATGCTGTTGTTTTCTGCAATTGTTCTTGGGGTGCTGGGATTTGGCGGCGCTGGTTGCATGATACAGACTGGAGGAAATTGGTACAGTATGTACAATATCACATATTTTCAGGATTGGCTGCTTACTATGTGCGGCGGTTATGTGGCAAACTTGTTTATATTGATGCTTGCCATGCTGATATCTGCAAAAACTAGATCCACGGTGGTGGCGATTACGATTCCATTTGCATTGTCCTGTGCGCCGATGTTTTTAGGGAGAGTTTCTATGCTGACAGAGCTTATGAACCTTTTCCCAGATATGCTGCTTCGAATCAGTAAGTTTTTGGATGTATTCTTAGTCTGTGAAATCGGCGGAAAAGTATTTGGCCTTTATCTGGTTTTAATTCCAGTATATTTATTGTTGACATTGATGCTCACGCCTTTGCTCTATTTTGGCTATCGAAAATCAGAAGTGAAATGAAATTTGTGATTGTAGATTAGAGAAAGATCGCTTATAATAATGGTTGGTTTATTTTGGTAATTATAAAATCTACAAAAGAAATGGAGTGTGCGTATGAAGAAACTTTATAGAAGATGTCTATTAATGCTTTTTATGGTCTGTTGTATCTCTATGGCGGCCTGTCAACCATTGGAAGAACTTGGGCTTACTGGTTCATCCTCCAATCAGGGTTCGTCTTTATCTGTCTCGGAGGTGCCGGAATACAGCGGCGAACCATATGTTGTCATCAATGAAAATCAACCAGATTTCAGTGAAGAAGATATGACAAAGGACTCATTTGAGACTTATAGCGATCTGGATTCGCTGGGAAGATGTCAGAGTGCCTATGCGAATGTTGGGCAGGATCTGATGCCCACAGGGGAACGCGGCAATATTAGTAAGATCAAGCCCAGCGGCTGGCAGACTGCAAAATATGATATTGTAGATGGAAAATATCTCTACAACAGATGCCATCTGATCGGATATCAGCTTACCGCTGAAAATGCCAATGAGAAAAATTTGATCACTGGCACGCGTTATATGAATGTGGATGGGATGCTGCCTTTTGAAAATATGGTTGCCGACTATGTAAAAGAGACTGGTTCTCATGTGCTCTATCGAGTAACACCCATTTTTGAGGGAGATAACCTAGTTGCAAAAGGGGTGCAGATGGAGGCATATTCAGTGGAAGACAAAGGAGAGGGCGTATGCTTTAATGTCTTTGTCTACAATGTGCAGCCAGGGATTACGATTGACTATGCAAATGGCAATAGTAAATTGAATGGTGATACCGAACAGGAGACTGAAGTCAGTGTGTCTGGTGAAATTCGAGGGAATGCAAGATCTAAGATTTATCACTGTCCGGGGCAGGCTGCCTATGAGGAGATGGCAGATTCCAATAACCTGGTTATTTTCCAGACGGAACAAGAGGCGATGGATGCCGGCTACCGCAAAGCAAAAAGGTGATATAAGAGTCGCCGTTCTTCTGTGGTCTTGGAAATTGCAGGGAAAAATATGATAACAGTTCAACCCGCGCCATTCGCAAAGACGCGCAGATGCGCTAATCCGCTGCGTTGCAGCTAACTTTGCTCATAAAAAGGCGCTCCACTCATCACCAGTATAATATCCTCATTCATGCAAGCATGATTCGTCTATCATATTGGTGATGGTTGAACTGTAAGTAAAAAATAATTAGAAAACACCAAGAATACCTTTGCAAAAATTGGATATTCTGCTATAATAACAAGATGAATAAGTTTAGGAGGCGTAAACATGGCAGAAGATCGAAAAGCATATATGATAAAGGATGATAATTTAGGGGAAGTGCGGATTGCAGATGAGGTGGTTGCTATCATCGCTGGACTTGCTGCAACAGAAGTGGAGGGCGTAAGCTCTATGGCTGGCAATATTACCAATGAGCTGGTCAGCAAATTGGGAATGAAAAATCTTTCCAAAGGAATTAAGGTGGACGTGCAGGAACAGGTGGTAAAGGTGGATGTTGCACTGAATATTCGCTTTGGTTATGCAATTCCAGAAGTATCTACAAAAGTGCAGGAGCGGGTAAAATCTGCTATTGAGAATATGACTGGGTTGGAAGTGAGCAATATCAATGTGCGTATCGCTGGCGTAAATCTGGAGAAACGCAAATAATGTACCTTTAAAAGTAAAGACAAAACAGAAAAGAGGGTGTCTTTGAGACACCCTTTTGTTGGATATATACTGAGCGTCAGATAAATCTGTCACTCAGCATAACATAATGCGCACAGCCGCATGAGGAATTATGCCGCTTTGCGGCTGCGTCTGGCGTGATACTCATGGCAGATTTCATCGGCCATGAGTATAATTATATATTTTTTTCATAGCAGCCGTTCCGTCAGTATTCGTATAGCGAAAGTGTCAGCGGTCTGCGAGATGAAAGTCAGAGAGGAAATAGAATGAGCCGCAGAGAGATCAGAGAACAGATTTTTAAACTGCTGTTTCGTGCTGAATTTTATAATAAAGAAGATTTGGCTGAACAGTGCCAGCTTTTTTTTGAGGAGCTGGGTCAGGAAGAGAATAAAGACACCAAATATATAGAGGACAAATTTAAGCAGGTTGTAGAAAGGCTGACAGAGATTGATGCGATGGTCAATGAAGTGGCACAGGGCTGGAAGACCAGCCGCATGGGTAAGGTGGATTTAACCTTAATCCGGCTTGCGGTGTATGAAATGAAATTTGAAGAGGATGTTCCGGCAGGAGTAGCAATCAATGAGGCAGTGGAATTGGCAAAAGCCTATGGCACAGATGATTCGTCCTCTTTTGTCAATGGAATTTTGGCGAAATTAGTATGACGAAACATGTATATACCGTAGGACAAGTTAATACCTACATTAAAAATATGTTTACCCAAGATTTTATGATGAATCGTATCTATGTCAAGGGTGAAGTGTCAAATTGTAAATATCACACCTCCGGCCATATTTATTTTACCTTAAAGGATGAGAAAGGAGCGCTCAATGCAGTGCTCTTTGCAGGCAACCGCAAGGGACTGGGATTTTCCATGAAAAATGGAGACAATGTGATTGTACTAGGTTCCATTTCTGTCTACGAACGAGACGGAAAATATCAGCTCTATGCCAGAGAAATCTTGTTGGATGGGGCAGGACTTCTATATCAGCGTTTTGAGGCGCTTAAGCGGGAATTGGAAGAGATGGGAATGTTTGCAGAAGAGTATAAGCAGCCTATTCCTAAATACATTAGAACACTAGGGATTGTGACAGCAGCTACAGGAGCTGCCATCCGAGATATTCAAAATATCAGCAGCCGCAGAAATCCCTATATTCAGACAATTCTCTATCCGGCTTTGGTACAGGGTGAAGGCGCGGCAGCGAGCATTGTAAATGGTATTCATGCTCTGGAACAGCTTGGTGTGGATGTAATCATTGTCGGCAGAGGCGGCGGCTCTATTGAAGATTTATGGGCCTTTAATGAGGAGATTGTGGCGCGGGCTATTTTTGACTGCACTGTGCCGATTATCTCAGCAGTGGGACATGAGACGGATACTACCATTGCGGATTATGTAGCAGATTTGCGTGCACCCACGCCTTCTGCAGCGGCAGAACTTGCGGTATATGATATCCGAGAATTGGAAGGACAGCTTTTAGCTCTTAAGTTGGAATTAAATCGTAGAATCTGTGAGAAACTCGACCACAGCAAGGAGCGGGTGCATCATTATCAGAGTAGATTAAAATTGTTAAGTCCAGCCAGCCAGTTAAATGAAAAGCGTCAAATAACAGCAGATTTGGAAGAAAAATTAAAGATTTGGATGGAACAGCAGCTTACTCGCAAAAAACATGAATTGGAGTTGTATGCAGGTCGTCTGGATGCGTTGTCTCCTGCAAAAAAATTGAGTCAGGGGTATGCATTTGTGGCAGATCAAGAAGGACATAGTGTGCGGGATGTAGAGATACTAAGTCGGGGTGATATGCTGCAAATTTATATGTCTAATGGTAAGGTGCAAGCCCAAGTATGTGAGATTGAGCAATCAAATACTGTGCCCAAGAGCGGACAGAATATGGATTGAGCAATTAAATATTATTCCGCAGAACTGACAGAATGTGGATTGAGCAATTAAATATTATTCCACAGAATTGACAGAATATGGATTGAACAATTAAATATTATGGTGCAGAGCGTAGGGAAGTGGATGAGATATAAAACTTTAGATTAGGGAAGAAGGAGTGAATAAAGTATGGGAAAGCCAGAGCAAAAGGAACCATCCTTGGAGGAGACTTTTCAGCAATTGGAAACTATTATTGAAAAAATGCAGAATCGGGATGTAACTCTTGAGGAATCTTTTTCTCTCTATGAACAGGGGATTCACAGATTAAAACTTTGCAATGAAAAGATTGACCATGTGGAGAAGCAGATGCTTAAATTAAACCAACAGGGAGAATTAGAGATTTTTGAGAAAATTTCATAGGGAACACAGGCTAAAACAGGTTTAGAATGGTAGAGAGTTACGCTAGGCAGCAGGAATGTGACATCACAAAGAAAGGAAAGGACAGACATGGATATAAATGCAGAGATTGCAGCCAAGACAGAGAAAATAGAGGCTGTCATTGCCAGATATCTTCCAAGAGAAGAGGGATACCAAAAAACAGTTATTTCAGCCATGAATTATAGCATACAGGCGGGCGGCAAACGTCTGCGCCCCATGTTGATGTGGGAAACCTATCGGATGTTTGGCGGAAGATCAGAGGTGATCGGGCCATTTATGGCGGCAATTGAGATGGTGCACACATACTCTTTGGTTCATGACGATCTTCCAGCTATGGATAATGATGAATATCGTAGGGGAAGAAAGACAACACATGCACAATATGGAGAGGCTATGGGGATTCTGGCTGGAGATGGGCTTCTCAACTATGCTTTTGAGACGGCAGTAAAAGCATTTGAGATTGAACCTGGGAATCTTCAGATTGGTAAGGCGTTGTCTGTACTTGCAAAAAAAGCTGGAATCAATGGTATGTTGGGTGGTCAATGTGTCGATGTGGAGATGGAAGGAAAACCAGTGAGCGTAGATATGCTGCAGTTTATCTATCGCTTAAAAACAGCAGCTTTGTTTGAAGCTTCCATGTTGATCGGCGCCATCCTTGCTGGTGCTACTCAGAGCGAACAGCATCAGGTAGAGCAGGCGGCAGAAGAGTTTGGTCTGGCTTTTCAGATACAAGATGATATCTTAGATGTCACCAGTACCACAGAAGAATTGGGAAAACCAGTGGGCAGTGATGAGAAAAACCATAAGACTACCTGGGTGACGCTATTTGATGTTGCACAAGCACAGCAGGAAGTAGATCGTCTCTCCAGAAACAGTGTGGAACGTATTGATACACTGGTGGTAAAAAATGAGTTTTTGACCAATCTGATGCTGCATTTGATTCATCGAAGAAAATAACAATGGTATTGTTCCTTGAGTGTGAATGAAGGGCATTCAGAAGAAAGAGGGTATTATCTATGGTATTGGATAAGATAAAAGAACCCAATGACATAAAGAAACTGAGAGAATCGGAGCTTCCAATATTAGCAGGGGAGATTCGAGAATTTTTGATTCAGAAGATATCAGAAAACGGTGGGCATTTGGCTTCCAATCTTGGGACGGTGGAGCTTACAATGGCCATGCATCTGGTATTTGAATTGCCAAAGGATAAGATTGTCTGGGATGTAGGCCATCAGTCTTATACCCATAAATTGTTGACTGGACGGCGGGAGGGTTTTGATCAATTGCGCAAATATGGCGGAATGAGTGGTTTTCCCAAGCGCAAAGAAAGTCCTTGCGATAGTTTTGACACTGGTCATAGTTCCACCTCTATTTCAGCAGGGCTTGGTTATGCGGAGGCCAGAGAGATTACAGGAGAAGATTACAAAGTGATCTCGGTGATTGGCGACGGTGCCATGACTGGCGGCATGGCATATGAAGCTCTCAACAATGCTTCTCGGCTAAATACGAATTTTATTATTGTATTGAATGACAATGATATGTCTATTTCTGAAAATGTTGGCGGGTTGTCCAGACATTTGGGCAATTTAAGAACAGCAGATGCATATCAGGGTCTTAAGATGGGTGTGACAAATTCTCTAATCAAAATACCAGTTTATGGAGAACGCATGGTGGCGCGCATTCGCAGAACCAAGAGCGGTATTAAGCAGCTTTTTATTCCAGGGATGATATTTGAAAATATGGGAATTACCTATTTAGGGCCAGTCGATGGTCACAACATTGGCGAGTTGCTGCGGGTATTTCGTGAAGCCTCCAAAGTAAATGGTGCGGTGGTGGTTCATGTAATTACCAAGAAAGGCAAGGGTTATCTTCCAGCAGAACGTCATCCGGCAAGATTTCATGGCGCGGAGCCTTTTGAGGTGGAGACTGGATTGCCAGTTAAACCAAGGACTGTGGCAAATTATACAGATATTTTTTCTACGGTAATGCGTAAGCTTGGGGAACGGGACCAGGAGGTGGTGGCAATTACCGCCGCCATGAAAGATGGTACAGGCTTAAAACGGTTTCACAATATGTTTCCTGAACGTTTTTTTGATGTGGGAATTGCAGAGCAACATGCGGTGACATTTGCGGCAGGCTTAGCAGCAGCAGGCTTAAAGCCTGTGGTTGCAGTATATTCCTCCTTCTTGCAACGTGCCTATGATCAAATCCTTCATGATGTCTGTATTCAGGATCTTCCAGTGGTATTTGCTGTTGACCGTGCGGGGCTTGTGGGAAATGATGGTGAGACCCATCAAGGAATTTTTGATCTTTCTTATCTATCCTCCATTCCAAATATGAGTATTCTAGCCCCCAAAAACAAATGGGAACTTTCAGATATGATTAAATTTGCCATCAATTATGGACATCCGATTGCCGTGCGCTATCCTAGAGGAGAGGCCTATGCGGGTCTAAAAGAATATCGGGAGAAGATTATTTACGGAAAAAGTGAGATTCTCTTTCAAGAAGAAGGCATTGCGCTTCTGGCAGTGGGAAGTATGGTAAAGACAGCAGAGCAGGTGCGAATATTGCTGAAATCTATGGGATATTTTTGTACGCTAATCAATGTTCGTTTTGTAAAACCTCTTGATACAGAGTTGCTTGACCAGCTTGCCAAGAATCATACACTCTTTGTTACCATAGAGGAGAATGTAGAAAATGGTGGTTTTGGAGAGCATGTGGTCAGCTATTTTAGTGAAAAACAAACAGCACAGTTTCCAAAGGTAATTAAGATTGCGATTAATGATTTATATGTAGAACATGGAAATATAGAAATCCTCAAAAAAGAACTTGGTTTGGATGTAGAATCTGTGTTAAAACGGATTGTCGCAGCTTATGTACGTGAATAGAAAGGTTATGGCATGAAAGAACGTTTAGATGTATTGTTAGTGCAGCGAGGGCTTGCCCCCTCCAGAGAGAAAGCAAAGGCATTGATCATGGAGGGAAATGTGTTTGTGGCAGGGCAGCGGGAGGACAAGGCAGGGACAGCATTTGACCAGACTGTAGAGATTGAAGTGCGTGGCAATACTTTGAAATATGTGAGTCGTGGCGGGCTGAAACTAGAAAAAGCAATGCAAAATTTTGAAATCAGCCTGGAAGATAAAATTTGTATGGATATCGGTGCCTCTACTGGAGGATTTACGGATTGTATGCTGCAAAATGGTGCGCGAAAAGTCTATGCTGTAGATGTTGGGTATGGACAGTTTGCCTGGAAGCTGCGCCAGGATGTGCGGGTAGTATGTATGGAAAAGACGAATATTCGTTATGTAACGCCAGAGGATATCGCTGATATATTGGATTTTGCATCCGTGGACGTCTCTTTTATCTCTCTTATCAAGGTGCTTCCGGCAGCCAAGGAACTTCTGTCAGAGCAGGGAGAAATGGTATGTCTGATTAAACCTCAGTTTGAGGCTGGTCGGGAAAAGGTCGGAAAAAAAGGTGTAGTTCGGGAAGCAAAAGTGCATCAGGAGGTTGCAGAAAAGATTTTTGCATTTGCGCAGGAGATTGGATTTGGCGTCATGGCACTAGATTTTTCTCCGATAAAAGGGCCAGAGGGAAATATTGAATATTTGATTTATATAAAAAAGGGAGCACAGAGCTTGATCGAACAGACAGAGGTGCCGAATGTGGTGGACAGGGCACATGGGACGCTGGCATAGCAGGAGAGGACAGTAAGAATGGAACATTTTTATATCATTGCAAATCCTAAGCGGGATCAGGGACTGAAGCTTACTAAAGAACTCTATCAGTTTATTTTGGAGCATGGCAAGCACTGTGGCTATCAGGCCAATCAGGAACCAGAGGGAATAATATTTGACAAGGATCAGATTCCGCAGGAGACAGAGTGCATTCTGGTGGTCGGAGGAGATGGTACTCTGCTGCGGGCGGCAAGAAATATGGCAGATCGAAATATTCCGTTGATGGGCATCAATACTGGACATGTCGGTTATCTCTGTGAATTGGAAGAGGAAAACGCTATTCAGGGGGTAAGCAGACTTTTAACAGAGGATGACTATACGGTGGAACGCAGAATGCTTTTGTCTGGCTGTTGTGTGTGTGAACAAGGTGCAAAAGAGGAGAGAATTGCGCTAAATGATATAGTCATACATCGTTCTAGAGCCTTGCAAGTGGTTGATCTGGTTATTTCTGTGAATGGTCAATATTTGAACACTTACAGTGCTGACGGGATTATCATTGCAACTCCCACAGGTTCCACAGCATACAGCATGTCGGCAGGTGGGCCTATTGTAGATCCAAATGTAGAATTGTTGGTGGTGACACCGATCTGTCCCCATACGCTCAATGCTAAGAGTATTGTGCTCGGCGCAGGGGATGAGATTACCATTGAGGTGGAAACCAGAAGTACCAGTCAGGAAGAACAGGTGACAGTCAGTTTTGATGGGGAATATGTAGGTGTGCTGACCGCAGGAGAGCAGATTAAGGTAAAAAAAGCGCAGGGGTATACCAGAATTTTAAAGTTGAGTCGGTTAAGTTTTTTGGAACGGCTCAGGAAAAAACTGCAGGGGAGCAGTTGGTAAGGGTGTGCAGGAGGTAGAAATGAAGTCAAAGCGTCATACGAAAATTTTGGAGATTATTGCAAAGTATAATATTGAGACACAAGAAGAGCTGTCAGACCATTTGGAAAAAGAGGGATTCCATGTGACACAAGCCACTGTTTCTAGAGATATCCGAGAGTTGAAGCTGACCAAAGTGGCGGTGTCTGCCGGACGACAGAAATATGTGGCACTCAATGAGACACATGCAGATATGAGTAAGAAATTTATTCGAGTATTTCAGGATGGATTTGTGTCTATGGATATGGCACAGAATATTCTGGTAATCAAAACGGTGGCAGGCATGGCGATGGCGGTTGCAGCGGCTTTAGATGCTATGGAATACCATGAAATTGTAGGAAGTATCGCTGGGGATGATACTATTATGTGTGCAGTGCGCACTGTGGAAGATACGGAAACTTTGATGGAGCGTCTGCGCAAGATTGTGGAGATTGAGTGATAGGAGGAGCAAAATTAGTGATCATTAACGCCAGGTATGAGCATAGATAAGGATTGGTGAAAATGGGTGAGTATACGTTACATGCCTTTAAGAGAGAAGATCATTTGCTTCAGGAGGCATTGAAAATACATAAAATTCATATGAATGAAGACAGATCATATTTTAATATTCTCTATGCCATTGGCAAAGAACGTGATGAGACACAGGTGCATTCAAAAATCATTTATTTTCTTTTGACGCACAGTCACAATGAGGAGAAGCAAAACCTTTTTTTAAATCTTTTTTTGCAGGTGATTAAAATTCCCAAACAATATTTGGATGATTCATGGCTGGTATACAGGGAAAGAGTTTTTGAAAATGGAAGAATAGATTTTGTGATGGAATCGAGGAATTTCTGCGTGGCAATTGAAATGAAAATAGATGCCGGAGATGGTGATAGTCAGCTAGAGCGTTATGAATTATTCTGTAAGAGAAAAAGGAAAGAATATTTTGTGTATTACCTGACATTAGATGGCCATGCGCCAAGTGAAAAAAGTGTGTATGGTATGGATTTGGATAAGCTGCGTAAAATCAGTTTTCAAAAAGAGGTAGTCGAGTGGATAGATCGTTGTATGAAGAATGTTGATAAAGATGGTTATAGGCATTCATTTTTAAAACAATATCTTGGTGTTGTTAAGCATATAACAGGAGTGGACAAAGAGGAAATTAATGTGGAGGATTTGATTACAGATCAGGAAACGGGAAAAGCTGCCATGCTTATTATAGATAGTTTTCATAAGAAAATGCAGCATGTGATAGAGGCTTTTTTTGATAAACTTAAGTATATTTTGGAGAAAGAAAGTGGGCAGGAGACCAGGTTTTATGATGAAGATATCAGGCAGTATTATCTTTCAAAGAGAGCACGTACAGGTACAGAGACTGTTATTAATCATATCAACTACAAGGATCATATCTATTATTTTGTGCTTTGTTTGGAAGTGGATGACTTTCTTTATGTTGCTTTGGGATTTGCCGATGAAATGGATGATGCATGGATTCCACTAAGTGAGATTCAGGATATATTGCCGGATTTTTATGAAAAGTGTATGGAGAAGATTGATAGGTTGGATTTGCCTGGATTAAAACAGAGTGTCTGTTCTAGATGGTATTATCTCGAAAATACAAAAGGACAGAAGTTTGATTTTAGAAATTATAGTGATTCTGTAATAGAATTGATTGATGATATGGATGTCCAATGTGAGTTTTTGGGACAAAATATTGCGAATCAAATTTTAAGTTTAGTAGGAGAAGATTCTTAATGAAAAAGATAATGACATTAATTTTCATATGGTTATGTGTAGCAGGGATAGTTGGATGTTCTCCAAGCAAAATAGAACCCTACATAGTAAATACATATGAAGAGACGTCGGCTGATTTGATGGAGGAATATCTAGAAAGTTCAAAAATAATTACAACGGTTACATATTATGAGATGAGTGACGGCACCTGGAAAACAGACAGCCATACTTATCAATATAAATTGGAATTGACAGGGAGAATGCATGCGGCTGTCAAGGACAGTACATATATCATTCTTAGCAATACAGATGATATTACATTTGATCAGGCCTGGAAAGCAAGCGGCCTAAGCAGCAATATGGCAGATTATTTTAAAGAAAAGGATGCTGTGATTGTAGGGTTTGGGTGATTATACTAAGCAACAGATATGAGTATAACTTTTATCAACAGCGAAAGGAAAGAGCTGTATGAATCATTATATTACAGAAATTAAGATCGAAGAATTGAGACATTTGTCAAATATTAGTATTTGCTTAAAAGAAGATCAGAGGACAAATCTGCTCTTAACTGGGAAAAATGGCTCAGGAAAAACCACAGTTTTAAATGCCTTAAAAAAGTATTTGACTGTGATACCTAATGGGAAAATGGGAGAATTGGAAGACAAGTGGCCAAAATGGATGAAACAGAAGAAAAAAGAAATGGAAACGGCTAAGAGCGAGAATGAAAAATTCGATGCACAACAAATGTATGAAATATATTATAACAATATAAAGAAATACAGAGATGGTCTTTTGGTAGCGTTTAACCAAAAAGATGGACTGGAAAGTTCGTTTCAAAATGGCCAATTTATCTTAGCCTACTATGGCGCAGACCGCAAGACCGATCTAATCAAACAAAATGGTGTGGAAGATGTTGTCTTAGATCGCAGCTATTCTTTGGATTCGAATCCTGGCACAGTGCTATTAAAATATTTAGTGCATTTAAAAACACAGCAGGCCTATGCGAGAAATGAGCATGATATGGCAGCCGTGGAGCTGCTTGAGCAGTGGTTTGCGCGCTTTGAGGAAGCAATAAAGGTTTTACTGGATAATGAAAGCATTGTCTTAAGGTATGATTATAAAAATTATAATTTTCAGATTATTGAGGATGGCAGGAATGCATTTGGGTTTGATCAGCTCTCCGATGGCTATTCTGCTGTGATACAGATTGTGGCGGATTTGATTTTGAGGATGGAACAAAATTGGTTAAAGACGGGTATTTTAAGTTCTTATGATACAGAAGGAATTGTTCTGATTGACGAATTGGAGACACATCTGCATATTAGCCTGCAAAAAAGTATTCTGCCATTTTTGACCACATTTTTTCCAAACATACAGTTTATTGTGTCAACACATTCTCCCTATATTTTAAATTCCATTGAAAATTGTGTGATTTATGATTTAGAAAAGAAAATCCGTATGGAAAATATGTCTGGGTATTCTGCAGAAGGTATTGTTGAAGGTTATTTTGAGCAGGAATCTTACTCAGATACGCTTTTGCGCAAAGTAAAACGATATGAAGAATTGGTGGAGATAGATCATCCAACCGAAGATCAAAGGGCAGAAAGAGCTGCTTTAAATATGGAACTAAAACAATTGTCAGGAGATTTGTCAAGAGAGGCCAAGAGTGCCTTTGAAGAAATTGAGGATAGAAGGAAACATAATGGTAAGGGTTAGGCGTATTGATACACAAAAAGCAAGGGCAGCGGTTCGTGCATTGGAAGTGGCAAAAGAAAACAATAGAAGTTATAACATGCCTGAAGTGAATGCTGCACTCACAGAAATGTTTAGAGGAAAATGTTATGTCTGTGAAAATAAAGAAGGTATTTCTTCTTTTCAAATTGAACATCTGATCCCGCATCGCGGTGATGTAGAATTAAAATATGATTGGAATAATTTTTTTTGGTCGTGCGCACATTGTAATAATATTAAGAATGACAAATATGATCCAATACTAGACTGTTCTCAAGTTGATGTAGATCAAAAGATAGCATTTCGCAAAAGGGGGTATTTTGGAACAGAGGAAGAATTGGAATTTGTTGCTTTGGAGAATAATATAGAAATTGAAAATACGATTCAATTATTACATGATGTGTACTATGGATCTACGCCGCAAAAAAGGCTGGAAGCGACTAATATTAGAAGATCATTAAGACAAAATTTATCAAAATTTAAAGAGTTAATCCGAGAATATGAGGAGGCGCAGGAGTATGAAAAAGACGATCTGAAATATGCAATCCGCAAAGAAATAGAAGCAAGCGCTGCATTTGCTGCATTTAAACGCTGGCTTTTGTGGGACAACAGAGAACGATATCAGGAATTGATTCAATTTTGTGATTTGCCTATTTTGAATTGAGAGTAAAAGGAGAAGGAAATGTTAGTAAGCCTGCATGTAAAAAACCTGGCGCTGATGGAGGAAGCCGAGGTGACATTTGGAGATGGATTGAATATTTTGTCGGGAGAGACAGGAGCTGGAAAATCTATCATTATTGGTTCCATCAATCTTGCCTTGGGAGAGAAGGTGCCAAAGGAAATGCTGCGCGAGCATGCGGAATATGCTTTGGTGGAACTAATTTTTAAAGTGGAAAATGAGGAGCAGCTGAAACAGCTAAAGGAGATGGATATTTATCCAGAAGATAATGAAGTCATTATGTCGCGCAGAATTACTGCAAGCAGGAGTGTGGGAAAGATTAATTCAGAGACGGTGCCGGCTTCCTGTATGAAACGTGTGGCTTCTCTTCTGATTGACATTCACGGACAGCATGAGCATCAATCATTGCTTCATAAAAAAAAGCATTTGGAGATATTGGACGAATATGCCAAGGACAAGCTCAGCGGAAAGAAAAAAACTTTAAAAAAATGTTATCAGGAATATCAAGCTTTGCAGCAAGAATATGCACAGGCTCTGCAAGATGGGGAGGGCAGGGAACGGGAGCTTTCCTTCTTAGAATTTGAGATTCAGGAGATTGAAGAGGCACAATTGGTGCCTGGTGAGGATGAAGAGCTTGAGATTTCTTATCGAAAAATGGCAAACAGCCGTAGGATTATGGATGCGATAGGCTCTGCTTATGAGATGACAGGCGGAGATGGCAGTGCTACAGAACAGATTGGGCGGGCGCTTCGGGAAATGCAGTCAGTAACAGATTATGATCCGCAATTGCAAGTTTTGAGCGAGCAATTAGAAGAAGTTGATAATCTGTTGAATGATTTCAATCGAGAATTGTCAGACTATATGTCAGACAGTGAATTTGAGGAAGATACATTTTATGAGACTGAAAAAAGATTGGATTTGATCAATCATTTAAAGGATAAATTTGGCGGCAGTATCGAAGCAGTTTTACAGGCCAAGGAAGAAAAAGAAATCCGTTGTCAGCATCTTTTGGATTATGAAGAATATTTGCAGCAATTAAAACAGCGTATGGCGCAGACCGAGGCAGAATTACAGAAGATTTGCAGTGAAGTGTCAGCGCTGCGGCAGAAAAGCGCCAAAAAACTGACCAAACAGGTGCAGAAAGCACTGGTTGACTTAAATTTTTTGGATGTAAATTTTACAATGGAATTTGCAGATACTGGAAAATATACTGCAAATGGCAGGGATGAAGCACAATTTTTGATTTCTACAAATCCAGGGGAACCATTAAAGCCATTGGGCAAAGTGGCATCTGGCGGAGAGATGAGCCGTATTATGCTGGCAATCAAAACGATTTTGGCAGAGAGTGATCAGATCGAGACCTTAATTTTTGATGAGATTGATGCGGGAATCAGCGGCCGAACGGCGCAGATGGTGGCAGAAAAAATGAATGTCATCGGTAAAAATCATCAGGTGATCTGCATTACACATCTGCCTCAGATCGCGGCAATGGCAGACAATCATTTTTTAATCAGTAAAAATGTGGTAAATAATGCAACATTTTCTAATATTGTTTTGTTGGAGGAAAAAGAGAGTATTACAGAGCTTGCCCGTATGCTGGGAGGTGTAAAAATCACAGATACAGTATTGCAAAGTGCAAAAGAGATGAAGGAATTGGCAATTTCTGTAAAAGAACAATAGATTATTGTATCTTTAATAGATAATTACACAAGAAAAGGCTATGTTCGAGGCGATTTTCAGTAAAAAAATCCCAGAGTGAAAATATAAGAATTTCATATACTAACAAAGGATTTCGCTAACGAAATTCTGGTTTATATAATTAGGAGAATGTAAAAAACATCCTAATGATATAGACAAAATAAGAAGTGCAGCTTGCGGAGAGAAAATACTGCTTTGCAGTCCGCTTGTATACAGAAAATTCCTGAATGAGGGATTTGCCGCAGGCTGAGAATTCTGCAATGCAGGATTCTTTCTTGTTGAGAGGTGTGTGGAAAGTTGAGAGAACATAGCAAAAAAATAAATCATTTTCAGAAATGGATGATTCGATTCAGTTTGACAGCAGGATTCTGTTGGATTATATTTTTCTCATATTATGCGGTTGTGGAATCCATTCCAGATAAGATTTGTCTGGAAAAGGGAGAGACTGGAAATTTTGATTTTGATCTGCCGATTATAGGTGAACTGAAACAAGAGGGAATAGAAGTATTTGGAAATCAGTCTCCCACAGTAGATAGTGAAAAGATTAAGCTGGACTTGAATCAGAGTTTTTCTTTAAAATCTCAGCAGCAGGGAAACTATGTGATGTCCTGTAAGCTGTTTGGATTGTTTCAAATTAAAGATGTTTCTGTAGAGGTTATGGATAAGGCACAGGTTGTTCCTTGTGGCGTTCCAGTTGGTATTTATGTAAAGACCGATGGTGTATTAATTATTGGTACAGGAAATGTTGTTGGAAGTGATGGTATGAGCCATGAACCAGCTGCAAATCTTGTAAAAAGTGGTGATTATGTAAAGACGGTTAATGAACAAGTGATCGAAACTAAAGAAGATTTGGTAGAAAAAATTAATCAGTGTCAAGGCGAACCTGTGATATTAGGAATTCTGCGGGAGGAGGAGTATATTGACTTAAAAGTTGAGCCAGTGAAAACAGATGAAGATGAATATAAATTGGGAATCTGGGTGCGGGATGACTTGGCTGGAGTTGGTACTCTGACTTTTTACGATGAGCAGGGAGATTATGGCGCTTTGGGTCATCCAGTCAGTGATATGGACACCGGTATTAAAGTCAATATGTCGGAAGGAAGTTTGTATGAAGCAGAGATTGCAGGGATAACCAAAGGAGAAAAAGGAAATCCAGGAGAAATCTCAGGTGTAATTACTTATTTAGACCAGTATCGTCTTGGTACTGTGGAGGAGAATACCAATAAAGGTATTTATGGTAAGTTAGAGAAACTTCCGGCAGAAAATGGGGAGCCTTCCTATTATCCAATTGGGTTAAAACAAACGATTGAAGAAGGTGAGGCAACCGTTATTTCCAGTGTCTCAGGAGAGAAAAGGGAATATACCATCAATATTACAAATATGGACTATAACAGCGAAAATAAAGGAATCTTATTTCAAGTGACAGATCCTGAATTGCTGGAATTGACAGGGGGAGTCATACAGGGGATGAGCGGAAGCCCCATTATTCAAAATGGAAAAGTAATTGGAGCCGTCACCCATGTATTTGTGCAGGACGCCACCAAAGGATATGGAATATTTATTGAAAATATGCTCAAGCATTGAGCCAGGTAAAGATAAAGGGGGTGTCGCTTTAACGAATGAAAATTCGTGAAGCGGCAGCTTCCTTTTTGACTTTTTTATGTCTATATTCACGCTATTCTATTAGAAAAGTTGTCCTGAAATAAAAAAGGACGCACTTTAACACACCTATTCTTCCTTTTTGTATCTTATTATGAAGCTTGTTCACATTTCCTGCCATTGCAAGTAAAACACTTTCGGCAAGAACATTTGGTGTACCCCGGCTCAAATATCTTCGGAACTGCATGTCCTGTTTCAACTCGCCAAAAGAACCTTCCGCCTGGATGCTCCTGTTTGTACAAAGCAGAATTCCTTCCTCAGAGACAATCCTCTCCAAATCCTTTTTTCGATACTTTAGGAATGTCTTTGCCACAGAAAGAACCTTGTTGCGTTCTTCCATTGGCGTTTTACAGTTATTCCCTTTGATGCAGTCCTTTTTGTAAGGGCAGCCTTTACATTCGCTGCATTGATAAATACTTTTTTCGCTGGCATACCCTGTTTTTAACTTTGAGCGGCGTACATATGCAAACGGTAGTTTTTTCCCATCTTCTTTTAAAAATGGAATCAGCGTGGTGGTGTCTGTAGGTTGTGGACCAATCGTTAGCCAGACAATATATTCTGCATCTTCCCCATGCTATATGCCGGTTTTAGCTGTCCATTGCCCATAGCATCTTCCTTCATGCGCATAAAAGCCGCATCCTGGTCTGTTTTTGAAAAACTGTTTCTTTTTCCGCAGATATGCAGCTTTTGCGTATATCCTTTCAAACGCCCCAGGTAACCTTCCAGTGTTTCAATGCTCTTTTGCAGCGCAGATTTTCTCTTGCCTATTCCATGTACAAACTCAATGTTTTCCTCCTGTTTTAATGCATACAGTTTTTTGCGCAACCGTTTTACATGTTTCATTTTGACGGTATCTCCATGGACAATCCGAATCCCGTAAAGCTGCTCACATTCGGCAATGAGGCCAGCGATTTTTATCAACATTTTTCCCTGGTTTCTTGTGACAGCCTTTTTCCAAACAAATGTATATCTATTGGCGCAAGCCTCGATTTTTGTGCCATCAATAAAAATCGTTTCCCCTGAGATTTCCCCGAGATCATAAAGAAGGTGGGACATTTCAGCGGGAATGCGTTTCGCGCATGGAGCAAAATGAATGCTACGAAACCGTGCAAAAGTGGCGTGGTCACAAACTGGCTTTCCTTCTAAAAGATACATAAAGTTAATATCCCGCTTACAGTTAAGCTCCATAGAGCGGGAGGAATAGTCACCATTCATGTATGAGTACAAAACAATCTTCAGGAGAGTTCTTGGAGAAAACGTATTTATTCTTTTGTAAGTAGGATATAAATCAGTTAAATCCATGACCTCCACAAACTGACTCAGTAATCGCACAGAATCATCTACCAGAATAATTGTTTCTAAATTTAAGGGAAGTTTTAGTTGATATCCTTCCCCATTCAAAGTATAATTCTTGTGTAATGATATAAGGGTTTGCATACTTATATTTTACACCAACAGCCGGATTTTTCGAAGTCCGGCTGTATTTTTTCACAGAAAAGGAACTGCGCACTAATTGCTTCGTGCGACACCCCCTTTTGAATTTATGTGGCGAAAGCCTATTCATACGGAATAGTTAAAATAATGTGAGTTCGATGAAAAATAAATGTCCATAAGCCTATTTCTCTGATATAATGAAATCGCTAAACTCAGAAATATCAAAGGAGAATAAACTTATGGACGAATTCATTATATCAATTTTTTATGACATTGACAACTTCTGTAAAGAACTAAAAATATTTTTTGAATATAGGGATAATGCGGATAACTCTTACGATTCAAGATATTGGGAGGAGCCGTTTGTGAAACATCAGGATGTAATAGCACAATTATTTTCCTTTTAATGTAAAATGGATGCGATAAACTCAAAATTTTATTATAATACTTCATTTCAAGCGCAATCCATATATATTTTTAATATCAGTTCAAAATATATATACACAATTCTGATACCAGGAAAATGGCTAGATTTTGCATAATTATTTTTCTTCTGCAATATTTTCCTGCATCATCATTAAAAATTTTTCGGCGGGTTTGGAAAAGACCTGGTATCTTTTCCAGATCATATACATTTCAATTTCGATAGTAGGGGACAGAGGGCGGAAACACAGCTTGCTGTCACCGGAAGTATTGATAATCCTGTCGAAACAGACAGCATATCCAAAGCCTTCTTCCACAAGCAAGGAGGCATTAAACAGCAGGTTATAAGTCATGGCAATATCCAGTTCTGATATATTACGTTTTAGCCATTGAACGAGTTCTCCACCCTCTGATTCCTGCTGGGATATCAGTAATGGCTGCTCCCATAGATCTTCCGGGGAAATGGATTCTTTTTCTGCCAGGGGTGAATCTTTCCGCATTAAGACGCCCCAGATATCCTTTGCTGGGAGTTTTAATGCCTCGTATTTGGTCAGATCAGGTGTTCCGAATATAATTCCGAAATCGATCAGCCCTTTATCCAGCTGTTCTTTGACAAAGATGGCATTTCCGCTGGAAATGTGATAATGGATTCCCGGATAAAGCTTTTTCAGTTTTCCGGCAGCTTTTGCCAGCAGACGAACTCCATCTGTCTCGCCAGTGCCAATATATACATCTCCAATCACCACATTATCTGAAAGTGTAATTTCATGTTCCGTTTTCTTTACCAGATCCAGAATTTCCTCAGCCCTTTTCCGAAGAATCATTCCCTCTTCCGTCAGCGTAACCTTGCGGGAACCCTTTGTGCCGCGGATCAGGAGCTGTTTTCCCAACTCTTCTTCCATGTTTTTGATTTGTGTGGAAAGAGTAGGCTGTGAGAGATGAAGAGACTCGGCAGCCCGTATGATGCTCTGTTCTCTTGCAATGGCAAGAAAGTATTGAAGTACCCGTATTTCCATATTTCCTCCTATTTCCTCTGATTTATGAGCATCCAGGTACGGCCCAGGACGCCTTCTTTTGACACTTCGTGCCAATTCACCTGTACCCGCAGGATGTCTTTGCTCCTTGTTGTCTGTTTATTAAAAAAAATCCTACCACAATTTTCAATAGGTTTCAACTATGAAAACAGATTATATATAAATATTTGCTATTTTTCATACATGGATTTATAGTTAGAATATAAAATATGTTAGGGGGTGCAGGAATGGTAGCTATAGGAAGCAGGGAATCCGTTATACAGAATCTGGAGGATGCCGGATGTGAAACAGAAATGATCCGGGATTTTCTGGGATGGTTTGATAAAGGACAGCAGACAGAGCAGTTGGAACTGTTGGAACATCAGAGGGAATATCTGCTCGGCAGGGTACACACGGATGAAAGAAGGATTTCCTGTCTGGATTATCTGATCTATCAGATCCAGGGAAAGATGACCGGAAAGAAAAAGGATAAAATCTAAAAAAAAGAGGGAAAGAAAATTGGGTAAAAAAATATTAGTGATCTCGACAAGCCTGAGAGCAAACAGCAATTCTGATTTGTTGGCAGAGGCATTTATAGGTGGGGCCAAAGAAGCGGGGCATGAGGCAGAAAAAGTGAGCCTGAAAGATAAAACCATCGGGTTCTGTAAAGGCTGCCTGGCCTGCCAGAAAACAGGAAGCTGTGTGATTCGGGATGATGCCGGGGAAATTGTGGAGAAGATGCTGCATGCGGATGTGCTGGTATTTGCCACGCCCGTTTACTACTATGAGATGAGCGGTCAGATGAAAACCATGCTTGATCGGGCAAATCCTTTATATACGGCAGATTATGCGTATCGGGATGTGTATCTTCTGGCGACAGCGGCAGACGAGGACGAACATGCCATAGACGGAGCAAGAAAAGGATTGGAAGGATTTATAGCCTGTTTTGAGAGGGCGCGTTTTGCAGGCTGTGTCTTCGCAGGCGGCGTGGACGCTCCGGGAACAGTAAAGGAACATGGCAGTCTGGAAAAAGCCCGCGAGATGGGGATGCAGGTATGAAGATTTTAGTCTTAAACGGAAGTCCCCGCCCAAACGGCAATACGGCGGCATTGGTGTCTGCCTTTGTGGAAGGCGCAAAAGAAAACGGGCATGAGGTTACGGTTGTACCGATATGCCGAAAGAAAATTGCAGGGTGCCTGGCCTGCGAATACTGCCATACCAAAGGAGAGGGCAAGTGTATCCAACAGGATGACATGCGGGAGGTCTATCCGGTTCTTTCGGAGGCGGAGATGATTGTGCTGGCATCTCTGGTGTATTATCACAGCTTTAGCGGACAGCTGCAATGTGCTATTAACCGCATTTATGCCTTGGATAAACCGGCAAAACTGAAAAAAGCAGCTCTGATTTTAAGCTCCGGGAGCGATAATGTGTATGATGGGGCGATTTATGAGTATCGGAATTCGTTTTTGGATTATCTGAAGCTGGAAGATATGGGGATTTTTACGGCGTATGACAAACAGAACAAGTCGGAAGAAAAGCTGGCAGAGCTGAAAGCCTTTGGAAAAACTTTAGTTTAGAAATTGTTTAGATATCTTTGTGAATTCTTTTATCCTCCCATGTTAATCTGAACACAGGCGATAAGATTTCTGCTTTCGTAAACAGATAAGCGAAAGGGTATGTTGCCGCAGACATTGGAAATGTACATAAACACATGGCAGGAAAAGGAGAACATGGAAAGTGACCATTAAGAAGAAAATCAGGCTGTCCAATATTATGATGGTTCTCATACCGATTTTAGTTACAACGGTTGTGCTCATTGTTTATCTGAACACCTCTCTGGGCAGCTACTGGCATACCTTTGTATCCATGTACAGTGATGAGAATGGAGTGCAGTTCGCTCAGAGTATGATTTATAACTATCAGCAGGAGCTGTGGGAAAACAACTGGGGGGATTGTCCGCAGATGGACGACTGCCAGGTAGAAATCCGGCACAGTGATGAGATGACCCATCTGGAAAATAAACTGTCCGGACTGGGATACCGTTTTATGATCACAAAGGATGGGGAAAGCATCTATTCCAACCTGTCTGAAACGGACTTGGAAACAGCAAGGTCTGTGGCGGGAGATGCCATTGATTATGCGAAGATGCTGACAGCCAGCCGGTATGAGGTCTCTGTAATAAAAAGCACCTTCTGGCATGGGGAAAGCGTCTTTTGCATTACGGCTGTCCACCCCCGGGAAACAGATGGAACCATGGTAAATTATCTGAAAAACTGCATTCTGCGTTATCTGGCTGTCATCCTGATCATTTTTGTGGCTTTGACCGTGTGCATTAACGGCGTTCTCTCCTGGTGGATTTCCGGCAGCATTTTAAAGCCTCTTGGGAAATTGAGCCTTGGCACAAAAGAGATCCGGGAGGGGAATCTGGATACGCCTATGCAGTATGAGAAAAAAGATGAGTTTGGCCAGGTATGCAGGGATTTTGATGAAATGCGTGCCTACCTTCAGGAGTCTGTACAGCAGAGGCTGAAGGATGAAAAGCGCAGACGGGCTCTGGTCACCGGGATTTCTCATGACCTGCGGACGCCTTTGACGACTATCATGGGATATCTGGACGGACTTTTAGACGGTATTGCAGATACACCGGAAAAGAGGCTCCGTTACCTGCAGGCCATAAAGACAAGAACCGGAAATCTGGTCAGCCTTGTAGACAGCCTTTCTGAGTACAGCAGACTGGACGCCGGCTTCCGGTATCACATGGAGGAAACGGATTTTAAGGATTATGTGGAAAAGTATCTGGAGCTTGTGCGCCCGGATATGGAAAACCAACAGGTGGAAATCGAATATTTCTGCGGGAAAGGAAAATTTCCGGTCAGGCTGGACAGAGAAGAGTTCAAACGGATCTTTAATAATCTGTTTGCAAACACGGTGTGGTACCGGAGAAAAGAAAATTCGAGAGTCATAATCTCTCTAAAACGGACACTGGAGGGAAGCAGTCTGGAACTGGTATTCCAGGATGACGGCCTGGGAGTACCGAAGGAAAGCCTGGAACAGATATTTGACAGCTTTTATAGAGTAGATGATTCCAGAAACAGTGCAGAGAAGGGAAGCGGTATCGGACTGGCAGTGGTGAAGGAAATCATCATCAGCCATGGAGGAACAATAAGGGCAGAAAACTGGGGAGGGTTAGCTGTGATTATCCGTATTCCGGTCATGGATTGAAATGAGAAATATACGGAAACGCCATATGGGTATTCCATAATGCCCTCAAAACACGGGCAAATGAAGGAAAGGAATTGGTCGCAATGGAGAAGATACTGATCATAGAGGACGATAAGCTGATTGCGGAACTGGAGAGGGATTATCTGGAGGCAAACGGATACGAAACCGACCTGGCCTTTGACGGGATTACCGGAGAACAAAAAGCAAAAACAGAAAAGTATGATGCCATCCTGCTGGATGTGATGATCCCCGGCAAGACAGGGTTTGATGTATGCCGGGAACTGCGTAAAAACCTACGGCTGCCTATCATCATGGTAACGGCCAAAAAGGAAGATATCGACAAGATCCGGGGATTGGGACTGGGGGCAGATGATTATCTGGTAAAGCCTTTCAGCCCTGCAGAGCTGGTAGCCAGGGTGAAATCCCACATTTATATCCATAATTTGCTTTCGTCCACAGAGGAAGGAGAGCAGCAGGAGACAGAAATCACTTACCGGAATCTGACCATCCTGCCAAAGTCAAGAAGGGTCTATCTGGATAAAAAGGAAGTAATACTGGTTAATAAAGAATTTGAACTGTTGCTGTTTATGGCAGAGAACCCTAATCTGGTGTTTTCAAAGGATACCCTGTTTGACCGGGTGTGGGGGATGGATTCTCTGGGAGATGCGGCAACTGTGACCGTCCATATCAACAGGCTGAGGGATAAGCTGGGAAAGAATGATTCGGAAAACCAGTTTATTGAAACCGTATGGGGAGCAGGTTATCGGTTTCGGATTGATTAGGACAAAACGACATAAATTGTCAGATGGAAAAAGAGAGGTTAATTGGATGAAAAAGAAATGTTTATTTCCGTTTATCTTAGCGTTGCTGGCAGTTCTTTCCGGCTGCGGACAAAAGGACTCCGCCTCTGAAATTCTGGGAACAGATGAGAACAGAGCAGAAACTGTACAGGAGATCCGGGAGGAAGTGATTCCGGGAACGGAGGATAATGTGGCAGAAGCATCAAGAGCAGAAGGACAGTCTGCAGCCGGAATTACCTCGGAAGATATGGCAGCTAATGACATGGCGTCAGCAGCAGAGGGGCAGGAGCAAAAAGCAGATACGCCGATTGTGTATATGACAACGGATATCAGTTCACAGGGTCTTATGAACATTTATCAGGCACTGTCAGCATCTCCCTCCGGCAAAATTGCCGTAAAGCTTTCTACCGGCGAACCGGGCAGTAACTATCTTCGGACAGATCTGATTGGGGAGCTGGTGCAGTCTCTGGAGGGAACCATTGTGGAATGCAATACCGCCTATGGAGGTTCCAGGGCAAATACAGCCATGCACTATCAGGTGGCGGAAGAGCATGGTTATACGGCCATTGCGGATGTGGATATTATGGACGAGGACGGCTCTATGACATTGCTGGTGGAGGGAGGGGACAATCTGACGGAAAATTATGTGGGCGCGCATTTTGCGGACTACGATTATTATGTGATTTTGTCCCATTTTAAAGGACATTCCATGGCAGGTTTTGGAGGGGCAATCAAAAATATTTCCATTGGCATCGCCTCTTCGGAAGGAAAATCCCATATCCACAGCGGCGGAACAGGCGGAAGCATGTGGGGAGGAAGCCAGGATGCTTTTCTGGAATCTATGGCTGAGGCTGGAAAATCTGTTGCAGACTATCTGGATGGAAATATCCTGTATATCAATGTGATGAACCGCCTGTCGGTGGACTGTGACTGTGACGGAAGTCCGGCAGAGCCAGATATGCACGATATCGGGATTCTTGCTTCCTATGATCCGGTGGCGCTTGACCAGGCCTGTGTGGATCTGGTTTATGGGGCAGAGGATGGGCAGTCCATGATTGAAAGGATTGAATCCAGAAACGGTCTGCATACGCTGGAGCAGGCAGAAAGAATCGGCCTGGGAAGCCGAGAATATGAGCTGGTGAGTATAGATGACTGACATATTACACCGTGAAGCCGTTTACCTCTGGTACTATTTCAGTGTCCAGCTGGAACAGATTTTTAAATACTGGGTATTGGGAATGGTGCTGGGGAGTCTAGTTTCCGTGTTCCTGAAAGAACATATTCATAAAGCATTCCGATCCATGGGAAAGAAACGGCTGGGGATTCTGGGTATTGTCAGTGCCAGTGCGTTAGGGATTGCCTCGCCTCTTTGTATGTATGGAACCATCCCTATTGCCGCCTCATTTTCCAAAAGCAGCATAACGGCGGATGGGTCTCGCAGGGATGACTGGTTGGCAGCCTTTATGATGAGTTCCATCCTGCTGAATCCACAGCTGATTATTTACAGCGCGGCTCTTGGGATTCCTGCTTTGGCTGTGCGTATCATATCCTGCTTTTTATGTGGCATTTTTGCCGGAGTGTTTATATGGCTTTTTTACCGCAATCGTCCCTTTTTCAATTTTAAAGGTTTTGAAGAATCTAAAAGCCGGGATACAGACTCTAATCTGCTGTTACGATTTCTTAAGAATCTGGGCCGGAATGTAAAAGCTACGGGATGGTATTTTCTGGCCGGTATTGCTTTATCCGCACTGTTTCAGAGATATGTGTCCGGGAATGTGATGACTAACCTGTTTGGCGGCAATGAAGCGTTCGGGGTCCTGATGGCGGCAACTGTCGGAGTTCCCCTCTATGCCTGCGGCGGAGGAACGATACCGTTATTGCAGACGTGGCTGATGGACGGCATGAGCCTTGGCAGCGCCGCAGCTTTTATGATCACTGGGCCGGCTACGAAAATCACGAATCTAGGAGCAGTAAAGATTGTATTGGGGATCAAGCGGTTTGTACTATATCTGGCATATGTAATGATATACTCTTTTCTGACCGGTTTGGTGGTGAATTTTATATAATTTTCTGAATGGAGGGCAAAAATGGAGTACAGGACAAACAGAAGGACAGGTGACCGCATCAGCGTGATTGGTCTGGGAACAAGCTACATTGCAGAAACGGAGGAAAAGGAGGCGGTTGGGGCTCTGGAATTCGCCCATGAGAAAGGAATCAACTATGCCGATCTTGCCACTGCAGACGCAAAGACTTTTACCTATTATGGGAAAGCCTTTTCATCTGTCAGAAAGGATATGCACTATCAGGTACATTTTGGCGCAAATTATGAGAGTGGGGCATATGGATGGACTACGGACAAGGAGACGATCCGGCGTTCCATAGAGGCCCAGCTTACAGCGCTGAAGACAGACTACATAGATGCCCGTGTTATAATAGGGCTAAGTTAGAAGAAACCCAGTAAAATCAAGGAGTTAAGCCTAATTTAGTCCTATTTTTTATACCTGATTGGGGTTAAGAATGGGCAGCGCTGAACAATTCAAAACCTACATTACGGAAGTCAAATATGGTCGATACTGATATGGTCTGGTTTTGGCTTTTAGTGGAATGCGAGCAATCTGGTGATATGTCAAGCGAATTTTTGAAAAGATTTTGATATGAATTTCAGAAAAAAGGGTAACTTTAACAGACCTATGCTGAATACAAAACATAAGTTCGGCTATTCGGACTCTTTCATTGATGTATCCAGCGATACGCCGGAGTACAGTTGGTTTCTGGCCAGCAATCCATAAACCAAACGAACAAATTTACGTGAAGTCAGCGCGAGTGCTCTTTTGTGTTGATGTTTCGGAACTTCGTTGTACTTCTTTCGATAGTACACTCCGTACTCAACATTGTGTTTTCTCATACTGTTGGCAGCTTCGCCAAGATAGTATCTGAGATAACGGTTGCCGGCTTTGCTCATAGGAGTATCTTCACCATCGAAATCACCAGACTGGTTTGATTTCCATATGAGTCCGGCATATTTAGCAAGAGCATCAGAGGAATGAAAGGCAGAAATATCGCCTATTTCCGCAACAATGCCGCCCGCAAAGACAGGGCCAATGCCATCGATGGATTGAAGAATGATAAAAGCATTGGGACTTAAGCCTTTGATTTCTCTTTCGATGGCAGTATCTATAAGCTTGATTTCCTTCTTAAAAGTTTCAATACAGTTGAAGGAACTTGCGATAGATACATTCAAGGGTTCATAGAGAGCCTTATCTAAACGGTAAGAATCTCTGGCAGCTTTTTTAAGTAGTTCTGCGGTCTTGCTAATGTCTTTTATATGATTGCGGCTTTTTTCTGCGAGAAAGCTTATAAGCTCTTTTTCGGAGGAAGAAAAAATCTCCTCAGGAGATAGGTATTCCGTTAATACACTGGATGAGGTCGCTCCATAAATATCGCAGAAAGGCTGGTCGTCGCCTTCTAACATCTGTAGTTCGCTAAACTTCAGATATAGGTTAGAAACCAGATAGGTTTTCTCTCTGGTCATGCATTCAACCAGATGCAGACGATGCCTTGTAAGACGTTTGAGAGCCAGGAACTGACTTCCCCGCCAGGGTTGTGTTTCAATGTTTCCTGCCCGTGCATAATCAGCGATAACAAAAGCATCAATGGGATCAGACTTGCCTAATCCGATATAAGATTTTTTGTAATTAGCGGTGTACTTGGGATTGAGCACAAAAACGTAAGGTTTAAAATGCATCAGTTTTTCGCAGGAAGAGAGGAAGTTTGCGATGTGAATGCTGTAAACAGAAGTAGATTCCAAAGCAGCAACAATAGTATTAAGGTCTGGGTGTTCTTTTAAACACGCAAGAATCTTCAGGGTTAATTCTTCAGCTCCAGGCTGATTGTTAGCAAAAGAAGAGTTTATGTATTTATTTTTATAAAAATCCAATGCGCAAACATAGTTGGATTTTGAGCTGACGTCAATACCGACGTAAAGCGTAGATAATGGGTTAATCTTTAACATGGTATCACCCGCCTTTCCGATGAAGTATTCTTGGAACCTGAAGGTAGAGGTTTATCCTGGGAATCATATGCTGACCGAAACCTCGCGTAATAAGCATACACCCTGGCAGCTGATTT
The DNA here is from genome assembly GCA_910575005.1 of Lachnospiraceae bacterium. GTDB lineage: Bacteria > Bacillota > Clostridia > Lachnospirales > Lachnospiraceae > Petralouisia. The sequence continues at coordinate 9,820 of CAJTCL010000007.1, read as the reverse complement.
GCTGGTGCTGTACGCCAGGGGATGAAACATCTGTGTAAGCGGAATGTGACATATGATTCAGGCTGCAGGCTCCATAAGCAGGCACCGAGAATCGTGCTGAAAGGAAAAAAAGCAGTGCCTCTAGACATCAGACTCTGCTGATATCATACCACAGAATAACCTATGAAACTAATAACCAATGTAGATGAGATGGAAAGAGATTATCCCAGGTGTCTTAGATCATCTATAAATCTATAGAAAGGATAAGTGCATAACCATCTATTTCTATTGGTTATACACTTATTATACGAGGAAATTAGGAATGGAAAATCAAAGAAAGGGCAATTCGTCCAGAAAGGCGATTGCAGCAGGAGTTTTTATTGCATTGTATCTTGTCTTAATTTTGATCCACGCACGAAGATATTGCTATTGATTGAATTGGACATTATTTTATTCATGGGCCATTCGCTGATATATGAAACCTGTGTGCTTCTTTTCTGTTCCCTTATCCTTGCGATAGGGGGACAGGGGAAAAGCGCAGCAAAGTTCCTGACTGTTTACATGGTATTTGTTGTGATGCAGTGGTTTGTCGATCCATATGTGGAAATTTTTATATTTTCGCTGCTGCATTTTATTACAGTGTGTGTCAGGAAACTGCTCCCCTGCATCATGTTGGGGAAGTGGCTGATTGCCACAACGGAGGTAAGTTCTTTTGTGGCGGCATTATGGAAAATGAAAATCCCGAGAGATGTAATCATTACAACCTCGGTCATGTTCCGGTGTTTTCCGACGATAAAAGAAGGATGGGAATCTATTCAAATAGCAATGAAAATGCGGGGCATAGACCTGAATATGAAACGGATGGTAACTTCCCCCGTAAGGACAATGGAATATTTATTTGTACCGCTTTTCATTTCCGTATTAAATGTAAGTGATGAGCTGGCTGCTGCTGCGCTTTGCCGGGGGCTTGACAAGCCGGGGCATCATAGCTTCTTGCGTAATATGAGTTATTAAGACATACTAAATGATATGTGTATTCATACTCATAGGCGCAATAATCCTCGTTAATGACTTGGATTTTTTGACAGGTCAATGATCGTCGGATTTTGTCGATATGGTTTATGCTTCATGGCGATACCTCTTTTTAGCCATCGCGTCAAAAGGAACGTGTAAAAAGACCTCTGCTGAACAACAGGTTTTTTCTTTGCTGTCGTTCAGCAGATTGGATTGAATTATCAAAAAAGGAGCCGATAACAGCAGTTCAAAATCTGCATGTTATCGGCTCTGCGTCTGTGCGTCTGGCTCTTTGATAACCGAAATATGAAATTGTGTTACACTGATTAAGATTTCCTGCTTACATTTGGGGCAGAACAGTGGGAAATTCCGAAGTTCTGTATCTGACCGCATTTTAATGCGTGTCTTGCTTCCGCAAACAGGGCATAATAACCATTTGAATTGCTCGTTCCCGTCATGATTCATGGTTCTTATTCTTGCTTTCCTTTCGCAGTACAACGCTACTGATAACGCTGATGCCGCCCAATAACGCACAAGATTTTGACGGAAAAAGGATTCCTGCCGTCACCAGACCAGCACCGACAACTAAGTTACAAGCCGCAGCCGTTTTTAACGCTTTCTTTTTCGGGTTGGGAAGCTCTACAGAAATCCCCAATCTACTATTCAACTTTTCGCAAGCCTTATTTACTTCTTTAATCATTTTGTCCTCCTTAAAATAATAACTGTATGCCGTGATTTACAATAAGCAAAACGCCAACGCCTATGACAATCCATAGGGCTGTGGCTTTCTTTTCTTTCCCTTTTCTCTTGTTCAGAAACAGGAAAAGCAATCCCACACTCACAAGGCAGATACCAACAATCAATGATACGATTGAAATAGTCTGCATGATTTCCGCACTTGGAACGGGTACAAAATCGGGAATTGGAAAATTCATGTTATCGCCCCCCTTTCTTTTAATTGCTTAAATCTGATAAAATCATTTTTCTCATTGCGATTGCTGAAAAAATGATTCCTATGATACCGAAAATAATTGCCGCAACGGGAATTGACAAAAGTCCTGCGCTGCTTCCCTGTGAGTTTGACGCTATGGCAACAATGCCAATAGACGAAACAACGGTTGCAATCGTTGACTTCTTTATCATTCCAACATACAGAGGGAGAAGCCCCAACAGGATAGCGGATATTGTTGTAACTGTCTGTGCCAGTATGTTTCCAAAGCTGAACGTGACAAAATCAAAACATTTTGCCGCAAGAAAGATTGTGGCATATTGGAAGATATTTGACAGCACATGGAACGTAAAACTAATGCAACATATCAAAATGAGTTTTGCCGTAATCAGTTTCGTGCGGTTGATCGGGTAAGTGAAAAGCAAGCCGATTGTCTTGTTTCTGTATTCTTCAATCACAAATACGGAAATCAGTACCGCTTCCCATACAATCAGAGTAGCCCTTACAAGCATTGCCGCTAACGTAACCGTATCTAACTGGACTGGGGCAAATCCCGGAAGCGTGGATATATTGCCGCTTGCAGTTAAAAGGCTGGACGTAAAGACGGAAAGCAGAAAAATGATAAAGTTAGCGATTAACAATCCGGCGATATGCGGCTTTAACGGTACTTTCTTAATTTCCATGCGGATAAGATTCCACATTTTTTCCACCTCCTCCCAATAAGCCTAAATAATAGGATTCAAGGTCTATCCCGTTCGCCGTAAGCTCTTTCATAGATACTTCCGCAAGCATAGCCCCGTGGTCAATAATTCCGATTGTGTCGGCAATTTTAGACAACTCGTCAAGGATATGGCTGGATATTAAAATGCTTGTGTGGTATTCATGGTTGACTCGCAACAACAGCTCCCGCACTTCGATAATTCCCCGTGGGTCTAAGCCGTTTATAGGTTCGTCTAAAATGAGCAAATCCGGCTTTGTGAGCATTGCCCTTGCAAGCGCAAGCCGCTGTTTCATTCCCAAAGAGAATTTCCCTACGGCTTTATTGCCCGTTTCTGCAATCCCTAACATTGACAGCGTTTCCATGATGTTTTCATAGCCTGCGCCCATGTACCGGCAATGGAGTTCCATGTTTTCGTATGCGCTTAGATGGCTGTAAAAAACAGGGCTTTCAATAATGCTGCCGATACGGGAGAAAATGGGATTGTTCCCCTTGTTGATAGTTTCGCCTAATAAACATACCGTACCTGTATCGGGGAAAATGATGTGGTACAGTGTTTTCATCAGCGAAGTTTTTCCTGCGCCGTTTGCGCCCAGAAATCCGTATACTTCCCCTTGCCTTACATTCATGCAAATATCATTCAGTATGGGGCTGCCCTCTATGGATTTTGATAAATGCCGGACTTCAACCGCATTTGTCATTCGCTCGCCCCCTTTTCGGGGCATAGCCGCCTTTTGAATATCAGAGTTGCTTTCTGTGCGATTCCGATAAGTGAATATTGGGAGCTGCCTATGCACGGATAGGCAAAACAAGTAACCAGTTCCCAGCCGTCTTTACCGTAATGGTTCAGTTTATCAGACAGCGACTTTTCGGAATGTTCTGTTTCCTTGCTGTCAATTACTACCGTTTTGTACTCAAATTCTGTCATAAAAATCTCCTTTACTCAAAAATATCTGCCACAAGGCTATCCACCATAAAATCAAAAACAGCGAAATAATCACAAGTGACGGAAAGCGTTTCTTTTGCATTGATTGTTGACAGCAGCGCACTCAAAATTCCATACGCCTGTGCTTCCTCCATTTTCAGATTGAGGTCTGCGGCATGGATAACCTGTCTGAAAAAATCGAAACTGTCAAACTTGATTTTCTTAATCGTTTCTTCTGGCAGCTTTGTCACAAAAGACTGAAAATCCGGCGTATTGACATTGTAGAGGAACGGCTTGCTGTCGTATTCCCGGAAAAGCCTTTTCATGGACTGTGCAAAGCCCTCTTTCGTCCGACTGTTCCTGTTTATGTCGATAATCTTTTCTGTCAACCTCCTTTGTATGTCTGTGATTGTTTCAAGGAATAAATCTTCCTTTGTCGGGTAGAGCGTATAAAAAGTACCGATAGATATAACTGCCTTATCGCATAGATTCTTAATGCTTGTCTTTTTGTACCCTTGCGCTATCCAACATTCCTCGCATAGTTCTTCCAGCTTTTTGCGGATTGCTTTTTTATCAGCGCCCGAAAGGACTGGCTTTGACGGCATAGCTTCACTTCTCCTTTCTTCTGAATTTCATTTGCGAATATTCGTAATAAATATTCACAAAGAAAATGATAGCACGATTGATAGCTGTTGTCAAGTAGGGAACTTGATTTAGCAATGCCGTATATCCCCAAAATCAGAAAATCATTCGTTACATTATAGGAAGTATTTTAGCTAACTGATAGAACTGCATAGACATACTCTGAAACCATATTACAGCTTACAAAAAACCTCTGTTATTTTTTATTCATATTTGGCATTTCCCAAACTTCCCCGTATTAAGAAACAAGGAAATCTTTTTGAAAAATTTTTCTCAAAACTCCGTCAAAATCGCCCTGTGTGGTGTTGCAGGTAGTGAGAGGACTTTCAAGAGGGTTTGGGATACTTCCCAAGCTGAAACGCGCCATGCTGATCAGCGGCGAAGCGGCGGTGCTGAATATTGTTTTAGATCCAATCTTGATTACAGTGATGAACCCTGCGGGGAAAGGCGCGGAGGGAGCCGCTTATGCGACCATTCTTTCCCAGTTTGTCCAGGCGGTTCTGACGATCTGGTATTTCCTGAAGAAGAGCCGGAATGTAAAAATTCATGCCATACGGCCGGAGAAGGAGTTGTTTTCCGAAATTTTCGGCGTGGGCTTTTCCGCCATGCTGATGCAGGTCATGCTTTTGGTACAGCAGACCGTCCTTTACAACGTGGCGGCGCAGTATGGAGGCGGGAAGTGGCAGACGATTCTTGGCGCGACACTCCGGGTACAGTCATTCGCATTTATCCCTCTTTGGGGATTGAGTCAGGGCTATCAGCCAGCGGTGGGGACAAATTTCGGCGCGAAGCAGTATGACAGGGTAAAGTACATAACAAAAATCTTTTCCATTGCGGCAACTTTACTGGTGGCGATCTTTTATCTTCCGATCATATTGGCTCCAAAAGCCATGCTGTCACTGTTTATCACGGAACCGGAAATTGTCGCACAGGGAGCAAATGATTTCAGGGGGTTTTTTATCTCTTATATTGTATTAGGATTTTGGGTTGTGATCCTTACCCTTATGCAATCACTGGGAAGGGAATCTAAAGCAAGTGTGCTGGTTCTTTTGCGCCAGATCGTGATCTATATTCCTGCGGTGTTTATCATGTCTCATGTTGCCGGACTTGGTGTGCATGGTGTGTTCTGCGCTCCGCTTATTACAGATGTGGTTGTGCTGATCGTGGTTATTTGGATGATGTGCAGTGAATTTAGGAGAATGGATCAGTTAAAAGCTGCGAACAGGTAGGGAGGTTGGATGATGAAACTTCACGCGTCAGGCGAGGACTATTTGGAAGCTATACTGATACTGCAAAGGCAAATGGAAGAAAGTGCGGTGCGCTCCATAGACCTTGCCCGGCACATGGAATTCAGTAAGCCGAGTATCAGCCATGCGGTAGGACTTTTGCGGGATGGCAGCTTTCTTGTAATGGATAAAGACGGCTCTCTCCATTTGACAGATAAGGGCAGAGAAGTAGCCGAGAAAATATATGAGCGCCACCAGTTTTTTACAGAACAGCTTATTGCGGTTGGTGTGGATGAAACAACTGCAGAGCAGGATGCTTGCGGCAGTTAAAGGCGCGTATCTCCAAACTGCAAAACTGGTTAAAGGAAGAAACCGAGAACACCGAGCCGCCCACCCTTGCCGCCTACATTCAAGGCATTTTGTCACGCAAGGCACAGGCGGAAAAATCGGGATATTCACAATCGTTGTATAACCTCAAAGACGCGGCGAATATGCTGAGTTTCCTGCAAGCCAGGAACATCATGGATATGACGGGGCTTGATGAAAAATTCAAGACTATGATAGGGGAACAACTGGATATTCAAGGGAAATTGAAACATTTCAAGTACAAGGGGAAAAAGCCGCTGACCGAAGCCGAGCAAATCCTATTCACAACGGCGAAAGATTATCTCAAAGGCGTGATGAACGGCAAGACTACAATCTCGACAAAGGCATGGAAAGAAGAATACACCAAACTGACCGCCGAAAGAAAAACGCTCAATCAACGGTATCTTACACTGAAAGAGGAAGTAAAAGAAGCGGAGAAAATCAGAAAGAGCGTTTACAGTATCTTGCGGCAGGAACAGCAACCCCGCAGAAAGCAGGATACGGAACGGTAACAGACAAATCGGCGGGATAGTAAACACTTACCCCGTCGCCCTGTTTTAGATTTTTATTAGAGCGATAAACTGGAAGTTATTGAATCGGTAACAATTCCATATTTTTTGCTCGTTTTAAATTTATTTTAAGGTCTTCATATTCAAACGGCTTGCCATGTCCCGGATATATTAGATTTGGTCTAAGTGCAATGATTGTTTCCCAAGATTTCAGAAAAGCCGTTTTGTCCTCTGCCCAAATGGTTATTCTATGTAAACTTGGCAAGCCGTTCATAGCAGCGTCACCGCAGAATAGAGAACCGTCATTTAGTAAAAGCGATATGGAATCGGCGGTATGACCGGGAGTATCAATAATTTTTCCTTGCAGTAAAAGTTCCACTTGCTTACGGTTTTGTTCGGTCACTTGAATACATCTACATTGATATTCTTGCTTTATTGAGGGAAACAAATGCTTACCTTTGCCAACGAACTTCATTAAATAACAAAAGAACAAGGCAATCTTAGTTGTGCAACCGCCATGAAAAGAGTTTTGCCCTCTATATAATCTTTCTAATGCTTTGTCGCTCATAACGATTTGGAGGTCAGGGCATTCCAAAAGTACTTCATTCAGATAACCTGCGTGGTCATCGTGAGCGTGTGTCAAAAAAATATATCGTATCTGTTGAGGGGCTATTTGTATCTTTGCCAGTTGCTTTTTAAAATGTGCAAATCCGCTTTCATACCCTGTATCAATCAGTACATAGCCTTTGTCAATAGGATATATCCAATTATTTACTATCCTGCTTCCTGCATTGAGCATAGGTGTTCTCTCCTTTCATTCATTTTCATCGGCGTCAACTTTCAATTTGTCGGTCTGTCTGTGCCGTAGAAATTATACCACATTCACTCACGGAAACCAAGAAACAAACCCATGGTACTGCCTGGACATGGAAAATGTGATACCGCTGCGTGAAAAACATATCCCCCTTGGAAATCTGGAGCAGAATGTGTCCTGCGACCTGAATGATTTTTCATGGTTTGACCAGATTGATTTCCGGCGGTCGGACGGAATTGTGTTTACGGCAGGCGGCCAGTCTTACTATTTTGAGAAAGCGCAGGTGCGCCGCCTTTTGTGCGCCATGACGGAGCGATTCCCTGGCGGCATGGCCACTTTTGATGCGGTCAATGCCGTGGGGCTTAGGGGCGTAAATGCGGAAGTGAAGATGGCGGGCAATAAGACGAAATCCTTCTTTTCATTGGAAAAACCGAAAGAAGAACTGGAGAGATGGTCTGACTGCATCGTGAATGTGGCGGAGCGGAATTACATAGACGGATACCTGAAAGGCGGCTGGAGAAAAAGCATTGTTACCGGGATTTTTGCTTGAGTGATGAGGATGTTCCATATGAGCTTTATGATCCATGCGGAGTTCTGGGAGATGCAGTAGTAAAGCCGTTGTGGATGGAAGGGAAACGGTGCCATGGGCAGGGTATCAGATTGTAGAGATTTATGTGTATTAATGAATACAGGCAGCATGGATTTTGTGCAAAACCCCTTTGAATTTTTTGCTTATAGCTTGAAACTTGCTTGGGGCATATCCATATCTTGGCTGCTTGTATCATTTTGTGGTATACTTTCGTTAAAATATAAAGAATACCCGTTTACGGAGGAATATTATGGCGTTCCATTCTAATAAGGTGAAAGCTAAGATTAACAAAAGTGCTTTTGCGTGCCAAAGAGACGGCCTTACCATCCGAGGCACGGAGTGCAGGCCGGAGGGGGACTGCCTGGCAAAGAAAATAGGATGATGAAAATTCCCCTTTGACAAAATACAAAAATGCAAATATAATAATACCGTCGAGTGGCAGAAAGCGTAAATCCAGATGATGGGTTTGCGCTTTTTTGATGCACACGGGCATTTAAATAAAATATGGTTGTGGCAGCTTTCCGAAAAAGTCTCCTGAGCGTTTTCTGCTGCGGCAGATTTCTCAAAAGAAACGGAGGAAAATTGAACAAAGAAGTAACAGCAAACAAAATGGGAACCGAGGCGGTTCCGAAAGTCATGTTAAGTATGGGGATACCGATTATTTTATCAATGCTACTGCAGGCATGCTACAACATCGTGGACAGCATGTTTGTGGCGCGTATTCCGGATTCCGGCAATATAACCAATATGGGTGAGTATGCGGTAAATGCGTTGACACTGGCGTTTCCGGTTCAGATGCTGATTGTAGCGTTTGGCATCGGGACAGGCGTGGGCGTCAATGCACTGCTTGCAAAAAGTCTGGGACAGCGGGACGAGGAAAAAGTTGCAAGGACTGCAGGAAACGGAGTGACATTAGCGCTTATCATTTATATCGTATTTTTACTGTTCGGTCTGTTTGGCGTGAAGGCTTATATCGGAAGTCAGACGAACGATGAAGTGGTGCTTGGAATGGGGATTTCGTATCTTTCCATCTGTTCTGTTGTCTCGTTTGGCATTGTCTTGTTTTCGATTTACGAAAAACTGTTACAGTCAACAGGAAAGACAATCTATTCCACGATTGCACAGGTGTCGGGCGCCGTTGTTAATATCGTGCTGGATCCGGTTATGATTTTCGGTTATTTCGGACTGCCTGAGATGGGGATCTGCGGTGCGGCGTATGCGACCGTGATCGGGCAGGTGGTATCCATGCTGATTGCAATGTACTTCCACTATCGGAAAAATACGGAAGTAAAATCGGGAATGCAGTACCTGAAGCCGGACAAAGGTATTGTAAAGGAAATCTATGTCATTGGTCTTCCGGCGATTATCATGCAGGCGTTGATGTCATTTATGACATACGGCGTGAATCTGATTTTTGGCACCGTTTCGCAGGCGGCAGTGACGGCGTATGGTATTTTTTATAAAATCCAGCAGTTTATTTTTTTCGCGGGATTCGGTTTGCGCGACGCGATTACGCCGATTGTATCCTTTAATTATGGAATGGGTGATAAGAACCGTGTCAAACAGGGCATTTTTTATGGAATTTTGTACACGGAGGTTATTATGCTGATCGGCACGATCGGCCTGGAGGTCTTTGCAAGTCCCCTGATCGGATTATTTGCCATGTCTGAGGAAACGGAAGCGTTATGTGTTCTGGCGGCGCGGATCATTGCGACAAGCTTTTTGTTTGCAGGCGGGAATATTGCAGTACAAGGGGTATTTCAGGCGCTTGGCTGCGGGTTAAATTCACTGATTGTATCCCTGCTTCGGTTATGCGTTGTCGTACTGCCGCTGGCATGGCTGTTTACAAAGCTTGAAAATGCGACGTTTATGATCTGGTGGGCATTTTCAATTGCAGAGCTTGTGGCGCTTGCGGTCGCGGCAGCGCTCATGGTTCAGGCAAATAATAAAATGATAAAACCGATGAAAGAGTAGGAGAAAGACCAACTATTAAAAGTCAAGTAGATAATTGAAAAAATTCAAAAGAAATTTTATAGAAAAAAGAGCATGACAATAAAGCCTGTTGTCAGGCAGGCCGACGTGAGTGAAA
>CAJTCL010000006.1 GCA_910575005.1 Lachnospiraceae bacterium | reverse complement strand
AGGAACTATTTTTTGCCACTTTGGTGAAAAAGAGCAAAAGTATGATAAAATCATCGGTTCTTATGAAAGTCTTGAAATGCCTTGTCCAGCAAAATGCCTATCATTTATAAAAGTTGTAAATTGGTGTTATTTGATTGTACATAAAATATTGATAATTTAACAATTTTGCTTTTATGGAAAGGAACTTAGAAAGAAATGAAAATAGTTATTATAGACGATGACAAACTGGTTTCTCTGTCTCTTAAAACCATATTGGAAGCCACCGGAGAAATAGAAGTGTTAGAACTTGGACAGAATGGACAGGAAGCAATTGCGTTATATCAAAAACACAAGCCAGAAGTTTTGCTTATGGATATCCGTATGGAGGTCATGTCTGGACTGGAAGCCGCAGAACAGATTTTAAGACAAGATCCCAGTGCTAATATCTTATTTTTAACTACCTTCCTTGATGATGAATATATCGTCCGCGCACTGCGTCTAGGAGCCAAAGGTTATATCCTCAAACAGAATTTTGAAAGCCTGCTCCCAGCACTGAAAGCAGTTGCCAATGGGCAGAGCGTCTTTGGAAATGAAATTGTCACAAGACTTCCTGATTTTCTCTCACAAACCAGAGTTTTTGATTACTCAACACAGGGTATCACGGAAAAAGAACTGCGGATTATTGAGCTGGTGGCAGAGGGGCTTAGCAACCGTGAGATTGCCAGCCAACTCTTTCTAAGCGAGGGCACGGTACGCAATTATTTAAGCTCCATCTTAGAAAAACTTGATCTGCGTGACCGGACACAGCTCGCTGTATTTTATTACCAAAATCGCTGACTCTTTATTCCAAAGCTTCTAGTGCTATGGATTCCAACTGTCTCTGTTCCACCTTTAACACAACCTCCGCCTTCTGCTCCTGGCTGGATATTTTTTGCTGCGCTTTATCCGTCAAAACATCACTTTTCAGAACCCCCTTTACCGCTTCAAACGATTCTGGACTGTTTTCTGTGCGCGCAAGACAGCGCATCACCATCAGATGATCCCCAATTTGAAAAGGCTGGCAAATATCGCCCTGCTGCATGGCAGAAGCTGTCATCCAGCGCATAGTATAAGCACCGCTCTTCCCCTCCTCTGTGTTCAGTGAAGTCATTTTTAACTGATAGAAATTGACATCGGGATATTTCTGAACCAAAAGCTCCTCATTGGCTTCCTCTCCCATGTCCTCCGCCACTTCCTGAGCCTGATCAAGCCCCAGCTCAACGCGCATCTCTGCAATCAACATCTGTACACTGATATCACTGGTGTACTGTTCAATATTATCCTGATAAATCTGTTTTAACTCTTGATCAGTCACTTGCTGATCTTCTTTGAGCCTTTCCAGAAGCTGTCCCTCAATCTCCGTATAAATGTAAGTATAGTAATCCTTTGCTGTAAAAGAAGTGAGTCCATACACCGTTTGATTGGCAGTATTTCCCTTTTCCCTATTACTATTTTCCTGTTCTAGTTCCTGCATCATAGACATATAATCTGAATTTTTCTCAATCCCGACATTTTCGGCAAGCTGCGCCACCACCTTTTTATGGACTAACTCTTGCTGTGCAAGTTCCATAATCTGTTCTAGCGGCGTTCCATTCTCCTGCTGCATTGTCCAGAAGTCTTTCTGATTTGCCTGGTCCGTGGTATATTGCCCTTTGACCTGTGCCACATAATTTTCCAGAATCATCTGATATTCCGCCTTTACAACAGGCTGCCCCTCAATCTCCATGACAAGATCGCTATCCTTTACAGTCTGAGTGCCGCAGCCTGTAATTGCTGCGGCACTCAAAACTGCCATCATGCCCAGGATTAATTTTCTGCACCTGATTCGCATTCTGACTTTCCTTTCTGCTCCCCTCTGCGGTTAGGATTATTTTGATCCTATTTCACTATTTGATCTTTGCACTTACCTTAACCTTACTCCAATCTCCATAAACCTTCTTCACCTTGCCGCTCACTTTTGCATCCTTGTAAGCACGGACACGAACATAATATTTCTTGCCCTTAGTAAGCTTCTTTAAGGTTGTGGAAGTTGTTTTCGCCTTCTTCACCGTTGCCTTAGCAGCAATCTTCTTGAAATCTTTCTTCAGTGCACACTGAATCTCATAGCCTGTGGCTTTGGCATCTTTCTTCCATTTTACCGTCAATTTCTTGCCTTTGACGGGTTTCACACTGCTAAGTGTTGCCTTTTTCGGCTTTACAGTCACAGTAATGGTCATAGATTTCGCATTATAGGTACTGGTTGCCGCCGCTGTCACAGTAATGTTACAGATTCCAGTCCCTTTGATCGTAACCTTACCATTTTTATCTACGTCTGCCACTTTCTTGTCAGAAGTCTTATAGGAAAGAGTGCCATTGCCCGTGGTGCGTTTTGCATCAAGTTTGAATGCCTTTGCGCCATATACTTTGGTATATGTTTTTTTACCAGTGATTACCTGGTTTTTCTTGGTCGGTGCTGCCTCTGTCTTCAAACCGTCACGTGCAGCTTTCAATTTTGTAAGCTGCTCATCCACCTGCGCCTGAGTTGCGTTTTCATTGTCAAGCACTGCCTTGGCATTCCTTAATGCCGTCTGGAATGCATTCCATGTTGCCTGGCTGTAAGTACCCTGTTCTTTCGCTGCACAAACATTATAGATTGCCTGCAGCACACGCCGGTCTGCCCGCTTTGCCAGAGCATTGTAAGCATCTTGAATCTTTGTTGCAGCGGCATCAATCTGCGTCTGATCTGCTAAAGCATCTGAATACTTCAGCCTGCCTGCAAATTTTGCATCCTGGAAATCTTTCCATGACTTTGGTGTATAATAAGTCTCCCCACGCTTGGGCTCCAATTTCAATGCCTCTGCAAGTGCTTCTTTTTTCAGCTTTTCTCCGCTCTGAATTTTTTCTGCATAGAGAACTACATCATCCATATAGACAGTTGTTGTGGAGCTGCTCAGAGCAACACTTACTTTATTATATTTCTCTGTCGTGAACTTTGTAGAAAGCTTATACCAGCCCTTGTCATCTGGCTTAACATCTGATGTAATCTTGGCATTAATTAGCTTATGGTCATTTTTATCATCTGTATAACTGTTATGATGCTTTGCCTCGAGACCAACCGTTGTGATGTCGCTGCCTTCTGGACAATAGAACCATGCTTCCAGAATATAGGTCGTCTCTGGCTGTACTGGAAGTCCTCCAATCTCAGAGAAGGAATCGTTTGCTGACCCTTTACCAACCTTCAAGCTCTTAGTTCCTGTGTGCTTTTGCTCCTCACTGATCTCTCTGGTAACGTCATCTGGCCATTTACCCCAATCACTGCTTCCAGTCTCAAATCCGGCATTGTCTTTGCCGTCATCTTTTCCAAACTGCAGGAAAATATTATCTTCTGGTGTCCCAATCTGGATATCATTGATATTATCCAAATTTTGAATCGCCTGCTCTAGCTTCACTGTCACAGAATCCACAGCCTTCTGTATCGCGCTGGCATTATCCAATATCTTTTTTGCAGCCTCTTTTGCACTGATCATATTGGCCCAACTGGATGCTGTAAAATCAGCTTCTTTATAACCATCTGCCTGTTGATACAAAGCTTGCAGATAAGTTTTATCTGTCTTTACTGGCGCTGGCTGATAATTGCCTGCACCCTGATATTCAAAAGCTCCGATATCTACTTTCTTGGTACCTGTATGTGGTACAGCATTGCCTTTGTAATCCTTATTCTCCAGTGTAATGTGAGTCTTTACCAGCTCATCTTTTACAGCATCCAGAGATTCCTCAGGCACTGCCATCAGATTTTTACCGGCATCAATACAAGGTGAATTTTGTTTTAACTCCATTCCTGCCACAGAACCAAGGGTCACTTTTCCATTAGCAAAGGAACCGTCTGTACGATTTGCCACATCCACAAATCCTGGATCTGCAGCAACTGCATTGACATCTTCATCAAATGGATAAGCATTTTCTGCACCGCCCCATACACAGTTATTGGCATAATGGATTCCTTCATTGTTGACAAATTCCTGGGTATTGCCGCAGAAAATATTATTGTAAATATCTGTGCCGCTGGTAGGCGGTGTTCCCCAGCTTCCCTGTTCTACTGCATTTATCTTATACTTATGATCCCAGTAAATGGTATTGTTGTAGACCTGATGTCCAATACTTCCACGCTCACCCACACGCATGATACGAGAACCGTCAAACAATCCGTCGTTGACACTTACATTATATCTGACCACAGAGTTTACGGTATAGTAAGGCCCTGGACAAGCCATCCAAAAACCACCCTTGTTGTCATGGCTGTAATTATACTGATACATTACATTTTGATTACCATAATCACAGTCAAAGGCCATGCCGTCCTGAGTACTGGTCGTATAAGCTGCCTCATTGTGCTGCATGGTCACATTGTTGCAGTCCCACATCCAGATAGCAGCATGTGCCGGATTTCTGCTGTAGTTCCATTCCTCGCTGGCGCTCTTTGTAACCAGATTGTACTCTGCAATACCGCCATCGGCATTGATCAATACAATACCATCGCCAGCCACATCATTGACATAGTTATGTGTGACAGATACATTTGGCCATCCGACCCATTTTTTATCTCCTGCCTGCTGGCTGTCTTTTCCACCTACCAGGACACGCGCTGCCCAGCAGCTCTCCATATAGATTGCCTCGTGGCAGACTTTCTCGACCTTATTTCCTGTGATCTGCAGATCCTTAAAATAAGATTCTGTTGTTCCGCCAGTAACGAGTACCATAATTCCGCCGGAACCTTTTTTGTGGCCTTCGCTTCCATTTTGGGACATATATCCATTGACATCATGAACATAATTGTTCTGAATTACAATTCCTGGCAGCTCTCCGGCATCATGATTTTCTACCAGAATACCAGTAAGCATATATTTGCTCTGATCAAATTTTACTTTGCCGCCGGTTTCGCCCATCAAGTCCTCTGCATCACTTTCCCAGTTTGTGACCTCCAGATTCTCAATGGTCACATACTTGGAATCTTTTACATGGACAGCCGCCACATCTTCTTTTTTCAGATTGCTTCTGTCTGTCAGCCAAGAACTGCCGTTGCCGTTGATGATGGGGTTTGCCCCATCACCATACTTGCCAAGAACAACTGGATTTTCCTTAGTACCTACTGCGCCCGTGATCTCCAACTTCTGATCATTCCAGATACAGCCTGCCTTTAAGAGAATCTTATCACCGGCTGTGAATTGCGTTCCCTTAAGATTGGCAAAGGTTTTCCACGCCGCAGACTCTGATGTGCCGGCGTTACTATCATTTCCATCTTTTGCGTCAATATAGTAAGACGCCGCTGCTATTGTTTCATCTCCGCTTACAATCCTTGTTGAAGCGGTTTCGGTTCCAACTTCCTGCGCCTTGGCTGTCACTGAACTGGTAAAGCCCATGCTTCCCACGGTCAGTGCGGCTGCCAGAAACAGGGATAAGCCTGATTCCCATTTCCTTCTCATACGCACGCTCCCTCTATTTCACTTTTCCACTTAGTTTCGCCTTGCTCCAATCTCCACAAATCTTCTTTGTCTTACCGCTTACCTTCGCATTTTTATATGCGCGGACACGAACATAATATTTCTTGCCCTTTTTCAGTTTCTTAAGGGTTGTGGAGATTGTTTTTGCCTTCTTTATCGTTGCCTTAGCCGCAACTTTCTTGAAATTCTTAGTCAAAGAACACTGAATCTCATAGCCTGTGGCCTTAGCATCTTTCTTCCATTTTACAGTCAGTTTCTTACCCTTTACTGGCTTCACACTGCTGATGACAGCTTTTTTGGGTTTTACGGTCAATGTAACAGTCACAGATTTTGCCTTGTAGCTTGTAGTAGCCGCTGCTGTAATTGTAATCTTACACACTCCGATGCCCTTGATAGTCACTTTACCGTTCTTGTCAACGGTTGCTACTTTCTTATCCGAAGGCTTATAAGACAATTTGCCATTGCCGGTTGTCACCTTAGCATTCAAATTAAACGCTTTGGAACCATATGCCTTGGTATATGCCTTTGTGTATCTGATTGCCTGATTCTTCAGAGCAGTTGGAGGCTGATTCTTTAATTCCAGAACAAATTTTGCATCTTTCAATGCTTTAATTGCATCTGCTGCCTCTTCCTCTGTATAATTCTCCTGTTTTTGAAGCTCTTGTGCTTCCTTAAGCATCATCTCATAAATTGCCCAGCTCTCCTGGGTGTACTTGCTCTTGTCAGCAGCCGGAACACTATTGGCCTTAATACCCTCGTCCAGATATTCTTTAATTGTCTTCAAGCCATCAAGCGCTTTTTGCATTTTAACCTTTGCTGCATCTACAGCTTTCTGATCTGCGTCAGCATCTATTTGTACCGCCAATACCTCTTGATATAACTTTTCAAAAGCTGCCCAGCTTGCCGCTGTGTGCTGATCTTTCTCAACTCCTGCTGCTTTCTTGATCAGCTCATACAGATCTTTCTTATCTGTCTTTCTCTCGAATACTGGATCGTCCAGTTTCCAGTTAGAATAACGCTTGAGTGCAATCTTATTATCTGGCTTAAATTCCACTGGAATCCACACATATCTGGAATCTCTGAGCTGATAACCCTTATCAGGATTACTCCAACGGTCGCCCATGTAGATAAACTTACCATTAGCTGCATCTACTGGGAATACACAGGTACTCTGTGTATCATAAGTCGTTCCCGAACCTTCGTCAGTACAAGGATCCCCAACTGTGGTCCACGGTCCTAATGGGTGATCTGCCACTGCATAGCTTGCGCGGTTTGGCGCCCATCCGGTACATCCTGATGTGACCATATAATACTTATTATTGTATTTAAACATAGCTGGCGCTTCTCTGGACTCATTAATAAAGTTCCTGGTAAAGTCCACGCCTTCCACTGCCTCACCCTGCGGTTTTGCAACGTTGGTGTACTCATCATTGAGCCGAGCAATATGCATGGTCTGATTGCCATCCGAAGAATACATTACATATGCGGATCCATCATCATCCTTAAACAGATTCATATCGCGCACATGTCCGCCCTCAGAATCAAATCCATGATCTGCATCTTCATTGGTATTCAACAGATAGCTGCCCAATAACTTGTAAGGTCCTGTGGGGCTGTCAGCGATCGCCACGCCTGCCTTAGCTTTGGCATAATTGCCGCCTGCTGACTCTGCAAATGGATCCTGCCCATCTGCATGGAACCAGATCACATATTTGCCTGTCTTGTCATTGTAGAGCATCTTTGGACGCTCAATAACACAGCCTTCCTCAGAGGATTCGCCCTGCCAGATATCGGTGAAAATTGCCTTCTGCTCTTCCTCTGTCTTTAGATCGCCATACAGATCTGTAAAATATTTATCGGTCTTAAATTCCTCAAAAGTCTTTGCTGTCTTTAATACTACGCCTTCATCGGTCCAATTATACAGATCTTCTGAAGTATACATATGGATTCCCGGACAAGGACGATAATCATTGGTCTTATCCTCGCCAATCCAGTACCATTTTGTCTTACCATCCACTGTGAGCTGCTGAATCTGCCCGCCATGTGCCTGGATAACCTTGCCGTTATTATCGCGAATCACTGCACCTTCTACACCTGAGATGGAATCGTATGTGATCACTTCCTCTAAGGCCAGATAAGCCTCTGCTAGGCTCTTGCGCGCCTTGCTCTGTGCTTGTGCTGTCCCATTGGTCTGCTTTTTGGCCTCTGCCAGTGCTTCATCAAAAACTTTTTTACTAGATTCAGAATAGGTGCGTCCTTCCACCTTCTTTTCATAATAAGCAATCAGCTCTGTGAATGTCTCTGGAACTTTTGCTTCTTTAAAGGTTACACCATCTGGCAGACGAAACAGCTTAATCTCTGCAATATTACAGTTAGCTGTGGAATCTCCCTCAGGCACTGCATATTTAATATAGCGGAATGCGGTATTGGGTGCCTTAAAGTGAGAAGCATAAGCATAGGTATATTTTCCGCTCGATGGAGAACTAGTAATGGTATATAAGAGTGTCCACTCCTCTCCATCATTAGATCCATAGAAGGAAGCGCCCTGACATCTGTCCTCAAAACCGCTTCTTGGAGCATAGGCTGCAGCTCCAATATGCTCTGCTTTGCCAAGATCAATCTGTACCCAGCCATTGGTAACGCCATCAAAGAAGGTATCTAATTTACCATCCACTACCTTATCATAGGTATTTTCCTGTCCATTATTCCAGGCAGGAGTTCCTGTCACCATATCAGCATTGAGAGTAATCTCTGTTATCTGCTCCTTAATTGGCTCCATGATAACATCATTTTCTTTAAAGACATTCTCCCATTCCTGATCTAAAACCTTATCTTCTGCAGCAGCATAATCCAGAGCTGCATCATAGCCTTCCACACCTGTGATCTCAAACGTAGTGATCGAATTTGCTTTCATATCTGCAGTGACAAATTTCTTCGCTGCATCAGTCTGTGCATTGATGCTGTCAGATACGTCAGCCCATTTCTCACCCTGTTCCATAGAACCGCTGGTGCGGTATGCAGAAACATTGAAATCTGTGCTGTTAATAGCAGTAAACCTGCTCAAATCAAATTTCCATTTTTGATCAGTGTCCATTGTATTGACAGCTACAACTACCAGCTTCTTGCCTTTGGTATCCCATGCGACAAGTGTATTTTTGTCATTAGAACCGATAATCGTATAACCTGGGCGGATATATCTGGAAAATTGTCCAAAAGCTTCATATTTCTTGGTCAATATAATTTTCTGATTATTGTGGTCGCCAATGGCAATGCCCCAATAACCAGCATTTAAGTCAACACCTTTTCCGCCATCATCTTTGCTCTTCAATAATTCTTCCAGTGTATCTGCGTCAAATCCGCCGTCTCTGGATTGATCTGCATCCACATGCATATCCACTGCATTCCAGAGAATCCATGCTGAAGATTTCAGTCCATTCAGGTCAGTTATAATTCTCTGTGCCAACCCTAAGGCTCCTGTCATCTCACCAGCATCTGTGCCAGCGGTATAAGCGCCGTCCACCTCGGACATCCACAGATTTTTGTCCGCTTTCTCTGCCAGCTCACATAACTCTGCACGTTTAGAACCACTATATGTATGGGTATCAATCCTGGAAATCACCTGCTTTGCCTCTTTGGAAAGCTTATTGTAGGAGTTGATCGCTTTATCAATATCTGTCTCATCTGTACCAGAGAGAATAATATCTTCCAGCGCCTTTTTCACTTTTGTATCTGTCGCTGCAGCAGCCTTTGCTTTCAGCTCCTTATCCAGAGCAACCAAAATATTGGACTGAGAAGTACCAGGATCAAAATGGCAGCCCTCCTGCTTGTTGCTGTTGGCTCCCCAGTATTCAGTATCTGGCTCATTCATAGGAGTAGTACTCTGGAAGGTAATCCCATTCTTTGTCCAGTGCTCAATTACATCTGCCATATAAGCTGCAAATGCATTGTAAGAATCTGCGCGCAGATTATCCTTACTGGACTCGGTTGCTCCTGAACTACAGCCGCTGTTGGTCATAAAATAAGGCGGAGAGTTGGAAAATGCTTCAGCCAGAAATCCATCGCCGCTGGCTTTAATTGCGGCCTTTAAGATATTGATCTGGTTCTTATCTGCATCCCAGTCATAATTCCAAGCATAACCGCACTCCTGATCTACTCTGGTAAACTCTGCCTGATACTCGGCAAGTGTCTTTTTACTGGTATCAATCTTAGTCACATCCACACAGTAACCAGGCACTATGGAGTCGGAACGCTTAATGTGAGAAGGATGCAAAAACTCATCTTCTGTATCAGCAGGTTCTTCTGGCAATATTCCTTCCTCACCGGATTTTACTACCAGCATCTTTACAAAATTCAGTCCCCAGGCATCTTTGCCGTCTGTGCTCTTTGACGCTTTGCCTCCAATGGCAATATTGTTGTTCCCTGCCTTCAGCTCCACATTGGTAAATTTCACCAAAAACAGGTGCATGCTGCCAGCAGTAGCAATCTCGTTGTTGTTGATGGTTTCTCCACTGACCACATAGTCTTTCACAGCTTCATCTGGACTGGCAATATTGCCGACACGAATTGCCATCGCACGCTTATTGGTGCCATCCATAGTACAAATCATCTTAATCGTGTACTTGCCTGCTTCCTTGGCATTGACTACATAGTGCAGATTACCGCCGTCGCCATCCGCGGCACCCACTTCATTTATCCAGCCAATCTCTTTTAATGCTCCCACAGAGTCACCCTTTGCAAATCCAAAATCTGCATCAGAAATCTTATAGGAAGCGTCTTTTATCTTGCTGTTTGTTGTTACCTCCATCTTAGAACCGCCATAGGTGGGCTTTCTATCGCCCTCCACGCCATAGACGGTTGCTTTCTCATTTGGCTCAATCACCACTGGCTCACTGACATGATCGCCGCCGCCGATATTATAGCGCCCAATGTTCATATTCAAACCATTAGGGCTAAAAAATACATCTGCCGCCTGGCTTGTCAACTCTTCACTGTAACCGAGACGATTTGCCCACCAGCAGAGTGAGGTGCCCCAGCCCTCAAATTCACCTAAGCCGTCGCCATCTGTATCATGGAACTTAGAAGCGACATTTGGCTGTACTGTGACATTCACATCCACTGTCTGCGCGGTTGTGTCTTCTGTGGCAGCATATGCCTGACTGATACCATTGACCGGCAATGCTGTGATGAAAAGAGCCGCCGCAGTGACTGCGCCAATACATTTTTTCAATCCTTTCATATCCTTCCTCCTTTTCTTTTTTAGAGATCTTTCCTTATATCTCTTATATTATATTTTAAGATGTTTTAGTAATTTTCTCAATCATTTTTACTAAATTTTTTAGTAAAAATGATAATTTTGGCAAAAATACACAGAAAGAAGATGAAAAAGCCTGTAGTTTACCCTTGTTTTCTATGCTTTTCTTATCTATATTGCCGAACCCTTCCATACCTTTTATGTTTTTAGCTGCCATAATCAGCACAATTTACAACAAAAATCGGCTCTGCTTTTGCTTAGTAGCGTCATAAAAAAGGAAATATTTAGTAAACTCTTTTTGAAGGGAATCTAAAAAAGGCAGAAGAACATGTATTCTTCTGCCGCTCTCATTTGTTACAATTCCTTAATCCGCTCCAAAGCCGCCAGCGTATTTTCATAACTTCCAAATGCTGTCAGGCGAAAATATCCTTCTCCGCTTGGTCCAAAACCAGAACCTGGTGTTCCCACAACATTGGCATGTTCCAGAAGATAATCAAAAAATTCCCAGGAACTCATCTGATCCGGTGTCTTGAGCCAGATATAAGGAGCATTGACACCGCCAAATACTGTATAACCTGCATCTTGCAGACCCTTCTTAATGGTAGCAGCATTTTTCATATAATATGCCACCTGTTCTTTTAACTGTGCTCTGCCCTCTGCACTGTAAGTTGCCTCACCTGCACGCTGTACAATATATGGCGCGCCATTAAACTTCGTTCCATGACGGCGTGCCCACATGCTATTCAGAGAAACATCTTTGCATTTTAAATCCTTTGGCACAACCGCATACCCCAGACGCACACCCGTAAAGCCTGCATTCTTAGAATAACTCTTTAATTCAATGGCACAAGTCTTGGCACCCTCACATTCATAGATTGAATGTGCCACATCTTCCTCAGAAATATAAGCTTCATAAGCACCATCGTAAATAATTACAGCCCCTATCTTATTGGCATAATCTACCCATTCCTGAAGCTGTGCTTTGGTAATGGTGGTTCCAGTGGGATTATTGGGCAGACACAGATAGATCATATCTGGCGTCTCCTTGGGAAATTCTGGCACAAATCCATTTTCCATTGTACAAGGCATATAGATTACATTACTCCAAGTCTCTGTCTTAGTGTCATAATCACCAGTTCTGCCAGACATCACATTGGAATCGACATAGACAGGATAGACAGGATCACACACAGCAATGCGATTATCTGGTCCAAAGATTTCCTGAATATTGGCTGAATCGCTTTTGGCTCCATCAGAGACAAAAATTTCATCGGACGAAATATCACAGCCTCTGGATTTATAATCATGTTCCACAATAGCATTTCTTAAAAATGCATAACCAAGATCAGGCGCATAACCGTGAAAAGTCTCTGTTTTGCCCATCTCATCTACTGCCTTGTGCATGGCCTCAATAACCGCCGGAGCTAAAGGCTGTGTGACATCTCCAATTCCCAGACGAATCAATTCCTTTTCTGGATTTGATTCTGTGAAGGCTGCAACCTTCTTGGCAATGGTACTGAACAGATAACTTCCTGGCAGCTTCTGGTAATTTTCATTAATCTTAAACATTTTTTCTCCTCTTTTCTTAATCTATCATCCATAGGTAAATGTAAAACTTCTCAACAATGAAAATCTCACTATTACCTATAAAAATCAAATCTAAATATGTAACTATCCAGCCAAGCTGTCATATGCCTTGAATGCAGCTTTCATCTACGGCTTAAGACTCTGAATAATTACTTAACTCTTTCATCAGCAGATATTCTCTGGCAATTCCAGCTCCCCATCAAAGACTGTTACCGCCGGCCCTGTCATATACACTGGCGCATCGCCGCCGGCCCAGGCGATATTCAAATCGCCGCCCAAAAGCTTTACGGTCATCTCTGATGCCGCTTTTCCATTGAGTATGGCCGCAACAGCCACGGCACATGCCCCGGTTCCACAGGCAAGGGTCTCACCGCTTCCGCGCTCCCAGACCCTCATACGCAGTGTATGATTATCCACCACATTTACAAACTCTGTATTGATGCGTTTGGGAAAACGGGAATGGTTCTCAAATGCAGGGCCGATGGTTTCCAAATCAAGTTCTCTTACATCCTCCTCCAAAAATACCACACAATGGGGATTCCCCATAGATACTGCAGTCATGGCATATGTCCTGCCCTGCACCTCAAGCGGCTCATTTACGATCTGCTCTGTATCAGCAATCACTGGAATTTGTGCCGCCGCAAGACATGGAGAACCCATATTTACTTTCACTTGAGATACAGTTCCATTACAGACAGATAACTCCAGCTCCTTGATACCCCCCAACGTCTCGACCGTGATTTTTTCCTGATCGGTCAAACCATAATCATAGACATATTTTGCCACACAGCGAATTCCATTGCCGCACATTTCTGCGCGGGAACCATCTGCATTGTACATGGCCATCTCAAAATCTGCAGCTTTTGAAGGCTTAATTAAAATCAGCCCATCTGAACCGACACCAAAATGTCTGTCACTGATAAACTTAGATATTTCTTCGGGATGCAAAACATCCTCTTTGAAACAATTCACATAGACATAATCATTTCCCAGTCCATGCATTTTTGTAAACTTCATATCTATCTCCTTTCTACATCATACTTATAATCATCTGTGCCGTTTCTGTAAGGCTTGTTCCACTTTCCATACTGCATTTTTGAATATAACGATGCGCCTCCTGCTCAGTCATATTGTTTCGTGCCATCAAGATTTCCTTTGCCTTATGTATGGTCAGTTTTTCTTTCTCGCTGCGCGCTTTCGGATGTGAACTTTTCTTCTTGCGTCTTTGATTCTGAGCACAATACATCATTTCTACAGTACTCAGTAATTCATGTACCTTTAAAGGCATAGTCAGACATACCACACGCTCCGCTGTCTCTTCCTGCCAGGCATTGGCAGGAGCCAGTACCAGCATTTGAAAACAACGTGGCAGATACTCCCGAAGCTGCATATACATCATATCTGGCAGTCTCCCTGCACAGATCACAATCCCATCGCCAAGCAGATCAGCATGCTGCAGAACCTGAGCTCCTGTACTGCATACAGCATGAACGGAAAATCCTTTTTTTATCAAAATACTTTTTATGCTCTTTCCATTTTCCATCTTTGGAAACGCAACAATGATATTAATCAAAACATTTCCTCCACGGAACTATATTTTATAAAGATAATTGTCGAGTTCCCATGCTGTCACCTGCTTACGGTAATCGTTCCATTCCGCACGCTTGGCCTGTGCATATTTTCTGGAAATATGGTTTCCCAATACCTCACAGAGCAATGAATCCTGTTCCAACTCCCTGACGGCCTCATTCAAATCCATCGGCAGCGCCTGTATCTTTAATGCTTCCCGTTCTTCCTTTCTCATTTCCAATACACTGATACTTACGGGTTCTGGCGGCAAAATCTGATTCTTTAAACCATCAAGCCCTGCACAAAGACAGACCGCAAGTGCCAGATAAGGATTGGCCGCCGGATCTGGACAGCGCAATTCTATCCTTGTGGCCTCACCTCTGGAAGCTGGAATCCGTATCAGCGGCCTTCTATGGCTGTCAGACCAGGTAATATAATTAGGAGCTTCAAACCCTGGCACTAAACGCTTGTAAGAATTAACCAAAGGATTGGTAATCGCTGTCATCCCTCGCATATGCTTCATTAACCCGCCAATAAAATAATACGCCTCCTGGCTTAATCCGTGGGAATCGGCAGAATCACAGAAGATATTTTTCCCCTCCTTGGAGACAGAAAAATTCAGATGCATCCCAGAGCCATTGACCCCCAATTTGGGTTTGGGCATAAAGCTGGCAAACAATCCAAATCGTTTGGCAATCGTCTTTACTGCTAACTTAAATGTCATAATATTATCTGCTGTCGCCAAGGCTTCATCATAACGAAAATCAATCCTGTGCTGCGCTGGCGCCGCCTCATGATGCGAGGATTCAATCTCAAATCCCATTTCCTCCAAGGTCAATACCATATCGCGTCTGGCATTTTCCCCCAAATCTACTGGACCAAGGTCAAAAAATCCGGCACGCTCATGGGAAATGGTGGTTGGACCTCCATCCTCATCTGTATGGAACAAGAAAAATTCACATTCTGGCCCTACGTCAAATTGATAGCCCAATGCTGCTGCCTCGGCAGTTACTTTCTTTAAAATATAACGTGGATCCCCCTCAAAAGGTGTTCGGTCTGGACAATAGATATCACAGATAATTCTTGCTACCTTGCCTTGCTGGGGACGCCACGGAAAAATTACAAAGGTATCTAAATCAGGATAGAGATACATGTCTGATGCCTCAATACGCACAAACCCTTCTATAGAGGAACCATCAAACATACATTGATTGTCCAGCGCTTTCTGTAATTGGCTCTTGGTGATCGCCACATTTTTCAGAGTTCCAAACATATCGGTAAACTGCAGGCGGATAAATTCTACATCTTCCTCCTCTACCATACGAAAAATATCCTGTTCTGTATATTTACTCAAGCTGTCATCCTTCCTTTCCATACGGATATCTCTCACTGAGATAAATTTATTACACGCACCACTTAAAGAAGTGGGAGCCTTCTTAGATGAGATAAATAAGTATCAGATACTTATTGTTCATTGTACTAGCATTCTGTTTTCTTTGTCAAGCGACACGCCTGCGTATCTTAGGACATCCTCAAATTTCATTGGTCCCCCAAACAAATCCAAGGCGCTGCCAATTGTCACATTGAGGCGCCCCTGGCCAAGTTCCCTAAGCAGCTGCAAATCTGCTTGACTGCTCACACCTCCGGCATAGGTGATGGGAATCTTCCCCCATTCTCCAAGCCTTCTTACAAGCTCCTGTTCTATTCCCTGTGCCTTTCCCTCCACATCCACCGCATGAATCAGAAATTCATCTGCATACTGCGACAATTTTTCCAGCAAAGATACTCCAATCTTTTCCTCTGTAAACTTCTGCCAGCGATCTGTGACAATATAGTAATCACTGTCACGCTTTCGACAGCTTAAATCCAATACTAAGTGTTCTCTGCCCACAGCTTGTACCAAGCGCTCTAGATTTTCATAATAAATAGTACCATCCCGAAATACATAGGAGGTGACAATTATGTGGCTGGCGCCCGCCTCCAGAAATTCTTCTGCATTATCTGGATTCATTCCCCCGCCAATCTGCATTCCGCCGGGATATGCCCGAAGTGCCTTAAGTGCCTGCGTCTTAGAGGTCTCATAAAACTCACTTCCGATCGGATTCAGTAAAATGATATGTCCTCCTGTCAAGCCAAACCGCTGATAGAGTTTTGCAAAGAATGCTGCATCCTGGTCTGACACAAAATTCTCCTCTGCCTGGTTGCCGGCATCTTTGAGGCTTCCTCCGACAATTTGTTTTACTTTTCCATTGTGTATATCAATACATGGACGAAATTCCATATTTTCTCCTTTTCTATTCTAAGCCATTTTTACCATACAGCTTTTTTTACAAAAACAGATTCCATAACTCCTGATCTTTGTATAGCCTTCATCTGGCCATACTATCTCTCTGTCTCTAATAATCACTGACATTTTTTCACTTTAACTCCCATTATAAGCAATATGCAGCAATTAGACAACAGAATTTTGTAACTATTCAGAACCCAATGGAAATAGCAATTCAAAACGTTCAAATTTATTTGAAAAGAGATGAATTGTTATTTCCAGGGAGATGATCATCCCCCAAGCCACAGACAGAAGCCTTGTTAGAGGCGAATGACAGCTTTGCTGGCATGTCTGTGGCTTGGGGTTCTGAATAGTTACAGGATTTTCTATAAGTTTTTCTAACTTTATTTAGAAGTAAAAATGATAAATATTTTTTTCAGAAGTGTCCGTCAGTCGTTGACAGGCATTGTCTTTTTTGATAAAATCGTGGGAATAACAAAAAACACCAAGAAAGCGAGGAAAAAAAATGGGTACAATTATCGGCGAAGGAATTACATTTGATGACGTGTTACTGGTTCCTGCATACTCAGAAGTCACACCAAATATGGTGGACTTATCCACCAACTTGACAAAAAAAGTAAAATTGAGCATTCCCATCATGAGTGCAAGCATGGACACAGTGACGGAACACCGGATGGCCATTGCGATGGCTCGTCAGGGCGGCATTGGTATTATCCATAAGAATATGTCCGTTGAGGCACAGGCTGAAGAAGTTGATAAAGTAAAGCGTTCGGAGAACGGCGTAATCACAGACCCATTTTCTCTCTCCCCCGAACATACCTTGCAGGATGCTGATAACTTGATGGCAAAATTCCGCATCTCAGGAGTTCCCATTACCGAGAATGGTAAACTTGTGGGAATTGTCACTAACCGAGATCTGAAATTTGAGGAAGATTTCTCCAAGAAAATTAAGGATTCCATGACCTCTGAGGGACTTGTCACAGCAAGAGAAGGCATTACGCTGGATGAAGCCAAGAAAATTCTGGCAAAAGCACGCAAAGAGAAACTGCCGATTGTAGACGCCAACTTTAATCTAAAAGGATTAATTACCATCAAAGATATTGAAAAACAGATTAAATATCCACTGTCTGCCAAGGACGCACAAGGACGGCTGCTCTGCGGCGCTGGCGTGGGCATTACCGCGGACATGATGGAACGTGTGGACGCCCTTGTAAAAGCTAAGGTAGATGTGATTGTGGTAGATTCTGCACATGGCCATTCCAAGAATATCATTGATGCACTTAAGAGAATTAAAGCTGCATTCCCTGATTTACAGGTGATTGCTGGTAATATTGCTACAGGCGACGCAGCCAGAGCTTTGATTGAAGCTGGTGCTGATGCTGTAAAAGTTGGTATTGGACCTGGCTCCATCTGTACCACTCGTGTAGTTGCAGGAATCGGTGTTCCCCAAATTACAGCTATTATGGACTGCTTTGCAGTTGCTAAGGAATATGGTATTCCAGTTATTGCTGACGGTGGTATCAAGTATTCTGGTGATATGACAAAAGCAATTGCCGCAGGCGCCAATGTTTGTATGATGGGCAGTATTCTTGCCGGCTGTGATGAAAGTCCGGGAACCTTTGAATTGTATCAGGGAAGAAAATATAAGGTATACCGCGGCATGGGCTCTCTTGCCGCTATGGAAAACGGTTCCAAAGACCGCTATTTCCAGGAAGATGCCAAGAAACTAGTGCCAGAAGGTGTGGAAGGACGTGTTCCCTATAAGGGTTCTGTGGAAGATACTGTATTCCAATTGATCGGCGGTCTGCGCTCTGGTATGGGTTACTGTGGTGCTGTCAATGTCGAAACCTTAAAGGAAACTGGGAAATTCATGAAGATCTCTGCTGCTTCCTTGAGAGAAAGTCATCCGCATGATATCCATATTACCAAAGAGGCTCCAAACTATAGCACCGATGAATAAAATATAAATACTGGGGTATAAAATACTCTTATTAATACTATTTTATACCCCAGCGCACCATTTTCTGTGACAGTAGATCATAGGCTCAAAACAAGTTTTAGAATATCACTTGCTTTGCCTTCCTTCAAATCATAACTGCCCCAAAGCTTATGCAAACACATAGGCTTTGAGGCAGTTTCTAAATTTTAAACTTCTCTGAAATTATTGCTGTTCCTACTTGGGAATAAAACCTCTCTCATCTAATCTTACTTGTTAGCTTTGTTGTTTTCCTTGGTGTTTCCTGCGCCGTTTCCTTTTTGATCTGTATTGTTATTATTGTTGTTGTCTTTATTGGTATCATTATTGTCTGGACCATTTTCGTCTGTGATATCATCCAAACCATCTTCCACATCATCACCAATATCCTCCACACCATCGACGATATCATCACCCAAATCATCTACCACGCCGTCACCATTGTTATTATTTGTATTGGTGTCGTTATTATTGTTGTTGGTGTCTGTGGCATTATTATCTACGCCATCATTCCCAACTGTGCCATTGGTAGTGCCATTATTTGTTGTACCATTGGTGGTGTTGTTATCTGTCCCATTCGTGGTATCATTCGTTCCATTAGTGTCAGTTCCATTGGTATCATTTCCGCAGGCGGTAACACCACATAAAGCCAGGACGAGCAAACCGCCCATAAGGAATTTTTTAAACTGTTTCATAACAAATTCTCCTTTACAAATAATTTTCTTTTCTCTATCCATTATGGACAGAAATTTCTGGTTTATACCTGTTTTTTATTTTTTCATTTTGGGCTGGAAGATCACACTTGCCAGATAGCCAAATACCAGCGCAGCGGAAATTCCCACGGCACTAGCTGTAAAACCTCCCATGAAAATACCTATAAATCCATCCGAATCTACTGCTTTTTGAATCCCTTTCCACAAGGTATTTCCAAATCCAAGCAGCGGCACACTGGCTCCTGCACCAGCAAATTCTTGAAAAGGCTGATAAATCTGCAGCGCACCCAGTACTGCGCCGCTGCATACCAGCAACACCATAATTCTGCCAGGAAGCATTTTTGTTTTTTCCATTAAAATTTGAACCAGCGCGCAAATCAATCCGCCAATCCAAAAAGCATTTACATAATCCATTTGCGTTCTCCTTATCCTGCATGTTCTATCACTACGCCATGAGCGATTCCTGGCACGCTCTGCCCCTCATTAAAGCTCACTGTGGACAATAGCGCCCCGGTAGGCACAAACAGAACTCTTTTCCAGGTGCCTTTTTCTAGCTGCGGCAAAATGTATGCACTTAATGTCACTGCCGAACAGCCACAGCCGCTTCCGCCCGCATTGGTATTTTGAGATTCACTGTCAAAAATCTCAATTCCGCAATCCATATGCACATTGGAAATATCAAAACCTTTTTTCTTCATCAAATCAATCAAGATTTCCTGCCCGACTGTACCCAAATCTCCAGTAATGATTTTATCATAATCCTGCGGCTGTCGGTTAAAATCCATTAGATTTTGGCTGATCGTATCACAGGCTGCCGGCGCCATCGCCGCTCCCATATTCATAGAGTCTTTCACTCCATAATCGACAACTTTTCCAGTGGTAATCCCAGTAATTCGGACGTTAGTGCGTTTTTTGCCAACGATAAAGGCGCCGCTTCCTGTCACTGTCCAGGTTGCTGACAATGGTCTTTGGTTGGCATATTCCAGAGGAAATCGAAATTGTTTTTCTGCACTTGCAAAATGGCTTGAGGTGACAGCGAGTACTTGCTCTCCATAGCCGGCTGCCACGGACATTGCAGCAATAGAAAGAGATTCTCCCGCTGTAGAACAGGCTCCATACAGACCAAACAATGGAATATTTAATTCCATCAGTCCAAAAGTTGTGGCGATATTTTGTCCCAACAAATCGCCGCCAAAAATATATCTGATATCGTCCTTCTCAAGCCCTGCCTTTCCAATTGCCAGGGAAGCTGCTTCTTTTTGCAGAGTGCTCTCCGCTTCTTCCCAGGTATCTTCCCCAAATTTGTCATCCTCTCCCACCACATCAAATAGTTTTCCCAGTGGTCCTTCCCCTTCTTTTGTGCCCACAATACTGGCACTTCCCAAGATATAGGGCGCCTGGTCAAATTGTATGCTCTGCGTCCCTATGGTCTGTGACATATTTTTTCCTCCTGTCTCCATTTTCCTGCTGTTATTTTGCCCGAAATTTGGAATTTTACACACGAATTGGGATGGAAAAATTACCAATATATAATTGATTTATCATTCAAAAACCACCCTGTACTTTCTTGAATATAGGTTGGTAATTCACTTATATATTTTAATATTCAAAAGCTCATACTATAGATAGACACGCCAACCAAACTGTCATACACCTTTCCAAGACTTTTGTCTGTGGCTGAGTGGTACACTCATAAAAATAGACATTCATCCCTTTACAAAAAATTTAAAAGGTCTGAATGTCTATTTCCATAAAGTTCTAATATTTACAAATGTTGTACTGGCGGCCTCTTGGGGTCAATGACGTCTGAGGCATTAAACAGATCGCCTACACTGTCCATTTCTCCAATCGAATTGAAATAGATGCGATAGCCATCAAGATTCCTGCGCCCCTGCCGGAAATAATTATCCTCAAGCTGAACACTGTACTGCTTGGAATCTACATTACAATAATAGTTAAATCCTTGTTCTTTTAGATAGTTAAATTTGGCATTATCTGCGGTATAGCCTGTGGTCCACTCTGCCAAATCCTGGCCATGCGCAAAAATAATCGTGTCGGTGGGTCCCACCAAAGGCTCTACATTCTCTTTCCATTTCTCAGTATCTGCCTGTATGCGTTCCATAGAGGCGTCTCCAACCTTCATATGTCCCCAGGTATGGCTGGCAAATTTCCAGCCATCCGCTTTGATAGCGTCTGCCACTGCTTTTGCTTGTGCACGCTCTGTCTCAAGATCAAAATCTGGATGCGCCTCCAGCCATTTGCGCTTATCCTCATCAATATCAGCCGGAACGGTCTGATAACTGATATCTGTCCGATATCCTAAAATTCCATTGTAGCCTGTCAAAGCAATGGTTCCTTTGGCTCCCTTATATGCCGCATCTGGGTGCTCTTCCAAAAATTTATCCATCAAAGGAATTACATCAAAGTCACCCACCACTGTTGTTCCGTCCCGCTGTATGTATTCACATTTCGGTTTGCCATTCTCATCCACTACCATTTTGGAGGCATATCCATAACCATCATAACTGTGATAATAGGATAAATCATCAATCGAAAGTACAAAAGCCTTCTTATCCGGCGGCAGCATAATTGTACCTTCTTTAAAATGAACATTCCCACTGTCATCGGTAGTTTCTTCCACCAAATCATGCAGATCCACCAAGACATATCCTCTGTCATACATTTCCTGCGTAATCTTATTAAACTCATCAATCGTAGTCATCCACTGGTTATTTCCCACCGCCTGCCGGTCTGTCTCCTGATTGGCAAAACACAGTTCTGGATCAACCACCAGCGAATGGTAAAATACATGCGTGACCTCATTGATATTTACTGGCACACAGGATGCTTTCTTTGTCTCATAATCAGCCACGCGTGCTGTCATCTCAGAATCATCCTCATACCCCTGAAAACTTTTCAAAGTCTCTATGGCAGCATCATAATCATATCCTGCCGCCAATAGCTCTGCCTCTGAAAGCACTGCCGTACGCATATCACTGCTGTTCTCCTCCTGCGGCTGTTCTTTCTTTGTCTCCTCGTGCTGATCTACCTGTGTGGAATCTTTCTTCTTGTCTGCCGGTTTAGCACTTGCCTCTATCGCATCTTTCTTCCCTGTCTCTGCCTTTTCATCATCTTTGGGAAGAAACACCGCCGCCAGCACACCTGCTCCAGTAATCAGCAACAACATAAAAAATGTAATTATCAATCGTTTCTGCATATATCTCCTGCGCCTTCTCCTGTTTGTAGTTCTTTTTGAAGTATTTTGATGTCTTTCCATCTCATTTCTCCCTTGTCATTTCACAACATTCTTTTGTCTTACTATATCATATGACGAACCTACCGAAAAAATCAACCTTTTTTAGATATAATTTTTCTTAAGATTCCATAAACTTTCTGCCATAATTACTAATTTTTGCCATTAAACAGGTTTTATCCCCATCTGATATAGCTTTTTCATGACATATATATAGGCTGGAATTAAAAATAAATCCGCAAAAATCCATGCTACTGGATTGGCAAAACAGACTGCTGCATAGCCAAACATTGGCACAAATGCCAGTGCTACAAGACTGCGTGCCGCCATCTCAGATACTCCCGCCAGAATCGCAAATTTGCTAAATCCCAATCCCTGTATGGTAAAACGCACAATATTCACTAGGGCGAGTGGAAAATAAAACGCCACATTTGCTCTCAGAAACCAAGCTACATCTCCAATAATCTCAGTCTCTTTTGCATTGACAAACAACAGAGCGATTGTTCCTCCAAAAAATATCAACACAACCGCGGCAATCACAGAGTAACCCAACCCCAACAGACAAGTTGATTTCATACCCTTAGAGACACGATCCAATTTTCCAGCTCCTACATTCTGCCCTGCATAAGTTGCCATTGTAGAACCCATAGCGTCAAAAGGACAACAGAAAAACATACTAATCTTACTGCCGGCGGCCACTGCTGCCACTGCCAGAGAACCAATTCCATTGACTGCAGTCTGCAAAATCACGCTTCCAATAGCCGTAATCGAATACTGAAGCCCCATAGGAATTCCCATATTACAGAGTACCCCCACGCAGCCTCTGTCTATCTGCCATTCTTCCTTTGTAATTTTCAAAATGTCAAATCGCAAAATAATATAAATCAAACAGGCAATCCCAGAAACAGCCTGAGAAATCACGGTCGCCCACGCTGCCCCTGCCACTCCCATATGGAAAACTAAAATCAGCACCATATCTAGAATGATGTTTAAGACAGACGATAACACCAAAAAAAACAAGGGACTTTTGCTGTCACCCAGAGAACGAATCACCCCTGAGAGCAAATTATATAAATAAATCACAGGTATTCCCAAAAATATTACAAATATGTAGCTATATGCGCCATCAATAATATCAGACGGAGTATCCATCCAACCCAAAATCTGATGACAGAGTACACAGACAACCACTGTCATAATACCAGCAAAGGCAATGGACAGCCAAACACTATTTGCCACATACTTCCTGAGATTGTGATAATCGCCTGCACCAAACTGCTGTGCCACCGGAATGGCAAATCCATTACATACTCCCATACAAAAACCAATAATCATAAAATTGATAGAGCCTGTAGCCCCCACCGATGCCAAAGCCTGTACGCCCAGGAATTTTCCTACAATAATCGTATCCATCATATTGTAAAACTGCTGAAACAGCATTCCAAAAAATAATGGGATACAGAATTGTAAGATCAGTCGGATGGGAGAACCTGTAGTCATATCCTTTGTCACACTTTTTGCCATAGCAGTATCTTCCTTTCCGCGAATACGCAATTGATATCTTCTCCACTATTAAGATTTCCACCTATGCGGCTGCTCATCCAACAGCCTGCCTGGATTATAATAAATCACACACAGATGAAAAATTTCTTATAGTAGAAAAGAACCACCGGGATTCGCTCCTTACCCATGTGGTTCTTGTTGCTTTTGCAATTATATGCTCCTCTTATTGTTTTGTCAATAGATTTATTTTTATTTAGAAAAATTCCTCTTTGATAATATTTAAAACCATTTGTCAATATGGTCAAGCAATGTCTGTACTTGTTTCTTATCCACAAGAAAATTCTCCTCGCCATTGACACTGACGCTCATTGACTGTTCATCATATGGAAAATATTTGACTTCTATATCTGATACCTGCTCCATATTTCGTATATACTGCACCGTCAAAACTGGCGTTCGCTCTTCCTCTGCTATCTTTTCTCTCTCACCAGTAAGCATCATATCCAAAATTTCTCCATAAAATGTATGAAAATCCTCCTGGCTTACTTCCTTGTCATCCATCTTCCAGGTATTCTCGCTCTGTTCCATGATATGCTGTTTTTCTCCATACAAAATCTGAACTTTTTCTATGGTATCAACACTGACCAGCACGGGAATTTTTAAAATATACTGATATGGCTCAACATTTAAGATCAAATCCACGAAACTTTGATCTACAAGCATCACCTGCTCCGAATCTTTGATTGCTGCATAGTAGTGCCCCTGTCCATCCTCAGCCCCAATTTGAATGATTCTTGCGTTTGTCGGTTCTGCTGCCCCCTGTGCATTAGAATTTTGTGCTTTGTTATATGCCACAAAAATAGAAACTGTACTGCCGCTAATCCCTGCCTCCTGCAAACTGATTCCTTCTATCTTCTGAAATCTCATCTGCGCCACAGAATCAAACAAATCATATAGTTCTTCTGTATTGACCGATACTTGAGAATGGTAGGGCGATGAGATATCCCAATAATCAAATGACTGTTTTCCCTGCCGCGGCTCATAAGATACAGCAAAAATTGTCTCCCCATCTTTGTGTACAGATAATCCCCGGATTCCCTTTGCATTTATAGTGCTAAATTCTTGATCTTGTGAAAGATTCTGCCGCCACGCTTCCAAATGATGATTGGACACTCTGATCTGTGGCTGCTGCAGACGATTCGCCGAGGAAGCACAGCCAGAAAGCAGCCAGGTCAGCACCATAATAACAAACAATATGACAACACTTTTTTTTCGTCTCATTTTTTCACAACCTTACAATTTCGTATCTTAGCAATCTCAAAATTGTGCTATTTAAAAGTGGCATCTCATCAGATGTACTTGCCATTCACTTCTGTTACCTCTAATTCCTGATATGTAAAATAATCAAAATCTGCCGGAAGTCTCGTTCCAAGTCCATCCACACTCATCATTCCCACAAATGCTCCCGTAAACGCGGCGTCATACACTGCCTTGATATATTCATCAGATAATTTTGCAGAATCAAAAATATATGGTACTCGTTGCCATTCAGCTCCATCAAAGGAATAGAGGTACTGATAAGAGATCCCTCTAACCTCCACTTTTAGATAGACATATGCTGCATCCTCGGGCACTGGAATCGGCTGCTTTTGATAGACGCTAAACGTTTTTCCCAGATCAGTACTGACAACATCAATCACTCTGCCATATGTTTCACTCCATGTCACCTGAATACAGGACCAATTCTGGGTATTATAGTAACAAGTAAGACCTGCAAACTGCTGAATTGTCTTGGGCTGATAATCCAATTTGACCTCAGCGTCAAAATGAAACGCCTGCCATCTTCTGGCAATATGCGCCTGTGTAAACAGCGAGGCCAGAGAAAAATGTCCATAGAGACGCAGATGTCCCGGTCTGTCTTTTAGAGACATGACATCCTCTCCCAAAGGTGTGCGCAGGCTCTGGAAATGGATGTTCAATTCCTGACTGTCAAAATCATCTTTTCCTGGCCAAGATGGTTCCCAGCACTGCTCTTGAACCTCTAATGGCGCCTCAACTTCTTCCATTCCCCAGTGACCGCCCACAATATGGGGCCAGCCTTCCTGATCCCATGTCACTTTTTGAATCCCAGTTTCTCTGCCCAATGGACACCAGCCGCGCGGATCCATAATCGCTTCTGTGCTGTGATGGAGCGGCCGTCCCATCAGATGCGCAAAATACCACTCGCCGCCCTCTGTCTGCACCAAAGAACCATGCCCTGCCTTCTGAATCGGATGATAAGGCGCGTCTAAGGTTGTCAAAAAAGGCTCTCCTGGCTGCGTCTCAAAGGTATCTTGCAGGGATTTCGCGCGTGCCACCCGCTCCTGATGCGCATAGACAGTTCCCCCCTGTGCGACAAACAGATAATAATATCCATTTAATTTATAAAGATGGGGGCCCTCGGTAAATTTATCATTTGTCCCTTTATAGATTACCCAGGGTTCCCCCACAAGGTGACCATCTGTTTCTGAAAACTCTGTACACATAATGCCATAAAATGGGTGATGATAACTCCTTGGATCCCAATACATATTTACCAGATACTTTCTTCCATCTGTATCATGGAACAGTGAGGCATCAAAGCCCGCAGTATTGAGATAGATGGGATCCGACCAGGGACCCATAATATCTTTTGCTGTGATCAAATAATTGGTACAATCCTTAAAGGAACCATCTGTCACTTTTACATCCGTATAGATCAAATAGAATTTACCATCATAATAAGACAAATCCGGCGCCCAGATCCCGCCGGAATCTGGATTACCTGTCATATCTAACAACCGTTTCTCATTGAGTGGATGCGCAATCAGTTTCCAATGAACCAAATCCTTGGACATATGGATCCGCACACCAGGCCACCATTCAAAGGTTGAACTTGCAATATAATACGTATCTCCCACTCTTAAAATACTGGGATCAGGATGAAAACCTGAGAGAATTGGGTTCTTTATTTTCATATGTTTCTCCTCCTTGTCAAATCGTTTCTCTATTTCTTTTGCAGCATTTCACGGTATTTTGTCGGTGACATCCCAGTATGCTTTTTAAAAGCCAGAGAAAAATAATTGGTATCATTATAGCCCACCATCATTGCTATTTTTCCTGCTTTTATGGTGGTGGTCTCCAAAAGAATCTTGGATTTTTCAATTCGTTTTTTGACAATATACTCATTGCAGCCTTCATTCATCACTCGCTTAAACAAGCGCGAAAAATAATTTGGCGATACATAAAACTGCTCTGCAAGCCTGGCCACTGACAATTCCGATTCGAGATTTTCATCAATATAGCGTTTGGCGCTGGTAATAATCTCGTGCTGCTGCTCTTCTTCCCGCAGAACCAGCTTACGAATGAACATCGCTGTCATTTCCAGCGTCTCTTCCTTGTCAGCACCCACCAGAGCCTTCATCAAAGATTCCATACGGTTGTCGACCGCCTCTCCGGTCTCTGTGATACAGGCAAAATAAATCCCTGAGGCAATGGCAAAACACCATTTCTGTACCTGCACTCGAGACAGATTATAAGATTTTGTTGCCTGCCAGAATTTTTCATAGATATCCATGACCCGATTTCCATTGGCGATATTGGCAATCATTGTCTGTTTAAATTCATGATAAATGTCATGAATCAGCTCCTCCTTGCTCTGTTCCTTGCTGGGTCTTACAATTTCCCGAAATCCCTTTCTCTCCTGCTCTAACAGATAACAGGCATCATTATAAGAGACAAAAAGGCTCTCCAATCCTTCTACCTCACTTCCAAGAACAATTCTGGGCTTGATATCGCATTCATTTTCCAAAATCTCGCTCAATTCCTCCACACATTCTGTGACATTGCGTTCCGCGTCCGAAGTATAGACTGCTGTGACAATCTTGCCATCATCATCCGAGAATGTGATTCCAGTTCGGCGAGCATCAATCAGATCCATACAGATATTTTTAATGGTGAGCTGCTGAAAATCGCGGTCAGACTCTTTTCCCTTATCCATATAGACCTCTGGGATCAAAATTGCGATCTCCATTGGTTTACTGCGCTCTGTCAAAAGCTCCTCAGGATAACTCTCCGCCATACGTCCGTCTAATCTTTGATGTACCAAATCCCGCATAAAACATTCCATCTCGGCCTGGCGTTTGGAACCTTCCGCGCGCAGGCTTGCCTGCTCCTGCTCCTGTCTAATGCGAATCTCCTCCAAAGCTTCCACTTGTTTGCGCACATTTTCTTTTAGCTCTTGCTCATCCACTGGCTTTAACAAAAAATCCTGTATGCGCATCTGCAGGCACTGTCTGGCATACTCAAATTTATCATATCCTGTCAGTACCAAGATTCTCATTTCTTCTTCACTGTATATACTGCGCACCTTCTCCATCAGAGCTAGTCCAGACATCTCTGCCATACTGATATCTGTCAGCATAATTTGGGGATGTTCCTTCTCAATAAGCGCCAATGCTTCCGTGGCAGAAGCCGCTGTATAGACCGCTTCAATACCAAGGGTATTCCAATCAATACCATTTTTAATTCCCAGCCGAATCATTTTTTCGTCATCCACAACCAACAGCTTATACATCTATATGACCTCCTTGTCCTCAGACTGCACATCAAATGGCAGGTGAATCTCAACTGTCACCCCGCCATGCTCATTGCGGCTGTAATGTAAGCCATATGTAGTTCCAAACATCAGCTCAATCCGCCTATTTACATTTCTGACACCATATCCAAAACTTTCATCATATTGAGAAATAGACTGATTGATCTCATCAATCTGTTTTTGTGACATCCCAAAACCACTATCACCCAAAGACAGATAGACATCTGTCCCTTTTCTGCGGATTCCTAACACAATTTTTCCTTTGCCGCCCTCTTTGATGCGGATGCCATGATAGATGGCATTTTCTACCAACGGCTGCAAAGTCATTTTAGGAATATTTATGTTATGGAAACACTCTGGAATATGATTTTCCAGATCAATGATATTATCATAACGCATATTTTGAATCACTAAATAAGAATAAATATGCTCCAGCTCCTGGCTTAGCGGAATAATTTCCTTCCCTCTGCTCAAACACACGCGGTAATATTGCGCCATAGCCTTGACCATAATCGAAATCTCCTGATTACCGTCCGCCACCGCCTGCCAGTGAATACATTCCAGTGTATTATATAGAAAATGCGGTTTAATCTGGGCATAAAGGGCATTAAAACGAATTTCTTCTATTTGATGCTGTTCCAATTTAACCTGCTCCATCAATTCATCTATGCGATCCATCATACTGTTAAAACCTTCTGCCAATTTGCGGCTGTCTGTGTCCATACTCTTACGGTCAATGCGCTGATGGAGCTTTCCCTCTGACACGCGGTCCATCACACTGACCACCCGATTAATCGGCTCATAGAATGAATTGATCATCTTTCTGAGAATCATAATTGAGAATGCTGTCATCCCCAGAGTGACAATCATCAGTAAGATCATGGCCTGAATACTGCCTTTGTACAACTCAAATATTGGAATCTCATTGATCAGATAATAATTCCAGTTTCCCACTTTCTGATAATTGATTAAGATGCCGTCCTCCTGACAACTGCCATTGCTTCCCTTAATCTTTTGCGCATAGGAAACCTTTGTTCCAATCCGCTCCTGGTTAGAGATCGAGACAATCTCACCATTGCAGTCCATCAGAAACAATTCTGACTTCATCTGCTGTAAGCCCTCCTTGTGAAGCTGCTCCACCAGACTGTCACCAAAATTCAACACCAACATCCCTCTTTGTTCATTAATTGTATCTGTGGAATAGATGGGATGGTACAGTGTCAGCGTATACTTACCATCTCGGAAATAATTATTTCCAAAACTGATATGCACGGTGCTTCCTTCTTTGGCTGCAAGACTCTGTTTATAATCTTTCTGATAGACGATATCAAACCTGGCGTCCACCACACTGCTGTTTCCTTTATAGACATAACGATGGGAAGACTCTTTTTCAACTACAGCAAAGTTCATATTACTCCTGACATTGAGCATATTGAGCAGATAATTGTATACCTTCCCTGTTTCCTGTTCATATTGGCTTCCAGAATCTGCAGAACTTTTGCAAAACTGCTGTACACTGTCCTCAATCACCATTGCCACAGCCAAATCCTGATATTGTTTGAGGGTATCATCATAATTAGATACAATCGTGCTAAGCTGTGTCCTAGCCATCTCCTTAGTCTGTTTTGTCATATAATAGGCCGCTGAAATCGTTGACAATACCATAATGGTGATGGATGTCACCAGCATAGTCAGTGTCAGAAAAAAAGTGATTTTCTTTTTCAAATTCCATGTATTCATCTGTTCCTGTAATTCCATCTTTGCGGCCTCCTGTCAATCACTATGACTTCATCTTTTGCAGATTGATCTTAGTTCCTAACAACTGTAATAGTTATAGTAAATTTATACTGTTTCCTAACCTTTTACCGCTCCTGCTGCCATGCCCTTAATTAACTTATCCTGTGCAAAGATAAATAAGATAATCATTGGCAAAACGGTCAGCGTCAGCACCGCCATAATCATCGGTGTATTCATAGAATACTGTCCCTGAAATTCCCACACAGCCAATGGTAATGTACGATTTCCCTGGCTCTGCGTCAATGTATATCCAAAAATAAATTCATTCCACATATTTACGCCATTATATATGGCAAGTGTCGAAAGCCCTGGCTTTGCCATCGGAAGAATCACAGAGAAAAAAATGCGAATCTTTCCACAGCCGTCGATTGTAGCGGCTTCCTCAATCTCTTTTGGAATCTGCTGCATAAAGCTTGTGAGAATAAACACTGAAATTGGAACATTCATTGCCACATATGGCCCAATCAAGGCCCAGATACTGTCATACAAATGCAAGCTCTGTGACATCTTAAAAATTGGTATTAAAGTGATATGTACTGGTATGGACATGCAGGCCACAATCACTGCATAGACAAATCCATTGAGCTTAAACTTAAATCTGGACAGTGGATAAGATGCAAATGCTGAGATCAGCAGCAAAATCACCAGAGATACCACCAGCACAATAACACTATTAAAAAAATAACTAAAAAAATTTCCCTCAATCACTTCTTTATAATTGGTAAAATCCAGTTTGTTGGGGAGAGAAAACACACCTTTGGTCAACATTTCAAACTTCTCTTTGAAGGAATTCATAACCATAAAAATAAATGGTGCAATTGCCACAACTGCGGCAAATACTGCCAATATCGTGGCAATCACCCAGGCGATCCTGCTTTTGATACGGTTTTTTCTATATTGTTGTTCCATGCCTAGTAGTCCTCCTTCTTCCCATTTAATAATCGCATTGTGAGCAGTGAGATCAGAGAAATCAGAATAAACATCCCCCCGGCCACTGCCGACCCATAGCCCATATTAAATTGGGCAAAGGACAATTTATACATATAAGTTGCCATCAGCTCTGTGGAATCTCCCGGTCCTCCGCCTGTCATAACGTAAACAAGATCAAAATATTTCAGTGAACCTACCATTGAGAGCACCGCTGCGCTTTTGAGTGTTGGCTTTAAGAGCGGCAATGCAATATGACAGAAATACTGTCTCTTATTGGCGCCGTCAATAACCGAAGCCTCATACACTTCCTCTGATACATTTGTATATCCTGCAACACAATACACCATATAAAATGGGGTAAACTGCCATGCCACAACACCGATTACTGCATAGAGCGCTGTCTTGGGGTTTCCCAGCAAATCAATATTTCCGCCCCCTAAGAGTTGCGAAATACTGCTAATAATGCCGCCATTTGTGGCAAGTGCATAGGTAAACAAAAACCCAATTGCCACAGAGGACATCAGCATCGGTATAAACCATATAATCTTAAAAATAGTTGATTTCTTACCAGCAAATTCTACAAATGTAGCCATTGCCAGACCCAAAGGAATCTGAATCAAAATCGAGAGAATCATCACCTTGATATTGTTAAAAAATGCAGTCCAAAATTTTTGATCTTGACATAATTTTACCCAATTATCCAAACCAATAAACTCTTGATTTGCAGAAATCCCATTCCAGCTAAAAGCACTGACCCGAAAGGTCTCTATAATCGGATAAAAAATATAGACCACCAGCAGCAGAAGTACTGGAGCCAAAAAGACTGCCGCCACGCGATTGGTATCTCTCTGACGTCTCCTGGCCAGAGAATGATCACTTTTATTCATTTTTTGTCGGCTCTCCTTTCTTTTTATTATTTGTAATTATTCAGAACCCCCTGAATAGTTACCATTATTTTATGGAATCAGAGCAGCCTCAGTCTAATCTGGGCTGCTCTGTTTTGCTGTCTTACTTATCCGCAAGATATCCTTCCATAGCCTCTTCAAATTTTTTGCCTGCTTCTTCTGGTTTCATAGTCATTCCAAATAACTCCTGGCAAGTATCAAGATGCACCTGTGCCACTGCTGGCGGCAGATACTGGTCATACCATAACTGCACAGAGGAAGCCTCTGTTGCCGCATCAAGGATTTGCTTGGTCACACCGTCTGTCACCAAATCTCCGGCATCCTTAGTTGGTGGTATCTTTCCAACTTCTACCATAAGTTCTTTGGCTCCCTCTGAAGAGTAATAAGTAGCACATTCAAAGGCCGCCTCCAATTTTTCTCCAGTACAATTGAACGATACAAATTGATCTCCAATCGTTCCGATCTGAATTGATGCATCCGCGTCAGAGCCATCTACCTTCGGGAAAGAGAACCAACCGATTTTTTCATAAAATTCCGGGCTGTCAGAAGAAAATGTACCCGTATACCAGGAACCACACAGAAGCATTCCCGCTGTCTCCTGATACATCAACTGTTTTGCCTGCCCGTCATCCTCACTTAAAGAATTGACGCCTTCTGGGAAATATCCTTTCTCTACCCATTCTTGGATCTTTTCTCCAGCATATTGGAAACATTCATCTTCAAAAGTGCCATCTCCTGCAACCGCCTTCTGAAATGGCTCTAAACCGCCCTTCCTTGCCGCCAAACATTGGAAATACATAGAACCCGTCCACTTGGGTGCATTTGCCAGAGCAAATGGTGTAATCCCCTCCGCTTTCAGCGCATCGCATACCGCTTCCAATTCTGATACTGTATTAGGAACGGTAAGATTATATTTTTCAAACATCTCTTTATTATAGAAAATTCCTGCCAGAGACACATTATAAGTCGGCACTGCATAGAGCTTGTCATTGTAGGTCGCTTGTGCTAAAGCTGCTTCCATATACTGTTCTTTGAGACCATATTTCTCATAGAGATCATCCAACGGCTGCGCAAACCCAGAATCAATATATTCATTCATAGGGCCGCCAGACCAGCTTGTATACATGTCTGGACACTCGCCAGAACTCATGGCAATCACTAATTTCTCTTTGTAATTGTCGTTTTGAGTGGGAACATTTTCTATCGTATAGCCTGATTTTGTGTTCTTATTGAACTCCGTAACAGCATACTCAAGCGCCTGTTTGTCGGCGCCCTCAGTTCCAATGTTCCAGTAAGTAATCACCTTGTCGCCATCAGATGAGCTATTGTTAGATGATGCCTCCTTTGTTTCGCCCTCAGAGGCATTCTCATTCGATGATTTCTGCTCCGGTTTGCTGCCGCAGGCTGCCAG
Organism: Lachnospiraceae bacterium; assembly: GCA_910575005.1. Lineage (GTDB taxonomy): Bacteria > Bacillota > Clostridia > Lachnospirales > Lachnospiraceae > Petralouisia. The sequence goes on along the minus strand of CAJTCL010000006.1, from coordinate 170,135 downwards.
AGAGATTGACATTGTGGCAGCCATCACTAACGCGGCAATTCTTATCATTCTTTTCTTCATATCTTGTTCTCCTCCTGCTCCTGTTTGATAATCTCATCTTATCATTTCCAGAGGAAAACCGGAATTTAATTAACTGTCCACAATCTATAATAATCTTACCTGAATCATTTTTATCTCATTCAGTCTCCCATACCAAAAAACGATTTTTCCCAGCTTTCAATTCTGCAAAAGGTCCGATATATTGCTTTCCCTCCCTGAAAGCTCCATAGTAATCCTGATCTAGCAACAGAGGCGTTCCATCTGGATTTTCATAGAGCGCCTCCGTGATTCGCGGCATTCCCAGATTGTGTGTGCCATAGATCGTCGCCTCTTTTGAGAGTAAACCCTCTTCCAGATTGATCTCCAGATAAACGGCGTCCCCCTCGCGCTCTATCTTAAACTGCGATTCATGGTCGCTGATATAATATTTCTCTTCACGCTCAAACGGTTTTGTTCCATCTAGATATATATTTTCATCAATATATACTGGCTGTGAGACTTTTGCAAACTGCTCATGATCTTCATTTCCAAGAAATACCACTGTCTCTACATACTCATCCATAGAAGTCAAATGTCCCTGATACCCTTCGGTGCCATAGCGAGACTGTTCTGTATAGCTGTTTCCTGTCTTTAAGAAAATATTTTGGTAAATTCGATCATCGCCGCTGTAAACCAGAGCGACGCCCGCCACCTCAGTGGTATGGGGAAAATGATACGGCGTCGCCCGATCAAGCACTGGCTCACGTCTCATTGTGCCACAGCAAAGATTCTGGATATAGGCCCCTCCCTGCGCAATATTGTCAAAATTATATTCTGACCCGAAAATATTATTGTCTACCAGATATGGCCCATGTGTGACCTCCACCATCAGATCCCTGTCATTGGCAAAATAAAGATTACGGCTGACCCTGGTACCCTGTGCCTGCCAATCTAGCCAAGTTCCCAAGGTACAATTGTGGATATTGTTATGAATAATCTGCACATCAATCGCTGCATGCAGTTTAATTCCGGCAATCTCATAGCCAAAGTATTCATGTTTTACGGCAATCTGATAAATATGGTTGTCATAGATTTTGCTGAATACACAGCCCATATGCCCTACAATTCCATTCTGTCCACAATCATAAATTTCATTGCCGCGCACAATATGTGAACCCACAGTCTCTTTGCTCCAGCCAATCTGTCTTGCGCGGAATACTGCTTCCATCTGATACTGATAGCCTGGCTTGCGGTGTTCTCTGGTGCACAGATTATGTCCAGTGGAGGCCTCTTTTCCAAGGCTGATTCCACAACATTTGGCATCATGGATGACATTGTATTCAATCACCCATCCCTTGCTCCAGTTTGGCCCTATAAGGCCTGGCTGGTCCGCAGTGGGCGGCGCCCAAGGGCAGGCTGCCTGTGCCATCTCAAATCCCTGCACGGTAATATAATTGATGCCTGTCCGCTCTGGATAAAAACAGCATTTGCGCACATTGATCTCCGTAAGCTCCTGATTGGGATCTTTTCCCTGAAAATTAGCATAAATCACTGTATGGCTGTCATCCACCTGCGCATACCACTGATATACCGTGTCCTCTGGATGCAGCAGAGGTTCTGGATGCTTGGTCCAGGGCGGATTCATGCCAAATTCCCGACGCACCGGATTATGGACCTCTGCCAAGGATTTGGCTTCGTAGAATGATTTACCATTCAGATACACATCACCAGTATGAAGTGCATAAGTCTCAGGATAGATCAGCCAATCTCCGCTCAATGGCTCCTGATAGGGATTGTAATCGCCAAAAAATGTATTATCCAGAGTCACTTTCCAGACATCACCATCTACTCTCTGCCAATCTGTAATCTGTTCGGAACCTTTGATTACCACATGTTCCCCCTCTGCTGCCCTGTATATAATGTGTTCCTGATCACTGCGCCCGCCATGCTCCGGCCGCACCCATTCCCGATATTCTCCCGCATGAACAATGACCTGATCACCGCTTCTGGCTTCCTTTGCCGCTTTGTTAATTGTCAAAAAAGGCGCATCCTTAGTTCCTTTATTAAGATCGCTGCCAACCTTTGCCACATGATATGTTTTCATTTTCTTATGCCTCCTTATCTTTTTAAAATACCCCGACAGCAAACATGATTTTGCTCACTATCGGGGTATTCTTCCTTATTTCTTAATCTTCACTTTTTTTACCTTGCTGTACTTGCCATACACTTTATTGCCTTTGGAATCGAGCTTATATGCACATACTTTGACATAATAAGTCTTTCCTTTTTTCAGCTTTGTGATCGTCTTAGATGTGGTTTTAGTAAATACTGTCTTCTTACCCTTCTTAAATTTCTTGTCAGTGGCATATAGAATCCGATAACCCTTAGCGCCTGTTACCTTCTTGATTGTCACTTTCATTTTCTTTTTGGCAGAATTGGTCACTTTCTTGATGGTCGGTGTTTTTACAGTCACTTTCTTCCACTTTGCATATAGAGTTAGATCTTTTTTGCTGGTCTTGGCAATCACTGTGATCTTTTTCTTAAATTTCTTGTCTGTATACCATCCACTAAAAGTATAGCCTTTGCGGGTAGGTTTTTTGAGCGTAATCTTCTGATTATAATAAGAAGTAGGATTGCTCTTGTGATTCTTTCCCTTATTTAACTTATAAGTAATCTTATATGGTACCGTAATCGTACATGCAGCGCTCACTTTACCCTGATCTGCGGCTGTCGCTGTAATCACTGTCTGCCCTGGCTTTTGTGCCTTTACTTTACCATTTTGGTCCACGGTAGCTACACTTGGATTGGAAGATTTCCAGGTAATGGCCTGATTCGTAGCATTACTTGGCGCAATCTCAGCCTTTAAATCAAAGGTTTTCCCTCTCAGTAGTTTCTTGGAGGTAGCATTCAATTTTATTCCTGTCACCTTCACATCCTCATTTTCATCTGGTGGATTGGGATTATCAGGTGGATTAACAGTTTCTTCCTTGCCAAACTCCACTGTACTGTCACCAAGCCCAATAAAGGACCAAGACTGTGCTGTACCTGCTGTTGTGGCTGTCAGCGTCAATTTATGATTGCTGCCTGCACTGAGATACTGATTGTTAAACTGATTCTGCAATGTAAAGAATCCATCCTCGGTCTTTGTGACAATCCATCTCTGCCGCTTTAAATCATTACCAGTTCCAGTAATTTCATTTAACTGTACTAATGTACCATCCTCTTTTAAGGTCAGAAATCTTCCAGAAGCAAAATTTTTCAATGTATAACTTCCGTCTTTCATATCAACTGGAATCCACATCTGATTTTCGGAATTGATCTCATTGGTCCAAGTCATCGCGCCGGCGCCATTTGCAGTTGAACCGCCATCTGTTCCAATCACTTCTTTATTAGCTTTGTTGGTAATATAATACAGAGACTTCAGTTCCTCTTTCTCTTTGAGATCCTTTTCTACATCCACCGATTTTACATAAATATAATTGTCTTTCTGGTCAAACCCCTTGCTGCCATTGATTAAAAGCTCGCCAGTTGACAACTGCAGATAACATCTGTTATATCCGCCGATTGCTCCCACCTCATAGGTAAGCCATGCGCCTGTGCCATCCTTTTTCGTATTGATCAATACTTCTGGATGTGTTCCGGTACTGGCAATCACTCTGCCGTCTTTCAGCGTATATACATAAGGTGATCCGCTGTCTTTGCCGTTGGACAATGGCAGCCTGGTTCCTGGATCTTTGGGATTCCAATTGCAGGGATCGTCTGCTATCTTACAGAAAGAAGCGATTGGGCTGCTCGTACCCACTCCTTCATAGACCATCATCCACTTGCCATTTTCCATCTGGGTGACAATCGGCATTCCAGGTCTGGCATTTTTATTGTCAAATGCCACATCATCCACAGCCGTTCCCCAGGTCTTGCCATCCTTCATAATCTTATGTACCAATTTCTGCGCATGGGCTGGACGGTCTGTCTCGTCAGAATAATAGCAGATCAACTGATTGTCATGGTATAAGAAGAACGGCTCCCAAACGGGGGTATATCCCATAATATTCCTTCCACCCTCTGCAATCGTATTCAAGTACTTCCAAGATCTTCCTTTGTCTGTACTGTAATACAAATCCAAAGATGTTTTCCACAAACCGCCATAGCCTGCATCTGATACCTGTTTGGGATTCTCCTCAATGGTAACGGCATCTCCAGCACAGAGCAAGGTTCCCTTGGCAAGTGTTCCCATATCTTCAGGAAGTACAAAGAGCTGCGGGCAGTTATGCATACTCCAGGGATGGCGGATAGCGCCTTCTGTATCTTTTGACACCTGTTTGCCTTCTGTGGGCACTCCCTGATCACTATAGGTCACTTGATACCATTCATCAGGGTGCACTGTATCATCGTTTGCAATCTCTCCAACCTTCTTCCAGGTCTTGCCTTTATCTTCACTCTCATAGATTGGGAAAACAAATTCTCCGTCTGCTTCCTCTGAAGCAATCGCGCTCTCAAAGGTACAGTATAATTTACCGTCCAGCGCCTCCACAATCCTTGGTGACAGACATTGATTTCTACCATGATGATCGTTGGTCGGCACACTGACAAACCAATCATCCAAAGTTGCCTGTACCTCAATCGTCAGATCACTCTGTACATTTTCAATTTTAATATTTGCAATTCCATTAGCGCCAAGCGTAAATGACTGTTCCTGATTATTTACTAAAACCTTGTCAATAGATTTACAGCCATATTTCTTGGTCACTCTGACCGTTAAGGATTTCCCTTCTGTCACTGTACTGGCTGCAGTCACCTCTGCTCCCTCGGCAGCAGTTACCCGCACCTTATACTTAGCCTTGCCAGTCTCATCCTCTGGCAGATTCACCTCAATATCGCTTCTCCACAACTGAGAATCGGATTCCTGTTTTTCCTGTAAGGTCAGATTTCTATCTCTGGCATCGCTGATCTGTGTTCTCGGAGAAGTCAGATAAAGCTCTGATGCCACATTTTTTACCCGATAATATCCATCTGCAGCTTCCTCAAATACCCAATGCTGATTGACATCAAGTTCATCCTTGACAACGGTATTAATCTGGCTGCCGACACTGGCAGAAGCTGGCGCCACCGCCTTGCCATTATTGGTGCTGACTAACAGATAGACACCCGTGTCAATTTCCTGAAATTCATAATATTGATTTTCCTCTGCATGACCGTCTTTTCCAGTCCAGGTAAATAAGGGAGAATTGTTATAGGCCAGATAAACCGGCTCGCCATTAAAAGAAACCTTGCTCTGCAGATAGCCTGTCTTCTGTAAATCCATCTCATAATCCAGGGTCACACATTTGACGCCGGAATTATCCCAGCCGGCAATCACAAAAATATTGCCATTGCCAAGCTGCATGATCTGCCTGTTATATGCCTTGCCAAGCCCAGTCTCATAATATCTCCAGAAAGCACCCCCATCATCGGGGCTTACACTGCTGTTGACCCAAATCTGGCCCAACGCTGAATTGTTGTAAAGCAGTGTATTCTTGTCAGTGGTGATATTATAAGGAGCTCCGCTGCCGTTGACAACTTTTGCCGCATCATACGCCACACATTCGCCCTTTGTGGTATCTTTTAATGTTCCATCCTTATCATACCATTTGGTGGGATCATTTGGCGCAGAGAGAATATAACCAGAACCTGGCGCTCCGCCGCCGTTGATTTCATAAGTCAGCAAAAAGCTGCCATTTTCCAACTGTGACACAACAGGCATTCCCGGCCTAGTTCCCTTAGTATAGATAATACGATGTTTTTCGGACCATTTCTGACCATCATAATATACATAGGAGATATCCTGGTCGGTGGTATCGTCAAACGCTTCATCTGAATAGAAACAGTACAACTTCCCATCATGTGTCAAAAAGAATGGTTCCCACACAGTATTTTCATAGAGCACACACAGGCCCTCGGTAGGCCCAACAATTGTACTATGGTAATTCCAATTTCTGCCCAAATCGTTGGAGATACACAGATCCAGATTTGTCTTCGTGCTCTGGCTTGCGTCTGCTCCTGCGCCATTTGTCCCTGCCTCTATAGAATTTCCTGCACAGAGGATCGTTCCTTTGCTGAGATTTCCAATGGTTTCTGGCATCTCATAGAGCTGCGGACAATTTCTCATCCCGACAGTTCCACTTGCAGCGCCTTGATCCTGCACATAACCTACTGGAACATAATTATCTCCTCTCGCTGGCATATCTGTGTCCCCTGCTCCCCAGGTTGCGCCGCCGTCAACACTCTCATACACGGGAAAAGAAGACAAATTTGCATTGATATTATTCCCATTGCCCTGTCTCTCTGCCACTAATGCTGCATCTGTTTTGGGCAGACGATTACACTCAAAAGTAGCCAGCATTTTGCCATTATCCGCTGTATTTTGCTGATACTGAAGCTCTATCGCCCTTGGAGATATGGATGAATTTAAAGTTACGGTATGGGTGGTTCCATATTCTGGATCTACCCAGGCATCCCCAGCTTCCGAGCCATCTTGGAATGCCTTATAAATCTCATAGACAGTTCCCGGTGCAGCGCTCTCTGCCTGTGCCTGCACCTGCATTGGTTTTGCTGTCAGACCGCTTTCTAAAATCAGTATGGCTGCCAAAGCGCCTGACAAGACTTTTTTCCACTTTTGCATAAATTTCCTCCTTGCCGATTTTTATTTTTAAATTATAGCATGGAGTATTTTTACTGTTCTATAGAATAAAGTTACTTGATTCTATAAATTTGTTTCCATTTAGGCGTATCTTTCCCTGTCTAAGCCGCTTTTTACTGATCAGACTATTTATATGCCAGTTAAAATATGAAATTACAGATTATCAAAGACAACTGTTTCTTTTTCCATCTGCGCCACAACCTCCTGGTTGACTCCCATGCGTTGTGTAATATCTTCCATAGCATTGGCAAGATTTCTGGTATTTCCAGCGACGCCTGCAATACCGTTTGCACCTTCGTCAATGGCTTTTGTAATGGTGCCGATAGAATCTGCAATTCCAGACATGGAATATTTTAAATGTTCTGTACGTTCATGAAATTCGTCCATTGCCCGGCGGATATAGGCTGCATCTTCTTTATACTGAGTGCCAGACTGTACAAATGCCTGAAATTCTTTCAGAACAGATTGATTCATATAGTCAACCAGATACTGTGCATTTTCGGAAAGATTGTAAACAGCGGCCGTTACCACACTGTTTACTTCCTGAATACGGTTGGCCGTTTCTTGGCTAGAATAGGATAGGTCGCGTACCTCTCTGGCAACGACTGCAAAACCTTTTCCGGCAGCCCCTGCATGGGCGGCTTCCATAGAAGCATTCAGGGCAATAAGCTGCGTTTGTTGGGCAATGGCAAGAATTTCACTGGTCAGGCTTTCGATCTGGTCAACACTTTTGCTTTTTTCAATGGCATCATTGAGCATATGCAGCATCTCTTCTGCCTTGACACTGGTAACTTCTGCGCTGTTTTGGGCAGACTGCTGCATGGCGTCTGCCCGAGTATTCATTTGAGCAGTATACTCTGTGATTGCGCTGCATTCTTCTGCTATATTATGGACATCTAATCTGACATTCTCCGTATTCTCATTAATGTCTGATATATTTCCGGCCACCTTCTGTATAGTTGCCGACAGCTTTTCTGCAAGGGCAGAGAGACTGGCAGCGTTGTGCTTAGATGTTTGGGTTCTTTTTAAAACTTCTCCAGTCATTCCGTTGATGTGTATAGAACTCTCCTGAATCGCTTTTAGGATGCTTTTGACTGGTACTATCACATAATTCGTGATCAGTTTTAAATCTGCAAATACCAGCAGAATACATAAGGCAGCCGCGATAATGCCGATCACCAAGGATAACAGATATACCGCATTGAGATGTCTCCTTGCCTCTAGAGTTTGCTCGCTGATGGATTCGTCCAGGGCATCAATATCTGCCTCTATAGAAGCAGCGTAGGAAGCCACATCACCATTGGCAAGAGCATAGGCATCCTGTGTTTTTTGACTTGCACTGGCACAGACAAGATCAATTAATGCATGTTTAAAAGAATCATAATCTGACAGAATTAATTCATATTGTTCCTGATCTTTTGGTATCACATGTTTCTTATATTCTCCGAGCATATGTTCCAGATGTAACTCTTCTTCTTTCATCTGTTGGACAAGGATAATCATCGTATTATAATCTGTGGCAACGATATGGCTAAGAGCCATCTTATGTATAGCCATATAAGACTGGCTGATTTCTGCCAGACGGCTTTTTCCATCCATATAATTATCGGCAATATTGGCAGCGCTTGCATTAACATTATGAATGTTGATCACGGACAGGATATTTGAAAGAAGCGCTACAATACCAAGAAGGGCAATTGGTATAATCAATCGAATTTTTAAACTGACATTTTTCATTATATCTGGTACTCCTTTTTTGTCTGATATGACCCTTTTAAATGCTATGGGGCAGTAATACCTTCAACCATTGTATCTAACTGTTCTTGAAGGTTATTTTCTGACAAATTTCCTGCTAGCAGCTCTGTTGTAAATGCGGTGACTGGATCCCAGAAATTTCCTCCAATACGCTGGGGTGTAGAAAATTCGGACTGTTCCAGCAACGCTGTAATTGCAGGTGAATTCTGTACTTCTTTTGAGGCAGCAGCGTTCGTATTGGCTGGACTCTGGCCACGCAGTAGAAAGCGGAGTTTTTGATTTTCCTCATTTGTGATGTATTCAGCCAGTCTAGCGGCCCATTCTTTATGTTTTGAGTAAGCATTTACCCCGATTAGTTTATAACCTGAAAAGGAAGCCATCTGTATCTGCCTGCCAGCGCAGGTATAGGAAGGCAGTTTCGCCGCCCCAAAATTATTCCCCCAGGCTTTTTCCACAGTAACTGCATTCCATATGCCGCTGACCCCTGCTATGATTGATTTATCTTCGACCCCTTTGACAAATCCAGTATCATCTGTACTGACAAAGCCTGGATGACTTGCGATATCTAACATGGCATGTGCTACGTCAATTCCTTTGATGTCTCCATCTGTACTATTCCAGGTACAATAATTGGTAATTCCATCATCGTTAAGCCCAACTGTAAGCCCTGTGTTGCCAAACAGGGAATACACATACCACGCGGAAGACCACTCCATAGAAAATTTTTTATTGTGTTTTTTGGCGACATTCAGTATTTTCTCCAAAGATGCAATGTTTTTTTCCGAAAAATATCGTTTATTATAATATAGAAAATAACCGTTATCCGCTGTCAGCGGCAGGGCATAAAGTGTATCATTTATAGATGCAGCCTGTATAGATTCGGGCAGATTCGCTTTCTTGGCAGACTCGGCATTTTCCACTGGTTCCAGCGCTCCAGCGGCTACCAGTGTGTTTAATTGGTCATCTGCAAATGCAAAAACATCCGCGCCATTTTCCAAATCTCCCATCAGTGCATTTGTACAGTTACTTTCACTTTGTTCCTGATAGGTAATAGTAAAATCTGCCTGTCCGCGGTATTCTTCCTGAAAATTATCAATAATTTCACGGAGCAGTTCTTCATCTTCTTTTGCACCCCAGACAGTCAAATCGACAGATTCCGAACTTGTGGGCTGTTCTTTCTCTACAGGCTCTGGATTTTTTCTTTGACATCCTGATAATGCTACTATTAACAAAAGTACTGGAAACCATATGTAAATTTTTCTCTTCATAACCTTCTCCATAAATTGTTATTTTCGTTGAATATCATAGCATTTTCTGTTTTTTTTTGCAATCTGGAAAATTTATTTATTGACAATATCATGCCATAACAATAAAATTAGATAACGAATTTTAAAAGAATCTGTAATCCTTAGATTCACTAACTTAAAGATTCTGAAACATGATTAGATCAAATAGGAGGAATATACGAATGGAATGGACAAAAGAAGCTGTAATTTCTAAAATTCATGATATCTCCGAAAAGGGATTTATCGGTGTACCTCAAGGAATGTTCAGAAAAGATGATGGAGTTGTTGGACAAATTTTAGAACGAGAATTTCAAGTAAAAGAAAATAACCTTCACATTGCTGATCTTGGTACGTATGAGTTAAAAGGAATGAGACTGAAAAAAGGAAAACCAAATAAGCTCACTCTTTTTCATCAAACATCAACTTCCGGCATGACGCCGATACAAATTTTTGAACGCTTTTGTTATGAAAAACCATCGAAACGTGATGGTAGTATGAAACGTAAATTATTTACTACCGTAAAAGGAAATCGTGAAAATAACCTAGGTTTCATTTTAAAATGTAGCACTTCATATTCTGTTGATTTATATTTTCATGATGAATATTTGGCAACATGGAACCTTGCAAGTGGCGAAAATAAAATCAAACAGATTCTATTGGTCCTTGCAGAAACAAAAGGACCTGTAAATACTAAAAATGAACGTTTTCACTATAAACATGCTTATATCCTCAGCAAACCAAAAAACATTCATGAATCAATAACTGCTGGCGCAGTTGTATTGGAATTTTGTATTGATCAACCTTCTGATCGCTCGAAAGCTCCACATGATAGAGGGCCACATATTAGAATTCCTATAAAAAAATTAAGCACGTTATTTGAATCTGTTGAACAAATACTTTAAAAAATAATTTTTTAGTACAACGCATAATAAAATTTTTGCTAGTTTGATGCAGAATATTTTTCTGAGAATGCTACTTCACAAACATAGGCGTAACGTGAATTACATCGGGGTTTGAGGAGTAGTATTATCAGGAAAATACACAAGCCAAACTGCAAATCACTGAATAATTTGTTCTAATATAATTAGTGAAAATAGTATATACAACACTGAATTTTCTTATTTTTTCTTCGTCAATGGTAAAATAAAATCTAAAATATATTCAAATGTAGTTCCCATTGTAATATAACTACTTGGCCATCCAAAAATACCAATTTTGTTGACTATATTTCTCCGGTCCCAGATGATTGTATTGCGAAATTCATATCCAGCATTTCTCATTGCATTAATAATATTGATATGAAGAGGAACTCGTTTACCATCAATCCATGCATCTGTAATATTAATAAGAATATGCGCTTTTTCACAAAATACAGGTTTCATGGAAGCAAAAATCTCTTGAATTGCTATCTCAAATTTATCTGCTTCAAGAATACCTAAATCTCTTGAATCTTGACTGTATTGTTCCACCATCCCATACTGCTCATTCTCCCTTAAATCTCCTCGCCGACTCTTATTTTTTCTTTGACGATTTAATATATTTGCATATGGAGGAGATGTAAAAGCCAATTTTACTGCACCTGGCTCAATTCTATTCACTATATTTCTGGCATCATCACAAACTGCAATCTGTTTACACATACTTCCTTTCGGTATATTTTCTATACGAGATTCAGATAAATCTATGTACTCCTTCTTTAAATCAAAACCAATTGCATTTCTTTCCAAATCTTGTGCCGCCAATAATGTTGTTCCAGAGCCAACAAATGGATCTAAAACCAGTTCTCCTTTATGTGTAAACTGCTCAATCACTCTTTGCGCCATTTCTATTGGAAAGACAGCTGGATGCACTTTCTTATCCCTGATATCGCGGGACTCATAATGAAACGTCCAAACTCCAATTTGATTTTTCATCCAATCACGAGCTTTAATACATGAAAGAGAACCTTGACTGCAATCACACAATTTCTCATGATTTATTTCTATATAATTATCCATCTTTCTCTACTCCACTTTCTGCATACCTTTGCCGTGCAAAATTATAAAATTCTTCATTGATCTCAAAACCAATACACTTTCGCCCTAGACGCTCACTGACAATCCAGGTTGTTCCAGTACCAAGAAATGGATCAAATACAGTTCCCCCAACAGGACTTCCACAAAGAACAATTTGTTCTATTAACTTTTCTGGAAATGTAGCTGTATGAGAGCCGTTTAACGGTTGTGTATTAATAGTCCAAACATCTCCAGGATTCTTCATTTTCCCGTTTATACCAAGTACTTTCACTGCATCTAAATTAAAATAATACTTTTTCTTCAAAACAAAATGGAATACATGCTCATAGGTATTATTAAATCGATCTTTCACACTCGCCGGAATTCGATTGGGCTTTTGCCAAATAATATCATCCCTAAGTAACCATCCTCTCTCTTGCATTTCAATTGCAAATCTAGACGGAATTAATAAGAGCTGTTTATTTTGATAAAGCTTACCATTCTGTTTTATTTTAGGCTGTAGAGGCTTAGTTGTATAATATTTCTCTTTTCTTTCTTTTTGAATCTGAGTTACATTCCCATCTTCATCAAGATATTTTTTCCATGCACCTGCACCTGATCCAAAATATGTATCGCCGATATTTATAAAAATATTGGCTTCTTTTTTCAAATAAGGCTTTAACCTATCAAAAAAATCAGCTAAAGATAATACATATTTCTCAGGTGTCGCCTCAGAGCCAATTTCGCCCTCACCATTATACACCCTCTTGGCCCAATATGGAGGAGAAGTCACAAGTAAATCAACTGACTGTTCAGGAAGTTGCTTTATAAGTTCTAAAGTGTCGCCACATTCAATCATGTGTTTCATCTATTATCCTCCTCAGTCTAATATTTTTAAAACAATTTCATTATTATGTTTGTCAATATAAATGGCAAACTTAGTCTGTCCCTTTGTAACTGGCATATTGGCCAAAATAGCCTTAGGCATACGAACACGCATATCTTGTTGTAATATGTAAGTATCCAAATAAATCAATTCTCTCTCCATATCCATTCCTTTCAGTCTTAATTTATTTTATATTATAATATTTTTTCAGTCTAAAATCAACCTGTTTTAAGCCTAAAAGTTAATAATGCTTACAAAACGAAACTTAAATACACATCTAAACAAAAGTATCTACAGAAAGCGATCAAACAAGCTCATATTAAATTTAATCTAGACAAAAAACTGCCACACCATGATTTTTTCATCACTGGCGCGACAGTCCATTTCAACAAAAATTTTGCTCCAACCCCGCTACAAGCTGCTGCATCTCTGCCTTGGAGGTGACATTTCTTGCCGCCTCAACGACCTGTCGTTTCTTTGCGTCATCCATCTGTGCATATGCGGTCAAAGCTTTCTCATTCAATCCAAGCTGAAAACTTAAGCCGATTGGCATGTCATAACGGTTATTTATTTGACTGTCCATATCAATTCCTCTCTTTCCAAAATGTTCTATCAAGTATATTTAAGTAGTATAATCACCTGCATGGAATTTTATACCAACTAAAATACACCGATCAATTTTAAAATCCAATAAATCAGACCCAAGACCCAGCTTGTAAAAATTCCATACAAAATTACTGGACCAGCAATGGTAAAGATTTTACAGCCAATTCCAAAAACCTGTCCTTCCTTTTGGAACTCAATTGCCGGAGCCGCCACAGAATTGGCAAAACCTGTAATCGGCACTAACGCCCCAGCGCCGCCCCAATTGGCTACAGAGGGATAGATATTCAGTCCTGTGAGAAGGACACTGCACAACACTAAGATCATACTGCACCAGCCTCCAGAGGTATCTTTGTCCAACTCAAAATAATTCATTGCAATATTTAAAATAAACTGTCCGACCACACAGATAATACCCCCTGTTATAAATGCCTTTATCATATTTAAAGGTAGAGAATGAGTGGGTGTCACCTGTTTGACATATTCATTATATTCTTGATTTTTTTGTTCTTTTTCTTCCAACGTCTGTTGCTGTGCCATATTTTTTCCTCTCTTTCCTACATTTCCTGCATATGGTTTGCATAAAAATAAAGTGCCCCTGCCATTTTTCCCAAAGCCATAGAAAACATAATCCAAGTTAAGCCCTCTTTAATTCCAAACCTTCGGAACATAATGGGAAACGTATTCAGAATTTCCGCCAGCGCTACCGCGAGACATCCTGTAAAAATACCTGCAGACAGTCCAAACAACATCACTGACCAAATTCCACCAAACAATCCTGGCGTAAAAAGTGAAACAATATTTCCCACTGTTCCCCCTAAAATCACCGTATTTTCATATGCAATAATATCTGCTGCTGTCCGGCTTTTGCCAATAATTCTTGGAACAACACCGACCGAGATGATAAAACTAAATACACCAGCAGCGATTGCCGCTCCGCTTGCCAAACCGATAAATGCCAAAAAAATTTGTTTGATCCACATATTTCCTGACTCCTAATCTACATCATTGCTGCTGCCTTTGCGACCGCAGTTTTCGATAAATGTGCTGTCGACATCTTTTTCATAGGTACGCATTTCCACCTGGATCGGCGTTGGGTCATGGGTAATCTTTTTATGGCCTACATGATTAAAAAATACCATAATTCCTAAAAACAAGCCGATAGAATAACACACTTCAAGCACGGTAAAACCGTTGGATTCACTTCCCATCACCTGCATATAGAAATCCGCAAATACTTCTCCAACTCCAACGTCATTGTTAAAAGTCATAATCGTAAACGCTGAGCCAAAAAAGATCAATACACACAAGACTGCTGTTTTCAGATACAACAGCCACTTGGGTTCTGCTTTGGGCTGGTATTCCAAGACAAAATCCTTTTCTCCAATATTTTGAATTTCCACATTCGGAAACTCCTGACCGATTAATTCAATAATTTTTAACACAGAAAATACTTCTGTCTGCATCTTCTTTTTACTCTGATTCGCCGGCGTATGAAACGTATAGATCTTAATCTGTTTCATTTTATTGATCAGCGGCCGGTTGGTGCAAGTAATCTTAGCGATATCCTTTAACGTCACAGAAGGTTCTTTGACCATCACATTCTGCTCAATTTTTAGATATACCGTTTCTGTGTTTCCAGCCATACCATGCCCTCGCCTTCCTCAGATTCTGTGCTCCATACGCCGCACATCGCCTCCTTCTCTCCATTATGTCCTTCTTCCATTACCAGAGTTCCCTCTGTTACCTGGGTATGACGATGATGCTCCATATAATTTACATAATAGAAAATGCCTCCAATAATTGTCAGTACCACAACCACTAGAAGGCATATCCGATAAACTGTACTATGACTCATATACTCACTTCCTTTTTCCAACTTTGGAAGTAGTATGCCATAATAACCAGAAATTTATTCTATTTTATTGTAATAAACCTTATGGTCTTTTTTGTCCTTTTCCTTTCAAAATATTTTTATAATTTTTTTGACACATACCATACTATTTCCACATGGGACAAACTATTTTCATTCTGTACCTTTTTAGAAACAGACTGGCATATATCTAGACATAAAACTCACCAGGAAATATTTTGAATTCTATATTCAGAAAACTTTTTTACCGATTAAGATTTTTGCGCATCCCTAAGAGAATCTTTTTCTCCAACCGACTGACCTGCACTTGACTAATGCCCATTTCTTGTGCTACTTGCACTTGAGTTTGCTCTTTATAATAACGCAGTTCAATCAATTTTCGTTCTGTCTCTCCAAGCTCTGCCAAAAGCTGCTCTAGCACCATATGATTGAGCAGAGTTTCATGACTGTCTTTCTCCTGCGGCAGTCGGTCAGCAAGACAAATTTCTTTGCCATCGGAAGGATTTGTGGGCTTGTCAATGGATTCTACCTCTCCATTTGCCTCCAATGCCATTACAATTTCTTCCCTTGGAAGTTTGGTCTCCTCCGAAAGTTCCTGCAAGGTCGGTTCCCTGCCTAACTGTGCCTGCAGCTTTTCACGCGCCCGCTTCATTTTCGCCCCCTCTTCCTTTAGGCTGCGGCTCACTTTAATCATACCATCATCACGCAGGAATCTGCGAATTTCTCCGGTGATCATTGGGACTGCATACGTTGAAAATTTGACAGAAAAAGATACATCAAATTTGTCAATGGCCTTCATCAATCCAATACTTCCCACCTGAAACAAATCCTCCAACTCATACCCTCGATTGGTAAATCTATGCACAATACTCCACACCAGCCCCATATTATTCTGTACCATCGTATCTCTTGCACCTCGATCCCCTTCCTGGGAACGTTTTAAAAGCTGCCTTATCTGGATGTCTCTCAGTTCTCTTTCCTCTTCCTGTGTCTGCTGATCTTGCGTGCCTGCACTATGTAACATCGTTTTCTCGATCACTTTTTGCGGCACCGTGATTTCTTTTAAATCTTCCACCTCTACCTCCATTCCTCGCTTATCAGCACATCCAGGCAACTGCGAAAATTTTCTCCTCTCTTAAGCTTTGCCGATTGTCTTGCGCATCGTCACACAAGTCCCCTCCCGGGGCTTAGAAACGACTTCCACCTCATCCATAAATGCTTCCATAAATGCAAATCCCATTCCAGAACGCTCCAACTCTGGTTTTGTAGTAAACAGCGGTTCTCTGGCCTTTTCTATATCTCGGATTCCCTTTCCAGTGTCAATCACAGAAATTTCCATCTGCTGCCCCTCAATGCGGCACTGAATCCAGATACTTCCTTCCTTCTGCTCATAGCCATGAATAATACAATTTGTCACAGCCTCACTGACCGCCGTCTTGACATCTGCAAGCTCGTCCACGGTCGGATTTAACTCCGCCAAAAATGCTCCCACTGCAACCCTCGCAAACCCTTCATTGGAAGACAATGCTAAAAATTCCATCTTCATTTCATTTGCCAAATATTCCATAGAATCCTCCTTTTTCTACTCAACCTCAATAATCTTCTTTAAACCAGATAATTGAAAAATCCGTTGTATCTGCTCATTTAGACGAACCGCCTTTACATAGCCTCCTGAAAAACGCACATTTTTACACCTGCCAATAATTACACCAATTCCAGAACTGTCCATAAATTCTGTATCTGAAAAATCAAATACCAGACTGCGCACTGGATATTTTAAGAGTAATGCGTCTGCTTCTTCTTTTAAAAACTCTGCTGCGTAATGATCCAATTCTCTGGGCATTTTCAGCATCAGACACCCATATTCTTTCTCATAATTATGTTCCATTGACTTCCTTCCTCTCTTACTATGATTTTATATATTAAGAAAAAACAAAGACGCCATATCACTATGACGTCTTTTGTAAAGATTTATACTCATGGGTGATGAAATCCGCCATGAGTATCGCGCCAGCCGCAGCCGCAAAGCGGCATAATTCCTCATGCGGCTGTGCGCATCATGTTATGCTGAGCGGCAGATTTATCTGACGCTTAGTATATTTTAAGGCTGCTGCTGGTTCAGCTCATCCAAATACTGTTGGGAACTTCTGGCTCTCTGCGTCCCTGGATGTAATTCAATCATACGCTGATAATATTTCTTGGCGTTTTCCACATCCCCAGTCTGGCGGCAAGATTGTGCAAGATAATAAATCGCATATCCATCCTCATAATCTTCCTCTGACTCCACCACTTTCGTCAAGCCTGTAATAGCTGCCGGAAAATTCTGGGTGTTATAATCCCGCTCTGCCTGCTCATATACTGCAGCAATATATTGCTCATTCACCTGAGTACTCAGGTTTTGATAAATTGTTCTAGATTGAATCCCCAGCAAATTGGGATCCACATTTGCAATCGTGTCACCTGCTCCCTGTACATTCTCCTGCGCAAATGCATCATAAGCGGCAATCAACTGTTCATAATTATCAATCGTCTTCTGGGTATCATCTGATTCACTTTCCATCTCCTTGATCTGCTTTTTCAAATCCTTGATCTGCTGATTCAAGCCATTCACTTCCTGTGTTCTTGTGGTAAGTTCGTTGTTGGCATCCAACTCAGCCTTGCGCGCGTCTGAAACAGCGCTCTGGCGCACATTGGGAATGATAAGGAAACAAGTGATTAACACACCGATTCCCACTCCAATTATTAGATTTAAAATTGTCATAATTGGTGAGGTATCTTTAAAATTTGTTGGTTGAATTATGGTTTCATTTCCACTCTGAAAAGAAGCTGTCTGTTCTTTCTTGCGATGTCCGCTTTTCCCAGATGAAGATTCTTTCTGTACATGCTGCTCCACTTCCCGCAGATAACGCAGTGTTGTGAGATTGTTACTGTCAATCTTTGCTGCCAAACGCAGCTCCTTTCTTGCATGTTCGTACTTTTTCTCCTCCATATACAAAAGTGCCAGAAGCTGACGTCCCTTGACAAAGCCTGAATTCATGGAAAGCACTTTTTTAAGCTGGATGATGGCAAGATCTCTGCTGCCCTGTTGACAATATACTAATGCCTGATTGTACTTCTTGATTGTTTGGTTTACAGAACTCAGCCGAGAGCGGTTAGACTGGATGGCATCCAAATACTGCTCTGCCGGATTATCATCTGTGCTAAGGCTGCGGCTGATTACCCACTCACTCAAGGCATCCACCACTTCGCCCATCTCATAATAGATTAGTCCCAGCAAATTCCTAGCAGGAATATTCGCTTTGTTATACCGCAGACTTTTGCGCAAAGACTCCGCCGCACCAGACAGGTCACGTACATTCGCTTTTTCCAATCCATCATTGTACAGTACATTTGACAGATGAATAATTTTATTATATGAACCCATATCATTCCTTCCTCACGTTCCAAATTGTTACCGCTGTTTTGCTTCCTTAATAATTTCCTTCATGATATCTGTCATATCCGTCAAATCCCTGTCGTATATGGCATCCTCAGCCTCCTCAACCTCCAGGCTGGGTTTAAATTTCTTCAATTCTTCCTCAAAATTGATCATTCCATACCTCCTGCAATTCGTTCCAATTCACCAATCAGATAGAGAGAACCTGCACAGAACAATGCCTGTCCTGGTTTTTTTGCTTTCAGCGCATATGCATATGCCATCTCTATCTTTTCTATCTCTGTTATCTTTACTTGTAGTTGTTTTTGATTTACAATTTTTTGAAACAGCTCTGCCAATTTTTGGCTGTCTACACCTCGTTCTCCTTGAATCGTTGTGAGAATGATCTCCTGCCAAGAACCGTGATCTAATAGAAGTTTTACTGCTTGTACATAATCTTTGTCTTTAACCATAGAAAATAATAAAATACTAGATTTATCTGTAATCTGGCCTGCCGCTTCCAAAAATTTATCCATTCCATCTACATTATGCGCCCCATCCAAATAAACTTCTGGACACACTTGCTGCATACGCCCTTTCCAGCTCACTTGGGCAATCCCCTGCATTATCGCCTGATTGGGGATCTCTTTTGTCTTTGCCAGACAATTTACGGCCTGATACGCAATCACCGCGTTATATGCTTGATATGGCGCAGCAAAAGGAATTTCTAATTCAGTAACATCATAACCAGAAATATAAGAAAATGCAATCTTTTTTCCTGTGTTTAATAAAATCTTAATGTTCTTAGGAAATACTGCATAAATTGGACAATTCAGTTCTTTTGCCCTCTGCGTAACTACTTGCTCCACTTCTGGCAGGGAAGCATCAAATACCACTGGCACGTTTTGTTTTAAAATACCAGCTTTTTCTACTGCAATCTTTTCGATTGTCTCCCCTAAAATTTCTGTATGTTCGAGACTGATTGCCGTAATCACAGTTAAAATCGGATTCTCTATAATATTTGTCGCATCCAGTCTCCCACCAAGTCCTGTTTCCAGTACTGCATATTCTACCTTGGCCTTTGCAAAAATCAGCATCCCCACAGCAAAAATATATTCAAAAAATGTTGGATGCGGTAAACCCTCATTTACCATTTGATTTGCAACCTGTGACACTTGGTCAGCGGCGCTCAAAAAATCATCTCTGTTACACGTTTTCCCATTGAGCGCAAAGCGTTCTTCTATACAAACCAGATGTGGGGAAGTAAACAATCCAGTCTGTTTCCCTGCTTTGCGCAGCACACTCTCTATATATGCACAGACACTGCCTTTACCATTACTTCCAGCCACATGGATGACTTGAAAACACTTTTGGGGATTACCCAGTCGGTAAAGCAGTTCTTTGGTATGTTCCAATTTATTTTTAGTGGTGAATTTTGGAATCTCCAAAATAGCTTCCACTGTCTCTTCATATGTCTTCATTAATTTCAATAATCCTCGGTCTCGGGCTGTCGCCCTTCTTAATCTGCTGCAAAAAGCTTTGCTTCTGTGCCAGCACTGCGCAAATTATTCTTTTTGTAGCTTTCTCATCTTCTCGCAGTGCGACCTCGAACTCGCTTCACTCGCTCTCGGTCTCGGGCTGTCGCCCTTCTAATCCATCTAAAAAGCGATTGCTTACATGCACGCATGACGCACTTTTCTCTCCTCTGCTCTTCTCGCAGTGCGACCTCGAACTCGCTTTGCTCATTCTCGGTCACGGGCTGTCGCCCTCCTAATCCATCTAAAAAGCGATTGCTTACATGCACGCATGACGCACTCGCTTTTCCGCTGTCTTAGCACTGCTCGTAGCTTTCGCGGATATTATAATACAGTGGGGCAGTGAAATCCAGTAAAAATTGGGAAATCGTTGTAAATTTCGTATGACAAATTTCTACATTTCTTCTGAAATTCTTCTTTGGACTTCTGCCAATAGCAATGGTTGTATCTGTGGATAAGTCCACGCCGTGGGCAATTCATCCAACAACTCGATTTTTTCGATTTCGCTGTCTAATTTGGATTCAAATGTTTGAATATCCGCATAATACAACATCCCAAATATCTCATTTCCTGATTCATTTACCCTATTTTTTCCAGTGACAGAATATACACAGATTGGCTTAATCGAAAAATCAATTGCTCCTGTCTCTTCTTTCAATTCTCTTTTTGCTGTCTGTAATATGGATTCTCGTTTTTCTCTGTGGCCGCCAGGAATTTCAAGTGTAATTCTGTCTTTGTGTTTACAAAATACCCATTTCCTCTGTGATTTTGCAACGATAACAGCGAATTTTAATAAGCTATCCTCTATTTCTTCATAAAAATTTACTTTCATATCTGTCAATCACTGCCTTTTATTCTCTAAATAAAAACAAAAAATTGTCATCCAAAAATATGACGCAAACAACCCGCCACTTTTATCAGTGGCGGGTATTACCCATTTATTTTAGAATGTTCCTCATTCTCTGTGGAAAAATTCCCATCTAACTATATCTTCTTACTCTAAATTAAAATTTACCTAAAATAGTTTAAAAAACTATATTAAGCCTCCAATGCACACATATGAATCTTTCCACTCTCACGTACAAATTCCAAATGTCTCTGCTTTTCTTTTACCAATACCTGAAGTTCATCAATCTCTACCTTGACACCTGGATATACATTGCCATTCACTCTGACACAGCCGCCCTTGGCACGCTCTATCTGATTTTCTAATTTCTCTAACTCTGCAGTGTCTCCTGCCAATAAAGCGGTATCTCGTATCTTTACACGCAAAAGATCTGTCCGTCTGGGATCATTTTTCAAATCCTGAAGAAGCTTTAATCCCTCTTCAATCTTAGCAAGGTTCGCCTTTTCCACCTGAATCTTATTTTTTAAGACTCCTATTCGGCGCAAAACTGCAGGACCATTTCCAATCCTCACCTGTGTCTTTACCTCGCCATCGCTTCCCAGCGTATTTACCATAATACTCTGAATAGCACCTACCTCACCGCCAATGATGCTTGCCTTCTTGCCATCAAGTATTATACTCTCTCCACAAGATACCTGGCAATTCAAAAATACATCTGCCTGAATGGTTCCATTCGCATGTACTCTGGTGTATTCAAAAAATTTCGCTGAGATATTGCCTTTTGATGTGATACTTGCCCTAGATGCCCCCATGACCCCGCTTCGGAGCACAACATCCTTGCCAGCTTCTATATTAGCGCCTTCTACAATACCATCCACTGTCACTGTCCCAGTAGCTTTTACTGTCACGCCGCTGCATAGACTGCCATGAACAATCACATCACCTCTAAAATCAATATTTCCAATAGATAAATCAACATCACCGTTGATCTCATAAACTGGTAAAATTACAATCCGCTCTCCGCTCATGTCAATTTTACCATCCATCAAGGATGTATAGGTCACACCATCTTCTGAACGCTCAAAGCCCTTGCCGCGCAGCGGAACCAAATCTCTTCCACGTTTGGCCAACACTGGCTTACCTCTTAGATCCATCCCATCTCTGCCCTGGATCGCCTTATGATATACTGCAATTACCTGACCTTCTGTGACCATCTCTACCATTTTGATACTCCAGTAATCTACAGAACCATCAGGACGTACCTTAGGTTTCTTACTGAAATTCATGTCAAACTTATATTCATAGTACCCATCTACACCATCTCTGGGCAGATCACCCTCCGCAATAAGGATCTCTTGATTATAAATCTGCATATCTATCATTTCCTGAATTTTATTCTCTTTAATCCCGTACACCACACCGCTTCTTTGCAGTACATCTTGAACATAACTGGGACTATAGCCTTCCAATTCAGGACTAGGCAAACAAAGGTACGCTTGCATATTATCACGGCTAAATCTAACTGTCGGGTCATTTCTTGTTAATGCTGCCATTACAGATTCCCCCCTTACTTTGGAATTTCTGTCAAAAATACCGCTATATATCTTATATTAACAATATTTTTGATTTTTTTCAATCTTTTTTGCAGGATTTCTCAATTTTTCCATCCCAGTTCAGCCATGTATATCTAAATAAAGCTGTGTCATGCTTGTATGACTAAAGATTTATTTATTATACATGAGCGAACGCCTTTTCATGAGAAAATTTCACACATGGAGCCTTTGCGAATTATTAAGGCGAGCTGGACTGGGATGGTGTTACTTTTTTCTATTCCTAATCTAGTGGAACCCTATTTCATCTGAGCTAAGCGTTCCTCCACCTGCTCCATCATCTGCTCATATTTTGCCAATTTTTCTTTTTCTTCCTGTACCTTGGCCTCTGGCGCCCGTTTTAAGAAATTCTCATTGGAAAGCATTCCTTTTGAGCGGGAAAGTTCTTTTACAAGGCGCTGTTTCTCCTTTAAAAGACGTTCTTTTTCTTTCTCAAAATCCACCAAATCTTCCAGTGGAAGATAAACTACTGCACCGGGAATTACCACAGAAACGGCATCTTCCCCAATCCCTGATTTATCCGCCTGTACATGGATTTCACTGGCGCTTGCCAACAGGCTGTAGGCACTTTTCATTGATGCAAAGGTATCTCTAAGTTCACTGTCCTCTGTGACAATAAAAACATTCGCTTTTCTGCTGGGAGGAACTTCCATCGCTGTTCTGGTATTGCGGATTCCTTTTACCAATTCTTTGACATGCTCTATTGCTTCCTCCGCCTGAATAAAATGCCACTCCTGCTTATATTCTGGCCATTGGGAAAGCATAATTGTCTCTTCCTCTGTCTGCAGAGTACAGAAAATCTCTTCTGTGATAAACGGCATAAACGGATGCAATAATTTCAAGGCCTGAATCAGAACCGTTTTCAGTGTCCACATGGCCACCTTTGCCGATTCTGGATTCTCTTCCTTTTTAAATGTCCTGGTCTTGGCAATTTCTATATACCAGTCACAAAATTCATCCCAGATAAAATCATAAACTTTCTGCACCGCAATCCCCAGTTCAAATTTATCCATATTCTCTGTGACATCCTTTGCCAAGGTATTGACTTTTGACAAAATCCATTGGTCTTCTGCTGCAAGCTGCTGCAAAGAAGGAGCTACTAAGACCTCTTCCCCAATATTCATCATAATAAAGCGAGAAGCATTCCACACCTTATTGGCAAAATTTCGGGAAGCTTCCACACGTTCCCAATAAAAACGCATGTCATTTCCTGGTGCATTTCCTGTGATCAAGGTCAATCTCAAGGCGTCTGCACCATATTTTTCAATCACTTTGAGAGGATCAATCCCATTTCCAAGAGATTTACTCATCTTACGCCCCTGGGAATCTCGAATCAGTCCATGAAACAGCACGGTCTTAAAAGGTGCTTCTTTCATCTGCTCAAACCCGGAAAATATCATACGGATTACCCAAAAGAAAATAATGTCATATCCAGTCACCAACACATCATTTGGATAAAAATAATCGAGATCCTCTGTTTTTTGGGGCCATCCAAGGGTAGAAAATGGCCACAGTGCGGAAGAAAACCAGGTGTCCAAGGTGTCTTCATCCTGCGTCATATGTGTACAGCCACATTTAGGGCATTTGCCTGGATTTTCTCTTGCCACCACAAATTCCCCGCAGTCTGCACAATAATAGGCTGGAATCCTGTGTCCCCACCAGAGCTGCCTGGAAATACACCAGTCCCTAATGTTATCTGTCCAGTTAAAATAGATTTTGTCCATACGCTCTGGCAGCAGCGTGATATCTCCATTCTTCACTGCTTCCACTGCCGGCTGAATCAACTGATCCATTTTAACAAACCACTGCTGTTTGACCATTGGCTCCACTGTAGTACAACAGCGGTCATGTGTTCCTACATTATGAGAATGCGGCACAACTTTCACCAATAACCCCTGTTCCTCAAGTTCCTGCACCATCAACTTACGCGCCTCATAGCGGTCCATCCCAGCATATTTGCCGCCGTTTTGATTCACTGTGGCATCATCATTTAAAACATTGATTTCTGGCAGATTATGGCGTTTACCAACCTCAAAATCATTTGGGTCATGTGCTGGCGTAATCTTCACACAGCCTGTTCCAAATTCCTTGTCCACATAATGATCAGCCACCACAGGAATTTCACGTCCCACCAAGGGCAAAATCAAGGTTTTTCCAATGATATCTTGATAACGCTCATCCTCAGGATTTACCGCCACAGCCGTATCTCCTAATAAGGTCTCTGGCCTGGTTGTGGCAATTTCCACAAATCTGCCTTCCTCACCCTTTACAGGATAATTAATATGCCAGAAGAAGCCATCTTGTTCCTCATGTTCTACCTCAGCGTCTGAAATAGAAGTCTTACACACTGGACACCAATTGACAATTCTAGAACCTTTGTAAATCAAACCTTTTTCATACAATTTAATAAATACTTCCTGTACTGCATGAGAACAACCTTCGTCTAAGGTAAAGCGTTCCCTGTCCCAGTCTGCCGAGGAGCCTAACTTCTTGAGCTGCCGGATAATACGCCCGCCATACTCTTCTTTCCACTCCCATACTTTTTCCAGAAATCCTTCTCTGCCCAGATCGTTCTTATCAATCCCCTGTTCTTTCAGAGATTCAATTACTTTGACTTCTGTTGAAATGGAAGCATGGTCAGTTCCTGGCTGCCAAAGTGCATTATATCCTTGCATCCGCTTATAGCGAATTAAGATATCTTGCATCGTATTGTCCAGAGCATGCCCCATATGGAGCTGTCCAGTGATATTGGGAGGTGGCATCACAATAGTAAATGGTTTTTTGCTGCGGTCCACTTTTGCACGAAAATATTTATTTTCCTCCCATTTCTGGTAGAGCCGATCCTCAATATCCTGAGGATCATAGGTTTTTGCCAATTCCTTATTCATGGTTATTCTCCTCTTTCCTAATGATATTCAAAAATGGAGCTGCCGCATTAAGAAAGCCAAAAACAAGATATTGTGATTATAATCTCAACAACTACTAAATCCTGTTTTTGAAATTCTAAATGCGACAACCCCATATAATCGCACCATCTTTCTATCCATCTTAAAAGCTAAGAGGAAAATTGTCAAGTGCTTCCCCCCAATATTTTCATGATATTCTGATACACAAAGCTGCGCACTTCTTCCTTATCCATACCCAAAATCATTTCCTGATGAGACAGGTAAAAGGCATAGAGTACATATTGAGAAAAAATTGCTCCCCAAACCTTCCAGGGACTAGTTTCCTGGGTAATCCCACTGTCCTTGGCCAGCATCATCAGCCGCTGACTGTAATGGTGGCATAATTCACATTGGCCTTTGTGTTTTTGCACTTCCTTCAACAATGCACTCCCTGTCATCGTACTATCCTGCAAAATTTTTTCCAGCACAGTAAGACCATGATACTTTTTATTCGCTGCCTCCAGCATATCCAGACCCTTGAAAATAATTTCTGAAAAACTCTGCCCTTCCTCCATCAAACGAAGAATCCTGTGAAAATGTTTGGCAGCTTCATATTCAATGGCACCTACAATGATCTCTTCTTTGGTGGAAAAATACTCATAAGCCGTCCCTTTTCCAATGCCTGCTTTGGATGTAATCTCTGACACTTTTAAAGTGCTAAGTTCTCTTCCAGAGGCAAAAAGCTCCAATACGGCCTCAAACATTGCCTTCACCTTGGGCGGATATGTTTTTTCTGGGAACTGATTTTTGTCTATCGCTTGCAGTTCTTGTTCCAAATCTTGGTTATCTTTTGTCTGTGTTCCTCTATTTTCCATCAAATTTCTTCCTCTACCATACTCTTATTACTATAAAATAAATCATAAATACATGGTACAACCACAAGCGTCATCAATGTTCCATAGATCATTCCTCCAATGGTGACAATTGCCATCGGCCGGGACATATCGGAGCCCATATCGGAACCAAAAGCAGTGGTCGACATAGCCAAAATCGTGGTCATTGCTGTCATTAATATAGGACGCAGACGCGTTTTTCCCGCTGTGACAATGGCCTCCCGTTTGTCCATGCCTTCCCGCCGAAGCTGATTTGTATACTCTACCATTACAATACCATTATTTACAATCACACCCACCAGCATGATAAATCCAATCATGGCAATAATACTCATCTCATTGTTTGTAACCAGCAGCGCGCCAAATCCTCCAGTTAATGCGAGAGGGATTGTAAATAAAATAATAAATGGCGCTTTCAGAGACTGGAACTGTGCTACCATAATCAGATAAATAAACGCCACTGCCAGAATCAACATTAACATCAACTGCTCCATAGCTTCATTGATTGTCTCATCTTCTCCAGTCATTTCTATACTATATCCTTCTGGCAGTTGATAGTCCTTGATGGCCTTTTGCACCTGTTCGCCCACCAGCCCTACATTATAGCCAGTATCAATTGCCGCAGACACGTTGATATAACGCTCCTGCCCATCTCTGGAAATGGATGTCAAGCTATCCATCTCTTCAAACTTTGCAACCTCTGTCAATGCAATCTCCGACTCTTCCCCACTTTCTTTGTCCTCATAAGTAAAGGTAAGTTTTTTTAATGATTCCAAAGAAGCTTCACTCTGTTCTACTGTTTCCAAATAGACATCATAATCCTTGATATCTGTAGAAATCGTTGCATCTGAAGTCTCATTTTTCATCTGCCCATAGACAAGCTGATAAATTTGGGCTACGGTCATTCCATATTTCGCTGCCTTTTCTTTATCTACCGTAATCCGAAATTCCCGTTCTGTCTCTTCTAGCCCGTCGGACACTTCAGTGGTTCCCTCAACTGCAGCAACCACTTCCTTTACCTCTGCGGCAATCTTTTTTAATTTATCCAGATCACGGCCTTTGACCTGTACAGACAAACCTTCTCCGGCAAGTGCACCCATGTCCATTGCCGAACTGCTGACCTTGATCTCACCTTCCATATCTTTCGTTAATTCCGTGATCTGATTGGAAATTTCCTCATTGGAAAGCTGTTTCTCTTCCTTTAGAATAATATAGAGAGTGACGTTGTTGCCACTGCTACCGCCACCGCCCATCATACTCATGGCAATTCCTCCGCCGCCTGCCATAGCGCCCACGGATTCCACATCATCAATAGTCTGTATCTTTTCTGTCACCTGGTCTGCAAGCGCACATGCCTCTTCAAATTCTGCATCCTCTGGCGGCGTGATGTCAACGGTCATCTGTGTACTCTCCATCTCTGGCATAAATACGGTTCCTTTGGCCAGGGATGCCTTCATGCTCAAGACTAGCAGTACAATCATCACCAGCAGCACCAAAAGCTTGACATGAAGCAGCTTTTCTAATACTATGCCATAACCCTCCTGAAATTTATCAAACCAGGGATGTCTGATATTCTTTGTCTTTTTCAGCATCTTAGAGCCCATCATGGGCACAAAAGTAAGCGCAATAATCAGACTGGCAAGCAGTGAATAGGCAATCGTCAGTCCCATATCCACAAAAAGCTGTCTCGTAATTCCCTCCGTGAATACAATCGGTGCAAACACGCACACTGTGGTCAAGGTAGAAGCTGTGATTGCCCCGCTGACCTGTTTTGCGCCCTCCACGGCTGCTTTCCTAGCAGATAGTCCCTCGTTTCGCATACGGTAAATATTTTCAATCACCACAATAGAGTTATCCACCAGCATACCAATTCCCAATGCCAGTCCTGACAGAGAAATCATATTTAGAGTGACACCGCTAAAATACATCAGTACCACTGCAAATATTACAGAAATTGGAATAGACACTGCAATTACCAAGGTAGGCTTTAAATCTTTCAAAAAGAGTACCAAAATGACAATCGCAAGCAGAGCGCCAAAAATCATATTGTTGAGCACTGAATCCACAATCATATCAATGTAAATTCCTTGGTCCATCAACACTGACACCCGAAGATTCTCATCTGTCTTTTTCAGACTGTCAAATTTCTCATAGACACGATGTGTCACATCTCCTGTGGAATAGCCTGTCTGCTTCTCTACCGACAGCATAACACCTGGTTTTCCATTCAGACGTGCATAGGATTCACTGGAATTATCCAGCACAGCAATATCTGCCACATCTGACAGGTGAATCACTTCCACGCCATCCATGCCAAGATCCATTAACACCATTTCTTTAAGGTCATCAACACCATTTACCGCATCCCCCACACGTACCATATAACGCTCGCCCTCATCTGTAATATAACCGGCAGGCATGGAGAAATTTTGTGCTGTGAGGATATTTGTCAATGTCTCCATTGTAAGAATATTGTTCAAATCCGCAGAATCATAGGCCTCCTCTTTGCTCTCCTCAAAAGTTTCCTTGGATTCCTTTAATTTTTCCTCTCCGCTGGCAAGCTGCGCAGAAGCACTTCCCATCTCCACCGACCCTGTAATCTGGCTCTGATTTAAGGTTGCCAGTGTATCATTGATGGTTGCTTTACCCTCGGCAACGCTTTGCAATCCTGCCTCAATTGCTGCAATTCCTCCATTGACTTGCACTAAACCCTGTTCTGCCTCGGTCAGCTTCTGAGAGATATATGCCGTCAATTCTTCCTCTGTGGATTCTACTGTAAGATTGCTGCCTTCCTGAGCCGCAAGCTGAGCCTTAATCTCTGTCAGTCCGGCCTCCACCTGCGCAAGCTGCTTTTCCAATTCTTTGGCATCTTTCTTCATCGCTTTCATTGCCGCTATGCCCTGTTCTAGCTGAGCCTTGGTCTCCATAAGTGTCTGCACTTGTGTCTGCACCTGCTGCAGTGCGGCAATCCCCTGTTCTGCGCTGGCTCTGGCATTCGTCAATTCTGTGAGCTTATTATTCAAATCAGCCTCTGTCTGAAACAATTCTATTTTCTTATCATTTAATTGATTCTGTGCATCACTGATCTGATTGGCCATCGCCTGTTGGCCGCTTGTAAGCTCATCTTTGCCGCTGCTAATTTCATCCTCTGCGGACGCCATCTCGTTTTCTGCATCTGAAAATTTTTCATTCAGTGAATCCTTCACCTTTTGATTGATCTGATCGATTTTACTCTGATTCAACGTTACCTGTACCGATTCCTCAATCAATCCTGTCCCAGATACTGAAGCCACACCCTCAACACTTTCAATCTCTGGAATCAATTCTTTCTCTGTAAAATCACTGATCTCCAGATTATTCATGTTCTCCATCTCCACCGCGGCAATCAAGATTGGCATCATATCTGGATTCAATTTCATAATGATAGGATTGCCAACTTTATCTGGCCAGTTTCCGCTAATCTGGTCGAGACTCTCACGCATTTCTACCGTGACAGAATCCATATTTGCAGTCTGCTCAAATTCCAGCACTACCATAGACATATCATTGCTGGAGGTGGAACTGATATTTTTGATATTGGATGTACTGGCCATCGCCTCCTCAATCGGCTGCGTCACCGTACTCTCTACCTGCTCCGGGCTGGCGCCTGTGTACGTGGTGATCACAATCGCATAAGGCAGGTTCATACTGGGCAGCAAATCTGTGCTCATCTTGCTCAAAGATACCACGCCCAGAATAATTACCAGCACAATTCCTACCATTACCGTATAGGCTTTCTTGACACTGAATTTTGACAGCATATGTATTTCTCCTCCTGTGTATTTCCATTTCCGACCGACCAGTCGGTTTTTAGCTTCATTATAAAAATCTTTTCAGCAAAATACAAGGAAAAAAATATAAAATTTTTATAAATCAAACAATTAAAACCCTTCAGAAGATGTGTCGAAAATATGAACCTAGCATTGACATATTTTGACTTGTAAAAAATGCTTGCACTGTAAGTATTTTCTATATTTATGCTATTTTAAATACATGCTGCTAAACCAACATAATTTACAGCTTTTTGGTAAAAATTTTTCTTACAGGGAAGTATATGATTCATAACATAATCTGTTTTAGTACCTGTAAAACAATTCTTCTATCTTTCCTACACCTCTCTATTTTATCTTCCCTGGAATCATAGAAAAAGGGATTTACGCCCCTACTCGGCCAGAAAGGTAAAATTTTCCTCTCTGTACCTGTTTTTGTACAAGCAAATCTGTTGAAAAATTTTTGAAAAGTGATACATTTATAGTAACGATAATCATAACTATTCAGATATTATTTTTAAGGAGGATTTATACTATGAGCAGGAATATGCAAGGTTTTGGCATGATGATCAGTAAACTGAAGAAAAACCCCAAAAAAATCGTTTTTACAGAGGGAACTGACCCCCGTATCTTGGAGGCCGCCTCCCGTCTGCTTGCCTCCAATTTCCTGACCCCGATTTTAATTGGAAACAAAGAAGCCGTAGAAAATGCTGCTGAGGAATACGGCTATAATATTCGTGGCGCTAATATTATTGATCCTGAAGCATTTGACCAGATTGAAGAAATGGTTGCATTATTGTGTGAGCTTCGTAAAAGTAAAAATTTGCAGCCAGAACGTGCACGTGAAATCTTAAAACAAGGAAACTATTTTGGAACTATGCTTGTAAAAATGGGACTTGCAGATTCCCTTTTAGGTGGAGCTACTTATACTACTGCTGACACTATCCGCCCTGCTTTACAGTTGATCAAAACCAAACCTGGGCACAACATTGTGTCTTCCTGTTTCATCTTGGTGCGCCCTTCTGCTACTGGTGAGAATGAGGTATTGGCAATGGCTGACTGTGCTATCAATATTAAGCCTACTGAGGACGAGCTGGCAGAAATCGCCATTGGTGCCTCTGACTGCGGCCAAATTTTCGGTATTGACCCCAAAGTTGCTTTCTTAAGTTACTCTACCTTAGGCTCTGGCGCTGGTGAGGATGTTGACAAAATGCGCAATGCCGCACAGAAGGCAAAAGCAATGCGTCCAGATCTCCCCATATCTGGCGAAATGCAGTTTGACGCCGCTGTTTCTCCTCGTGTCGCACGCACGAAGTGTCCAGATGATGCTGTCGCTGGACATGCAAACGTTTTTGTTTTCCCAGATATCAATGCTGGTAATATTGGTTATAAGATTGCACAGCGTATGGGAAACTTTGATGCTTACGGCCCGATTCTGTTAGGACTCAATTCCCCGATCAATGACTTATCGAGAGGCTGTAATGCCGATGAGGTATATTCTATGGCTATCATTACTGCTGCTTTGGTAGATGTAGACGCAGACGAAGATTAAACATCTGTTTTACAAGTTTGTCCCTTTACAGGTTTTCTTTTCATTGCAGTCGTATTCGTCAGCCAATATGAAGATAATTGCGTGCTTGTATGATGATTTCTTCCTTTGTGCTGACGAGTGAGACTGTAACCTTTTCTCTGAAATCTATAGATGATTCTTGACAAAACGACAAATCTATAGTATTATGCTATAGTAATGTCGATGCGTGGCTCAGCTTGGTAGAGCGCTGCGTTCGGGACGCAGAGGTCGCAGGTTCAAATCCTGTCGCATCGAGTCCTTGGCAGGGGCATAAAAATAGCTGAAACTCTGAATTTGCAGAGTGTTTAAGCTATTTTTATTTTTGTCCTGAAAAATATTTTGTCACGAATTTTGCTTAGTTTGTCACGAATCTTATCAGGGATAGGGTAGTTTCGTTGGCTTGCATCTGTCTTTGTTCTATCTTTTGCAATTGTAGATTTTACTCTTGATACAGTATGTTGAATATATAGCTTTCCATCTTCGTGTATAGCATTCCATTTTAAACCTAAAATTTCTTCCCTTCGCAATCCATAGTACAGTGCTAGCAGAAACGCAACTTCTAATCTGTGTCCTGATATAGCATCCAGAAAGATAGTTACATCATCCGAACCTATATATATCTTTGTCTGGATGTCTGTATTCTTATGTGGTGTCTTGATTTTTGCAGCAGGACTAATTTGCGTACTGAAATAAAGCTATTATTCATAGCATTTATAACTTTTGCACACAAAAGAGCGTAACTAATAAACGTATGCATATCCAATTTTGCGCACACAAATAAAACCTGTCTTTATTCAGTTGTAAGCATGATTGATTCATTGGATTTTTGGCTTTTGGCTCATTCAATAACCTTTCACCATTCATAAATAATAGGGATTCTGAAAAGATTTTTAATGAAATATAGAACGAAGAAGGGGGGTTATTAGTAGTGTTCTGTCAAATTCTAATCGTCATTGTTTAATCCGTTGCCCTATAAAGTTTTCTAAGAAATAACATGGTTTATGTTATCCTTTCTGTTTTTGATTTTAATTTCTAATTATTTTGTTTAGTGTTTAACCCTTATTTGTTATTATCAATTCAATTCCGTAGCAAGCTGATTAATTTTACGGATAAAATATCTTGTTAATTTTGGTCTTACCCTGATTCTGTCATCAAGTTTAACATCAACACCAAAACAATTTTTGTTTGTTGCTGGAATAATCCACCCTAAAAGACTAAGCCCAAAAAACAGTTTTACCTGTACTGGATGCTCTAACTCTGATTCAGACAAATGCTCTTTAACATGAATTTCCAGTGATTCTAAAATGTTTCTAATATTATCTTCTGAATAAGATGGATAATCCTCTGAAATCTCTTTTATTAAATCTGCCTGACTGTAGGTAATCAAGTTTTCCTTGCGCATAAGCTATACCTCCTTCCGTTTATTTTGATAATTGTACTGCTAAAGAAAAAGTCTCACATTGATGTTAAATAGTTAGGTTTTATACGACGATTAGCCGATAGCAACGTGCTTTTTCTTTATATGAATGATTATACAACATGATTCTAAATGTGTCAAATCTGCTGAAATACGCATGATTATTAGATGTGCACTCCAAATTTTGCACTTAAATTAAGGTTATTTTCTTGTATATGGATTGTATATTTTGTGTATATTTTGATGAAATACTGTATAAATATTCCGGAAAATAATTAAAAAACTTTTTTGTGAAATTTCTATTATTTTCTAAACATTCTGATGATTTATTGTTTTTTCTTGCTGTTTTAAGCTGTCTTTTATCCGTAAAATATTCAAATCTTTGCTGATTTCTTCCTGCTCACGGTAGAAAAAGTACTTGTTTTTAAGGAAAATATATGTATGATGAGTGTAGCAGTACACCTAAACTCAATCGTCCTAACCTCAAAACAACACCGATTGAGAATTATAATCAATATGCCAGATTATTGTATATATAAGCCATATAACATCATCTAAATCCAGTAAAATCAATGGATTTCAGTGCTTTACCGAAAAGTTGAAAATTATTCCTGTTATGACAATTCAGGTATCATGTTGGCAAAAGGATTTTATACAAAAAGAAACTCTAAACCATCATTCAGACTCAGAGTTTCTCAATCATTAATTTATCTACTTTTTATAAATGTTCTGTTCTTATATCACAATTATAATAATAAAGTGCGTTGTCGAAATCTTTGTCATGTACAACAAAATTCAGTTTATAAGAATCCTCTTTTTCTCCTGAATCTGTTTTTACAAGTAGTATGTTTTTAATATTCTTTATACTTTCATCTATTTCTATATATCTGATAGTATGTTTATTTTTCATTTCATCCACACAAAAACATATACGGTTGCTGTTTTTAAGAAGTATAGTATCACATTTGTTAATTACTGTTGTAGAATCCTCACTTATGCCGTTTTCTAAGCCTTCATCAATTTGTAAAGTTAGAACATACTCTAATTTAGAAATGTTTCTACCACCAATTTCTTTTACAATCTTGTTCCATACTTCTTGAATATCTTCATCCATCGTGCTTGCTATTACATCGTTTATTACATTGCTTACTGTCATGATACACCCTCCATGAATTTATTTTTCTTTTGAAAATTACAATCTCTACATAATCCTTGTAGATTTACCAATCCGTTGCCACCTCCACAACACACTGGAAATATGTGGTCTAAAGTCATATAATTGTCAATTCTTGTATAATCGTCAATTTGTATTTCTGCACCGCATAAAGCACATTTTCCTTTTTGCAGCTCAAAATAAGATTTTTCTTTTTTTATCAGGGCTGCAAATTTTTCTTCGTTTTCCTGTTTTTCCTTTCAGCGGTTTTGTGTTCACTTCGCATTGCACTGTATCCATACCACATACCATCGCTATTATGTAGTTACACAGTCCGTCAACAAGTGTATTACGCTGTGTAACTACAATATTGTCTTTAAATGTGCCATACTCAAGGTAGTATTTCATGTGGTTGTTAATTTTATTTCTTTTAGGAATTGTTGCTGCATATGCTTCTGGTATTTTGATTTTATCAATCTTTAAAGTAATCTGCATGACATACCCCCCTTTGCTTTTTTCACCGGAAAACATAAAACAATTTATAACACTTCATATCACAGCACACAAATCAGTATATGTTTTATTTTAGCAACAAAATTTTCAAATACAATTATTGAAATAAATTAGATTTTCGCTATAATATAGATAGGGAATAAGTTAACTAATAAGGATAAACACTAAATAAAATAATGTTTCACCTTATTAGTTATGTGCTTTAATGGAATAATGCCAGACAAACGGACAAATGAAAAGACTATTGCAATCAAATCTAAGATATGCTATATTATAGACAGAAAAGGAGCAACCGCCCACAAAGTGGTTGACATCCCTAAAATAGTGTTTATATGATAAACCTACCTAGACCGTCAAGTACAAGGTAGGTTTATTTATTTTCGCTTGTTGTTCCTATCTATATAGGCAAGCAGCGCAATCAGGAAGTTACCGCCTAAAAATAACAGGCTTAAAATCTGGTATGTATCCATCTCTGCACCACCTCCCCTCTTTTTCAAGTTTAGGGAGATTCACCACCTTGTAACACGATTACTCTTTTGACATAATAACACATCTTTTGACGCTCCACAACAATATTTTTCATTACTTCATTACATACAATAAGGATGCCAAAACATTGACACCCTTGTATTATTGTTTCATATTCATACTGACATCGTTTCTGTGTTCTTGCTATGCTTCTTTATGATACGGTATACTGTGCTTCTGGATAGTTCTGTATTTCGCACTATATCAGCTATCTTCATACCATTGCTATATAATGCCATCACCATTTCAGCTTTCTCATTTTGCTTGCTTGGTCTGCCCCCATTTCGCCCCCTTGCTTTTGCACTTGCAAGCCCTTCTTTGGTTCTTTGTGAAATCAAATCCCTTTCAAGCTGTGATAAACCAGACATTACAGTTAGCAAAAAGTCATTGTATGGATTGCTGCTTGTAGTATCTAACCAAGTATCTTTTAGACTTTTTATGTATGCACCTTTATTTTTAATTTTATCAACGATTTCAAGCAAATCTTTTGTACTTCTGGATATTCTTGTTAAATCAGCTATGATAACTGTATCTCCTGTTTCTAAATCATCAATCAGTCTGTTTAATTTTGGTCTGTCTGATTTTGTGCCAGTCATTTTCTCACAATACAAATGCTTTTTGCTCACTCCTGCTGCCATAAGAGCATCTATCTGTCTGTCTAAATTTTGACCATCTGTACTAACCCTTGCATATCCCCAAATATCAGCCATATTAAAAACCCCTTTCGTATCTGCTTGTTATTTGATGATTGGATTGTATCAAAAACGTATCAAAATGTCAATAGATTATGATACGTTTTTTGGAACATTTTTGTGAAGTAAGAAGCCTTATTTTATGGGATTTAATCAGGCATGAAAAAAGTGTACCAAAAACGAATGTTTTTGACACACTTAATATGGACGGATAATACTTGCTTATGTTTTTGTCTGAATAGCAAATGTCATTATCTCTTTTTATATCAGCTTACAGGCAACAGAACAATTACACAAGGCATAGAGGGCATATTACATAAAATTATCATTCTCACTTTTGGGATTGCCTTATGTGGGGTGTATCTATTCCTCAACGGATTTTTGAAATCTCCCGAAAAGTTGACTGCCGAAAAAGCACAAAAATCAAGTTACATACAACTATATAAGTATATCGCCTTATTTGACATTCAATATATAAGAGAAAAAGACACCTTACCATGTTATAGGTAAAATGCCTTTGTATGTATCAAACGCTCTATTTATTAATCGCCATACAATTCCCTATAAGATTTATATGGGTCTTTGTCTGGATTATACTCTCCTGTACCATCACAAAAAACACAAGTCTTTTTCTGATAATATCCAGTTCCACCGCATACTTTACATTTTTTGTTTCCACTATTCCATTTGGCAGCAATCACCAAAACGCAAACAAGCACAATGAAGCTTAAAAACACAAAACCTATTATACTATTAGAATTACTGCTTGATGATTTTCCCTTATTTTCACTTTCTGTTCTTTTTTGTTTTGAAACATATGTGCGTATTCCATCAAAACCACAATATTCACATTTCTTGTCCTTTTCATTTATCATTTTCCTGCATTTAGGACAACGTATATTTCCCATTTTTGTATTTCCCTTCTGCAATTAGTTTCAATTATCACAAGTTTAGGCTCTTTTAGCCTAAAAGTCAATAGGCTTTTTCGGTCTAAAGTATAATATCTACATATTTTTTTTAGGAGAGTGAGAATGTATCGCCGAATCAGGGAATTAAGAGAAGATAACGATTTAACACAGGTATATATGGCAGAATTGCTAAATGTAAATCAAAGAACTTACTCACGATACGAAACAGGTGAACATGAGATTTCTTTAGCTTCTCTTTCAAAGATTGCAGATTTTTACGAAGTAAGTGTGGATTATTTGCTAAATAGAACTGATATTAAAAAGCCTTATCCAAAATCCAAAAACAAAAATTAAAATATAATCAAAACCAAATTTGCATATAGGACGTGCAAATTTGGAAAATATCATTCCGAATTTTCACAACGGACGTGCAAATTTTGACGCTCCTAACAAGTATAAATAATATATACAAGTATTAAATACTGACACCTACGGTGTCAGGTGTGATAATAAATATAGTTGAATGATTGAAAATGTGGTTGTATCTCAAAATATTGAATGATTGAAAAATGTATATCATAGAAAAGATTTTGTTTCATGAGATTTTTTCTGCAAATATATTTTTATTCCCGATTCTGTCATTTCATCCTGCTGCATCCATCCAACAATCATATGTTAATCCTAATCTAACAATCCTATTCCATCATGCCTAATCTATTACATATTCCATTTCCTTAGCTTAAAACGCACCAGAACGTCCAAATTTGCATTTTAGACTATTTCTCCTATTAATTTTATACCTGTGTACTAAAAATGGATTTTAAGGGCATATACACGCATAAAATTCATATTTTATTATCCGTCTTTTGACTGCTGCATAACTGATACAAAAATTTATCGTTATAGCTTCATTATTCCTATCGTTGCCCGTATCTAAAATATATGTTTCTCTTTCTGTAAGACTTCGTGTATGATGACAGCTTAAATTGAATAAGAAGATTCTTGGAATAGGATAGATAAATCTTTGTCTTAGATTTGAGATATGAGTATTGGATAATGCAGCAGAATAGAAATATAAAGTATATGATTGTTTATGTGATATGAATGTATTGATAACCCTGCTGTTATGTAGTTGCATATAAATCTCATCACGATTTCTGTCACGAATCCGTCACGAATATTTGAAAATCACGAATCTGTCACGAAAAAAATCATAAATTTTACACTTGTTTTTTGTGTATTCTATACAAAATAAACTCAAATAACACACAATAACACATGAAAATATAGGATAAATCATAATTCGCACGGTTCGGGACGCAGAGGTCGCAGGTTCAAATCCTGTCGCATCGAGTCCTTGGCAGGGGCATAAAAATAGCTGAAACTCTGAATTTGCAGAGTGTTTAAGCTATTTTTATTTTTGTCCTGAAAAATATTTTGTCACGAATTTTGCTTAGTTTGTCACGAATCTTATCAGGGATAGGGTAGTTTCGTTGGCTTGCATCTGTCTTTGTTCTATCTTTTGCAATTGTAGATTTTACTCTTGATACAGTATGTTGAATATATAGCTTTCCATCTTCGTGTATAGCATTCCATTTTAAACCTAAAATTTCTTCCCTTCGCAATCCATAGTACAGTGCTAGCAGAAACGCAACTTCTAATCTGTGTCCTGATATAGCATCCAGAAAGATAGTTACATCATCCGAACCTATATATATCTTTGTCTGGATGTCTGTATTCTTATGTGGTGTCTTGATTTTTGCAGCAGGACTAATTTGCGTACTGAAATAAGCTATACTCATAGGATTTATAACTTTTGCACACAAAAGAGCGTAACTAATAAACGTATGCATATCCAATTTTGCGCACACAAATAAAACCTGTCTTTATTCAGTTGTAAGCATGATTGATTCATTGGATTTTTGGCTTTTGGCTCATTCAATAACCTTTCACCATTCATAAATAATAGGGATTCTGAAAAGATTTTTAATGAAATATAGAACGAAGAAGGGGGGTTATTAGTAGTGTTCTGTCAAATTCTAATCGTCATTGTTTAATCCGTTGCCCTATAAAGTTTTCTAAGAAATAACATGGTTTATGTTATCCTTTCTGTTTTTGATTTTAATTTCTAATTATTTTGTTTAGTGTTTAACCCTTATTTGTTATTATCAATTCAATTCCGTAGCAAGCTGATTAATTTTACGGATAAAATATCTTGTTAATTTTGGTCTTACCCTGATTCTGTCATCAAGTTTAACATCAACACCAAAACAATTTTTGTTCGTTGCTGGAATAATCCACCCTAAAAGACTAAGCCCAAAAAACAGTTTTACCTGTACTGGATGCTCTAACTCTGATTCAGACAAATGCTCTTTAACATGAATTTCCAGTGATTCTAAAATGTTTCTAATATTATCTTCTGAATAAGATGGATAATCCTCTGAAATCTCTTTTATTAAATCTGCCTGACTGTAGGTAATCAAGTTTTCCTTGCGCATAAGCTATACCTCCTTCCGTTTATTTTGATAATTGTACTGCTAAAGAAAAAGTCTCATATTGATGTTAAATAGTTAGGTTTTATACGACGATTAGCCGATAGCAACGTGCTTTTTCTTTATATGAATGATTATACAATATGATTCTGGATGTGTCAAACCCACTAAAACCTCCAAAATACGTATGATTATTAGCTGTGTGCTCCAGATTTTGCACTTAAATTAAGGTTATTTTCTTGTATATGGATTGTATATTTTATGTATATTTTGATGAAATACTGTATAAATATTTCGGAAAATAATTAAAAAACTTTTTTGTGAAATTTCTATTATTTTCTAAACATTCTGATGATTTATTGTTTTTTCTTGCTGTTTTAAGCTGTCTTTTATCCGTAAAATATTCAAATCTTTGCTGATTTCTTCCTGCTCACGGTAGAAAAAGTACTTGTTTTTAAGGGAAATATGTGTGTGAGTAATGCAGCAGTACGCCTCATTTCAACCGTTCTAATCTCAAAATTGCACCGACCAAGAATTAGAAACAATATATCAGATAAATGTAAAAACAAGCCATATAACCGCATCTAAAGCGAGTAAAATCAAGTGTTCAAAGATACTTGCCGAAAAGTTGATATTACTACGCAATAAAAAGCAACCTCAAACCCTTATCAGATTCAAGATATGCTATATTATAGATACAAATAAAAAGCAACCGCACACACAAGGGATTGGCCAATAAGTTTCGTTTACAAAACCACCCTTACTCACCAAAGTACAAGGGTGATTTTGCTATGTAACAAAAGCTTCGTCATTTTCATCTGCCCATTTGACTTATTTGGGAAAGCACTTGGAGAAGAAACGATACTTTTGCTTGTAGAAAGTTTAATCAAGGATGAGCGTTATGATGACATTTCAAAAATAAAGATGGATAAAATCATTAATTTTTTGAGATGGTCAATAAAATTCTAACAAAAATCAAATAAATGGCTGTTCTCCTAAGTGCCCTGCAGATACATTGCTTGCAAGAATAAGGGATGCTTTTTGGCTGCAGATATTCAGCTTTCTTCTAACAACAATGCCACTCTCTCTGTGCTGCTTGTCCAGTCATGGCGAAATGCTGCCACTCCAGAACCATGATACGCCTTCGCCTCCAAATATTCTGGCAAAAAATGGATGAGCTCCTCCCGATACTCTGCCCTAAGCGCTCTCAAGGCTTTCTGTTCTGTGCGACTCACCTTCCCGCTTGGAATTCCTAAATATTTTCCTGTATCTTTTATACTCATATCCTTCAGATAACGATTTATTATTATCTTAGACTGTTCCTCTGGAAGATGCTCCACCGTTTCCCACAATACTTTTCTTAGTTGTTCCTGATGTAAACCTTCTAATAATTCCCCCTCCACATTTGTTTCTGAAGGTATCATCTCAGAAAGCGTATATTCTTCCTCCCCATCCTTCATAGGACTGTCCAATCTAGCTATTTTATCCATTGCAGCAGCTTTTTTAATCTCTTTGGCCTTTATCCTATCTAAACATAAATATTGGCATATCTCCCACTCCTCTGGTTCCCTGCCATACATCACTTGATAGTAATTACATAACTGCCTATACTGATATAGGACTGACTGCATATGATTTGACATGCCTAAGTTATGATTATCCCTGATATAACGTAATATATGACGCTTTATGACAATACCTGCATAACTGGAAAACTTCACTTTTTCAGCACTATTATAATGTTCTACTGCCTCATACAAAGCAAGTACTCCTTCTTGAAAGAGATCATCCAATTCTGCTAAACCAGAGTAATGCTTTGCAATGGTAAAGATAAGCCCTTTCATTTGATTATATAAAAGAAGCATATTCTGTGCTGTTTCAATTCCTGCATTTATCCGTATTACGATTTGTTCCTGCTCCATAATATACACCTCTTATGTTCGTGATCTAAAAATACCCCAGGCGAAAGGAGAAAAAGCCTGGGGTATTTTATCAAATGTTAGATTATTTCTTACTCAGTTGTATCCTGCCCCGCTGATTGTGCCTGATAATAAATTGCATTTACTTTATTCTCCAAGACAAAAGCATCATAGGCAATTCGTCCTTCTACCAAAGAACCACTAATGCCTGGTGGATCTTCATGGATTTTATAATCCTCTAGCTTAGTCGGAGCCACTGTTGCACAGGGATGCGCAATTAAAAATCCAAAATCTTTGGGAAGCCGGTTGGCTGGAACCTTGATCACTGCTGCCCCATCCAAATTAGAGATTACTCCTTTTAGTCTTAGATCGTTACCAATATCAGTCTCCATCGTAATGTCTGTGCACTGCTTCATTAGTACATACACATCAGGCGTAACCACAATAATACGCCCTGTTTCTGGTACCTCTGCATTATCCAACGCATTGTTGCCCGCGAGAATTTCTGTGTAAATATTGGTTTTTGTCAAGGTTTTTGCTGCTGGCTTATGCCCCGCATCTGCACACATCACTCCATAAGTATAGGCATCCACTTCTGGAATTACTACTTCCCTGGTCTGTCTTTCCAACGCGGAAGCTGCCTGGACATTACGCACGGTTTCATCCATGTCCAATTTATCAATTACAAAGGTAAAAGAACGATCATTTTTCAGGGTAAATTCCTCTGTTGTTGCGTCAAGGTCTTTGATCACACCATAACGGGAACCTGCCATACCCTCTGGGGTATTTCTCTTATAATCATTCATCTGTGAAGTGCTGACCTTATACACCTTTACGGTATGTGCTCCTGTCCAGTCAAAGTCCTGGTTTGTCAGCAATGATTTCTTACTTTCCGTACTGAATTTTTCATCCACATACGGTAAAAATTTTGTTGCTAAATTAATTGCCATGTGTCACGATTCCTTTCTGTCAAGTGCGAAGCCCCATAGCCTTTCTTATTTCCAAATCTCCCATACGATCTTTTACTTCTTTTGGGCTTAAACCTACCCCTGGCTGGAAGCCTTTGAAAACAGGTTTTGGAAGATTCGCCTTATATTCATCAAATACGGTTTCTACGGTTGCAATACTTTTTTCCATAGTCTCCTGATCGCTGCAATTGAGGGCATCAAACAATCGCATGGGCAATCCCTTTTCTGATAGCAGCTCTTTGGCAGACATCTGGAGTTCTCGCTGTATAAGCTCCTGTTCCCTTTTGGCAAAATCTGCTTCTCCGTTGTTTTTCGCCTTTTCTTTGGCAAGGCGTTCTCCAACAATACGATTTACATCCTCCTGCGTAAAGGTTTTTTCCCCTGTCCCCTGATCGGTTTCTGGGTCTGAGTTCTGGTTCATATTTTCTGTATTCATATGTCCTCCTAGTTTTACGCCTTAGTAGGCTATTTTAAGCAAACAAAAAGGCGCGAAAAGATTCTATTTAAAATAAAATCTTCCCACGCCTGAATTATCTGGCTTCCGTTCAACTGATTTGCTGATCGGGGTACTCATAAATATTCGTTTGCTATATATTTATTATAACAAAATATTGATCAGTTTGCAACATATTTTTCCAATATTATATATTTTTCCTAAACCAACTGTTTATAAGTTTGCTCCGATCTTTCTAGTCATTCTGCCAAACATCACCTCACTAAAAATTTTTTTCATTTACAATCTTCCTTTTTAACGGAAACTATGGTATTATATATTTGTATTTCCTTTACACAGTTGTGACTGTGATTTGCCCTGTAAGTATTTCCAAACTTATGGGGCTATTTTTTTAATATAATTTTTGTTATCCTATTTTCCCCATTTTAAGACGTAGATTTTATATGACAATTGTGTGGACAAGTGGCTTAAAATCAAGCCATATCCACACTTGCCAAATGACAACCGTGTGCCATCAAATTTTCCCACACTTGTCAAATGCCTCCTTACACTTATCCACACTTGTCAAATGACAATTGTTTAGAAACCATATGAATTCACCAATTTTATCACACTTGTCATTTATCTAATGTCGCATAGAGTCTTATCTGTTTTTATCCAATAATAAGCTCCCCGAAACCCTTCCTGTTTACTTTCTATATTCAATTCTTTTCTTGCACGGTTTAATGTTTCATACGAAAAACCGTTTGCTTTTGCTAAATTTTTCAATTCAATTGCAAGCCTTTTTTTACCTGGTATGTTATTGAGCAAAAAAATTTTTGCCGCATCCAGAGAAGGTGCTTTTTTTATATTATTGTACCTTAATGCAGTATAATCATCCATCATCAATTCACTATCGCCATCAAACACAATCCCCCCATTATCTGGGTCTATATGGAATAATTTTGTTTTGCCACGGCTTGACAAGCTGCTTTTCTCATGGCTCATAAATTTTATATCCTGCTCTTTTGGCACATTTCCCACTGCTATGTAACTTCTGCTTAAACCAACTATGTCCGTAGAACCAATCACCCTTGTGATAGCATCACCCCTATTATTTTTATTAAAATGACATACAAGGACGATCGCTGTATGATATATCCTCGCCAGTTCAACAAGGTTATTTAATGATGCTCTGGTTTTATTTGCAGCATTCATTTCCACATCTTCTCCGATAAATGATTGGAATGGATCCATAACCAGCAATGCAGGATTCACTTGTTTTATAATCGTCTCCAATTTAGGGCTATTAAACGTCAACTCCGCTTTCGGATCCTTTACAGAATATATTTTGGACATATCACCCCCACATTCTTTGAGTCTTTTCTTTATCGTATCTCCTAATCCATCCTCTGAGGTGATATAAATTGCATTTTCTGGTTTACTTTCAAAAGGAATTATGTCAAAAAACTGCCTCCCTGTAGATACACACGCAGTTGCATAACACATAAGGTATGTTTTTCCTGCTCCTGGATATGCTGCACATAAAGAAACCTTCCCTCTCGGTATGTATGGCGGATAAAGCCAGATTGTTTTTTCCTCTTCCACATCATCCATACATACTAATTCAATGTTTGAATCTTGTTCTTTAATTCCGTTAATTTTTCTTTCTGCTGCAGCAAGTAATTGCTCTGCGCTGAATTGACTGA
The DNA here is from genome assembly GCA_910575005.1 of Lachnospiraceae bacterium. Taxonomy (GTDB): domain Bacteria; phylum Bacillota; class Clostridia; order Lachnospirales; family Lachnospiraceae; genus Petralouisia. The sequence continues at coordinate 125,748 of CAJTCL010000006.1, read as the reverse complement.
ATATATCTCCTTCCACCTTGCATTCTCACCTTCCTTTCGTCTCTTTTCCCAATTTTTCTCACATTCTTTCATATACCAAGCAGCAACTTCTTTTATTTCTGCTCTATAAGCTGCTTCATACGCTGCAACCCAATCTTCATAATACTGTCTTGCCCTGCTGCATCCAGCTTCTTCTAACGCTAGTATTGCCTGATCTGGGAAGGATGCATCTGTGACGCCATAGCAATAAACTCTTTTCAGGAAATTCTTTGTCAGTTTCATATTAGACTGGATGCTTGCAAGCAGTTCTTCCTTGGACGTCACTAAATCTCCCTCCATTTACTAATATACAAATAATTCATCCGTCTACTTTTGTAAACAAAAACTTATGATCTGCTTTAAGATGCACAGATCATTGATGCACATTAACCTTCTACTACACTCAACCACTCTACTGTCTCCTGCTAATCTTCAATAATTTCTGTCACATCCACACCAAGAGCGTCCGACAATCTTCCAGCTGCAATAACAGATATTTCTCTTTGATTCAGAATAACATGGATTCTTGCCCTGCTCACTCCATAGGCTTCTGCAAGCTGCTTGACTGTCATTTTGTTTCTTGCCATTTGAATGTTAATTTTTTCTCTGCTTATTTTCATGTACTTACCTTAGTATAATGCATTATATTTGTTATACATTTTCCTTTCTAAATATTTTCAATATGATCTAACGTTGACACTTTGTATTAGTATGATCACCCCCCATAAAATTACAATTGAAATATTACTTTTGCAATAATATATTACAATATATTTTTTATCTTGTCAATTACTTTTGCAATATTTTAATTGACACTTTATTACAAACGTGATATACTCTAGATGTTTACATCAAATATAACTTTTGTTATTCTGGTCACGGAGGTATTAATATGACCACAGGCAAAAAAATTTTTAAATTAAGAACTGAGAGAAATTTAACTCAAAAACAACTTGCTGATTTATGTGGATTCTCTCAATCTGCTTTGAATCTTTGGGAAAATGAAAAAAGAAAACCAAAAGTAGAACATTTACAAAAAATTGCTATTGCTTTAGAAATCAGTATTAATCATTTGTTAGAAAGTGATCTAGATAATTCTCCTGTTTATAATTGCTTCAAAAAAAGTAATGCATTAGACGATGAGTTAGCTGCTGCATATAAAAATGAAGTGCTTACAAAGAATATTGACTGGGATATTATTGATATACAAATGATTAATATATTTAAAAAACTGAATGATTCAGGAAAAATAAAAGCAATAGAACGCATAGAAGAACTAACCGAAATTGCAAGATACACAACGCCGGACAAATTTCCACAACAACATTTTTCTGAAAATAAAAGTAATGAAATTGAAATAGATAACAATTGGATTAAATTGATAGAGTCAGAACCATTTCCTGAAGAATAATTTCTATCATTCGGCACCTATATGAATAAGAATGCTTCATTACTAAGCAATTTGGTAAGTTTAGAACTATTATTTTTCAATTCACTTTTACAATACACAAGGCTCCTTGCGTATTGTAATATGATTGTAAAAAATAACAAACTATGAAATCTTTTGAAAACTGTATCTATAAATCTCTCTAAATATATTTGAAAGGATTGTATTATGGCAGATTACCAACAACTCAAACATGAATTTCACCCTGTTTTTGACAAAAATTCCCAGATATTGATTTTAGGCACTTTCCCTTCCGTAAAATCTAGAGAGCAGCATTTTTATTATGGACATCCCCAGAACCGTTTCTGGAAAGTACTGGCAGCTGCCACAAAAAAACCTCTCCCGATAACGATCTCTGAGAAAAAACAATTTCTTCTCTCAAATCATATTGCCATTTGGGATGTAATTCAAAGCTGCGAGATCATCGGTTCCTCTGACAGCAGTATTCGCAATGTTATCCCCGCTGATATCCCTGGTCTGCTTACTCAAACCTCAATCACCACTATCTTTGGTAATGGCAATAAAGCCTGTGAACTGTTTGAAAAGTATACTGTTCCTGCGCTTGCTAAGTTCCCTGAACTTCACAAAATCCAAAAACTACCCTCAACCAGCCCTGCCAATGCCTCCTGGTCCCTAGAACGCCTGACAGCTGATTGGCAGCAAAAGTTATCTCCATATCTAATATTTCAGTAATTATAGAATCTATGGAAAAAGAAAATCAGACCTTTTCAAAAAAGATGAAAAGGTCTGATTTTCTTTTCCATGAGGATGACAATCCCTAATCCATAGACGAAAGCCTCTTAGAGACATATGACAGCTCTGTTCGCATGTCTTTAGCTTGGAATTGTGAATAGTTGTCTTAATTTTTCTCTATTAGTGTTCTACTTTACTGCGAACCAATCCCACCATTACCAGAATAGAACCTAATCCTAACAAGACATATAATGCCACATTGGTATCATCTCCAGTGCGGACAGCACCTCCTGCCTGTGATGATGTGACAGTAAAATCTGTTCGCAGCCGATCGATGATTTTATCATTCTTCGGCACAATTCTTTCTTGCTGGGAATACAGTTCTACAATCTCTGTCTCCACTGTAATTTCTCTTCCACTTGCCGTATTTTGAGCCTCCAAGTTCAAGGTCAAAATTGTTCCCGCATTCGTTTTTGCTTCGGTGTCTGCCCAGGCATAGGCAATTACTTTCTGCGTTGACTCCTCCATTCCAGTATTGAGATCCTCTACCTTCCAAAGATTCCCACTCTGTGTAGATGACAATACTAACAAATCCTTGGGGTAACGTATTTTTAACCTGCCGCTGGTCGCTTGGCTATATGATTCAAGATTTATCGTCAATGTAACATTTCTTCCCTGTCCACTAATCTTAGTAGTGATAGGCTGTTCTGGATTACCAGGATCGGCAGCTTTTACTGAAATTCCCCAGCTCTGTAAGAGAATTGCAGCCAGCAACACGAATGACAGAACAACAAAACTATGGTAACACTTTTGACAATTGATTTTATTTCTCTGCATGTTCCAGCCTCCTTCTTTTACTCATTTTCAGTATCTTTGCCGCTAGGCACTGTACCAAGCAGCATTGCCGGCCAAGTATTTTCTGGGAAAGCTCCCAAAAGATTTGTTCTGATATAAGTGCTGTTTCCTGCCCCGTCATTTTCTACTTCCAGCGCATACAATTTTGCTGCGTCACCGCCATCATATACACTCCAGAAAATATATCCGCTTGCCTGATCATAATAAAGAGAATTAAATTTATTCTCATCCCCAGTAACAATTCCTGTGCTGCCCAGATCGCGATAGACAAAGATATCTTCTTCTATTCTATAACCAATCTGAAATAGCTCGCCCGTCTGGGAGACTGCATAAAACCATTCCGCAGACCCATATTTTTGTTCATCGGTAAATCCTGCATAAGCGATACCAACCAAGTTTTCCCCAACTGTATGGCCGCCTACATCCACAGCTCCCTGTTCTCCCTGCGGATCATCCGCTGCAAACCATTGCAGATAAGTTCCTTCCACGCCAAATACCATATTTGTGTTAGGACTATATGCGAGATCTGCCGGACACCAATCCATTTTCCCTTGCGAAACTGCTTTGTAATTATCCGCTGGATCGATCAAAAACAATTCTGATTGTGGGACATTTCCTTGCGTTTGATCAACTGTCGCAAAGACCTTTTCTTTTACCATAGCAGCTGCCTGATAATATGTCTTCTGGTTTCCTGATAATATCTTATATTCTGGCAAACGTGCTGTATCAATATTATAAAAATATACTTCTCCACTGCCAGACCAGATCAAACCATTTAGCAATACGGAGATCTCTTCCACTGTTACCTCACAGACTGCCGTTTCCAATCCACCCGTAGAATTTACAGCGTTGGCCGTAGCTGTGATTCTAGTTGTTCCAGGCATAATGCCTGTCACCACACCCTTTTTATTCACGGTAGCAATTGTCGGATCTTCACTGCTCCAGGTTACAGTATCATCCAAAACTCCTTCTGGCGTTACTGTGGCCTTTAGGCGACCTGTATTTCCCTTAATCAGTCTCATAGTTGACTGATCAAGAGTAACACCATCTGCATAAGGTGTATCTGGACTCTGACTTCTGTTGACACGATAGGAAGTTGTATTTCCAGCATAATCCACTAATGTCAAATAGAATACTTTTTTCGGATCTTTGATATCAAGTTCTACTGTTCCCCCAGGCTGTTCCTGATTTACTCCATAAGTCTTTAACAAAGTTTCCTGATCTTTGGCGTAGACTTTTACTGCTGCTGTATAACGGTTATCCTCAACAGCAAGGCGAATCTTTCCATCTGCTGTGTCCTGCATATCCATCAACTTAGGTTTGGTATTGTCTATTGTAATCGGAATACTAAATCTTGCCCCGTCTGCCGCCTGATCTGGCTTATCCTTATAATATTCTGGCAAAGCTGTTATTGTAACACGCACAGTAGTTCCTTCAGGCAATGGTTTCCCCTTTGCATCTGTTCCTCTCCAGTCCAGAGCAGAAATATATTCCGTATTACACCATCTACCCTCCTGAGAATCGTAATATGCGCCTTCTAGGTTCTCCTGCTGTTCCTGATAATAAACTTCCCCTGTTTCTTCATTGACAATCGAAGTTTCCACAATCGCCGCATTTCGGATTAAAGTATATACTACACTTTCAATACTGTCGCCAGATTCATTTGAAAATGCATTGCGCTCTGGCAGATACTTCTGATCTCCGCCTTTAAGATAGAGATTGGAAGCATAGCAGTATGTACTATCTGCCTCTGCTTCGTAATAACTTAGATAATTGGTTCTCTCCACAGCGGAATAGGACATCGCTGATGTATCATCACCATGATTACTAAATTGCAAATAATCAAATGGCTCAAACATAGAAGATTCTGTCCAGTTTCCATAAAATGCCAGCATCGGAATTGACAGATCAACTGCACCTCTTAAATACACAAACCCATCAATATACATGCCATGTTTAAAATAAGTATCTAAATACTCTCTGTCTGCCTTGGACAATACTACTTTTACAGAAACTTGCGCCTGCTCTTTGACCTCCAATGTCTTTTCCTGAAAATTCAATGTGGGCTGCTGTTTTACAAGCTCCTGCATAAACCAATTGACATCTGCTGTATTAAGCGCACCATCTCCATTAAAATCAAATTTCTGAGGATTACCCTCCACTCGTTCCAATTTCACAGATTCATTGATATGGCGCAAAAGTTGTAATGCATCCTGCTGATCTACCCGCTGATCTCCATTGAGATCATACATTAAAACCTCATTTTCAGAGGAAAATGTCACCTGTGGCTGTAATTTGTAAGAACTGCCTTGAATCCATTTATTATCCAGCACTTGCTCTGTGAGAATCGAACTGTCCAAAGTATAATACTGATTTTTACCAGAGATATTGCAAACCTGGAAAGAAAATGTATATTCCCCACTCTTATTGGGGTCATCTCCAAGTTCTGCCTTTACTTTACCATCATTTCCCTGCTTTTCTCCGACCAGAAGGTAGGACGGCGTACTGGTGGCAGCCTTTACATTGGCAAGACCGCTCCCCTGTTTGCGGGGAGAATATTCCTCCTTATCTTTCTCTTTTAAAGGTATCGCTGTACTCATCAATAAAGATTGTATCAAAACTCTGCTGCTGAGACCTGTTTTTTGTTCAAGACCATTGCGCTGTATATATTCTGAGACAACCGCACTCATTCCAGCAATACTGGGCGCCGCCATAGAGGTTCCGCTCATACATCCGTAGCCGCCATTTGCCTGTGGTGCATAGATATTTTCTCCTGGTGCAGTGATCTCTGGTTTTAATGCCAAATCACCTGGCACACCCCAAGCAGAAAATTCACTCATCTTATATCCTTCTGCAGTCTTATGATCTGAAATTGGTTTTGATAGAATACGGATAATTTTTTGCCCTTCTTTGGACAAAAGCTTCCAGCTATCCTCCCAGCCAACAATCCCACAGGGAATGGTAGCCTTAGAACCGGCGAGATTCAGTTTTGGAAAACCAAAATCATCATTGACGATAAATAATGCCGCTGCTCCAGCATTCTGGGCATTTTGATGTTTTTCTATGTAAGAGATTTCGCCTTTTTTGACAAATACAATTTTCCCTCTCACATCCCACCCCTGATAGTCTGCAGCTTTTCCAAAAGATTCAAAAAAGACATATTCATAATCTGTGCCGTTGCCGCTGGTGTCCAGTGTCGTTATAGAAGGAATATTGGCTTGCGCTTCTGCCTCTCCATAAAAATATGTACGTTTTCCAATCTGAAATCCACATCCAGTATAACCCGCATTGATTGCACTGGCCACAGTCAGTGCATTGGTATAGGAGCCTGGTGCTCCCAGCATATTCATATTGACATCTTCGGCCCGATTATGGCTAAGACTGCTGGAATCTGACCAGCTTCCATTGTTGCCGGCAGAAATACTTACCACCATATCGCTTGCCAAAAGCCTATCAAAAATCTCATTTACATACTCCTCCCCTGCAAAAGCCTTACTTTCTCCAGGATTTGGTGTTCCCAAGCTTAAATTTACTACATCTGCCTCCAGTAGAAGAGCATCTTCAACCGCTGCCATATAATCATCTGTATATGCTATCTGATCTTTTCCAAACACTTTCATCACCAAAAGCTGCGCATCCTTGGCAATTCCTGACACACCTTCTGGCTGCTCCTGATAGACACCATTTGTCTGTGGGATATATTGATTTGCAGCCGCAATACCAGCCACATGGGTTCCATGATCATTGCTTTCATGCGAAATATCCAGATTTTCTCCTGCATAATTAAAGGCAAAAGCAATTTTATCATTGACATGTAACGCTTCTGGGCTTACTGTATTCCCATTTTGACTAACCTTGAGCTGGCTTAACACTTTGGCAATGTCCGCTGTTCCCAACACTTCCTCCGTTGATGTCAGTCGCCCCATTTTCTCTGCTGTCACTCTTTTTCCATAAGATAAAGCACCTGGATCAAAGGAAGGATGATTGACATCAATCCCAGTGTCCACAATGGCAATTCTCTGACCTGCTCCTGTATAACCACTATCCCAGGCCTGATAGCTGCCCACCATCTCGCCGGCCGTAATTGTATTGGGTGCAGCAGTATCTTGAAGCTGATATTCTGGTACTACGTACACATTCTTGACGCCGGCCACCTTCTGAATCTTTTCCAAATCATCATATTGTACAGTTGCAGAGACCGCATTCGTGAGCAAGCTGAACTGATACCGCACATTCATAGCATGATTCCCCAACGCACGCTGAATCTGTTCTACCACTGCCCCCTGTCCAGTCTCAATCTCTTTTGAGAGAGTTTGTGCACTATCATTTTCGCTCAATCCCTTGACCGAATATCCTTTTTCCAGTACAGAATCCCCATTTAAAACAATGAAGACACGCACCTCGTCTTCATCTGCATACTGATCATTTTTTAAATCTGGCACTGGTTCCGCTTCCACACCAACATTTCCAACCTGCTCTTCCTCTGTCCACTGCAGTTCTCCGGTGTTTGCTTCTTTCGCCTTTTCTTTCTTCTTTTTCTTAATCTGCAAAGATGGCTCGTTTGCTTGCTCTGCTTGTGTCTCTTCCAGCTCCTCGGCCTTTACTTGATCTTTTAGGTCTTCTGTCTGCTCTTTCTTCTTATCATCTTTCAACGAATCTGTTTGCTTTTTAATCTGTTCTCTTTTTTGACCTGACTGCTCCTCTGTCTGTTCCACCTGTTTTTGTTTTACCGTATTATCCCCACTTTTTTGAGCATTGGCTGTCATTCCCAGACCTAGACTGAATACCAAAGCCAGTGATATCCATTTTCGGCATCGTTTCTTCTTTTTCACAGTATTCCCTCCTTTCACTCTATGGCAGCACCATTTAGAATGGCCTCCGTTAATTTATCCTTCTCGTAGCTCAGCTTTAAAGAAAAAAACGGAGCCCCCTCCATCAAAAGCTTTAAAAAAATCTTATCTCCTTCCCAAAGATTCAGAGAAAGCAAGCATTCTTTTTCTACCCACTCCAAGGTTCCCTCGTCACACTCTGACAATGTTCCCTGAAATTGGTCTGCTGTATAAAGACATATGTATTCTGGAGGCCACCCAGTTGTATGAAATGTTATGATGCCTCGAAAATAAAAACTAGTCAGCAACAAACCTGTCTCCTCTTTTACTTCCCGAAGCAGGCATTCCTCTGGGCTTTCCCCCATCTCAAAATGCCCGCCAATTCCAATCCATTTGTCTTTATTGACATCCTTCTGCTTTTTCACTCTGTGCATCATAAGATATTTTCCATCTTTTTCAATATAACACAACGTGGTCATTGGTGATTTTTCCATAGCTCTCCTCCTTAAAGGACATAGCGCTCATTCATGACATCCTTTAATTCCTTATAAGGTATCTCAATTTCGATTACTCCTGCTGCCCCAATTGTCACCATATTAGGATTACAAATCACCACCAAGCCCTTTTCATTCAAATAAAAGACATCTTCGGTCAAGATATCGGAGACATAACTCTCATAATCCTCCATCAAGGCATCTTTGTAAGGTTCTTTGGTAATGGTGTCTAAAATATGCTTTTCAACAATTTTCCCTGCCTCTGCTTTATCAGTAAAAATATCTGCCAGATACAAAAGCGTTCCATTTGTGACATCAAAACAATAGGAGGAGGACCAAGTATTTGGGCTGGCAGACCCCTGCCACTCGTAGCTCTCTGCCTCAATACTTAAAATTCGTGTAGAGGCATACATTACCTTATAGCTTAGTCCATACCCATAACCGCTCCAAGAAGCCAATTCTTCCTCAGACAATGCTTGATAAGCATCTTTAGCATCCACGATATCTTCCTGAATAATTGCTTGATTATTCTCATGAAGCTCTTGAAAAACCATATTCATCCTCTCCGCAACAGCTTCATTTTCTGGTATAGATATCACGGGACAATTTTCTGTAACCGCCAACAGCAATGCACCAGTGTCTGGATCCTGAATATCCTGGGAGTAATCTGTAAAAGTAACTTCTGGTACTTTTGTGAGTTCCTTTCCCTGTTCCTCCATCTCCTCCTCAGAGGATGCCTGATCTTTCTTATCTTTCTTTTTATCTTTAGAGACCTCTTCCTCTTTCTGTGTTTCTTCTTGCTTTTTGGTCTTGTTATCCTTTTTCTGTTCCTCTTTCTCTCCTGCCGCCTCCTCAATATTTTTGTCAGTTTCATCCTTCTTTTGCCCTTTCCCAGCGCAGGCGGCAGCCAAAAGACAAAGCCCTAATGCCAGTATCACAATTTTTTTTCTCATCAGCAAGGCCCCCTTTACAAGTTCTTCATTCGATACATGTGATTTAATGGTCCATTTCCTCTGCCCAAATCCAGGCCATCTGCAATAGCCCCTGTAAGATATTCCTTCGCTTTCCTAGCACTTTCCTCACCCCCAAGCTCCATCGCCAATCCACAGGCAATGGCGGATGATAACGTACATCCTGTCCCATGTGTATTGTTGCTTGCAAGGTGGGGCGCCAAAAACCAGGTAAGCTTGCGTCCATCATAAAGCAGATCATCTGCACAAAGTTCATCATGTCCGCCTTTTAAATAAACCATACCTTTATATTGTAACGCAAACTCCCTCACTGCCGCAACCCTTTCTTCCTTTGTTTTAATGGTTCTTTTTAACAACATCTCTGCTTCTGGCAGATTTGGAGTATATAATTGTGCGAGCGGGAGCAATTCTTGTCTATAAAAATCAACTGCTTCCGGCTGCATGAGATTCTTGCCGCTGGTGGACACCATCACAGTATCCATCACGATATGTTTTGCCTGATATTTGACTAGACAATCTCTAATCACCTCCATTTGCTCTACACCAGTTATCATTCCTAACTTCACTGCATCTGGAACAATATCTGTAAACACAGATTGCAACTGTTTTTTCAAAAAATCAGGGGGTATCGGCAAAATATCCGTTACCCCCATCGTGTTCTGTGCAGTCAGAGCTGTGATCACACTCTCACCATACAACCCAAATGCTGTAATTGTCTTTAAATCTGCCTGTATACCCGCACCGCCGCTGCAATCGCTGCCGGCTATTGTAAGCACTGTTTTCACGTTCTACCTCCTATTTCCGTCATTCTCTTACTATCTGCCAAATTCCGCCATTAATCTGCGGATCTTTTTCACCTCGAAATACGGATCCTCTGCTTTCAAAATCCCCGCAGAAATGGCCAATCCATGTGCCCCACATTCCAGTGGCTTTCTGCCATTTACAGCCGTAATTCCTCCCACCGCAACATTGGGAATAGGCGCTTCTGTAAGAATCGCCCGATAAACCTCCTCGGAGATTGGCACAGCATCTTTCTTCGTCTCTGTTGGAAACCAAGCGCCACTGCCCAGATAATTGGCGCCATCCGCCATAGCCTGACGTGCCTGTTCCACTGTTTTCGCTGTCGCCCCAATTATTTTTCCTGTTCCCAGATATGTCCTGGCATCTTTCACGGGTATATCTGATTGTCCCAAATGTACCCCATCTGCCCCACTTAATAATGCAATATCCAGCCGGTCATTGATTATTAATTTTGTATTGCAGTTCACTGTCATCTGCCGCAATCGCTTGGCCCGCCGCAAATATTCCGCTGAGGAAATATCTTTCTCCCTAAGCTGAATATAATCAACTCCTGCTGCAAGCACTGTCTCTATTACATTTTCCCCACAAGAGAAATCTGCGATCAAATATAACCAACCCATCCTCCTGGCCTCCTTTTATATTTAACAATCCATAGGATCAAAAATCTCCATATTCCACAAATTTTTTCTCTGTTTCAGCCACTGGTAAAATTCTTCCCCTGCCAGTCGGCTCAGCCCATCTAATAGAGATACCTTCGCCCTCCCATAGCCGGATGCCTGGGCAGCCTGTTCTAAGGCAAAGGCCATCCCCAAAGAAGCCGCCAGTGCCGACAAAACATAGGCTTTCACCTGCTCTTCTTCCTGTATATCTTTCATCCGTATCTCAGGTTCAGCCGAAAAATCGATTGATTCTTGTTGACATACAATACTGCTGCAAGCTCCAGTAACCGCCCCCGCAAGGCAGCCGCTGCCTACAATATTATATCTATTTTCTGTCCCATGATAAAGTTTTGCTTTGCCAGTTTTCCACAAAATACAATCTGGCTCTCCTGTCACCAGATACACGCTTCCCTTTGGAATGTTCACAGACATTTGTCGCTTTTGTACAGCGTCAATGCCTTCCCTGGTAAGCTGATTCTGCTGAATACTGTATATCTCAGAACGGTTTCCCTTTACCAATCCTCTCCAGGGCAGCGCCAAAAACTCCTGTACTGCCTGCAGTCGGAACAAAGATGCCCCACAGCCCACTGGGTCGAGTACCAAAGGTTTTCCACTCTTTGAAATATTTATCAGTACTTGTCTTGCAGCTTCTATTTTATGTTGATCCAATTGCCCCAAATTGATGACACTGGCATCTGCCTGCGCGCTAATCTCTGCCATCTCCTGTGTTGCTACAGCCATCAGAGGCCGCGCGCCCAATGCCGATAACCCATCTGCGCATAATGCTGCTGAAACAGTATTTGGTATCATATGAATCAGGGGCCTGCATGTGGAAATCTTTGTAAAGACTGTGGCAATCTGTCTCGGTGTTATTTCCCATTGCTGTTTGATACTCATGATGAACGCCCTACACTTGGCTTCTCCTCTATCATAGTTTTCAGATATTGGAAAGCGCCGGACTTATACAATGCCCCCAGCAAAACTGCTGCCATAATACAACCGCCAACGGTACTAATCAAAAAAGGAATGATATAGGTAAATAGTGCAGCCTGTTGATTTCCCATCAATAACAGTGCCAATGGATAACACAGCATCGCACCGAAAATTCCTGTACCGATGATCTCACCTGCAAATGCTGTCCATATCTTCTTTGTATAACGATACAGCAATGCACATAGAAAAGCGCCTGCCATGCTTCCTGGAAATGCCAATAGACTTCCCGTGCCCAAAAGATTGCGAATCAAAGCTGTGGAAAAAGAAAAACCTAAGGCATACCCTGGCCCCAAAAATACACCTGCCAATACATTCAATAAATGCTGTACTGGAAAACATTTGGAAGCCCCAATCGGAATTGAAAATGCCGACAAACATACGCCTAGCGCCGTCATCATTCCAGCAAGCGCTAACTTCTTTACATTTAATTTCATGGCCGCCTCCTTATCTTAATTACAAATACAGAAATTCAAACTTTTCAAATAAAAATAAAGTTCCTGATTTCCAGTTTTTATGTATTTCTAAACCGCTATAAAATATTTTTTTCAAAATCTCTTTTTTTCTTTTAATTTTTATATTTCTGGATTGTTACAAAATATCAATATATTCTCCAGACAATGCTTTGTTCATACTGCGCACCGCACAGAATTTCCCACACATAGAACAGGTATCATCATGTTCTGGTTTTCTGTCCTCGCGAATCTTCTTGGCTGTCTCTGGATCCATCGCACACTCCCACTGTGCTTCCCAATCTAAGTTCCTGCGGGCATCCGCCATCTTATCATCTATCTCTCTTGCGCCGCGCACGCCTTTGGCAATATCTGCTGCATGTGCTGCAATCTTAGAAGCGATAATTCCCTGTTTTACATCCTCAACATTGGGCAGTGCAAGGTGCTCTGCTGGTGTCACATAGCACAAAAATGCTGCTCCGTTTTGTGCCGCAATCGCTCCTCCAATTGCTGAGGTGATATGATCATATCCTGGTGCAATATCAGTGACAATGGGACCAAGTACATAAAAAGGCGCGCCCATACAGATTGTCTGCTGCAGTTTCATATTGGCTGCAATCTGATCCATAGGCATATGCCCTGGTCCTTCCACCATCACCTGAACATCACGTTCCCAAGCACGTTTCGTCAATTCTCCCAGACGTACCAACTCTTCAATCTGACAAACATCGGAACCATCCGCCAAACATCCCGGACGGCAGGCATCTCCAAGCGAAATCGTCACATCATATTCACGGCAAATTTCTAAAATCTCATCAAAATACTCATAAAATGGATTTTCCTCACCTGTCATGCTCATCCAGGCAAACACTAGAGAACCACCTCTGGAGACAATATTCATTTTCCGCTTGTGTTTCTTAATCTGTTCAATCGTCTTTCTGGTAATCCCACAGTGCAAAGTCACAAAATCTACCCCATCCTCTGCATGGAGACGCACCACATCAATAAAGTCCTTGGCTGTCAACGTTGCCAGATCCCTCTGGTAATGAATTACAGAATCATACACTGGCACCGTTCCAATCATTGCTGGACATTCGGAAGTTAGTTTTCGGCGGAAAGGAATGGTGTCCCCATGAGAAGACAGATCCATAATGGCATGTGCCCCCAGATTGACAGCCTCCATTACCTTCTTCATCTCAATATCATAATCTTTGCAATCCCTTGACACTCCCAGATTGACATTGATTTTGGTCTTTAACATTGAGCCCACACCTTCTGGGTTAATACAAGTGTGATTCTTATTGGCACAGATTGCCACCTTGCCCTCTGCAACTAACGGCATCAGTTCCTCTGTGGTCATCTGTTCCTTTTTAGCTACCTTTTTTAATTCCTCTGTGACAATTCCTTTGCGTGCTGCTTCCATCTGCGTTGCATATTCTCTCATATTGTTCTCCTTCTTATTTTTCGCACGAACATACATAATATTAGGGAATGCAGATGACAAGAATAAGTTTCAGACACGCTCAAAAAAGACGCTGTTGATACAGCGTCTCTCTTACTTTACTTGATTTGCGCTCCCTACAACAGTATTAACTGACAGGTTCAAAGAGTCAGGTTTTAACCTTCTCAACTGCTATGCAGTCCCTCTGCGTTTATTCTGTTTGTCCCCATTTACCTTCAAAAACTGCTGAGGATTACTGATACTTATCTTATACAATTTCTGTTACTTTGTCAACAGCAACTTTAATGGCAATTACTTGACAAAAATAGCCCTTTTGATACAATTATAGAGAATAGCTATAAAAAGGAGAAAGAAAATTGATGAAAAAAATAACAGCCCTATTATTAACAGCTGTCTTATTGGTAAGCGCCATACAATCAGTATGTGCGGCATATCCCACTGACAGTATGCAGCCAAAGATTCCGACAGAAAGCAACGGTACTCAGTCAACCAATCCACATGAAAACGACAGTGTATCGTCCGTTACGCCAGATCAGGCAGCCAAAAACATTACTACGCAGGCAGAGGACTTCACGTTTGAATTTGTGTCAAACGAAGACGGACCATATGACAAAGCATATTACTCTCCTGGCTCTAGTGGCAACACCAGCTCCACAGCTTACGCTGGTAATAATGCAGGCAGCAGCCCTGTTACCGTATCTATCTCCAGTTCCAACACAAATGTATTAAGAATCACCTCAGGCACAAAAACAACTTTGGCTGCCGGCGCCTATTATTTTGAATCAATTAAATATGAGGTTCTAAAAGCTGGCTATGCAGATATCATTGTTACAATTGGAAAGAACTCTTACAAACAACGTGTTTATGTAGTGCCGTGGGGAGTTTCGCTTTCGGCTCCCAAACAGACAGATTTCAACCACATTACTCTGAAATGGAAAAAAATTTCCGGCTGCAGCGGCTACTATGTGCAGCGCGCAGGAAGTAATGGTAAATTTAAAACACTCAAAACGGTAGGCGCTAACACCAACAAAGTTACCTTACCAGTAGATTGGAACGTGGAATATTATTACCAAATTATCGGTTATGTAAAGGATGATGTACGCACCATAACAGGGTTGCCTAACGCGCCGGAATCTTTTACAGCCCGGAAAATGGCGGGTTCCACTATTACCTCCGTGAAAAAATCGGGCAGCAGCAGCCTGCAGGTCAACTGGAACGCTTTCAAAGGCGCAACGGGATATAAACTTTATCGTTCCACCCAGGAAAATGGAACTTATAAGTGCATATATACTGCAAAGAGCGGCAATATAACTTCCTATAAACAGAAAGTCAGCAAGGGCGTCCCATACTATTACAAACTGATTACAATGGATGCAATAGGCAAAAGTGATTTCTCCCCATCTGTATCCCAGATGATCTCTGTAAAAAGCAAAACCAAAAGAATATCATGCAGCAAAATAAAGCAGAAATCTTCTTACGGCTACGGACAATATTTGTCCTACTGGGCACACCCAGACACTACATACTACTACCAGTCTGGCGGCAAGCTCCATGTAGTCTGCGTCCAGAACAGCGGCAATTTGAAAATTTATACCTTAAATTCTTCCTTCAAGGTGACAAAAACAAAAACCATAAAATTAAAATACGACGTCTGGGGCGGATTTTACCAGGGGACAGACGGCAATTTTTACGTGGCAATAGGCTATAACAACCCGAAAGAGAGCACGTCTAAAACCGTGATTCAAGTAATCCAATACAACAGCAAATGGAAAAAGTTAAAGACAGCAAACATCAAGGGCGGAGCTATGAATACCTTTCAAGGTATTTATGCACCCTTTGACGCCGGAAACTGCCGCATGGATATGCAGGGAAACACCCTTTATCTGATGACCTCAAGACAGATGTTTGAGTACTTTGGCGAAGGAGTACGCCACCAGTCTAATATCTCCTTTAAAATCAATACCAAAAAGATGAAAGCAAAGGAAGCAAACGAGAGTTATGCCAGCCATTCCTTTAATCAGTTTGCCAAATTCAAAGATGATGCGCTCTATCTTTTGGATCACGGAGACGCCAACCCCCGCAGCCTTAATTTGACAACTGTATCTGATTACGGCTCAGACATACAGAAAGTAAGTTCTCTATCCATGTTGAATCTTACGGGAAACCACGGCAATAACTTTACCGGATGCAGGGTTGGGGGCATGGAAATCGGGAGCGAGAATGTGCTTGTATGCGGAACCTCTCAGCCTCATAAAAACAAAATAAAAAAGATTTCCGGCTTCGGTTATGATATGAAATACAATGCATTCCTTGCTCTTGCCAACCGCAAAACTGGTAAGGTAACATTTAAATGGCTGACAACCTATCATCCAAAAACTACCTCTGTCATCGTAGGGGAAACGCGTATGGTAAAATTATCGGACAGCCGTTTTGCCATCCTTTATTCCACTACACAGAAAGGGAAAACCAGCTTAAATTATGCAGTGTACAGCGATACCAGCAAAAAGATTTACTCCAAAAAATATTCCAATATGGTATTTGACGGCGATTCACAGCCCATTTTAGATAAAGGACGCATTATCTGGATATCTTCAACCGAAAAAAACGGCAAGACAAAGACTAAACTTTACGCTATACCTGCCATATTTTAACAGCTAAAAGATTTAAAAAAGTATGGAATATAAAGAAGAGTCCCCCTAGGGAATCAAGAGATTGCAAGGCTTGATTTCCCTGGGGGACTCTTCTTTTTTGAATGAGAAGATCTAAAAATTGGTATTATTAGACTCCCCCTTTTGGCACAATAAGTTAGAAACAAAAAATTGGGAACCCAAATAACTTTCACTCATGTCACGCTTCATAATCTTCAATGATCGGCGGAATCTGTGAGAGCATATTATCAATATCTTCAAACATCGCACTTTTGGTAGTGCCTAGGATATTTGCATAATTGATATGTTTCATAACCTCCTGATACTGCTGTCTCGTCCTCTCAAAGAAACCACACAAAGTCTCCAGGGACATTCTAGATTCCTCAATCACTCTTGAAATCTCCGACTGCACGGAAGTAGCATTTTCCGCTGCACCTGTGATCTTATCAAACATTTTATAAGTTTCATTAACCTTATTGATGCTTTCCTCCAACGCTTTATAAGATGCCTCAATACTGGCGCTTAATTTCTCTGTTCCTTGCTCTACATCACTGATATTTACATTTACCTCAGCGACCAAATTCTTAATCTCATCCGCCAGTTCCTTGACCTCCACCGCTACAACAGCAAAACCTTTCCCCTGCTGTCCGGCTCTTGCTGCCTCTATGGAGGCATTCAGGGCAAGAATATTTGTCTGATCAGCAATCGTAATAATTTTACTGGTACTGCCCTTGATCTCTTTCACAGACTTCTGGAAAATATCAAAGGTCTCTCCCATATTTCTGAAATGCTCCTTCACCTGCTGGGAGCTGCCCTTTAAGCTTTCCACTTCCTGCTGTGCTTCTTCTACTGATTGGGCAATCTCGCTTTTCACCACATCAAACTCTCCAGAAACCTCATTGATATTTGAAAAATTCTGCCCAAAATCCTGCAATTCTTCTTGAAAATGCTCTGACTCTCCCAAAACACTGTCAAAAGAACTTCCTACCATACTCAATTCCTGAAGGGAATCCACCTCTTTCTGCACAAGTTCCCCATGATAATCCTTGAGGCTTCCAATCACATATCCCACAGGATAGAGGCTTTTTTCCTTGCCATGTTTCTTCACTAATCCCACCTGGGACTTTTTTCTGAATATCATTTTGTTCCCCCTTTATTCAAATACCACACAGGTCATAGACTGATTCACAAATCGGTTGTTGTAGTGTTCTCCATATCCCACAAGACCTGCATGGTTGCCCAAGACTCCCATATCCCGCAGATACTCTTGCATATAATGCTCCTGACTGAATAATAGATACCGAAACAGACAATTAACAGAAAATACTGCCGATATTCTGGAAAAATCACTGCGAATGGTCTGAATTGTATCTTTGACAATCGCACGATAATCTCCAAGTTCCAGTAAAATAAGCACATCTGAATCATTTACCTGCCGATAACAGGTCAAAGCATTTCCGCTTACCTCTTTAATGGAAATAATACAGGTATCATTTCCATTGATTTTCCCAAATGGATTTTTAAATGTCTGTGACGTAATGTCCTGTTCTGTCACATGAAGGATCTCCTGGTAAACCTGCTTTGCCGGTTTACCGTTTAATTCTCCAATTATGTAATTAGCCCGATCCGTTCTAGAGGCAATAAAACGATAATCTCCAAACTGATGATAGATATTCTCTTTGTAAGCTTTAACCTTACCATTTTTATTTTTGATCAGTGCATAGGCCACCGCATCTTCATATATCTTACCGTTGGCAGACACCTTACCCGCATCTCCGGTACCTCCCACCAGGGCAATGTTTTTCCGTTTTAAAACACTATGGATTGTGGTCAGTGCGCAGGCATCGTTTCCCGAACAGAAATCAATGCACACCGTATTATTTTGGGAAGCTCCCACTTTTTCCACATCCCGCTCCAGACGCTGAATGTACTTTACTGGCATGGTAGATACATTTTCTAATACATTTGCCGCCGCATCAACCCCATCGGTATATGCCACAATGCCAACACCTTTTTCCACTACTCTAGTATCATAACTCATGCCAATACATCCAATACTTGGCACTCCAGGATAAAGTTTCTCTAACTCTTTCACATGTGTCTCGAACTGCTCCTGGTTAGACATCAGCATAATCAACTGAGGATTACTCAGCCCACGGGCTGCTTCTTTTAAATTTCCGCTTTGGTTCATTCCAAAAAACTGTTTCACTATCATGTCCCTTTCTTCCATAAATAATAGATTCCAAAATATAAAATTGTTATTGTCAGCAAAGCTGACCTGCGCGCCGCCGCAAGAACGCCAAGGCGTTCTTGAATGTCATCTGAATCTATCCTAATCTTACTATAAGGCAGTATAAAACGTCAATGCCTATTATTGTCCTTGCAAAACTTCTAAAGCTTTCAAAATTTGATTGTCATGCATGGGGTCATATTCCTTCTCCCCCTCCTGGCTTTGATACTCATATTCAAGCTCAATGTCTGGCGAAATTCCCACTCCATGAATATAATTTCCCTTGGGAGTAAAATATTTGGCCATTGTCACCTTCAAGGCGCTTCCATCGTCCAAAGGGATAATACTCTGTACAATTCCTTTGCCAAAAGTCGTTGTTCCAATCAGTGTACCATAGTCATAATCCTTGATCGCTCCTGCAAAAATCTCGGAAGCGCTGGCGCTGTTCTCATTGATCAACACTGCCATTGGTATATTCATGCACTCTGCATCTGATTTGTAATCGGAGCGGCTGCCATATTTATCTTCCGTGTACACTACCAAACCTTCTGGCAAAATCTGATCAAGCATATCACAGACTGCCTGTAAGACACCTCCTGGATTATCCCGCAAATCTACAATCATGGAAACCATTCCCTGACTTTGCAGTTCCTTGACTGCCTGATCAAACTGCTCTGCTGTGGAAACCGAAAATTCTGTAATCTGAATCCATCCCACATTTCCCTCCAGCATCTGAGCCTGCACGGTTGGCACTTCAATCTGTCTGCGCTGTACATCAAAGCCCAGATTCTCTTGTTCTCCAGCACGCATAATTTCTAGATGAACAGTCGTTCCTTCTTCTCCCTTGATATGGGTAGTCAGTTCTGAGAGTTCTACACTGTCTGCCTCAATATCTTCCACCTTGACAATCACATCTCCATCTTTCAGTCCTGCCTCCTGTGCAGGCGTACCTGGATAGACATGCAAAATCATTACCACTTTGGTATCTGCATTCTGTGTCAATACTGTACCAATCCCATAATAGACGCCAGTGGTACTGTCATTAAAAGAGGCAAATTCTTCTGCTGAAAAATATGCAGAATATGGATCTCCCAATCCCTCAACCATCCCAGCATACATTCCTTCTACCAGTGCATCCCTGTCTACCTTCTCGTAATAATACTGATCAATCAAATCTGCTAGATCTGCCGCCTTTTCCTTGACATCTTTTTGGTTAATCGCATTCTTGGAAGTGTCTGTGTCTTTCTGTTTCTGCTTCTTTACTTCACTTTGATCTGCTGTGGCTGTATCTTTCTGAATATAAGTCATTCTTGCCGCAACTCCAACTGTCATAACAACCAACAGTGTACCTAAAATTCCGACCAGCATACCAATGCCAAAGCCTGGTCCCTTGTTACCAGAAGACATGTTCTTATTACTCTGCTGTTTTTGAAGAGCATATTCCTGTGCAAGTGTCTCTTGGGGATCTAAATTCTGTGAATGATTGTGCTGTGTGTCCATATTCTTCCTCTTTTCCTAATAAATTCAAATGCACTCCTGCAATCTGCCAGAGGCTCTGTCAGAACTAATTCCATACCTTTTGCTATCACTTCCCCATTTCCTGCTTTGCTTTTTTAGACCTTCAAATGCTTTCGTAATGTCATGCGGCTGCCCAAAAATCCAATTCCCACACCTAAAATCAAAGCCACTGGTACTAAAACCGCAAACACCTGATCTACTGGAAGAAAATCCAACATCCCAGAAAGCCAACGAAACTTTTCCGCCACATAGAAGATAATCCTGCGGTACATAAAATACAACACCGCCAGCGGCAAGGCTGAACCGATTACCCCAATCAGTATTCCTTCTACAATAAAAGGAGCTCGAACGAAATAATCTGTTGCGCCAATCAGCTTCATAATTGCTATCTCCTCTCGGCGCACAGCAATACCTACAGTCACCGTGTTGCTGATCAAAAACACTGCCACACACAGAAGAATCAAAATAATGCCTGCTGATACATAGCCAATCAGCCGATTAAAATCTGTCAGAGTGTTTGCCGCCGCATCAGAGCTCTTGACTTCTTTGACTCCCTCTAAAGACTCAAGGTATGTAACTAAAGATTCCTGCATGGAAATATCATTCATATACACTTCATAATGCGCGGAATGAATCAATGGATTGTCGTCGGCGAAATCCTCCGCAAACTCTTCCGCTCCCTCAAAATAAACTTTTTGAAATTCATTCCAGGTGTCCTCCGCTGATACAAATACTTTCTTTGATACTTCCACCCGCTTACTAATTTGTTTGCCAATCTCTTTCATCTTGCTCTCTTTGATATCATCCTCAAAAAAAACGGTGACAGCGACGCCGGACTCCACTTCCTTTACTACCTTCTGAAAATTTACCACCACTGAATAGAATACACCAAACAGAAAGATACATGCGGACATTGTAGCAATAGAGGCTAGGGAAAACATTTTGTTCTTCCAGATATTCTTAACCCCCTGCTTTAAAGTATATAAAAACGTGCTAATCCTCATAACTATCACCTGCCCTCTCGTCCCCAACGATCACGCCTTTTTTCATAGTGATAACACGTTTTTTCATAGCCCGCACAATCTCCTGGTTATGTGTGACAACCAGTACGGTTGTCCCTCTTTGATTGATCTCTTCTAGCAGCTTCATAATATCCCAGGCATTGTGAGCATCCAAATTTCCGGTAGGTTCATCCGCAAGTAGAATCTTCGGCTCATTTACCAATGCCCTGGCAATGGCCACACGCTGCTGCTCACCACCGGAAATCTCCCGTGGATAAGATTTATATTTTGCAGCCAATCCCACCATAGATAACATTGCTGGTACTTTACGGCGCATGGATTTCGTGGGCGCGCCAATCACACGCTGTGCAAAGGCTACATTCTCATAGACATTGCGGTCCTTCAACAGTCGGAAATCCTGAAACACTACACCGACATGCCGGCGAAATCTAGGTACATCCCGATGTCGTATGCTTCCCAATTTCTGATTATTGATCGTGATACTGCCGCTGGTAGGCTCTAACTCCTTGAGTAGTAATTTGATCAATGTAGATTTCCCTGAACCACTGTCTCCGACCACAAAAACAAATTCACCTGGATCAATATTCAGACTGACATCATTTAATGCCGGAATCCCCGCCGAATATGATTTGCTGACATTTTCAAGTTTTATCATTT
Organism: Lachnospiraceae bacterium; assembly: GCA_910575005.1. Lineage (GTDB taxonomy): Bacteria > Bacillota > Clostridia > Lachnospirales > Lachnospiraceae > Petralouisia. Next base: position 104,002 of record CAJTCL010000006.1, on the reverse strand, counting down.
AAACCTCCTAAATTCTAATAATCCAAGGTTTCCATATATTTCATATATTTTACTACCATCAAGGCAATCTTAAATGTAATGGCATCCTCAAATACACGCAAATCCAGCCCTGTACTTTTCTGCAGCTTATCCAGCCGATATACCAGCGTATTGCGATGAATATAAAGCTGCCTGGATGTCTCAGAAACATTTAAACTGTTCTCAAAAAATTTATTGATTGTGGTAAGCGTCTCCTCGTCAAATTCGTCTGGTGATTTGCCATCAAAAATCTCTTTGATAAACATTTTACAAAGCGGAATCGGAAGCTGATAGATCAAACGTCCAATCCCCAAAGTGGAATAGGCTACAATATTGCGCTCTTCAAAAAAGATTTTGCCGACATCTAAAGCCATACGCGCTTCCTTATAGGATCTGGACACCTCTTTAATCTCATTGACAATGGTACCATAAGAAATATGAATCTCCTGATCATCATTGATGTGAAACAGATTTAAAATCACCTCTGCCGTCTTATTTAAGTCATTGTAGCTCTCATTTTCAAGTACTTCTTTGACAACAATAATATTTTTCTCGTCCACCGCAGTGATAAAATCTTTGGACTTACTGCCCAAATACCCACGCACTTTCTCCAGCTCATTTCCGTCTTTTTCCCGATTAGTCTCCACAATAAATACTACTCTTCGAGCCTCTGTATCAATATGCAGTTTTTTTGCACGGTTATAGATATCTACCAGCAGCAAATTATCCAACAACAAATTTTTGACAAAATTATCCTTATCAAAACGTTCTTTATATGCTACTAAAAGATTCTGAAGCTGGAAACTGGCAATTTTTCCTACCATATACACATCATCACTGTCACCATTGGCAAGCAAAATATATTCCAATTGATGTTCATCAAACACCTTAAAAAACTGACATCCTAAAAAGACCTGACTATCTGCTGGAGAATCGACAAATGCCAGCGCCGCTGTCACATAGTTGTCCGTATCTTGAAAAGTTGCCGCCAATACTTTTCCCTCTGTATCAATTATGCATAAATCAATTCTGGTAATCCCCTTTAAACCATCAATGGTATTTTGAAGTATCTGATTTGAGATCATTCTCTTCACTCCTTTTCTTTTCCTTCTCTTCTGATGTTCTTTTACGGCCACTTCCATCTGCTGCTGTTTCCCCCAGGTAGAAATAATTCACATTGGATATATCCAAACAGCATCTGTATATTATTTCCTATGCAACTTTCACAAATTTTATTTCTATTTTTTTGCAGATGTGAAATAATCTAATTTGTATTTTAATGCAAAAGCACAAAAAAAGAAAGAGGAAATCTGCAAATTTTTATGCATTTCCTCAATTTTCTTTTAAAATATTGCCATTTTTCCAATAGTCATAGTACACAAAATCAAAAATATCTCCCATACACCCTCTACTATTTTGGAAGTAAGAAGCCTTCCCCGAGAACTTCCCTCACATCACCTACAACCACAAAGGCATTGGGATCTGTTTGATGAACCAGTTCTTTTAAAAATACGATCTCTTTTTTGGAAACTACACAATAGAGCATACACTTTCTGGCCTTAGAATACATTCCATAAGCTTCCAGACCTGTGACACCCCGTTCCAATTCCTCCATCACCCGCTTGGCAATTTCCTCATAGTGATCTGTGATAATAAAGGCAGCCTTAGAAAATTTCATACCCTCTAAAATGGTATCAGTCACTTTGGACACAATAAAAATCGCAACTATGGCATACATAGAGGATCGCAGCCCAAATACATACAAGCCAGCCAGCACAATCATTCCATCAAGCACCTGCATAATCTGTGCCACAGAATAATGACGCAGCTTGCACTGTAACAATACTGCCACCATCTCGGTACCTCCAGTGGTTGTATTGGCCCATAGAATCATTCCCATAGCAACTCCAGCCAGCACACCGCCAAAAATAGAGGCTAAAAAATAATCACCACTGACAAAATCTATTTCTGGAATTACATATAGCCACACGGAAAGTAATACTGTGGCAAATGCAGTTCTGCCAATAAATTTCTTGCCTTTGATCTTTAATGCAAGCAGAAAAAATGGAACATTCAGTACTAGATTGGCAAACCATAGAGGAATACCGCCCTTGAAAAATATTCCAGTCAAATTTTTCACCAAAATAGCAATTCCCGTAAAACCTCCTGTCACCAGGCCAACCGGATCAAATATACACTTAATCGCAAAAGCCAGAAGCCCTGTTCCCGCAATAATTACTAGACTCAAAAATACAGGATTTCGTTTATTCATCGAAAAGTCATTCCTCTCCGTTTCCATTATCATTTTTATAACGCAAAAGCATACTGTGTAAAATTCCCTTCTGGATTAATTTTTTTGCAAATCCTGCCACTTCTGAAACTCCACGCCTATTGATATAGTGCTCTCCTACACCATACCAAATCTTGGCATTTAACTTTCCCTTATGTTCTTGCAAAAAGTATTCCTGCTTGGGTATCGGAAGCACAGATAATATTAAATCTGGCGCTGCAATATTTACCTCATTGATTATCGCATCATAATCCCCGCTGCAATCTGACAATGCATAAGATCCAACAATCTTAAGTTTTGCGTAGGCCTCCTTTAAAAAACTCTGAAAAAGTTTTGTCTGCTCACTGGTATCTCCTAGCAAATATACTGTCTTATGGCTGTGCACAGCAAATTTCATAAATTCCTTAAAAAATTCATTGTCAGCCGTTTCTTTCACTCGCTGTACTGAGGTAACTCCTGCCGCTTTTAAAATCTCCTTATCACAAATAATTGCCAAATCCAGATTTTCTATACAGGTTTTCAGTAAATCATCTGTCTGCGCTTTGACCAAGGTTTCCATAGAAATGGCCTCCACAGTACTCATTTTTGTATCTATCCAGTAATCCTCGATCTGAAACATTGCTTCCCGAACTGTGTAATTATCCAGGCTTATGCCCAATATCTCTATCTTTTTAATCATAAAACACTCATTTCATTCTATTTTGATGATCCTCTCGAATAGTCACTCTAATTTTCAATCACTTTAGAAGTATACCAAATGAATAGATATTTTTCAACTATCGTTTTTTCGACAATTCCAGTGCTGCCAATCTTTTATGACTCCCCTGAATGCATTATATCTTTGTATAAAATTGACAGAAATTTTTGAAATAAATTTTTAATTTTTTGTCATCAAAAAAGTCAATACTTTTTTTTATTTTTTTCCAAAATTATCAACTTTATTACAACTATACAAAACAAATGTTTCTTTTTTTTACTATGTAAACCAGTTTTTTAAACCCTCATTTTGTGGATAATGTGGATAATTCGGTGTATAACTTTATTTTTTGGTATTTTCTAGGATTCTCATTGTGGATAACTTTTTTATAACTTTGTATAACTTTTTTAAAAACAGAAATTTTTGTGCAGTTTGTTATAGACACAAAATGACAAATCACGACGCCAGCATCGAGGCTTCGACAGGATTTTATCATGAAACGACAAAATTAGCGCACTGAAAAAGAGTTTGTATCACCTATTGTTTGATATTAGAACTACCTGGAAAACTTTTCCACCATAAAAGAAGGATCCTTTACTAGATCAAAATTCATATTCCATCAATAATATATCTCTCTTTACTTACTTCTTATAGAAATGAAAAAGTTTTGTTATCTAATAATCGAATAGGGGAATATCATTCTCCTCATTCACACAGGCTACAAAGCAGTAACTTTCTCTTTGCGCATACCCTCACTTCACTGGTCTAACAAGCTGCTGGCATTACATGTTAGGCAACGATCAAAACGAAGTGCAAAGCAGGATGCCCTTCCTGCGGCGGGTCGCTTTTGCGACATATTTTATTTCCGCCGCAGGGCAATCATTGTTTTTTATCTTATAGGAAATCCAGAGGAATTTCCTATAAAATAAAAAAATCCCGAACTGAAACTTTCGTCTCAATTCGGGAACTCTTAACCTTTATATTCTTAGAAAATTCTTCTTACTGCAACAATGCTTCTGTAAGCTGCTGGAGAAGTAAGCTTAATACCAGTAGACTCTGTACTTGCATGAACAACGGTATCTCCTCCGATGTAAATTGCCACATGTCCGCTGTAACATACAATATCTCCTGGCTGCATAGCATCAGGGCTGACACCATATCCAACACCTGCCAATGCACTGGAAGAATGTGGAAGACCAACACCGAATGCTGCATATACACTCATAACAAATCCAGAACAATCGGCTCCGTTTGTCAAGCTTGTACCACCCCAAACATAAGGATTACCAATAAACTGACATGCATAATCTGCAACTGCCTGTCCATTGCCACCACTTGGCGGAGCGTAGCTTCTGCCAGATTCTGAGGAACCGCCTGAAGAACTGGAACTAGAAGAACCTGAGGAACTGGAGGAACTTGATGAACTGGAACTGGAAGACTGCTCAGCAACAGCTCTTCTTGCCGCTTCTTCTGCTGCTCTTCTCTCTTCTTCTTCTTTCTTAAGACGTGCCTCCTCTGCTTCCTTGGACTCTGCCACTACATAATGAGTACTGCAGTCAACAAATTCACCAGAAACCCAGCCATCGCCTTCTTCTATTGCTACCTTAACCCAGCCATCTTTCTCTTCTACAACAGTGAGCTCTTCTCCTTCTGGAACTTGTCCCAAAAGTTCTGCCTCTGTACTTGCGTCTGAACGAACATTCAAAGACTCTGTTTTAACATCTGCAACTCTGCGGCCTACAGACTGCGCAAGATTCGCATCTCCTAATACTAAAAACTCTGCCTTAATATAACCTTCTACATCACCGGAATGAATCTTATACCAATCTCCTTCCGTTCCCAGCACAGTACATGCAGAATTATTATATAACTTACCAAGTACTTCACCGTCTTCACTTGCAGAAGAGCGAACATTTACATAATTATCAACCTGGGCAATTGCAATATCATCATATTCAGATTTCGGAGCTTCCTTCTCCTGCTCATTTTTATCAGCAGGCTTCTCGCCCAAAGACTTGGCAATAGCACCTGAAACACCAGCTGTAGAAGAATTGTCCTTCTCGGTCTTCTGATTATCATCTATCTGTACTTCATTCTGATTTGCTGAAATCAAGCTGCCTGCCCCCGCATTTACAGCTGCATGTGAAACAAAAGAACTGCTAGTCAATACCACTGCCGCTGTCAGACAACAAGTAGTCACTCTTCTAATCGAATTTCTGTTCATCTTATCCTCCATTTTATCCCTTTTATTTTATTATTACAAATTCCTATCGGATTTTTTGATATGTTACAATTTTATTACGAAATTCATTATAGCAAAGGGTACTTCTTATGTCAACTGTAATCTTTTACAAAATAATTAAGATATTCATCTAGTTATTGTAACTATTGTAACTTTCTGTCGACTAAGAGCTACTTATAGTCTAGAAATCTGAGACGAAACTCCCAGCAGCTTTAACTGCCGCTGAGATACTGCTGCACAGATGTAATAGCATTTGCTCCGTCTGCCGCTGCTGTAATCACCTGCCGAAGCTGTTTGGTACGCACATCACCAGCCGCAAAAATCCCAGACACACTAGTTTTCGTATCTTCCCCAGCCACAATATAACCTTGTTCATTCTGCTCCACCAAACCATTTGCGGCGGCGGCATTGGGTTCAATTCCCACAGCAATAAACATTCCCTCTACCTGAAGTTCCTGTTCAGTATCTTCTATTTTGTTACAAATTCTTACGGAAGTCACTTGATTCTCCCCAAAAATTTCCTTGACAGTACTATTTAAGATCAGTTCAATATTCTCCGTTTGCTTGACCCGTTCCTGAAGGATGGCAGCTCCTCTGAACTCTTCTCTGCGGTGAATCAGATAGACCTTTTCACATCCCCTGGCAAGAAACAAGGCATCCTCAAGCGCTACATCCCCGCCTCCAACTACTGCCACTGTCTTTCCACGGAAAAAAGCACCATCACAGGTGGCACAATAAGAAACCCCCATCCCCGTCAGCTTCTCTTCACCGGGAACCATAAGCTTGCGATGTCTGGCTCCAGTGGCAAGAATCAGTGTCCTGGTCTGATAAGTTCCTTCACTTGTACACACTTGCTTCTGATCTCCTAAATTCTCTATACTGACCACCTGTGCAATTCTAAATTCCGCGCCCAATTGATCTGCATGGGCACGAAATTTTTGTCCCAATTCAAACCCTGAAATTCCTGGCAGCCCTGGATAGTTATCTACCTCATAGGTGTCTAGAATCTGACCACCACTCAAAGGTTTTTCCTCTATTACAAGCGTATGCAGTCTAGCTCGCTGTGCATAGACAGCAGCACTTAGACCTGCTGGGCCGCTTCCTAAAATAATCACATCATATAACATAGTAAATCCTCCAAAAAATATTGTGTTTCCCATTCTCCTGTGTCATAATTATTAGGTAATTGGAAATCACTTCAATTTCATATACGATTGATAGAATTATGCCTAAATTTCTTTCTTAGATTCTTTGAATTGTATATGATAAATTATTAAGTTTCACAATTACCTACCATAGTAACTAAAAGGAAAGGGGGATGTGCAATGGATATTGCTTCTTTATCTACCGCTCTTAGCATGACAAGACTGAATAATGATATCGGCGTCTTAATGCTGAGCAAACAACTTGATACTGCAGAGGCTATGGGCGATTCCATGATCAAACTTATGGAACAGTCCGCAACTCCTCACCTGGGCAGAAATATTGATATTTCCGTTTAAGCAGTATGTTGTTGTCAGCAGGAGCAGAACTCCCTTGGGGAATTCTGCTCCTGCCTACATCTACATCGCAATTTGCTCTAATAAAATATAATATATCATAAATCCAAAAGCAATCAGCACTCCTAGTACCAGCGGAATCGTTATGATACGCTCTCGATCTCCTTGCTTGAACATACCTTTGACATATCCCCAACGTCCGTTGATCTTACAGATGGCAATATAAAGTCCAATCGCTGCAGCAGTAGTGGCAATTGCAATCACTGCCCATATAAGGATCCCCATAATAAACATCATGAGCTGGCTGTTTTCCATTGTCGCTGCATATCCACCGGGCTGAATTTGCTGCAACTGATCTGTCATATCTATTCCTATCTGCTCATAGATCAATGGCAAAAAATAACTCATAACTGTACTGGTGGCATTTAAAGTAAAATGTGCCAGCATGGAACTGAACACGCTTCCAGTAGCTTCCACCAGAAATGCTAAATATACCCCCAGTGCAAAAGCATAGATAAATTGATTTAAATTCATATGCATACAGCCAAACATAAAACTGCTCAAAAAAATTGCTGGAAGCATTTTACTTTTGCGGTACGTTTGGAACAACACCCCGCGAAACATAAATTCTTCCACACATGCTGGCAGCACCGCCATAAACAGTAAATTTAAGACCAAATTCTGGCCTTGCATCAGCTCTGCCACAGAAGCTGTCCCTGAATTAGAAAACAGCATTGAAATTGCATTGAGTACTACAATCAATGGATACATCAAATACGTACATATTACAATCAATATAATAGTCACAAAATTGATCTTTCGATATGGAATGAAATCCCTAATTCTCCCAATCTTCCACTTACAATAGATAAAACAGGGGAGAAAAATCAAGCTCTGGGCGACAAGCAGAGAAACATAGATTGGCAATTTTGCCAACACAGGGATCTGTGAAAATAAAATCCCAAAGCCAAGGCTTCCTACAATATAAATAACCACAACGGCCAAAAATAAACGGTTTACACTTTTGTTGCAGGACATGATACCCTCCTATATCTTGCGAATACATTTTTCTGTAATTTCAATCTGATGCTCCTTATACAAACGCCCTACCGCACGCTTAAAGGCATTCTTACTCATTTTGGTCTCCCGCATAATAATTTCTGGGGATGCTTTGTCATTAAAGGGAAGGACGCCAGCATACTCTTCTAGAATTTCGAGCACTCGCTTTGCATCCTGGTCCATCTGCATATATGCTTTTTCCCGCAAGGTCAAATCCAGTTTCCCATCCGGTTTCACCCCTGTCACTCTCGCCTCTATGCAATCTCCAATCCGCAGAAAGCTGTGATCCTCATGTCTGGGAATCAGTGCTGAATATCGATCATCTACCGCCACAAAAGCTCCGAAATTATCACTAAATTCATAGACACGTCCGCTTACCATATCACCTCGCTGGTAAGGTGAGTTGAGTTCTAACATCTCATAGATCTGCTTCATGCTGGCGCAGAGGCGTTTACTCTTATCAATATATAGTCTCACCAACACCTGATCTTGCTCTCGTACTTTGCCAATCTGTTCTTTATATGGAAGAAACAAATCTTTTTCCAAACCCCAATCTAAAAACGCGCCTATTTTTTGAACAGACACCACGGTAAGCGGGGCAAATTCTCCCAATCTCAACTTTGGTATCTGTGTGGTGGAGATCATACGGTCTTTGGAATCCTTGTATACAAAAACCTCCATCTTATCGCCTGTCTCTATTTGCTCTGGTACCTGTTTTGCTGGAAGCAGTACACGTGTCTCGGATTGACTATCCTCTGCCAGATAGATACCAAACTCTACTTTTTTTACCACCACAAGCTCCTGGTTTTCTCCTAATCGAATCATTTCATTTCCTCCAACTCTACAATGGCATACGGTCTTCCACCCTCATCTGCCAGATTAACGGTAACTTTATCCTCCATAGATGCCACAAATGGGTAAATTCTATCACCATACACTGCTGCCTTACGATATTCCGCCCGCATCTTTCCAATTTGAAAGCCACGAGGCAAATATTCCCACGCCATACTTACATATTTCCCATTGTTTACATGCTGATTTGTGTCAATATGATACTTATGCACTGGAAAAGATTCCAGCTTCTCCATCTGTTGTGGAAGTAAAATCTTTCTCGATTCACATTCCATAGGCAACTGCGGTGACAATTGATAGACCTCCAGCATTTTTGGGGATAGTTTTGCAGGTCTTCCTTTTTTTAAATCCAAAAGTACCCACACAGAGTTAGCATATGCCAAAAGTTCTCCCTTATCACTCTCCAATGTGAAATTACGATAGCCAAAAAAACTCTGAAAACCATATGGCCATGTACCTACTGTCACCAGTTCCCCAAACTCAGGGTAACGCTTCACCTCAATCTGCCAGGAGGACAATACCCATACCACTTTCTCCTTGGCCAAATAAGAAAGTCCCACTCCTAAATCCTCAGAATGAAACGTACTACAATCCTGAAAATAATCTAAAATTGCTGTCAGCGTAATCTTTCCCTGACTATCAACTTCACTATAACGTATCCTACTGTCAAAACTATACATGATTTCTTCTCCATCTAGGAAACTTGAAAGAATTTCCTAATAAGATAAAAAACCCATCACAATATGTGATGGGTTTTAGCTGGCCCACAAGGATTCGAACCTTGAGATGACGGAGTCAGAGTCCGTTGCCTTACCGTTTGGCGATGGGCCATTGTTTTTCAACAAAATGAATTATATCTCAATTCCATCAAAAATGCAAGTCTTTTTTTAAATTTTTTTAAAATTTTTTTCACTTCCTAAAACGTAACTATTTTTCCATCCACAGACGCATACTCCACTTGCTCACCAGCCTCAAAACAGGCAGTTCCATTTGTCCCTTCTGTGACAGCCTCCTGAAATGTTTCCAACTGCTCCACAGGAACCATCACCTGCATCTCTACCTTATCTGTATATGCTGTGTCCATCGCGGTGATCTGCTGCTGTGCCAAGATGTACTGAATCTTTCCAATACTATTATAATCCGTGTCAATTTTTAGCATCCTGCCCTGCATTTTCTCAATTACAATAGAGTTTTTAAGACCTTCCTGCACAGCCTTCTGATATGCGCGTACCAGTCCGCCTGTCCCCAATAACGTACCGCCAAAATAGCGAGTCACAACCACAACAAGATTGTGGATATCCTCACGCAGCAGCACATCTAACATCGGCCGTCCCGCGGTACCGTTTGGCTCGCCATCATCACTGCACCTTTGCAGCTCCTGATTTTTCCCTGCCACAAATGCATAACAATTATGTCTTGCATCCCAGTACTGCTTCTTGATCTTGCCAATAAAGGCTAAGGCCTCCTCCTCTGTCTCTATCTTCTCTATGGTGGCAATAAAACGGGATTTCTTCTCCACGATCTCACCGCTGCCGCCCTGATATAATATTTTAATCGGTCTATTCTCCATGCTTGCGCCGCCTTTCACTGCTGCTGAATCTTTCAATCCTCTTGATGTTAGCATATTTTTCCACAAAGTGCAATTAGAGATATTTTAAGTCTATAACAATTATATATAGAAAATCTTATTGTTTACTCTCACACCATTCGCAAAGGTTCTTCCTTTCATTCTGGTCGTTTCTGGACAAATGACACTGGCACTTAGCAATTTTCAGCGCTTTCTCACTGTGTTGCAGCTAATTTTGGTCACATTTTAGCAAAAGACCATGCATTATGTCGCAAAGCATCTACAAAAATGATTTCAGCGCATCTTAAGGATTTTTTTCTTTATTTACCATATCATATTTGTTATAATACTTGGATAAACAAATTTGGATTATTCTGCTTCACAAACTGGAAGCTATCCGTTTTTTTAGAAGGAGGCTTTACTATGGATTATGGGAAAAAGGGCGTGGCTCGGAAGGAAAAACAACTCACTTCCACCACGACATTCGTACGTAAGAAATTTACAGTTATGTTCTTCAAGACTCTTTTGGTATGCTTTTTAGCTGTGATCATTATTGGAGGATGTGCTGGAATTGGCATTTTTAAGGGAATCATTGATTCTGCCCCAGATATCTCTGATATTGATCCCTCCCCTACTGGCTATCTGTCTGTTGTGTTGGACAACCAGGGAAATGAAACCGCCAAACTGGTGGCTTCTGGCTCCAATCGTGTCTACGTGACACTGGACGAGATTCCCAAAACAGTACAACATGCTTTTGTAGCAATTGAGGACGAGCGTTTTTACGAACATAACGGCATTGATATCAAAGGCATTATCCGTGCTGGGCTAAAGGGCATTGGCAATGGATTTAAATTCAACCAAGGGGCAAGCACGATCACTCAGCAATTGTTGAAGAATAATGTCTTTGAGGGCTGGGTTGACCAGTCAGGTATGGAAAAGGTAGAGCGCAAAATCCAGGAACAATACTTGGCTATTGAGCTTTCTAAGGTCAAATCAAAGAATTGGGTACTAGAAAACTATTTAAACACCATCAATTTAGGACAAAATACGCTCGGTGTACAAGCTGCCTCCCGCCGTTATTTTGGCAAAGATGTCTCGGAACTTACACTGTCTGAGGGAGCGGTTATCGCTGGGATTACCAAAAATCCTTCCGCATACAATCCCGTCAGCCATCCTGAGGACAATGAAAAACGCCGCCGGCAAGTCTTAAAAAACATGCGGGAACAAGGTTATATTTCTGAAAAAGAATATCAAAAAGCTCTTAAGGATGATGTCTATTCCCGCATTCAACAGATCAATATCGAATATGCAGAAGAGAATCCCAATTCTTACTTTGTAGATGCTGTTATTGATCAGGTGGCTGAGGATCTTGTGGAGAAGAAAGGCTACACAGATACTCAGGCTTATAAGGCTATCTACAACAGCGGATTAACCATTGAATCCACTCAAGACAAAACTATTCAGCAAATCTGCGATGAGGAAATTAATAACCTAAAAAATTATTCCACTGCCCCGCAGTATTCTTTTTCTTTTCGTCTCACGGTCAAGAAAAAAGACGGCGAGATGAAAAATTACAGCGATCAGACCATGATCTCTCACTACAATGCCTCCTCACCAGGCTACTCTTTAAATTTTTCCAGCATGGAGGAGGCTCAGGCTGCTATTGATGCATACAAAGCAGAAATTCTGCAGGATGGGGATATGATTCCTGAGGGCGGTGAATCCGTGGTATTTACCATGCAGCCACAGGCAGCAGTGACAATCATTGATCAATATAGCGGGGATGTGAAGGCAATTGTCGGCGGCAGAGGAGATAAAACCGGAAGCCGAACTTTAAACCGTGCCACTGATACCACAAGACAGCCTGGATCTACTTTTAAGGTGCTGGCCGCTTTTGCCCCAGCTCTTGACACCGCAGGCATGACACTGGCCACCGTTGAGGATGATGCACCTTACTCTTACACCAACGGCACCTCTCTGCGCAATTATGATAATTCCTACCGTGGATTTACTACCATCCGCTATGCAATCACCAAATCCATCAATGTGGTGACAGTCAAAACATTGACTGATATTTCTCCCCAGGTCGGTTATGATTATCTACAGAATTTTGGCTTTACCACATTAGTACAAGATGATATTGTGCAGTCTCTGGCTCTAGGAGGCATCACACAAGGCGTCACTAACCTGGAACTAACCGCTGCTTATGCCACAATTGCAAATTCTGGAACTTACACAAAACCACGATTTTATTCCAGAATTTTAGATCACAACGGAAATATCCTGATTGATAATACACAGGAACGGCACACTGTTCTCAAAGAATCTACCGCCTTCCTGCTGACTGACGCTATGCAGGATGTTGTCACCGCCGGTACTGGAGGCGCTGCTAATTTTGGTAATATGCCAATTGCCGGCAAAACCGGAACCACAACCAGCAATCGTGATGTCCTATTTTCCGGTTATACCCCCTATTATACCTGTACGGTATGGTGCGGCTATGATGACAACAGTCCCCAGGATGGCGTTTTAACGGCCAATCCTAAAACGCTTTGGAAAAATATTATGGGAAGAATTCATGAAAATCTGGAACCGAAAGAATTTACCCAACCCAATAGTATTGTCACCGCCGCTGTATGTAAGAAATCGGGAAAACTTTCTGTCAAAGGACTGTGCAGCGCAGATCCCAGAGGAAGTATGGTGGAGACAGAATATTTCGCAGACGGAACTGTACCCACAGAATACTGCGATCATCATGTCAGTGCAACGATCTGCACTGCTTCTGGACTGCTTGCCAATGAATTTTGTCCTGCTGAAACCAAGCATACCCGTGTCTATATTGTAGGTGGATCTAGTGATAGCGACGATGGAGCGTATCTGCTGCCCAATGACCTTGCCGCAGACAATTACTGCACTGTCCACAATGCTGCCTCTATCATACCTGAGATTCCTGAGATTCCTGAAATTTCTGAAGAGATAGAAGAAGATGAGAAAAAGGATAAAGAAACAAAAGAGGATAAGAACAAAAATCAAAGCGAAAATCAAAAAGAAGAGAATGAGAAAAAAGACGAAGAAGCAACAGAGGATGTGGAACAGAACAAACCCGATCAGGAATCTGACAAACCCAAACAGGAGCAAGACAAGCCTAACAAAAAAAGGCAATAAATTCCAAATGTAAAGACATTAATATACTGACCTGCTGATATTTAGATAACCCTCTGTCAAAATATCAACAGGTCAGTAGCGCATTTCCATTCATAATTCACTTTTACAATTCTTGAATTATCATACACCATTTCTTTATTACTCCGCCGCAACTTAATCGCTGGTGTAATATATTATAAACTTTGCTCAATCCGTCCAACCACTACCACCAGATGATTCCACTCAGTTGTTGTGCACATACCTTCTAATTTCTCCTTGAGTACTTCCAGGCTCTTCAAATCACAAAATTCATTCTCCAGAAGCCGTGTCAAAAATTCCGTCTCATACCAGAATAACATCTGTTTCTCTTTTGTTGACAATGATATTGTAATATTTCCGGCATAGGCTTTTAATATTGTCTGCAAAAAAACGGCTAGTTCTGCTTTCCCCTTTTTTCCCAATGCTGTACGCGCCAATTCTGCCAACTCTAAACGCCCAACCCTGAACTTTCTCTCTAACTCCAGCTTCTCCTGTTGCTGTGCATCCTGCAAATCAAAATATTCAAAAGCATCCATTAACGCCTGGCGCACTTCACCTTTTAAATCCGCTGGCTTCTGAAAAATACGAAAAACGCTGCGTTCATTGACCAACAATTTTAAATGTGCCAATTCCAAACGTCTAGTATATACAATACAAACAATCTTTGGAAAATACTGATTCAGATGGGCAATCAGTTTTGCCCCATCAAATGGAGTAAGATCCATACCAGTAACCACTACTTTATACTTCTTTGTTCTCAATAGTGTCACCGCCTTACGGCCATTGTCCGCTGTATCAATCTCCAGATCCTCTCCACGCATGGCCTCCAAAAACTCTTGGATAATCTCTTGACTTTGATTTATAAATAACAGATTGTTTTTCATAAATACCTCCTGCCGTACAATTACGGGGTTATCTTTGTAAAAATCTTTCTTTCTATTATAGATGCCTTTCATCAAAAAATCTACCCATTTTGAAGATAAACTGTTTATGATACACATAAATAGTTACAGGAGCTGCTGCAAAATAGCTGATATATACAAAATATGGCATTTAGAACGCAAGCATCCTATCCATATATTCTATATAATCTGCATTTTTCAACAACTCCTGTAACCATATATTATTCTACGTCAAGCAACGCAGAGAGATCCTCCTCACCTGTTCGAATCTTAACAACTTTTGCAACATCATATACAAAAATCTTACCATCGCCGATATGCCCAGTATAAAGACTTTTTTTCGCTGCCTCAATCACTTTATCAACTGGAATATTTCCGACAATAATCTCCAATTTTACTTTAGGAAGCAAAGTCGCATCCATTTCCACACCACGATATTTCTCGCCGGCTCCTCTCTGAATCCCGCATCCCATCACTTGTGTGACAGTCATTCCCGTCACTCCCAAATCATTCATAGACTTGCGCAATTTATCATAACGTGAAAGTTTTGCCACAATCACCACCTTATACATGCCTGTGGCAGCCTGTGGAACTGTGGAAATGACTTTAACCGCGGCATCTCTCTGTGCCTGGGAAGCATTCGCATATACTTCTGTGCCTAGATTGGTATTTTCATTAATATCCATCATCATTGTGCTGGAGACATCCATAATACTAAAACCAGAGTATGCGGAGGCTAAGCCATGCTCTGTGGCATCCAGACCCACAAGTTCCTCTTCCTCTGTGACCCGCAGTCCAATTGTTGCCTTGATTATAACAAAAGTAATTGTGATACTGACAGCCGCCCAAGCTGCCACTGCTGCCACACCAAGCAACTGAAGGCCAAGCTGATGAAATCCGCCGCCATAAAATAAACCGTCAATATCACTCTCTGGAGCAGAAGATGTTGCAAACAGTCCTACCGCGATCGTTCCCCAAATTCCGTTCATCATATGTACTGCCACCGCACCCACTGGATCATCAACATGAAGCTTGTAATCCAGCAGCCACACCCCAAATATTACCAAAAATCCTGCCACTGCACCGATCACAATCGCTCCCGCTGCATCCGTGACATCACAAGGCGCGGTAATCGCCACAAGTCCTGCCAGAGAAGCATTGAGACACATAGATACATCTGGCTTTCCATACTTCACCCATGTAAATACCATACAAACCATTGTGGCAATTGCAGGGGCAATTGTGGTAGTCAAGAAAATAGAGCCTAACTGTGGAATGGTAGTAGCTGCAGCGCCATTAAATCCGTACCAGCCAAACCAGAGAATAAAACAGCCTAGACAGCCCAAAGGCAGATTGTGCCCTGGAAACGCATTTACTTTTGTAATCTTACCTTGATGATCTTTACTAAACTTGCCAATCCTTGGCCCAAGAATCGCTGCTCCAATCAGTGCAGAAATCCCTCCTACCATATGAATGGCACAGGAACCTGCAAAATCATGGAAGCCCATCTGAGCTAACCAGCCGCCACCCCAAATCCAGTGTGCTTCAATCGGATAAATCAAGGCAGAAATCACACCAGAATAAATACAATAAGATAAAAATTTTGTCCGTTCTGCCATAGCTCCTGATACAATGGTTGCTGTGGTAGCACAGAAAACCAGATTAAATACAAAGTTGGAAAAATCAAACTCTGCATAAGCGGTAAAGATATCAAATCCAGGTTTTCCAATCAGGCCAACCATATCTTCTCCCAAAAGCAGAGAAAAGCCAATTAAAATAAACATAACGGTACCGATGCAGAAATCCATAAGATTTTTCATGAGGATATTGCCGGCATTTTTGGCTCTGGTAAAACCGGCCTCCACCATTGCAAAACCGGCCTGCATCCAGAACACCAAGGCGGCCCCGATTAGAAACCATATGCCAAAGGTATGTTCACTTACTAAACTGATCATTGATTCTTGTGTCATAGTCATTCCTCCCTTAATACTACATAAATAAGTTTCTATTTCATTTTATATATAAAAAATGACACTTTTCCTGTCATCCACAGCTTTGTGGTTCCAAAAAAAGTGTCATATTTTAGCTTTTTGTTCACAGTTTATTCATTTTAGATTCAAAAAAGTTTCATTTTACCAACATGGAAACTTCATTTCTTCTGCATATAATAAAATCATAGCAAATGACAATTTCAGTAAACTACTATTTGAATAAACTTTTCATAATAAATGCCAGGTGGCCAGAGCTGCCTGGCATCCTCCCTTTTCTGTCAAAACTATTTCCTTTTAAACCTCAAAGATCAAATCTCCATAAGATGGCATTGGCCACATCTCCTTGTCGACAATCATCTCCAGCCGGTCAATTGGCGCCCGCAGTGCATCCATTGTAGTCTTTACCTCATCACGGCAGCAAATTGCCCGCTCCCTTCCTTCTGGCATCGCAGAAGCCTTCTCTGTAATATCTACCAATTTTTTAAGCGCATCCTGAGCCTCAGATAAGAGACTGGAAACCTCGCGCAAAAGCTCGGTCTGTACTGCCGCCACCTCTTCATTCGCCGCTGCTTTCACAGCATTGACGGAATTTGCGAGTACGGTAGTATATTTGATCACGGCAGGAATAATCTGTTTACCAGCCATATCAATCATGGTACGCGCCTCAATATTGATCGCTTTTGCATAGTTTTCATAAAGGATCTCCCCTCTGGATTCCAATTCTGCCCTAGTAAATACATTGAATTTCTCAAATAAGGTAACTGCCTTTTCTGTGGTCAAAGCTGGCACGGCATCTACCATATTTTTAATATTGAGAAGTCCGCGGCGCTCTGCCTCCTCAATCCATTCATCTGAATATCCATTGCCATTAAATACAATGCGCTGATGTGCGGTTGCCTGCTCTTTAATCAGGTCATGTACTGCTTCATCGAAATCTGCTGCCTGCTCCAGAATATCGCAGGCGTCTGAAAATGCTTCTGCAACAATCGAATTTAAAACCACATTGGGCGCTGCAATGGAATCATTGGAACCAACCATACGAAATTCAAATTTATTTCCAGTAAACGCAAACGGTGACGTACGGTTACGGTCTGTGGCATCTTTCATAAAGTCTGGCAATGATTTCACGCCAGTCTGCAACACTTCACCCTTCAAACTTCTGGTTGCCTCGCCAGTACTGATCAACTGAGACATTACATCCTGAAGCTGCTCTCCTAAGAATACAGAAATGATAGCTGGCGGAGCCTCATTTGCACCTAATCTGTGGTCATTTCCCGCATCTGCCGCAGATTCTCTGAGTAAATCTGCATGTTTATCCACTGCTTTTAAAATACAGGTAAGTATCAGCAGGAACTGAATATTCTCATGAGGCGTTTTGCCTGGCTCCAGCATATTGATGCCGTCATCTGTTGTGATTGACCAGTTATTATGCTTTCCAGAACCATTCACCCCAGCGAATGGCTTCTCATGCAGCAGACAATGCATACCATGACGTCCAGCAACTTTCTTTAACGTCTCCATAACCAGTTGATTGTGATCTACCGCAATATTGGCTTCTGCATAGATGGGAGCCAGCTCATGCTGTGCTGGAGCAACCTCATTATGCTGTGTCTTTGCGCTGACGCCTAATTTCCACAACTCCTTGTTGACATCCTTCATATATGCGGCAATCCGCTCACGAATCGCTCCAAAGTAATGATCATCCATCTCCTGGCCCTTGGGCGGCATCGCGCCAAACAACGTACGTCCTGTAAAAATCAAATCTTTTCTCTTTAAATATTTCTCCCTGTCAACCAGAAAATATTCCTGCTCAGGTCCCACAGATGGTGTCACTTTCTTGGATGTAGTATTACCAAACAGACGTAAGAGACGTAAAGACTGTTCATTGATGGCTTCCATTGAACGAAGCAATGGTGTTTTCTGGTCAAGTGCCTCCCCTGTATAAGAACAGAACGCTGTGGGAATGCAAAGCGTCGCCCCTGCCGCATCCTGTCTCACAAAAGCTGGAGAAGTACAATCCCATGCTGTATAACCTCTGGCCTCAAACGTTGCCCTTAATCCACCAGACGGAAAAGAAGAAGCATCTGGTTCACCTTTAATTAACTCTTTCCCTGAAAAACTCATCAAAACTTTTCCGCTTGGCATCGGAGCTGTAATAAAAGAATCATGCTTTTCTGCCGTCACCCCTGTCAAAGGCTGGAACCAATGGGTATAATGTGTTGCACCCTTTTCAATGGCCCATTCTTTCATCTCATGGGCAACCACATCTGCAGTCTCAAGATCCATCTCCCGATCTTCCTCAATCACTTGCTTTAACTTCTTGTAAACCTTTTTCGGCAAACGTTCCTGCATCACTGCATCATTAAATACGTTTTCTCCAAAAATCTCTGATACACTAAAATACTCACTCATATCCTCTACATCCTTTCTAGCTTATTACACAGTATCTTTCATGTTATGCATGTGCGCATAGAATTTTTATACCAAAGAAAACGCGTATAATTTGAGATGATACAACGGCAAAAATTGCTCCCTGATATAAAAAAAGGCATTCCAATCCTATTGGAACACCCTTGTTCTACACATTTGTTTTATGTCTGCTAATAAGATACTCTAATTTCTGCTGAATTGCAATAGAATTTATAGAAAAAATTTATTTTTTGCTATTTCAGATAATTTCAGCCGCTTCCAAATTTATTTTTATTCATACTTCACAAAAAAGGATGCCTCTCGGCATCCTCCTGCTTCTATTTTAATGACATTATATTTTCACGAACAACACAGCCACATGGGTAAAATCTGCAGATTGCTGCGAGATATTGACCAGGCTTACAAAGAGATGCCACCAGCAAACTTATCATTGATTACATAATACGCCATGCCTTCTTCCGGCTTGAGATATAAACGGATAGATTTGATAGAAGATTCTCTGTGTCCTTCTGCAACATAAGCCTGTTTTGCTTTGTCCATAACTTCCTTTGTGGTAACTTCCAGTGCCCCGAACTGCAAGTAAATTTCTTCCATTCTCTCTACTTCCTTCTTCTTTGCAGACGCTGTCTTCTTTGTTGTTGTTTTTTTCGCCGGCGCTGCCTTCTTTGTGTTCTCTTTCTTCGGCTCTTCCGCCGCAGACACTTCCGCTTTCACTTCTTTTTCAACTGTCGCTTCCTTCTTGGCAGCTTTTACAGCCTTCTCTTCCTCTGCGGCCGCTGGTTTGGTTGAAGTTACTTTTACCGGAGTTACTTTCGTCTCTTTCTTTTCCATATTGATTTCCTCCCTAATTTTTTTATTGACAAACCAGAAATTTTTCCATTGCCAATAAAGCTTCTTCCTCATCGCTTCCATCAGCCACTATATTTACAGTCATTCCTTTTGACGGATTAAATGCCATGATTCCCATAATACTCTTTGCATTGATTCTTGCTTCGTCACTCTCCAAACGGATCTCGCTGTCAAACTGACATGCCACTTGAACTAACTCTGCAATGGGATTGCTGTACTCTTTAGCTACATTAGATACAATAATTTTTTTCTCACTCATCTTATCTCTCTTTCCCATGTAATACTATCATACAAGCTGTTTCTCATGTGTCTCGTACCATATAAAATATACTCCAACTACCAGGCTTTTTCAAGTAGCTTTCTGAAAACTGGTATTTTCCACAAAAAATTATATTTATTCCTTAAAAATTAGACATTTTCCCACCTTTTCCCAAAGTGTAAATCCGTTTTTTTAGACAGGATTACCAGCATTGTTATACTTAAAATATGCGATATACACATGAAATACTACAGAAATGCGTTTCTATATTATATTTTCATCCCTATTTGTATACACTGTTTTTCTGCTTTCTCAGCAAACAGGAGCGTTTAATACCCTATTGATAACCAAAAATTGGGAACATCATCAATATTTGTTGTATTGCGTTTCTGAATCTTATACTATATTATATCTGCAAAACATGTTATAATAAACAATTATAAGAAAGGAGAGTAAATTTTATGCTGGAAAAATTTTTCAGACTCAGAGACAACAACACAACCATACGAACTGAGGTTGTTGCAGGGTTTACCACATTTATGACTATGGCTTATATCCTTGCGGTAAACCCAAACATTTTATCTGCGGCCGGTATGGACGCAAATGCAGTATTGATCGCCACAGCGCTTGCTTCCTTTGTAGGTACGCTGTTAATGGCACTGTTAGCCAATTATCCCTTTGCACTGGCACCTGGTATGGGCCTAAATGCATATTTTGCTTTTACGGTTGTAATTCGGATGGGCTATACTTGGCAAATCGCATTATTTGCCGTATTTGTGGAGGGTATTATCTTTATTATTCTATCGCTTACCAATGTACGTGAAGCGATTTTCAATGCGATTCCTTTAACCCTAAAAGCAGCAGTCAGTGTAGGTATTGGCCTCTTCATTGCATTTATCGGTCTACAAGATGCTAAACTGATTGTAGCAAATGAATCCACACTGGTAAGTTACCAGACCTTTAAGGGAGAAAATTTCCACTCGATCGGTGTGGGTGCTATCCTGGCGTTAGTTGGTGTATTGATTACTGCCATTCTTTTGGCAAAACAAGTAAAAGGCGGTATCTTAGCAGGTATTATCATCACTTGGTTATTGGGTATCATCTGTGAATTTGCAGGTATCTATGTGCCCAATCCAGAGATTGGCATGTATTCTGTGATTCCTTCTGGACTGGTCAGCCTGGACTTTTCTTCGTTTTCACAGACCTTTGGCGCTTTGTTTACCCAAGTAGATTTTGGCACTGTCAAGATTGGAGACTTCATTGTCATTATGTTCTCCTTCCTGTTTGTGGATCTGTTTGATACGCTGGGAACCTTAATTGGTGTCTCCTCTAAGGCGGACATGCTGGATGAGGATGGCAAACTGCCTCGTATCAAACCAGCTCTTTTATCTGATGCCATTGCCACCTGTGTTGGTGCCGTTTTCGGAACCTCTACCACTACCACTTATGTAGAAAGTGCTTCTGGCGTCACGGCTGGCGGACGAACAGGATTGACTTCTCTGACCACAGCATGTCTCTTCCTGCTGTCTGTGATCTTCTCACCATTGTTTTTGAGCATCCCCAGCTTTGCTATCGCACCAGCCTTGATTATTGTAGGATTCTATATGATGGGTTCCGTCTCTCGGATTGACTTTGACAATATGACAGATGCTATCCCAGCTTTCCTGTGCATCATTGCCATGCCGCTTGCTTACAGTATTTCTGAGGGTATTGCAGTTGGTGTTATCTCTTGGACATTAATCAACCTTCTGACTGGCAAAGCAAAAGAAAAGAAAATCAGCATTTTAATGTATGTGCTCACTGTATTATTTATCTTAAAATATATTTTCTTATAAAGATAAAAATGCCAAAAATTTTTAAATTCTGATGCATGATAAAATAAATAAAGCTGCATGGAAATTTTAGAACTTTTCATCTCTGAATCATCTAAAATTAAGAAATGGGATATAGCATTCTTTCGCCTTAGCGATGCTATATCCCATTTCTTTTTGTTGACCATATGCATATCATGGTAAATACGTTATTGATTTATTCATTGCCATCCATCTTATTTGACATCATTAATTTACCAAACACTATATAAAAACTTCATACGCTGGATATGTTCGGTCAAAATGATAACCCAGTTTTTCTGCCAATGCCACAGACCATTTATTCTGTGCATCCCAGCTTGGATAAAGCCCACGCTTCATACACTCCAAAATTAATCTTGCTCCACACACAGCCGCCAGACCTTGCCTGCGATACTCCTCCCTGGTTCCAATCTCTATCTCAATTCCTTCTCGGTAAACGGTGTAGGAAGATGCCCCTGAAACCAACGCTCCATTATAAAGTACCGCCGCTCCCAGTCCACGCCTGTGATACTCTTGATAATCCACAAATTGAGAGGTAAAATCCAGCGCCCACGGCTGCTCACGCGTCTGTAAAAAAATCGCCTCATCTATGAGCTTTACTTGATATTGTGGTTGAAGTCCTACCACAATATCCTCCAGTTTTTTACGATCGAAAATCCCTGGTTCTTTTTTTATTGCATACCGCTCCACTCTCCTGCAGTTTTTGCCATACGCTCTCTCAATTGCCTGTGCCCAAGCCTCCCCTGTCTCGTCGAGCGGAGGCACCAGAATCAAAAAATTACGGCTCTGGCTGTGAAGCTTTGCCGTCACCAGCTCCTCATTTACTTTTCCGGCAAAATAGCAGAAATCAGCAAGCAAAATCCTAGCAGATTCTGGATGTTCCAAAGAATCTGCAAAAGCCTGCCCCATATATCCCTGGAGACAAGACCAGATCAAAGACTCCTGCCAGCCTGCAAAGAGCGGTTCCGCCACATGAATGGTCTGAGGGGTTAATTGATATATACTCATAGATGCTTCTCCTGTCTATGGATGATAAGATTTCGTGACTATTGAGAACCCCAAAGCCATAGACATTCCAGTAAAGCTGTCATACGTCTTTCAATGGGCTTTCGTCCGTGGCTGAAGGAATTATCACCCTCATAAAAAATGGAAATTCATGTTCTCAAATAAATTGAAAGCTCCTGTCTTCTCATTTCTATGGGATCCTGAATCATTAAATTCTAACTTATGTAGTATCTTTCCCACGCTGAATATTATAATTCATAATATAACGAATCATAGAACTGCTCATTTTATCCAAAGGAATCGTCAACTGTGATTCGTCCAGCAGCAGAGCGAGCGCAAACAGATCTGCCTCATACTCTACACTAGTTGTCAAATTTTTCTCAGTCACTGAAAAATGATTGATACTGTCCCAATGGAGAAGTGCATGACCAAGCTCATGGGCACATAATACCTTTCTGGAACGTTCTGTATAGGCATTATTGATGGCTATAATTGCTGGATAGCCCTCTGTCTTTAAAATATGTGCCTTAAAGCCCTTCACATCCACATCTCTGTCAATCACTATAATTCCGAACTTTCGGGCAATCTCATATGGATCACTGGTATTCCAGCTCTGCCGAATATCCTTTGCTAATTTTACAATCTGTTGTGCTCTCATTTCCACCCCCGGATTTATTTCCGATACTTATAACTGACAATTTCCAACTGCCTTAATATCTCATTTGCAAACTCTACAATCGTCTCTTCGCTCATACTCTCCGGGTCATATCCGCCAAATGCAGCCAATGTCGGTGTCTTTAAAATAAATTCCATAGCATCCTGTGGATTATCAAAATGTTCCGGCATCTTCCCGGCATTCCCCCATTCCGGCACGCTTTCGACATTTCCCATCAGCTCTGCCGGCGTCATCTCCAAAATTGTGCACAGCCGGTCAAACACGCGCAACGGTATCTTCTCAATCGAAGCATCTTCATACCGATAAACAGTGGAACAGGAAACCCCTAGTTCCTTTGCCAGATACTCCACAGAAATTTTCTTCTCTTTCCGTTTCTGTTTTATTCTCTCACCAATTGTCATTTTCGTTCTCCAGCCTTATATGATTACTTTGATCATGAAATATGAAACAACATCACCATCAAAATAATATGTTTCTTGTGTTATCTCTTCTGTCGTTTCATTGTACCCCATTTTTATTTTCTTTTCAACCCTTTTTTGCATTTTTGCAAAATATTCTTGACTTTCTTTTGCAGAAATGCTATATATAATTTAAGTTTTGCATTTTTGCATTTTTTACTTGCATTTTTGCAAAATTATCATATACATAATTATCTTGATGTCTATAAAAATGGGGAAATGATTTATCAATTATTTCATTGTAGTAAAAAGTGGGAAGACTCAAATGATATTCAAAAATCGAACAGAAAGGATGTAAGATTATTATGATAGAAATTAAAGATGCTACCCTCAAAAATATACCGAAAATCTACGTCATTGGCATTGGAGGCGGCGGCAACAATGCCCTAAATCGAATGATTAACTCTAATGTGGCAAATGTGCAATTTATCGCTATAAACACAGATCAGCAAGTTCTAGAAACCTGTAAAGCTGAGAAAAAGCTCTCCATTGGCCAGCGCTTGACCAATGGTTTTGGTGCCGGAGCTGACCCAGCGATAGGCGAAGCTGCAGCCGTTGAAAATGAAGATGAAATTCGAGAACTGATTAAAGACGGCGATATGGTAATTTTAACTTGTGGTATGGGAGGTGGAACTGGAACTGGCGCCACACCGGTAATTGCCAGGCTCTGCAAAGAATCCAGCATCCTTACCGTCGCTGTGGTGACAACCCCCTTTTCTTTTGAAAGCCTTCCTCGCGTCAATGCCAGCAAAAGTGGAATTGCTGAACTGGAAAAATATGCTGACACTCTGCTTGTGATTCCCAATGACAAACTTCTTGGACTGTCAGACAAACCTTTTTTCTTGAAAAATGCCTTTGAAACTGCTGATACTGTCTTAAAGTACACAATTGAAGGAATAACTAATATTATTTTTAATCAAGGAGATATCAATCTGGATTTCAACGATCTGCGCACCACCCTGTTGAATAAAGGAATTGGACATCTTGGAATTGGAAGTGTCAACTCAGATGGTTCTGTTCAGGATGCCGTGGAACAAGCCATCAACTCTCCTCTTTTGGACACCAATATTTCCGGTGCCACGAACATTCTTTTTAACTCAAGCGGAGAAATCAATTTACAAGAACTTGCCCCAGCGATCTCTTATCTGCGAGAACTTGCCGGAGAAAATGTCAATCTTATTTGGGGAACAGTAGAACCAGATAATTTTGATACTGATAAAATTGTAATTACCATTATTGCTACTGGTATGAATCAGAATAACCAAACAATCGACAATCGAACTTCAGCAGGTTCTATAAAAAATCCCACTTACAGGAACGAATATAATGCCAGAAAACCTATATCAAATTATATAAATGAAATAAAAACAGCTTCTCACAAACCTCCAGATTCTATTTATACCAAACGTCAGAAATCTGCTTACCAAACACCCTCTGGCACTTCTGATCCCAGACAGGCCAGACGAAGCCTGCCAGAACAGCCTGCGGTAATACATTCAAAACAAACAGAATTAAAAATCCCAAAATTTATAGCAAACTACAGCAAAAATCATATAAAATAAGAGGAAAATGCGCAGGTCAGCAAAACTAACCTGCGCACCGCCCCAAGAACACTAAAGCATTCTTGCATCTTTAATCATTAAATTTACTCTTCCTTCTGTCCATAGTAAGCATTTGCCCCATGCTTGCGGTAATAATGCTTATCCTGCAATTCCTGAGGCGCTGGCTGAATACGAGGATTGATGGTCTCAGCACGGTAAGCCATCTTAGCCACCTCTTCTAGTACCACAGCATTGTGAACTGCCTCATGCGCATCCTTGCCCCATGCAAATGGCCCATGATTCTTGCAGAGCACTGCTGGAACAGCCATCACATCCTTGCCCATTTCGTTGAAAGAATTTACAATCAAATGTCCCGTATTTTCTTCATATGCGCCGTCAATCTCTTCTTTGGTCAGGCAGCGCACGCAGGGAATCTCACCATACATATAATCTGCATGTGTGGTTCCATAACAGGGAATACTTCTCCCTGCCTGTGCCCAGCTCGTCGCATAGGAAGAATGTGTATGTACCACTCCGCCAATTTCTGGAAATGCCTTGTACAATTCAAGATGTGTTGCCGTATCAGAAGAAGGATTGTACTTGCCCTCTACCTTATTTCCCTCGAGATCCATCACTACCATATCTTCTGGTTTCAACTTCTCATAATCCACTCCACTGGGTTTAATGACAAATAAACCACTCTCTCTGTCAATGGCGCTGACATTGCCCCAGGTGAATGTCACCAGGCCATAACGTGGCAAATCCATATTTGCTTCATACACTGCTTTCTTTAATTCCTCTAACATAACTTCCTCCCTCTTAGTTCAAAGAATCTACGGCTGCACGCTCAATTGCAAGTCCTTCACTGTAACGCTTGATAAAGGTATCAAAACCTTCCACATCCTTGGCATCTGGGCTTAAAGTTACGCTTTCCTGACCTGCAAATACCTTATCATCCAGATACTGGGACAATGTCTCATCTGCCCCCTTATTTACCATATAAGAAGCAAGCAATGCGATTCCCCATGCTCCGCCTTCTCCAGCAGTCTCCATAACAGAAACAGGTACGTTTACGGCTGCAGCCATAACCTTCTGGCCCACACCCTTTGTCTTAAAGAGTCCGCCATGTCCCATCAATTCATCTAATTCTACATGCTCCTCTTTCAGAAGAATGTCCAGTCCAGTCTTCAATGCGCCCAAAGCGGTAAAGAGATGTACACGCATAAAGTTGGCGAGATTAAACTTGCTGTTCGGCGTGCGCACAAACAGAGGACGTCCCTCCTCAAAACCTGTAATATGCTCACCAGAGAAATAATTGTATGCCAAAAGGCCGCCACACTCTGGATCGCCCTCCATAGCCTTGTTGTAGAGTACAGAGAACAATTTTGTCATATCTACTTCCACACCAAAGCTCTCTGCAAATTCTTTAAACAGATTAACCCATGCATTCAGATCAGAGGTACAGTTGTTGCAGTGAACCATAGCAACCGGACTTCCGTCTGGAGTTGTGACCATATCAATTTCCTCATGTACTTTAGACAGATTTTTCTCAAGTACTGCCATAGCAAATACAGAAGTACCAGCGGAGACATTTCCAGTACGCTGTGCCACACTCTTTGTTGCAGTCATTCCTGTTCCTGCATCACCTTCTGGCGGACAAACTGGAACTCCTGCCTTTAGGTTTCCGCTTACATCCAACAGTTTTGCACCTTCCTCTGTCAAGGTACCTGCATTTTCTCCAGCCGACAATACCTTGGGGATAATATCATCTAATTTCCAGGAGAATCCTTCTCCTTCAATCAAATCATTAAACTGCTCCATCATTTTCTGATCAAAATCCCTTGATTCTGAATCGATTGGGAACATTCCAGATGCCTCTCCAACACCTAATACCTGCTGCCCAGTCAATTTCCAATGTACATAACCAGCAAGAGTAGTGAAATATGTAATAGCGCTTACATGCTCTTCTTTGTTCAAGATCGCCTGATACAGATGGGCAATGCTCCATCTCTGAGGAATATTGAATTGAAATACTTCTGTCAGCTTTTTAGAAGCTTCCTCTGTAATGGTATTTCTCCAGGTACGGAACGGAACCAATAATTCATTATCTTTATCAAATGCCATGTAACCATGCATCATCGCACTGAATCCAAGTGCACCAACTGTGGTCAGTGTCACACCATACTGATTCTTCACATCCTCAGCCATCTTGCTGTAGCAGTCCTGCAGACCATTCCAAATGGCGTCCAAGCTATAAGTCCAGATATGGTCTACATATTGATTTTCCCAGTCATGAGCGCCAGATGCGATCGGTGTATTGTCGCTTCCCACCAATACAGCTTTGATTCTGGTAGAGCCAAATTCAATACCTAACGCAGTTTTCCCGTTCTGAATGTCTTCAATAATAAGATTCTTATCCATTTTGAAAAATCCCTCCATATTCAAATTCAGGTAACTGAAAAAGAACAACACATATCCCAGCTTCTAGACATTCAATTATAAATATCGTTGAGTGTTCAACAACCAGTTACACATTGCTTCTATTTTCAGTTACCTGTTCCGTTTTTATCTATTTTGTGGCAAATGCCTTTACCTTCTCATAAATACCCTGTGCATCCAATCCATATTTTTCAAGCAGCTTCACTGCTGGACCAGATTCACCATATACATCATTGACACCGATTTTGCAAACTGGAGTGGGCATCTTCTCACTTAAACAGTCACAAACTGCACTGCCGAGACCACCAATTACAGAATGCTCTTCCGCTGTCACAACCTTACCTGTCTTCTTAGCAGAATTGAGGATCATCTCTTCATCCAAAGGCTTGATGGTATGAATATTGATCACCTCTGCACTGATTCCATCTGCGGCAAGCTTCTCTGCTGCTTCTAAAGCTGCACCCACACAAAGCCCAGTGGCAACAATTGTCACATCACTGCCCTCTTTCAAGAGAACGCCTTTTCCAATCTCAAACTTATAGTCTGCACCATCGTTAATTACGGGCACAGCAAGTCTTCCAAATCTCAGATAAACAGGACCATCCATCTCATAAGCAGCTTTCACTGCGGCTTTTGCTTCCACATCATCCGAAGGATTGATGACTGTCATACCAGGAATGGTGCGCATCAGTGCTATATCTTCATTACACTGGTGAGTTGCTCCATCCTCTCCAACAGAGATTCCGGCATGAGTTGCACCAATCTTGACATTTAAATGAGGATAACCAACAGAATTTCTTACCTGCTCAAAAGCTCTGCCTGCTGCAAACATAGCAAAAGAACTTACAAAGGGAACCTTGCCGGTTGCAGCAACTCCTGCTGCAATACCCATCATATTACACTCTGCAATTCCACAGTCAATATGCCTGTCTGGAAATTCCTTCTTAAATACTCCTGTCTTGGTAGCTGCTGCAAGATCGGCATCTAATACTACCAGATTATCATGCTCTTTGCCCAACTCTACCAGCGCGTTACCGTAGCTGTCTCTGGTTGCGATCTTCTTTACTTCTGGCATAATGCTTCACCTGCTTTCTCTAATTCTTCCATTGCGGTAGCGTACTCTTCATCATTTGGAGCTTTTCCATGCCACCCAGCCTGATTTTCCATAAAGGAAACTCCTTTGCCTTTGACCGTTTTCATAACGATAGCAGTAGGCATTCCTTTGGTCTGCTTAGCCTCCTGAAAAGCGGCGCGGAGCTTATCATAATCATTGCCGTCATCGACATTGATCACATGGAAATTGAATGCCTTAAATTTATCATCAATCGGATAAGGAGAGCAGACATCCTCTACCTTTCCATCAATCTGCAGGCCATTGTTATCAACAATCACTACCAGATTATCCAGCTTACGGTGTCCGGCAAACATTGCTGCCTCCCATACCTGACCTTCCTGGATCTCACCATCTCCCAACAGTGTATAGACACGATAATTATCGTTGCTCAGTTTTGCAGACAATGCCATTCCCACTGCTGCAGAAATTCCCTGTCCCAAGGAACCGCTTGACATATCAATCCCAGGTGTATGCTGCAGACATGGATGTCCCTGTAAATGGGAACCAATCTGACGCAGCGTCTTTAAATCTTCAACTGGAAAAAATCCACGGTTGGCAAGGGTAGAATATAATCCTGGCGCTGTATGTCCTTTAGACAATACAAAGCGGTCACGATCGGCCTTCTTAGGATCTTTGGGATCAATGTTCATTTCTTCAAAATATAAGTAAGTAAATACATCTGCTGCTGAGAGAGAACCGCCCGGATGCCCTGCCTTTGCAGCATGGACAGCCGTTACAATACCTTTGCGGACTTCATTAGCAGTTTTCTGAAGCTCTAAGTTTTCCATGTAAATTCTCCTTCTCATTTACAATCAAATCCTGATTAAAATTTGATTGCCTGCTTCCCGTCTGTCCAACAGACTTAGACGGGTTCTCTGTTCTGTTTACTCTCCGAATACTGCCTTGTAGTCCTTCTGGAATTTTTCAATTCCCTGGTCAGTCAATGGATGCTTGGTCATCTGCTCAATAACACTATAAGGAACAGTTGCAATATCAGCTCCGGCAAGTGCACAGTCGGTTACATGGATTGGATTACGAACACTTGCAGCGATGATCTCTGTCTTGATATCATAATTACTAAAGATGGCAACAATATCTTCAATCAAATCAATTCCTGGCTGGCTGATATCATCCAGACGTCCCAGGAATGGAGATACATAAGTCGCGCCTGCTTTTGCTGCTAACAATGCCTGATTTGCAGAAAAGATCAGTGTTACATTCGTCTTGATGCCTTCTGCTGCAAGAACCTTCACTGCCTTTAACCCTTCTACAGTCATAGGGATCTTCACAATCATATTTTTATGAATTGCTGCAATTTCACGGCCTTCCTTAATCATACCCTCTGCATCCACAGTCGTTGCCTTTACCTCACCGCTGATTGGGCCATCCACGATCGTTGTGATCTCTTTGATTACTTCGCTAAAATCTCTGCCTTCTTTTGCAATCAGAGATGGATTGGTCGTAACACCGCAGATCACTCCCATGTCATTTGCTTTGCGAATATCCTCTACATTGGCTGTGTCAATAAAAAATTTCATTTTACTTCCTCTCTTTCTTTGACCGAAAGCGGAATGACCACCCGTTGGCCACCCGCTTTCACATTATAGTCTCAATCTGTTCCCTATCGAACACCAAACATCTTGAGAACTTATTATTTTATTTTCCGAATACAACCTGACCTAACATCAAATCTTTCTTAAAGTCACGGATATTGGTATTATTGTCAATATATACAGCTTCAATTCCCATAGCTGCTGCCCAGTCTCCCATCTGCTCTGCAGTAACATCATAGGAGAAAGCAGTATGGTGAGCGCCGCCTGCAAGGATCCATGCTTCACAGCCAGTAGCAAAATCAGGCTGCGGTGTCCAGAATGCAGTTGCA
Organism: Lachnospiraceae bacterium; assembly: GCA_910575005.1. GTDB lineage: Bacteria > Bacillota > Clostridia > Lachnospirales > Lachnospiraceae > Petralouisia. The sequence goes on along the minus strand of CAJTCL010000006.1, from coordinate 73,196 downwards.
ACCGGAAGCTTCGGCATTGGCTTTTCAACCTTCTTGCAATCTACACTGTTGATAATCAAGCGGAAACGATCTCCTAAGTCGATCAAGGATGTTGCAATACCAGGACCTTCCTTGGAAGTAAATACCAGACGTGCTGGATCTTCTCTGTCACCCATAGAAAGAGGCTGACATTTGATACTAATCGGGCCTTCCGAAATTGATGGACAGATTTCCAACATATGAGCCTGCAGAATGCCTTCTTTGCCAGGTACCAAATTATAGGTATAATCCTCTAACATGGAAGTGCCCTTTGCATCCTTCATGCCTGCAGACATCAATTTCATAATACGAACCATAGCAGCAACTTTCCAGTCACCTTCTGCACCAAAGCCATATCCTTTTTCCATCAGACGCTGAATTGCAAGTCCCGGAAGCTGCTTTAATGCACCAAGATCGCCAAAGTGTGTTACGATTGCCTGATAATTCTTTTCTTCTAAGAAACGCTCAAATCCAATCTCAATCTGTGCCTGAACTGCAACGTGTCTCTTAAACTCGTCTGCATCTCTTCCTTCTAACAAAATCTCATATTTGTCATAGTACTCATCTACCAATGCATTGGTATCAGATTCAGATACTGCTCCAACAGCTTCTGCAATCTCATTTACTGGATAAGCATCTACCTCCCAGCCAAATTTCAACTGCGCTTCTACCTTATCGCCTTCGGTAACAGCTACGTTTCTCATGTTGTCAGCTACACGCATAACACGTACATGGCTGCTTTCCACGATACCGATTGCTGTACGCATCCAGGATGCAATCTTATCCTTTACAGCATCGCTGTCCCAATGTCCAACCACAACTTTACGCTCAATGCCCATACGTGTTACCATATGGCCCCATTCACGGTCACCGTGTGCGGACTGATTCTCATTCATGAAATCCATGTCGATGGTGTCATAAGGAATCTCCTCATTAAACTGTGTATGTAAGTGAAGCAAAGGTTTTCTGTACTCCTGCAGTCCCAAAATCCAGGATTTTGCTGGGGAGAACGTGTGACACCATACGATTACGCCTGCACAGTCCTCGTCAATATTAGCCTCATTGAAGGTTTTTCTGATCAATTCATTGGTAATCAATGTGGGCTTTAACACAACTTCAAATGGAAGCTTTCCGGACTTGTTTAACTGTTCCACAATGATTCTGGAATGCTCTGCTACATTTTTCAGACATTCATCCCCATATAAATCCTGTGAACCTGTGCAGAACCAAAACTTGTAATCTTTCTGTAATTTCATGATAACCCTCCTGTAATATAATTTAATTTTGTGATAGCATCTCAGCCTTAGCTTAGACCTGCGCTTGTCTTGATAACTTAACTTTATTACTTGTCTGGTCGTCAATACAAGTTGTTTTTCTAAAAACCTGAAAAAACTTTATCCCCGCTTTCTACAGGAATCCCGAACGATCAATTCCGGGTCGATAAATATTCTGCTTTCCTGCAATGACGCATTGGGATTCTGAATCAGCTCCAACAATAATTTTGCCGCCATTTCCCCCAGTTTATCTTGAGGATGGGCAATTGTAGTCAGCTTGATTCGGCTGTTTTCTGCAATAAAAGAATTGTCATATCCTGTAACAGATACCTGCTCTGGCACCTTAATATGGCATTCCTCCAAGGCCTTGACTATTTCCACAGCAATCTGGTCATTGTAACAAACTACAGCGTCAAATTCTCTCTCCTGCCGAACAAGTTCCTGAAGTGCAGCGAAAGGCTTAATCGCACGGTCTTCCGTATGAAACCAAATAATATTATCTGGGTCATACAAAATTCCTGCCTCCTGCAGTGCCTGCACATAACCCCGATGGCGTTCCCGCCCCTGGGCATCATCCGCCTTAAAGACGCCAAGAATCTTCTTGTGTCCTAAGGTAATCAAATGATTTGTGACAAGATAGCCTCCCTTACAGTCGTCCATGCGCACCTGCGGCTTCTCTTTCATCTGCTCATAGCAGCCCTGAATAAACACATAGGGAATGCCAAACTGTTCCAGACGTTCATAGAGAGAAATATGCTTGCAGAAAATCTCACTTTTACTAGGCTCAATAATCAGCCCTTCGATATCCTTCTGCAGCAGCTCCTCTAAGCATTTTGCCTCTGCTTTTCTGGAGTTACGAGTATTTTTCAGTATAATGCTGTAGCCTTTTTGCGCCATAATGCCGTCAATTCCCTGTACCACTTTGGGAAAAATATAGTCTGACAGATAGGTTGTCACCACTGCGATATTTCGGGAAGTCTTGGTATGACGCACAAGCTCAGAACAGAAAGTTCCCTTGCCATGCTCTGCATAGATATAACCTTCATTTGCCAAAATTGACAACGCTTTGCGCACAGTGTGGCGGCTGATTTGATAACGCTCGGACAGTTCATTTTCTGAGGGAAGCCTCTCCCCTGCCTGAATACCGCCATCGAGTATCATACGTTTTAAATCTTCCGCCAGCGTATAATACTTTAATCCCTGACCATCACTCTTTGCCATTTCCCATGTGTCCTTTCCCAATTCAAAAATGTCGTTGGCACTGTTGCTATCTTTCTCTATTTTACAACTTGTATGGATGTAAAGACAAGCGATTTTTGCAAACAAAAAAAACATATACAAATCCCACAAAAATTTCCAAATATACAGCTTTATAAAAAGAAACTTTTGTGGGATTTGCATAAATGTTTTTCTCTAAATCTAAAATGTCAATTGAATATCAAATGGTTCTGCACTTGTACTTTGCTTTATCATTGCATATTACAATTCCCGAACCAAAAGATCACTCTTTTCCAAAAACTCCTCCACGGTATGAAAACCAAGGCGAGTAAGCAATTCCAAGACAAATGGATTTTCCAATGGTGTCTTATACTCTGCCCGATCACTGTAGCGGTCTACATTTTTCTTGCCCTCGTCCACAGAAATAATCCGTTTCGGCCCTCCAACACAACCGCCATTACAGCCCATACCTTCAAAAAAATTGGCTGTTGTCTCACCATTTTTCAGCCGTTCAATCATTGCTCTGCAGGCTGGCACGCCGTCCGCCTGTTCCGCTCTCACTTCAATTTTGCGTTCTGGATTCAACTGTTTTACCGTAAAACGCACTGCTTCGCTGACGCCACCAGTGCGGGCATAGAGACGCCCTGCACGGGAGGAATGTTCCTTTTCATCCTCTCCCAGTTCTTCGGGATGAATATCTGCCACTTCAAACATATCCTGCACCTCCTGAAAGGTAAGCACATAATCGACAGCATCCGCAATATCCTTCTCTCTGGCCTCAGCTTTTTTGGCCATACAAGGACCGATAAATACGGTCATCGCCTCAGGATGAAGCTGTTTTACCACACGTCCTGCAGCAATCATCGGCGACACTGCACCTGGCACATGGGGAACAAGCTCGTGATAAATCTTACGAATCATACCAATCCACACGGGACAACAGCAGCTTGTAAGCTGATAATCCTGTTCTTTATGGATATTGGCATCAAACTCCAAAGCCTCCTTAAGTGTGAGAATATCTGCAAAAACAGCCACTTCCACCATTTCCTGAAACCCCATAGCCTTAAATGCGGCGCGCAGCCTTCCAGCCGTAACTTCCTCGCCAAACTGCCCTAAAAATGCTGGTGCAATCAAAGCATAAACCTCTCTTTTTTTCTCGCGGATCGCCTGAAGCACCGGCACGATATCCTTGTTTGCCACCAACCTCTCCAATCTGCAGGCATCTACACAGGCACCGCAGCCAACGCATTTTTCAGGATTAATCACTACTTTTCCATTCTCGTCACGCTCAAAGGCATCAAAAATGCAGCTATTCTCACAGGCGCGCTCATAGGCACACTGTTCACATTGTTCCTGAAAAACCACAGGAGCATAATTTTGAGGATGAAGAAGACAGTCCATATGATGTGGATTATATTCTTCCAAAAGAGTGCTTTCCTCTCCTGTCTCCCGTCTTAGGATGTCAAGATATAATTGTTGGAACGTTTTCATCGTTTCAAACCTCATTTCTGTTTTTGATTCATTATTCCCAAAAACAGAAATGCTCATTCCCCAATTTTGCGGTTATCCGACAACAGACTCAGCGTCTTGCGTGTTTGTTCTGATACATTGCTTCTTCTGCGCGCTTAATCACATCTGCCACCGTCTCTTTGCTGCGTCGGAAAGCTCCTCCAACTGCCAGCCGGCAGATAAAATCCTTGGGAATGTCTGACAAGGTATTATGCTGGTCTGCCCGCATCCTCTTGACCAAATCTGCCACTGTCTGTGCAGTCGTCTCACGCAACACCATAACAAACTCATCACCGCCTACCCTGCAGCACTCAAAACCAGGTTCCTCATATTGATGGATAATATTTGCTGCGCGCAAAATCACCTCATCTCCCTCGTCATGCCCATATGTATCATTCATGCGTTTCAAATTATCAATATCCAGATAGATAATCCCTAAATCCTCTTCCTCCTGAATTTCAGACAGAAGCTCATGGTAATAACGCTTGTTATAAAGTTGTGTCATACTGTCATGGTTACTGTTCCAGGTTGCATTGAGCAGCCGCGCAGACGAGACCAAAATATCATTCTCCATCTTTTTTAGCGACTCGCAGAGACGTTCTAATTCATCTCCTGTTTTAATATGTATCTGCTCTAGTGGCAGAGTTTCTCCCTCGTCCTCCATGCTTTTGGCATAATTTCCCGCCGCTGCCGCCATCGTATTGATTGGAATAATCATACTTTTATACATAAAAAGAATCAGCACAACACCAGATAAAATAGTGATACCAGTTACACTGAACACCAAACGCAGCAAATATTCCATTTGTTCTGCCTGTATATTGTCTGTCGCTATTCCTGCCACAACATAGGCTACTGGAATATTATAGAGAGATTTGATGGGAATATAGATATCAGTATGATTGGAATATACCAAAGATCGCTCCATTGTATAGTTGACCAAATCGTCTTTTACTGCTTCCTGTCTGCTATCATAAGGCTGGAAATCCCCTAGAAAAGCACCATCTTGTCCCAAATCTGTGTCATACACATAGTAGCCGCCCTCATTCTGAAAATTTACCACGCTGAGCTTCATAATATTTTTGTTCGTGTTGCGGTAATCAATCAGTTTATTCCACGTCACATAATATTCTGTATCTCGTTTTCTAGTTCTTAGATACTCTTCCACCTGATCCCCATCAATGACAAGCGTGCAAGTATTGATAATAGTCTCTGCAATCTCTTTTGCATAATCACTATTTAAAGATACAAACTTTGCATAGTTAAAAACAATACAGAAAATATCCACCATCAGGCACATTGCCACAACCGCCAGGATAATTTTATTCTTAAGAGGTCTTTTCACTTTTTGCTTATTTTTCTTCTGCATATTAATAATTCCTGTCTTTGATATATTGAGAAGCATTTTTAAAGTCGTATACCTTTTCCTCGATGTAATAACACTTTTTCTTCAATTTTTCCCCACGTTCCAACTTCTTTATAATCTTTTCAACGCTTGCAGCCAAATGCGGGTTACACTCAATAGAAGCATGTAATTTCCCATCGACCATTTTTTCAAATGCCTCCCGCAAGGCATCGAAAGAAATTGTGATAATATCTCCCTCAGGTCCAAAGGAAACATTTTTGCGCTCCATTGCTTTCATGGCTCCAAACATCATATTATCATTCTCGGCAATCACTACATCAATCTGGTCAGGATCGACTTCGTTCAAAATTTGTTCCATGACAGTCTGCGCCTCTCCCTGTGTAAAATTGGCACATGCACTGGCGATAATTTTCCAATTTCCATGTTTTTCTATCCGTTTCATCAGACCACCAGTGCGCCCTGTAGTGGCAGTCGCACCCTCATTTCCCTCTAAAAGTACAATATTCAAAGCCTCGTCCTGTCGGTCATTTTCCTCAAGATAATCTTCCAGCCATTGAATCGCTTTGCAGCCCTCTTCATAAAAGTCAGAACCTGTCCATGCCATATATTTATCGCTGTCAACAGCAATCTGCCGATCTGCTACAATCACCGGAATCCCAGCTTCCTGTGCAAATTCCACTGCCTCATCCCAGCCATATTCTACAATCGGTTGGACTATGATATAGTCCACCTGCTGCCGAATCAGATCCTGCATCGCCTTGACCTGGCGCTCTGGGCTGGAATTGCCATCAATGTAAATCAGATCATAACCTCGTTCTTTGGTAAAGGTCTCCTGATAATCATTACTATTGGCATCCCGCCATCCAGATTCCTTACCCGTCTGAATCAAACCAATATGCAAAAAATCATCATCAAACTCTAAGGATTCACTGCGGACAATCTCTGGTTCTTTTTCTTCAGGCTGCATAGAACAACCTGCCAATCCAAAAATCAATACCACCAACCAAAACATTATTATTTTTTTTCTCATTAAAGTCCCTTTTCTCAAAGTATATCAAAATTTATCAACTTAACATCTTCTATCAATAAGTATAAAAAACCAGAGAATATTTGTCAATCATTGACAGGTGTTTGTATTATATAAACCAACAAATTATGAAATTGGTGCATCAACATTCCAAGCTAAACAAAAAAGAACTACAAAAAAGCTGTAATCCCTTGATCTCAATAAAAAATCTTGGACTTACAGCTCTTATCTTGAAGAGCGATAGACGGGGCTCGAACCCGCGGTCTCGACCTTGGCAAGGTCGCGCGTTACCAACTACGCCACTATCGCACAAAGCGGGTGATGGGAATCGAACCCACGTATCCAGCTTGGAAGGCTGGTGTTCTACCATTGAACTACACCCGCACAATATTTAATTGATGTAGTGCCCAGTTCCGGAATCGAACCAGAGACACGAGGATTTTCAGTCCTCTGCTCTACCAACTGAGCTAACTGGGCCTGCTGTATCTCAGCAACGATCTTATTCTACACGTTCAAAAAGGATTTGTCAATACTTTTTTATTATTTTTTGGTAACAGTTCAGCTATTTGTTATATTAAGCTTCAGACAGAAGCTGCGTTTGCAGCTTACAGGCTGCTTTGCAGGCAGTCTGTGGCTTGTCTAAGGGGCATGGCTGAATTGTTACAATTTTTGACTCTTAACTGTTAGAACTCACTCCCCAAAAACTGCTGTACTAATCTCTTAGCACAGCAGCTGGGTACATTCGTAATCAAAATTGTTTCACACTTACCATATACTTTGCATCTGCCTACTGTCTCAGATCCATCTGCACTGGTGGAAAATTATTCCCAGACATCGTCCCACTTTGACTATATAATCCTTTTCGTAACACAGAATTTGAATATTGGCCGCCAATTCCAATAGCTGCCTCAGCGGTCGGATTTTTTCTCCGAAACATAAACGTCTGCATGGACTGCATTCTTCTGGTCTCTTTCTGGATCTCTGCCCGCTGCTCCTTCTTTGCGCTTTCCACATCAACGCCTCTAGCAGCATCCTGCGCAATCTCAGAATCCTGAATCCTGGTCCTTCCATCCATCTGTGCTGTGACATTGCTTACCACTCGAAATTGTTCTATGGATGCATCTGTAAAAATAATCTTGTGCATACCATCTGGCGGCAGCGGCTCTTTGTTCTCTTGTTCGTCATCTGCAACAAATGTCTTTTTGTTGGGATCCGATTGTGAGACATTTTGCCTCTGTCCATTTACATCCTCTGTAAGCTGATCTCTTCGCTGATTATCTTTTACAGCTTCCTTAGATTCACGTTCCTTCTGCTCTTTCTTGGTCTCTTCCGCCTTTTGTGCTTCCTGCTGCTTTTTCTTCTGTTCAGCCTGATATTGTCTCAATTCACGCTTCAGATCACTGATTTCTTGTTGAATCTTTTGCCTTTGATTCTCTTTTTCCTCTGCAGTCATTTCTCTATTAGACGAAAGATCCTGCTGCTGCTTCTTGGCATTCGTAATTTTACTTTGAATATCCTTACTGACAGAATCCATCTCTGTATTTACTGACTGTCTCGCTGTCTGCATGGTATTTCCATTTCCAGCCGCATTTACATTGCTAATCTGCATCATACTTTTGCCCTCCTTTCCTTCCTTTACACATTACTGGATATCTGAAAAATATTTCCATATCTTTTATCGGACATTATTGATAAGCACAAAAGCTATCTGTCTATTATAATAGTATATGAAATCAAAAAAACTTGTCACTAAATGTTCTACGACAACTAGATCAATTTTTCCTAGCACAAAAAATTTCAACTTTGAGCATCTCATGCAGATCAATAATTGATCCTATCGAATCTCTCGTTCCTCTGCCACAATCTCCGCTTCTGTATTTAACTCTACAAATTTGATCATTTCATCCATCAGATGATCAGCCTGCGCACTGTGCGGCACAATCGCCGCGATACCAATCACCATAGATTGGTGGACATCCTGATCTTCCACCTCTGCAACCGAAACTTGAAATTTATTCCTGATTTTTGCCATAAGGCTCTTAATGACCATACGTTTTTCTTTTAAAGAATGAACCCATGATGTATATAATTTTATTTTTAAAACTGCTACTTTAATCATCAATTCTTCCTGCTTAAATCCAATTCTTATTAAATAACAACTGCCTGAGAACAGAACGATCTTCAAGTCTTCATTCTCAGGCAATCAATTTTATGTTACATCAAAATATACTATTGTAAAGGATTATCTGCTGGGAACCATACTGATAATTCTTCCTGCAAACTCGTTAAAATTCTGTGTCTGCAAAATAACTCTGCCTGGTCCGGTAAGTTTTGTGAGGAACAATCCTTCGCCGCCAAAAAAGATATTTTTCAATCCTTTCACCGTCTCAATCTCATATTTGATAGATTTCTCAAAAGCAACTACATTTCCAGTATCTACTTTAATCACTTCTCCTGGTCCAAGATTCTTCTCTACCTTATTACCGTCAATCTCCAAAAATACCATACCTTTTCCTGTGATATCCTGTAAAATAAAACCCTCTCCACCGAACAATCCGGCGGATAATTTTTTTGTCAAAGCAACGCTCAAGGTTACACTTTCCTGCGCGCACAAAAATGCACCTTTCTGGCAGATCATCCCCCCTGTAGCTCCTACATCAATCGGCAATACCTCTCCTGCCACAGTAGATGCAAAAGCAATCATCGCCCCTGGTCTCTCCGCCTTATAAGTTGCCATAAACAAAGATTCACCAGAAAACATCCTTCCAATACTCTTTCCGAGGCCGCCACGCATATTGGAATCCATTGCAACGCCTTCACTCATCCAAGCCATACCGCCAGATTGTGTATACATACTCTCCCCTGCTTGATCAAAAACCACCTCAACTGCCGGCATTGTGTCTCCTAAAACCTCATATCTCATAAACAATCTCCTCTTCTTATTTTTTATTTGAAGGAATCGACAGCTTTCTGCCAATCCCTTGAAAGCACACTATCCTTTATAATACTGTCTTTATCTTCCTAATATCAGTTCTCTATTAAGTTCTATTTTCTGTCTTTATCTTCCTAATATCAATTTTTTGTTACGTTTTACAGATATTGCTCTAATTCCTGTGTTGTCGTCTGAATCAAGACAATGGCATCTTTTGTCTGTTCTACATATTTCAAATTCTTCTCACTAAGCACATTTGCCTGCTCTGCACTGGCTGTCACTTCCTCGGTAGTCGCTGATAACTGCGAAATACTCTCCACAATACGATTATTCGCATCGGACAGATGGTTAATTCTCTGATCAATCTCTTGAATATCAACAATCAATTCTTCCATATTACGATCTAATTTCTCAAAACTGTCCGCTGCGGTATGTATCATTTTATTCTGATTTGCAGCTGCATCCACCGATTTTTCTACAGAATGTACTACCTGGCTGGCCTTTTGATTCAATTCTTCAATAATTCTGGTGATATTTTCAGTAGAATTCTTTGTCTGTTCCGCCAATTGCCGAATCTGATCTGCAACCACTGCAAATCCACGCCCCGCCTCACCAGCTCTGGCACTTTCAATCGAAGCATTCAATGCCAGGAGATTTGTCTGACTGGAAATAGAGAGAATCATATCTGCAATCTCCTCTGCCTCCCTGGTTTTATCCTGCAGTCTTCCCATAGCATCCGTAACTTGTTCATTGGTAGATGCAATCTGTGTTGACTGCTCCTTTAACTCCTCCATCACATGCATATTGTCCTGAATACTGACATTAGATTCCCTGGCAATATTGACCATCTGCCCTGATTTCTCAAGCGTCTCCTCAATAGACTCCTGAATATTCTGCGTCATGATACTCTGTTCTGAAATATTTTCTGCCGTCACTCCAGCAGCTGTAGAAATCTCCTGCATACTGTGTGCCACTACCTTGGTAGATTCCACTAGTTCTTCCATCATACCTGTACTCTTATCAGATTCCTGTTTTACTGTCTGGGAAATAGAAAGCATACCACTCATCATTTCCTGTTGCTTACCATTCTGCTCTGTGACTGCGCCCAGTGCATGATCACTAAATGATTTGGAAATTTTTCCTGCACGTAGCAGTACATAAAAAACTCCTAATATTACATATACCGTACAAATATAATCTGGATCTAAAACAATCATATGTTTTACACTTCGCACTACAACCTCTAATATATATAAGAACATATATGCAATACCTGTTCTGATATAATTCTTAGAATCCGAATAGGGAATTTGTACTGCCAGCACTCCCAACAACACAATATTGATAAATTCCGCATCTGTCTGTACCGCCATTGTCAAAAATAGAAAACCAAACTCTATACTAAGTGCTGTCTTTAGTTTCGCACCAGCACGGTTTTGAAAAAACAATACAGTATTTAAAAGAATAAAAAATATAATTGCGGCTGTATTCCCAATGCAGGTTGCCCACGCCATCTTTCCAGTACCACTACTTAACCACAGATAAGCAAGATAGGCACAAAATACTGCCAGTGCTGCTATATGGAACAAACGATTCATAATATGATATCTTTCTGATTTATCATTGAAACGAAACTTTTTTTCTGAATTCATAGCATTTCTTCTCCACCTTTCCACAAATCTTTCTTTGATTATAGTACAAATTATCTTTTTCTTCCACTGAAAATTCTATTTTTTGTAAATTTAGTCAAAAAATCTCCGTGAAAATAATTTATTAAAATCACGCTGAAGGCTTATTGACCCTTTACTGGAAAGGTGATAAGATGAAAGAAGTATTATTGAATACAATAATTAAATCCAATTTCAGGGAGGTTTTTAACATGGATTACACACAGGAATATCAGCAAAAACTTGTCTCGGCCGATGAAGCAGTCAAAGTAATCAAATCTGGTGACTGGGTAGACTATGGATGGTGCAACGGCACTCCAGATCTACTGGATAAAGCATTGGCGAAACGTACAGATGAATTAAAAGACATCAATTTACGCGGCGGTATTCTCTTAAAACTGCCTGCTATCTTTGAACGTGAAGATGCTGGAGAACATTTTACATGGAATTCCTGGCATATGTCTGGTATAGAACGTAAGCTGATCAACAGAGGATGTGCATATTATGGAGCAATCCGTTACTCTGAGCTGCCTCGCTATTATCGGGAATCTTCCACTCCAAATGATGTGGCAATGTTCCAGGTAGCTCCAATGGATAAACATGGCTATTTTAATTTTGGCCCCAACGCATCCCATCTCGCTGCAGTCTGCGAGACTTCCGGCAAAATTATTGTAGAGGTAAACGAAAATATGCCTCGCTGTCTGGGTGGCTTTGAAAATGGTGTGCACATTTCTCAGGTAGACTATATTGTGGAAGGCGAAAACCCACCCATCGGTGAACTGGGCGGCGGTGCTGCCTCAGAAATAGACAAGGCTGTGGCAAAACTGATTGTTGATGAAATCCCCAACGGAGCATGTCTGCAGCTTGGTATCGGCGGAATGCCCAATGCGGTAGGATCCCTGATTGCAGAATCTGACTTAAAAGATCTGGGCGTCCACACAGAAATGTACGTAGATGCCTTTGTTGACATTGCCAAAGCTGGTAAAATCAACGGCTCCAAAAAGAGTATTGACCGTTATCGCCAGGCTTACGCATTTGGCGCTGGAACCAAGAAAATGTATGATTATCTGGATGATAATCCAGAGTTATTGAGTGCACCAGTAAGTTATACGAATGATATCCGTTCCATCTCTGCATTGGATAACTTTATGTCAATTAACAACGCTGTCGACATTGACTTATTTGGACAAGTCAGCTCTGAATCGTCAGGAATTAAGCATATCAGCGGCGCAGGCGGACAGCTTGACTTTGTATTAGGCGCTTATCTGTCCAATGGTGGTAAAAGCTTTATCTGCTGTTCTTCCACATTTAAGACCAAGGATGGTGAATTAAAGTCTAGAATTCTGCCCACCCTTCATCCAGGTTCCATTGTCACCGACACACGTGCCAATATCCACTATTTGGTGACAGAATATGGTAAGGTGAACTTAAAGGGCTTATCTTCCTGGCAGAAATGTGAGGCAATTATCTCCGTAGCTCATCCTGATTTCCGCGATGAACTGATCAAAGACGCTGAGAAAATGAAAATCTGGAGAAGAAGCAATAAATAATAGAAAGAACACAGTGATAAAGTGATATTTTTATTCCCACAAGTATTGTGGTTTCTGAAAGAACTAAGAATCCTGCGAAGCAGAATTCTTGTCCTGTGGTGGGTCGCTTTCGCGAAATATTTCTTTTCCGCCGCAGTCCGATCATTGTTTTTTATATTTTCATAAAAAACCCCTCTGCTGCTTTTAGAAAAATATTCCAAAAGCAGCAGGGGGATTTATTTAACATGTTTTGTAACTATTCTAACTGTTTCTCAGTTTCTTTTGATAGATCAAATAGTAAATAGTAAAGAACGAAATGCCATAGATCGAAGTCAATGGTACAGCCAGACCAATGGTAATCAAATTGGCTTGCGGCTGTATACTGAACAGATATGACAAAGGCACACGAAATAAAAATGCAGACGTAATTCCTTGTATCATTACAGGCATTGTCTTGCCATGCCCGTTAAAATAACCAATATAGCTAAATACCAGACAAGTTAAAACCGCCTCAGGGCTAAACCCTTTTAGATATTGCGCAGAACAGGCAATATAGTTTGGATCTGATGTAAAGAGCATTGAGGGCACATCTCCACGCAAAAAAGCAAGTGCAAACACAAACACACCAATACATACCCCTAATCCCATTCCTATCTGCATCGCCTTGCGTGCACGATCTTCCTTGCCAGCCCCTACGTTCTGCGCTACAAATGCAGACATGGACTGCATCAGAGAAGAAGGAATCAACATTACAAAAGCTGTTACTTTCTGCGCGATTCCATAGCCTGAGGAAGCTTCTAGGCTAATGCCATTGATAATGGCACATAAAATCAAAAATGAAATATTCACTAACATATCCTGCAAAGCAATAGGAAAACCCAGCTTTAGAAATACTAGAATCTCTTTATGAAAACCAATGTCTTTCCTTGTGAACTTAAAGGGAAGCTGTTGTCTTCTTATAATAGCAAACGATAAAATAACACTGACACATTGTGCTAAAATTGTAGCCAAGGCCGCCCCTGCCACATCCATATGAAAAACTGCCACAAACAGCAAATCCCCGACAATATTCACTACACAGGCAATCGCCACAAAAATCAACGGCAGTTTAGAATTGCCCAAGCCTCGAAAGATCCCGCTGATCACATTATAAGCTACTACAAAGATTAAGCCCCCGCCACAAATACGCACATAAATCACCGTCAAACTGTATGCCTCCTGCGGCGCATTTAGCCATTTTGCAAAGATTGGCGCAAATAATAATAGTATTGCCATCAAAAAAATAGTCAGCGCCATAAAAAATACAATCGCACCGCCTATCACCTTACCAATCCGCTCTGTCGCTTTCTCTCCCAAATAACGGCTAATCAATACAGTTACTCCCATAGTCAAGCCTGTGATAATAAATGTCACCATATTGATAATATTACTTCCTGTAGATACTGCTGAGATTCCTGCTTTGGTTCCAAATTGCCCTACTACCAGCAAATCTACTGCTCCATACATCGCCTGCAGCACCAAGGCTCCTAAAATTGGAATCATAAATTTGAGCAATTTCCCAGCAATTTTACCCTCTGTAAAATCATCTGATAATCTATTTTGTTCCATAGTATCCTCCTGTTTCTTTTCTGATTATTATTTATTAATTTCCCCTTTGCTGTGTTACATTTTCTAGTTATAGCCTCTGTCCATCCCAAAAATCCACTTTCGGATGAACCTATATCCCTATAGAGTTCTATCAGATACAATGTGGGCCAGGCACTCGTATACTGGTCTCCAGAAATTCAGATTAATCTCCTAAGTTTTTAAGCATTTTTTCTGCTGTCTGTTTGAAAATTTCCAATTCCTCTGCACAGATTCCTCTTACTAAATTTGCCTCCAGCTCTTGAATCTCCTCCTGCAAGGTTTTTCTAAGCAACTCCCCCTGCTTTGTAGCACGCAAAATCTTATATCTGCCATCCTTATCATCGTTGATTCTGCAGAGCAACCCTTTCTTTTCCAAAGCATTTAATAAGCCTGTCGCTGTAGAAGGCCGCAAATCAAACTCTCTTTCCACATCCTTTTGGTAAAGATTATGTCTCTCCCCCGCTAAAAGTACAAAACTTAAAATATTCCCTTGTTCCCTAGTCAATCCCAACTGTTCTTGAAATTTACAGGAATGTCTGCGCAGCCGATTGCACAACATATTGATATATTGTCCAGCATCCATTATTTATCATCTCCATTTATTTCGGTTCCTAAGTATTTTAACTATTTCAATTGTATATGTCAAGTGAAATCTTTTAAGACCCTGCGATCATTGTTTTTTATGTAATAGGAAATCCGAAGGAATTTCCTATTACATAAAAAAATGCACCTCCAAATATGATACATGATTTTTTGTCATGTCCAATATTTGGGGTGCAATTCAAATCTGTTCTATTTTACATAAAAACGATAGATTGTCTTGGTGGTAAATACATCTCCAGCTTTTATAACAGGAGATGGAACATTCTCCTGATTCATGGCGTTGGGATAGAACTGAGATTCCAAACAGAATCCACAGCGTTTGCAGTATGCTGCGCCACCCTTTCCGGTCTGATCACCAATAAAGTTTCCTGCATAGAGCTGTACGCCACAACAATCTGTGGAAGCTTCCATTGCAATACCGGTTTTTTCACAGTATGCATTGGCCATGACTTTCATCTCTCCCACTTTATCGCTGAGCACATAGTTGTGATCATAACCTCCAGTAAATTTCAACTGCTCAAAATCTGCTTCAATATCTTGTCCGATCGGCTTCATGGTTCTAAAATCCATCGGTGTGCCCTCAACTGGTGCAATCTCCCCAGTAGGAATAGATTTGGAATCACGAACTGGATGATAAGCCTCTGCCAAAATCTGCAACTTTTGATCCATAGCAGAACCGCTGTCATGCCCACCGAGGTTAAAATAAGAATGATTGGTAAAATTCATGATCGTAGTCTTGTCCGCTTCCCCGCGATAACTAATCTCTACCGCATCCTCATCTGTCAGTGTGTATGTAACTTCTGTCTTCAAATTCCCTGGAAATCCCTGCTCCTCCTCTGTACTTAAATGGAAGAATGTGATACTATTTTCTGTGCGCTCTTTTACTTCCCATACTACACGGTCAAATCCATTTGGGCCGCTGTGCAGATTATTTTCATTTTCATTGGCGGGAACTTGACACAGTTTTCCATCAATTGTCATCTGCGCCTTGTCAATACGATTGCCATTTCTGCCAATGGTTGCTCCAAAATAGCAAGTATGGCTGTCATACTCTGCCGCTTCATCATATCCCAATACTACATCGCGTACTACACCATCTTTGTCGGGAATCAGTACAGATACTAAAGTTGCCCCATGATCTGACACCTTAATAACCGTGTGTTTTTTGTTTTCCAAGACATATAAAGATGCCTTTTCGCCGCGTTGATTTGTTCCAAATTCTAATGTCTCCATGATCGAATTACCTCCTCTTTTTTCTAAGTTTATTCTATACTCTTATCATAGCAATTACAAGTGATTTCCAACTATTTTCCAATCATTTTATCCATTTTTAATATGTGGTTTGAGAGCCATCCAAAGAGAAACTCCAACAGTTCCTCCAAATATTCCTGCTGATGATCATCCACATGCTGCAGATCTATTTCTTCTAGCTTAGACACAAAGATTTTATGTGCCATCTTCTGTGCCCCAATCCCTGGATAATTGATACTTTCCATATATTCTTCTTCATCCGCAAAATGCTCTTTTGTATAATCTCTAAGCCTAGTCAAAATATTTACAATTTCATCATATTTGTCATGAAGAAGTTCTGCCTTTACTAAATCATTGGCTTCCCCAATAATCTCAAATAATGTCTTGTGTTCTCCATCAATCAACTCAATGCCAGTGAGATATTTTTCTGTAAAAACACAAGGATTTTCTTGATTTTTCCACTGCTCCCTGGGAGGCATTTTCCCAATCAAAATATCACTGCCCAAAATATGCTGATACAGCCACCTTGTCAGGTAACGCATCAGATCCTCCAGAGTTTCATGTTGTGCTTCAAGTTCAGCAATGTCTGAAAAATCCATATGGTTGATCTTCTCCCGAAACGCCATATGTTGTTCTTTTTGAATCTCCAATTCTGGATCATTGATTGCTGCCATATATGCTTCTTCATTGACAAAATGAATATCTGCATATTGTTTTAATTCTTCTAGAATATCTTGTACCTGATGGTACTTATCCTGCAGTACCTCATTTTGTAATAATTCTAAAGTTGTGTTAAGCAGCGCAAATAATTTCTTGTGCTCCTCATCAATCTGTTGGATTCCTGTCAGACAGTCTTCTGTAAATCGATACATCTCTTGTCCTCCCTTTCTGTTGAAACCGATCCTTCTGCTAAGTATATCATATTTTATTCCAAAAAAGAAGCTGTTGCAGGTTTGATTTTAGAAAAATCAATGCTATACTGTTATTGTTTAAATCATTACAAAATTTTTATACATGATCAGAAAGGACAATTATTATGGCTAAAATGAATCCTACACAAATATTTCAGATAATGGGTCTATGGCAGAAATTTACTTCCAATCACCCTAAACTTCCCAAATTCTTGAAGGCTGTTTCTTCTGAAGGCCTCAAAGAAAACACGATTATTGAGGTAAATATCACTACACCAGAAGGCAAGAATTACTGCTCCAATTTAAAAATTACGCAGTCAGATCTAGAGCTGCTTGAGCAGTTAAAACAGCTACACTAGAGCCAAAATTTTTTATCCATAATTTTATTCATCTCAGCATAGAATCTCCACGCTTCTCTAAGTCAATCTTCAATAAAAAATCTAGAGATTTCTCCTAAACGGACAAAGAACTGACGCTAAATTCTGCGCCAGTTCTTTGTTCACGATCTTATTTTTTCACTTTCACAAGCATGGTGTTCGAGTATGGGCCAAATACTTTCTTGCCCTTCACTGTATAGTATGGACGTACCTTTACATACAGTCTTTTCACCTTTTTCTTTGCTCTGATTGTTGTCTTTACCAGCTTTTGCTTTTTCAATGTCTTTACTGCCTTAAAGCCTTTTGTCTTCTTCGTGGAAGTGTAAACTACATATCCTTTGGCACCTTTGATTTTCTTCCAGGAAACCGTAAGCTTTCTTCCCTTTGAGGCTTTTACTTTCATTGCTGGCCGTGCCAACACTTTAATCTTGGCATATTTTTTACTCAAAGCACTGTTGTAGCTAGTCGTTGTTCCTTTTACCTTCACCTTGTAATAGTAGGTTTTAGCATTTTTGACTTTTTTATCCACAAAACTGTTCTTCTTCGAAGTGCCAATCTTCTTATAGCCCTTTTTCGCTTTGGCAGATCGGTAAATAATATACTGTTTTGCGCCTTTGATCTTGCCAAAGGTCACTTTTACATAACGGCTGGTCTTCTGCTGCGCTGCCTTAATGCTTGTAACTGTTTTTTGACGAACCTTTATTTTAAGAATTGCCTCCACTTTAGAACCATCCGTTGCTGCAACCTTGATCTCTGCTGTTCCCATCGCTTTGGCAGTCACTTTGCCATCCTCAGAAACCGTTGCCACCTTGGAATTATTGCTGGAAAATTCCAGGTTCTGATTAAAAGCATTTTCGGGACTTACGGTTACATTGATTGTAAATTTCTGCCCTATGGTCAACGTCTTTTGAGAAGCATTCAATTTCAGTTCTTTAACCAAAACCTTTCCTGAATTCCCGTGGTTCTTATCGGTAAGCGCATCCATTGCTTGCTGCAAGGCTGACACTGCCTCCTCCACTTCTTCTGGTGTAGTCACACTGTCAAGCGCCTCCTGCGCTCTTGCGATTGCTTCCTGCAGCGCTGCAAAGCTCTCATCGGTATAGTTCCCCTGCTCTATCTCCTTGGCCTCTGCAATCTTATCTAATAACGGTGTACGATCCAAAGTACCTGGCTGATTGGGATCCTCTGAATCCCCTGACCCATTCTCTGTCAAGGCGTCAATCGCTCTTTGCAGTGCATCTACCGCCTCAGAAACTTCACTTGGAGAAGATACTGTTTCTAATGCTTTCTCTGCTGCTGCAATCGCTTCCTGCAAAGCTGCATAACTCTCATCGGTATAGTTCCCCTGCTCTATCTCCTTGGCCTCAATGATTTTATTTCTTAGAGCTGTATCATCCAAGGCCTTTTGTTCCAGAGCGTCTATTGCCGCCTGCAGCGCTGCAATTGCTTCTTCTATCTCTGCTTCTGTTGTCACTGTATCAAATGCTTTTTTGGCCTGTTCAATTGCTTTTTGCAGCGCCACAAAACTCTTATCTGTATAATTTTCCTTCTGAATCGCTCTAGCTTCCCTGATCTTTTCTTTTAGCTGCTTGGGATCAGCAATAATACCACATAGGATCTGCACCTCCCTCTCAGAAAATGCATAATTATATATTATATAATCATCCAGAAGTCCCTGATAATATTCCCCATCTCCCCAATTTGCCTTTCCAATCTGAACAACACTGCCCTCACCTAAAATCTGCTTTAAAGCGCCATTATTCTTTGCAGTTGATGCATGGATACCATTAATATAGATTTTAACATCATCTGCCCCATAAACAACCACAACATGATTCCAGCCCGCATTATAATTCGCCTCCGCACTGTCCTGCCTTCCGTTCAAAAAACGCTCCGCCGTAACTTTTCCACTACTCTCCATGATACCAAGATAACGTTCTGTACCTAGCGTCTGTGCATTTCCATTTGGAGCTGCGTAAAATACCCAGTTGGTATCTGTGCGATCTGCCTTACTATAATATGAAACTGTCAATTCTTCCACACCAGTAAGTAAAGGCTTTCCATCTTCTTTCGTGAGATTTAGCCAGACGTTTGCACTTCCATCCAAAGAAAGTACATTTCCACGCGTCTGATCCGCAACAATCACTGGCTCATTATTTGGCTGTGCTACTGCGCCTGAACTTTTAAATCCACTTTCTACATCATCAAAAGTGAACTGTGCCAATACATTTTTCGCTTCCTCCAACAAATCCTCATACTCAAGCTCTGCCAGGAATAATGTTTCTACATTGGTGACAAGAGCCTTTTCCGCTGAAGATAACTTATCATACGCTTCTCTTGCCTGCTCAATCTTCTCCCTAGAAGCAACTGTTGCCTCTACAGTTCCGATCGCATTAATCTTTTCAATTGCACTCTGTACCTTCTCAGGTTCCACAATAGAATCCAAATGTTCTGTAGCTTCCTGTTTAATTTCCGCCTCTGTCATGGCAGTTCCCATGATCTTAAGGTTATCGATCAGACCTTTGTAATACTCTCCATTTCCCCAATTTGCCTTTCCAATCTGTAGAATACTATTTTCCCCTAAGATATCTGACAGAGCAATACTGCTTTCCTGTGTTGCCTTTTTCTCTCCATTGACATAGAGCGTTGTTTCCGTTGCTGTATGTACAATTGTCACATACAGCCAGTCAGAAGTATCTACATTGGCAGCACTGGCAGACGCTGGTCTTGTACCACTGTTCTTATAACGCTCCGCTGTCAGAGTTCCATTGTATTCCAAAAGTCCCAGATAATTTTCATTATTGAGATTTTGTGCCTCACCGTTTGGTGCTGTATAGAACATCCAGTTGCTTACTCCAGATTCTGGTTTCGCTGCAAAGGAAATGGTCAATTCGTCTCTTCCCGTCAACAGGCTGCTGCCGTCTGCCTTGGTGACATTGAGCCAATTGCTGCTGGTTCCATCCAGATATAAAGCCCTATTTTGAATGGTATGGGTACTTTGACCTTCCGCCACTGCCTGCCCCCCGATAAATCCAGTTTCTTCATCATCAAAGGTAAATTCTGCCAGATAGTCTTTCATTGCCGCTTCTGCCTCTGTCAAATGGGACAGATTCGGAATCTCTGCCAATTCCTCTTCATCCAGCATGTCACAGATCTGTTTTGCTAAAATTACTTTACGGCTGCACTCTGGAGTCAATTCTACCTTGCCAATGGCGTCAATTCTGGTGATAGCCTCTGTAATGGTATTACCCTTTTCGATCAATGCTTTCTGTGTTTTCTGTAAGGTTTGTGCTGCTGCCAATACCTCTGCGCGATTTGCCGTTCCACTTGTCTGAAGATTCTTGGCCTCTGTCAGCGCTTCCCCATATGACGCCCAGGACTTTTTCGTGTACTCTGATTCCTTATCTGCGGCAACAGAGACATATAAAGCCTCATCCAGACGCATCCATGCCTGTACATCCTCCAGAGCATCTGCCGCAGGATCTACCGCTGACTGTAATGCCTGTTTGTCTGCCAAGGTATCTTGCGCTGTCTTTAATGCCGCCTGGTAAGTTTCCCAACGCCCCTTTATGTATTGACTCTGATCTGCTGCAGTCTGATTGTCCACCGCTGCCTGCAGTATGCTCTTATCCACATATTTTAGGGCCTCCGTTTTTACTTCCTCAGCAGTCCATGCCCTCGAAACCACTTTATAATTGTCAATCCATCCTCGGAAATGCTCTCCCTTTTCTCCATTTCCTTTGATCCAATTAGCTTTGCCAATATACCAGATACTATCACTGCCGAAAATATCCGATAAGGATGCATTGTTGTCTGCTTCTGCTATCTTCTCTCCGTTTTCATAGACAATAATATTGTTCTCTGTATAGACGATGGTCAAATAGTGCCAGCGGTCGGCCTGAGCCTTGTCTTCTGCACTTGGCAAACGCTGTCCTTGATTATAAAAACGCTGTGCAGTAACTGTGCCATTATTATCTAATACACCAAGATATTTCTCCCAGCCAAAGATTGGCGTGGTGTCATCTGGCGCGGCATAAAATACCCAGCCAAAATCACCGCCGTCCCGTTTTGCCTGTAGGGAGATTGTCATCTCTTTTACAAGGCCTCCCGGCACAACGGAACCGCCGTCTTTGCCAGTTACTTTCAGGTAATCTTTGTAACCGTTTAAGTACAGCGCTTTGCCGCCATCATGGTCAGCAAGACTGTAACAGCCTTTGGCAACAGCCTCTCCACCAGTAAATCCTGTCTCTGTATCGTCAAAAGTAAAATCCACTAAAGTTTCTGGCACCTTGATTTCTGCAAAGGCATAGTCTCCTGCTCCTTTGATTACTTCTCCCTCTGTCATGGCATGGCCTGTGATCTTTAAGTTATCAAGTAATCCCTTGTAGTATTCCCCACTGCCAAGATTTGCCTTGCCAATCTGTGTAATGCTGTCCTCTCCGACAATATCAGAAATTTTACAAGTTCCAGTCTCTCTTGCTTTTTCCTGTCCATTGATATAGAGGATAATCTCTGCTCCATGAAAAACGACTGACACCTGGCACCAGTCATTTTTGCCAGCAGCGCTGACAGAAGCTGATTTCTTGCCATCCTTATATGCCTCAGCGGTAATGGTTCCATTTGCCTCTTTGATGCCTAAGTATGTTTCTTTCCCAGAATCTTGCGTTCCACTTGGCGCTGCATAGAAAATCCAATTATTGCTTCCTGCCTGCGGCTTAATCTCGCAATTGACCGTGAATGCCGTCTCACCTGCCAGCACACTCTTGTCGGTTTTAGTCTTAATAGTCAGAAATTGACTGCTTCCATTGAGAGATACTGCCTTTCCAGTATCGTGTGTCTCCAGGGTGCAGTCTCCCTCCGCCTCCGCATAAGTTGTACGAAATCCGGTACTCTTATCATCAAAAGTAAACTCCGTACCAATCTCTGTGGCCTTCTCAAAATTCCAGCGCTGTGCTGCATTGCTGTAGTTTTCATACTGTCCCACGCTGTCATTCCACCACTGAACAATCCGTGCATCATCTGCAGTACTGTTCCCCTCCAAGGCCAATACATGGTATGTCAGAGAGGGAACTATTCTAAATGAACCATCATCATCTTTTAAGAACGCAAAACGCTGTTTGCGGGTTTTGTCTGGCTCATTTGTACCAACAGATGTCCCTTCCAGATAATAATTGCTGTAAGTTAAATCTGTACCACCTATATTTCTGATACCAGTACCTTCTCCATTGACCTGCATCGCTTTTCCAGTTGTCATATTGGTAATGGTATATTCTCCATCGCCAGTGCTCTGAATCAACCACCACTCATCCTTCCTGGTGCCCTTTTCTGCCGAGGCCAGATTACCCTCCCCATTTACCACCAATGACTTTCCACTGGAAGCAGATAAAATTCGGTAAACGCCGTCTGTCAGCTCTCCCTGAATGGGCTTATCCTCCACACGCTCCCCCGCATTGGCATAAGTCAGACTGTACCAGCCCAGCTCATCCAAACTGTTACCAGCACCACCTTCAATATAAGTACCATTTGCATTGTCCATCATCCGCTTGACATTGGACATTTTTAACCCTTTGCGATTTACATAGTGATTATACATCTGATAATAAATCGGACGCCAGCTTCCCCGCTGATAAGGATTTACGCCAGCCAGCCATTCATACCTTGGCTTATTATAACCCCCAGCGCTGTTATACATATTTCCATATGCACGCTGATAAAAGCTTGAGGGTACCTCTTCGCCCAGGCTATTGTACTTGACAGAATATTCCACTGCCTTTAAGAAACGGTTGTCAGACAATCCATATAGATCATCCCCCTGATTCCAGGCAGTCTCGCAGATCACTCCTGCCAGAACCAGTCCCAGAGTGGTATGTCCCTGATCCCTGACAGATTCCTGCCACTGTACCAGCTCTTCTCCATTTTGATCAAGTACATAAGGCATAGCATGATAGAAAGAGCCATTTCCTTTGCCATACTTGAAAAAGTTCAGCGCCTGCTCATAGATATCTTCCCGATCGCAATATACACCAATGGAAATCATGGAAGCGAGATTGGCAAGCTCCCAGTTTGCCCAATAATTCCCAATATGAGAATCATTATGCCGTACCATAAAATCTTGATTCATCGGATAAAATACATTGATTAAGAGATTCTGCAATCCTTCTGTATCAAAATCAGGATGATCCCGCATCAGCTCTCCGATATTTGCCAATTCATAGCCCTGAAGTCCTGCTGCCAGAAATCTGTCGGCATTTCCGCCCAACCATTTCATGGTGGAGGACCAAGCATTGATAATCCGGCAGGCTGCCTCTCCATGGGCCTCGTCCCCGCTGAGTTTCCAGATCAAGGCATTCTGATAAGCACGGCGAATATCAATACGCAATTGATTGATACTGTCGCGGCCACCTCCTCTGGTAACTCCCTCCAATGGGCGGGGCCACCAACTAGGATTAGAAAAGGTATCCCACCACAAAGCATCCCAGGTCTCCTTGTTGGGGGACACATTGTTCTCTACATTTTGCCATACTCTTGTAAGATCCTCCTGCGAGTGCAGAAGCCCTGGATGATTAAATCCACTGTTTGCTGCTTTTTCAGTCGTTTCACTTTGTTTTGCTGTGTTGTCATCTGCTGCCGCCTTTACTTCAAATCCAGTCAGCGGCAGACTTCCCGCCAACATTGTCACTGCCAGAAACAATGACAATAGTGTGGAGAATTTCCAGCTTTTCTTTCCCTTCCTTCGCTTCATCTTGTCTCTCCTTCTTTGTTTTGGTTGTATATGGGGGAGATAGAACATACAGGCACTCTCACCCCACGATAATTTTATGCTTTTATTATATTATCTTTTTTGTATAAATCCAAAACAAAATCGCGCGAAAAATAAGCATTTTCGAGCTTTTTGGCCATCAATTGTAAACCAACTATATATATTCATTAACATTTACAACTATAGATAACATTTTAATGTCTTTCTATACTCCTATTCTTTCATGGGAAATCAGAAGGAATTTCCTATTATAAAACAAAGAATCCTGCCATTCAGGATTCTTTGCCTGCGGCGGGTCGCTTTCGCGACATATTTTATTTTTGCCGCAGTGCGATAAAAATGCCATACTGCCAGTACACATTTACTGACAGCACAGCATTATTCATCTTTCTATATCTTTTTTATATGTTACTTTTTCGTTTTCACAGACTTGACTTTAGACCATGAAGAATAAAATTTCTGGGTCTTGCCTTTCATCTTTTCTGCCTTATAAGTACGAACTCTAATATAATATTTCTTCTTTGGCTTGCAATTAGAAATTGTTTTGGAAGTAGCTTTTGCGTTCTTCACACTTACTGTTTTTGTTGTCTTCTTGGTAAATTTAGAGCTTGTAGAATACGCAATCTCATACCCTGTAATCTGTGTACTCTGCTTTTTCCACTTTACGGTAAAACCTTTACACTTTGCAGTTAGTTTTGATATATTTGTACTCTTTGGCACAATCGTGAATGTCTTCTTTAAACTGCCGCTGTAATTATTCTTAAAGGTAATGGTAACAGAAGCTGTCCCCACCTTAATATTATTCTTGTACTTTAAAGTATAGTTTGAACTATTGATCTTTTGTCCTTTACTGTCTGTAATCTTTACTTGTGGTTTCTGCCCTTTGCCATTATAAACAAAACTCTTGGCAGAAAGTGTAATCTTCTTTGGATAATAAATCTTCTTCTGAGACTTAATCACGCCACAGCTACATTTCTCAATACGGCTGCCATCCTTTTTCAATGTTGCTTTCTTGGTAACAACTGTATAACTATGCGTATGCTGCTCTCCTCCAGGTGGTTCTGGCTTCTCTTCCTCTCCGGGCGGTGTGGGTGTTTCTTCTCCTCCCGGCGGTGTGGGTGTCTCTTCTCCTCCCGGTGGCGTGGGTGTTTCTTCTCCTCCCGGCGGATTCGGGTTTTCCTCTCCTCCGGGCGGATCTGGCTTTTCTTCCCCTCCCGGTGGCGTGGGTGTTTCTTCCCCTCCGGGCGGTGTGGGTGTCTCTTCTCCTCCCGGTGGCGTGGGTGTTTCTTCTCCTCCCGGCGGATTCGGGTTTTCCTCTCCTCCGGGCGGATCTGGCTTTTCTTCCCCTCCCGGTGGCGTGGGTGTTTCTTCTCCTCCCGGCGGTGTGGGTGTCTCTTCTCCTCCGGGCGGATCTGGTGTCTCTTCCCCTCCGGGCGGTGTGGGTGTTTCTTCCCCTCCGGGCGAATCTGGTGTCTCTTCCCCTCCGGGCGGTGTGGGTGTTTCCTCTTCTAAATCTTCATCATAGAAAATAATCTGCTGCGCTGCTTTTACTGTATTTTTCAACGCTTTCACATCTGCAACAGTATTTATATCCTCAAAATAATCCGAGCAAAATAGAAATGTGTAATCCCCTGGCTGTGCATTTTCTTCGGCCTGTAAGAAATACTTCCCAGGAAATTCTTCTGATGTAACTAGTGATACTGGCTGATACCAATCCGTTTTATCTAAAATATCTGGACTATCACTTTGCCAATAATCTGTTCTAATTTTAATAACATAATCCATTTCATAAAGGGCATATTCTTCCACTTCATCACTGGTAAATGGTGTCCCTTCTGAATCATACCAGACAACTTCAAGAAATGTATTTTGATCTGGTATTGTGCCATCTGCGTTTGCTTTAATCTTTCGCAAATCAACTTTTTCTGGCGCTGACAATATTTGTATATCTGATATAAATGACACTTCTTCCTTATTTACAGACCACGAACCATTCTGATAATTTAATTGGTAGCCATTGTCAATGCTCTTTTGGGACAACACAAAACTACTGCCCGATACTGGTTGCTGTGTTGCCAAAACATACGGTTTTCCGATATTAAAAATTCCAGGAAACTGGCGGCTGTCTGTCTGAAATTGAGTAGTACCATCAACAGCGCCATGTATAGACAGTGAGCCCTCCTTATTTAAAACTAAAATTCCACGTTGCTCTGTCTGATCTTCGACTCCCTGAAAATCTCCATGCACCTTGGCATCCTTTACCCCATTGAGATCCAGACATCCTCCATTTTGTAGGGTGACATTTTGCAATTGATCTGTTTCAGACTGCAGGCAGCCCTCGTCTTTCAAAACCAAATGCCCAATATTTTCTACAACTGCCTTTGGGATTGTACTTTGACTGAGGGTTAAAACAGTATGTTCATTTCCACTAAATTTATTTGTCTTTGCAGTATCATACTTACTGCCAGCAATGTTAATCTGAGCTTCACTGGTTTGGCTGGTATCAACTTTTTCCCTTACTGTTAAATCTGGATCCAAGTTTAATACAGCCGTTCCAGTATAGGGAACGTTGTCATCATTCCCCGCTCCATGTCCCATATAGACTGCCTGAAACATTGTTTTTGTGTTTGCATTTTCCACTGTAAGTGACGCATGTTCTCCGTTCACTGTGCCAGGATAACCACCCGCATAGACCGTGGGAAGCAGCTCATCCTCATCTCCTCCCAACGATCCTAAATTTCCTCCACCTTCCAGCCAAGTGCTCACATTATCCAAGGTCAAACTATGCCCCGCCAGAAAAATCTCCCGGTGTGCCACGCTCCCTGTTGCAGTACCACTGCTAAATTTCAACTCAATATTACGAAAACAGACCCCATCTCCTAAAAGCTGTATGGGACTTCGGCTATTAATGCTGCTGCCTTGCGTCCCTTCAATTACTGTGTTGGCTGGAATCATCACAGGCTTCATTCTGCCATCCTGCTCCGCCTCATCGCCAATAACCAAATTTGCATTTACCGTAATTGGACTTTGCTGTTGTTTCAATGCATTCATAAATTGGTCTTCGTTCGTGACAGTGACTCCACTTTCCTTGGTTAGTGGAGTCATCTTAACCTGCAAAGAATCTTGATTTTTTGTTTCTGAATAACCAGCCAATACCGGTTGCTGCATTCCCCCAGAAATCATGGCTGCAACCGTCAAAATACAGATCCCTTTGCGGACTTTTGTTTTCATTTTTCACATCTCCTTTCTCTCTACGCTGCATTATAGGTGATTGCGAAACTATTATGTTATCTAAATTTCATATACATTTTATAAAATTTCAGACAAATATTTTGTTTTGTATATGAAATTTATAAAATGATTGAGTTTCGCAATTACCAATACACCACATAAATCGTATCATTTCCTTCCATATTATGAGTAAGGTGCCAAAAGGTTGATCTTCCTGATAGAACGAATCTTTTGACACCCTACTCTTGTTATATTAGTAAGTACTATTATACTAGCTAGAAACTATTTACACAAGCCATTTTCACAATCTTTCAT
The DNA here is from genome assembly GCA_910575005.1 of Lachnospiraceae bacterium. GTDB lineage: Bacteria > Bacillota > Clostridia > Lachnospirales > Lachnospiraceae > Petralouisia. Next base: position 45,582 of record CAJTCL010000006.1, on the reverse strand, counting down.
ATACTTTCAACCATTTATCTTTCATTGACTATTCACTTTCCAATAGATCACGAATCACTTCCCCAGCGACTATCATACCTACTGTTGAGGGCACAAATGCCATGCTGCCTGGTATCTGTCTATTTCTATTGCCTGATTCTGCATTGCCTAATACGGAAACTTCACTGTTTGATATAGGAGTCATCGGTTTTTCTTGAGAATAAACAACCTTAAGGTTTTTAATACCCCGTTTTTTTAATTCCCGCCGCATGACCTTTGCCAATGGACAGACAGCCGTCTCTGAAATATCTGCCACTTGAAAAGCTGTGGGATCCATTTTATTTCCTGCTCCCATAGCACTGATGATCGGCGTGCCAGCAGCCATTGCCTGCTCTGCCAGCATCAATTTGCCAGTAACTGTGTCAATGGCATCCACCACATAGTCATAAGCAGTAAAATCAAATTGTTTTGCTGTCTGGGGCAAATAAAAAACACGATAACTGTTTACCTCTGTCTGGGGATTGATATCTTGTACTCGTTCCTTTGCCACATCCACTTTATATTTTCCAACCGTGCTGTGCAGTGCATAGATTTGGCGATTGAGATTGCTCAAAGACACTTTATCATTATCTATTAGATCCAAAATTCCAATTCCACAGCGTGCCAATGCTTCCACCGTATAACCGCCAACTCCGCCAACCCCAAATACTGCCACCCGCATCTGCCTCAACTGTTTTAACTTCTCTGTGCCAATCAATAATTCCATTCTTGAAAATTGATTTTCCATTTTGCCTCTCAGTCCTTTCCATATTATTATTCTTACAAAATCTATTTTCTCTCATCGACAGTCAATGACTCGTTCATACTGCCGATTCGGTAGCCGCACAAATCCATTGTCACATAAGAAAAACCATATTCTTTGAGCTTTTCTGCAATCCGCTTTCGATTGTCCTGTAACATTAACTGTGGAATTTCTTCTAACAGCACTTCAATACGCGCCAAACTGCCATGAACACGCACTCTTACCTGCATAAATCCCAAGTCCTGTAAAAATTGCTCTGCCTGTTCTACCATTTTCAATTTTTCCCTGGTAATCTGTTCTCCATAGGCAAACCGCGAGGAAAGACAGGCAGACGAAGGTTTGTTCCAGACAGCAAGACCATAATTTCTGGACAATTCACGGATTTCCTGCTTCGTCAATCTCACCTCACGCAACGGACTGCAAATTCCCAATTCTTTGACTGCCTGCATTCCAGGACGATAATCTCCCTCATCATCTATGTTGGAACCTTCCACCACAAACGCAATTTTGTGTTCCTTGGCAATCTCTAATAAATTTTGAAACAATGCCTTTTTGCATATATAACAGCGATTGGGCGGATTCTGACAAAAACCCTCCACTTCCAACTCATTAAATTTACAGACTTCCTGCACAATACCTTGCTGTTCACAAAATACTTGTGTTTCCCGCAATTCTTTCTTAGCAAAGGAATTAGAATCAATAGTGACAGCTAACACTTGATCCCCCAACACTTCCTGTGCCACTTTTAATAAAAAAGTAGAATCCACACCGCCAGAAAACGCCACCAACACACTGCCTAACTTCTTCAAAAGTGCTTTTAACTGAGCTAGTTTTTGATCAACTTCCTGCCTATTATTTGATTTTTCGTCCATAAATCCTCCTTTGCTGTTCACCCATCTGCCAATAAGAACTATTTATTTCTCTCCAGTTCTCTATCACTAGAATATTTGAAATACACGCTTTCTCATTTGCTTATTGATTTTTCATTTTACCATAAAATCTACAAAAAAGGTAATAAATTAAGGACAGCCATAATGACTGTCCTTACATATTTTGTAACTATTCAGAGTCGCCAAGTCTCAGACACATCGGCAAAGCTATCATACATACGCTTCAACCAACTTTTTTATCTGTGGCTTTTGGAATTAGCTCCTCATGCTATCGCAATATTCACAGATCGCTCTGTCTACAAACTGAGCTGTTTTTGCACCTCCAACCTTATCAATATTTTCACTCATACTGCCGCCTCCGCTGTACATTTTTCCTAGACACTGCAGTATCTCGGTTGTACATTGATAAAAATGCTCTGTGATATAGGCTCGAAACTTCTCCACCTGAGCCTGGACTCTTTCATCTGCAGGTTCGAGGTTTTTCATACTGCCAAATTCTGCAAACAATTCCATAAATTCCTTACTTAAGGCCTCCTGCTCCTTAAGAGAACGATCTTTATTTTTCTCCTCAAATTCCTTATAAGCTTCTGTGTTTCCCCAAGACTCTTTTGCCTGCCTTGCATATTCATCAATTTTTTTGGTGTCAAATGCTGTAAAATCCATCAGTGGTCTCACTCCTATCATTTTTATTCCACGCGCGAGGTCTATTAAATTCTCAATATGTTCCTTTTTCATTTCCAACAAAGCAATCTGCTGCTCCAAAGCCTTTCCACGGTCGAAATTGGGACTATCCAGAATTTGTTTTATTTCCATCAGTGGGAACTGTAATTCCCGAAACAATAAAATCGTCTGCAATCGCTCTAAGGCCGCATCATCATATAATCTGTAACCTGCTTCGGTCATATCTGCCGGCTTTAATAGACCAATGGTATCATAGTAATGAAGTGTGCGTATACTTACCCCTGTCAATTTACTTACTTCTTTCACTGTTTTCATCATCCAGCCTCCTTCGTGTTACTGATACTATAAAGCATTACGCAACGTAGGAGTCAATACTAAATTTACCCTTCTGCAAAATAAGTTTTCATAAAATCAATCATTTTCTTTGTTTTGCCACATTCTGGACAAGTAAAGGTTCCGTTGAGATAACATAAAAATTCCAATTCTTGCTTAGCGCCAAGCATATCTGCAAGGGCAGAAGTCCAGGCAAACCAATCCTGATCAAATTTCCCGTCCCATTGTCCAGGCTTATATTCCGCCGGAATCACAGTCTGATCTTCACAATCCTCCAACACTGCAAATTCCTCCTCATAAAACTGGCACTCACCACCACACATAACACCAATCTCTGTCAGCTCCAGACCTGAGAGCACCAATCCATAGGCAAGTTGGCGATCACCCAAAATGGCAATTGCGGACACCAAAAGCATACTGCGCATTTCCTGATTCATTTTATGTATTTCTTCTATATAGGTATTGATATATCGTTTTGTCAGTCCAGCAAGTTTTTGAGCAGCAGCATTGTAATCTTCCAGAATTGGACTGTCTATTTTTTCATATTGATTTACAGGAATGTCCGTCGCTAAACAGACGCCCAGATGAAAAATTAGAGTGAAAGCATGTTCCACATCCCCTTCTTCCATAACCTGCTCCAACAATTCTACCATATAGGGCAGCACAACATAAGTCGCTGAATAGAATGACATTTGATGGGTCATACACTCAAAAATATTTTCAATTTGCTCCCAGTCTCTGTTCTCCAGTGATGTTCTCAAATTGTTTCTGATATCCATTTGATAACACATCCGTACCACGTCCCAAACGGTTGACTCATATGGCTCTTTGTGAAACTCAATATTAATCTCTTTTTCATCTAATTGATACATATTTTACACCAATCCTCAAACGAAAATACTTGCATTTTCATTTGAGTCGCAAACAAAAAGAGTGAAAGAAGCGTGTTTGCATTTCGTCCTTTCTTATTTTTTCTTTCACACGTTTCTCCTCATATCTGATCTGGATGCCTAAGGCACTAATATTCTTTGGGTATTTCAATCATGCCGCACATTTCCTGAAACACTTCCAAATCTTTGGTATTGCGAATTACCATAACTTCCTCAAACTTTCCAGTCTTTAAATGCTTTAATCCAGCTACTTGTTCCCCATTACAAATGCTGCACTTGATCACAGGGGTTTTCTGCTCTTTGTCATAGGAAAGCCCTGTGATCTTTTTACGCCTTTTTCCAAACATTGTTATCACTTCTTTCTATTTCCACTTTGATACTCTCCATAGACAGCGTTAGAGATTTTACAATAATTGGATCTATGTTAATTATTTGTTATTGATCACTTAAAAAATGAGAGGCATCTCTGTCTGACTACAAATCAGAAAAAGGAATCATACCATGTACCTCAAACAAATACCGTCCTGTCGCTTCTCCCTCTGGCCCTTGTTCCATCAGTCTGGCATAACCACATTTTGAAAAATCTTCTTCTAAAAAAACATCACTAACCTCCGCCCCTTGATGATCATCCAACTGATAGAGAATGCTTTCAAATGCCTCCAGCACCAAGTCATATGCAAATGCTTCAATATCTTCTGGCGCCGCGCCAGATTTCATTAATGCAGAAACCTTGGGCAAACGTTTCTCAAGTGTTCCATCTGCCAGTCGATTTTCTAACATTTTCCGATAACTGCCTTTATAAAATTCTAACTGATCACTCAATGGTTTCAGCAGGCGGAAGGCTGGAAGCACTGCCCATATCTCTGATTCATACTGTAAATAATGCTCTGCAGCCTCCTCACGAAGTCCCATCTTGACTAATAACTGTTTCATTTCCTCTGTTTCCATCTAAATTCCTCCCCAGATGATCTATCCATTTTTCCTTTAATCTGCAGACCATCTTGGTTCAAAATCTTCTTTTGTCATCTGCAAACCGTTATTGAGCTTCTCCATCATTTCCTTGCCGCCAGGCATCATTCTCGCAGACATTAAATATTGCTTGACTGCCGAGCGGACATCCCGCAGAGAACCCTTGTTTTTACTCCAGTTCTGTGGGCTAAATACCTTATTATTCTGATTTGCATCATCTACAGCGATTTCAAATCCCATATTTAAGCATTGCCCTGTCAGTTCGATCACTGTGTCCAACAGACTGCTGTCTTTTAATTTCTGCAGGGCAACCGCAGGATTTGGCACTAAGTCCTGCATCTTATTGAACTCACAAACCAGCACCGAAACAGCAAATAAATGATGGTATGATACATAAGATTTCATGGCCAGAAGCGCTTCATTTAAATTCAAAGGGTTATCTGTATTCCAATTTTGATAGACTGCCTTGTACAACTCTGAGAGTGCCTGAATCTTCTCTGGACTATATTCACGGTGGAATAACTGATCAAAATATTTATCAAAAATTTTACTCTCACTATAAGAGATCGTCGGTCTCTGTGAATGCCAGGCAATCAATTGCTTTCCTAACAGCGACAAGTCTACAATATGAGTTGTATTATATCTTACTTCGTCTGCGGTCTCACCGCGCTTGGTAATGAAATATCCATCTGTATACCGCTGCTCATAAGCCTTCTTCATGGTCAATACATACTTATCATTACTTCTGAGATCTCTGGCTTTCACTGTACTCTGAGAATTGGTAGAGGTACTGATTGCATCCCCACGATCTGTATCGCTAATCTCATAGAAACGAAACATCACATAGGCATCTGTCGCATTGCGTACAGACTCACTACAACTAAAAATTGTATTCAAAGATTGACAGCCATTGACCACATTGAGTTCTCTTACACTCATAATTCCGTCATTGATTTTTATAGAAGAACAGATAGCTGTAATCCCATTGTGAAGAAAGAAAAATTCTTCTGGATTCTTTCGCAATGTGCGGGCAATCCCTTTATTTACCTTATTACCAGTTCCTAGTGATTGGCGTACATTTTTTCGGAACAAGGTACCTTCTTTGATGCCTGGTATGTTAATGCATTCACGAAGAGAGATCGCAGCAATGACCGCTCTTGTGGCACCAATCTGCATCTCCATATATTTTCCAGATTCCACTGAAAATTCATAATTGATATATGGTCTATTCCGATTTAACGCCTCGTCGTATCTAGTTATAAGTGTCTCATGATCTACCAGCACCAAATTAGCGCTTAACATATCATTTTCAGAAATTGTCTTTTGAAATGTTTCCAGATCTCTTTTTGCCGATGGTGTTAAATCGGATGTTGTGATCAACTCAAAGCAAATCTCATAATCGTCATCAAGCGCTGTGGCAATCTCATTGATTTTAACTTTGAGCTTTTCGTTAGCCGCCTCCTGTAATTGAGAGAGATTGTTGATTTGCATCCATGAAGAGAGTACCTCTCTTAATGGTTCTGCATCAATTGCCTGACCCTTATAGAACTTGCCTTGGATAATATAAATCGTCATTGACTGATTATCAATATATACGGCATCAATCTGTTTGTCACCAGCTCCATCTGTAATACAACTCTTTGTCTCAATCGTATCTAAATTATGAATATTGCGAAGATACCATGCCACAAAGCGCTGCCCATCATTTGGATAATTCTTCACATAGTATTCCTGTGCAATATCATTTTTAATTTTCTCATACATCGTATAAAATCCCCCTCCATATTTATCCTAGTAAAACTCAAAAACGCTGAGGCGTTCCTGCGGCGGCGCGCGAGTCAGCTTTGCTGACTATAACTACTCCGCACAACTGCCGCCACATTCTTTCTGCTTTTTGGCAAAAGCCTTTTTTCCTTCCCATTCAATATCCCAGCCATCTAGTTTCTTCCACGCAAACAATTCCTTAAAATCATGAAAACAATCTTCACAGATACAACATGATAAATTAACAGGAAGAAACCACCATTGATGTGGATTGTCTTGTACTGGCTCCAAACAAAATTCACAATACCTTAATTGCGGCGCATACTTGCAAATTTCTTCTCCGTCTGTGGGATTTACATAAGCCTTTTTCAGAAATTCACCATCAAGATTCAATAATCTCCAATCGTCTTTTTCAGTCATAACCTTACCTTTATTATTTTAATATTGTTCTAACACTTGACCAAAAACAAGGTATTCTGGCGCTGCCATCTCAAACAAGGTCATACAAGATTTTTATTTTAGATGATCTGGAAATCCTCTTCTATGACACATTGATGTTCTTTCTTTTTTTATCATAATTAATTCCGACTAAAAGTATCTTTCCCGCAAAATCTTGTATTGATTTTACATATTGCTGTCTCTTAATCTGTGCAATTGCACACTCTGCAGTTTTATCCCATTTTAATTCGGCTATAATCGCCGGTTTCTGTAGATGATTTTTGCGCGGCAAAAATACAATATCGGCAAATCCTCTTCCAGTCGGCATTTCACGAATGAAAATATAATAAGTTCTTGCACTAAAATATGCCACTTCCTGATTTGGTATAAATACTTCTTTGCTCTCTATATCATAAGCAAGATATCCCAAATGTACTAATAATGTCAACACATCATCCTTACTCTGAAATGTTGTCATATCATTTTGAAAAGTTCTTGGATTAATTTTACACCGAAGACCCCCAAGCATTAAAACTATGGTATCTTTTAAATTATCAAAATTCATATCTATATATATTTTCAATGCTTCATATGTCTCAGTCTGAGACCAGTAACTATCAAATTCCTCTGGCAGCATTGCATCCACAACTGACTTAGGACTATATACATGGGCTGCCCTGCGAAATTGATAGCCATCATACCATCTTTCTGTTTCCAGAAAATCCATATGATACCGTTGACAAAGAGCCTTTACCTCATTTTCTGTAAATCCAACATATGGTGCAAATATCCCTGGATTCATCATCGAAATATGAAACATGTGCCTTTGTATCTTGTTTCTTCTCACAAAATACACAATCCCCTTCATCTATAATAATTACAAATCCTCTTTTTGTCTCAGTGTAAATTTGATCTAATGCAATTGGCAAAAAAACTTTTGTGCTGCTAATTTGTTCTGGAAATTCTTTCTTAAGCTCTTCTAATACCGTTTCCTGTATGCAGCATACCATATCTTCCATATTTTCTATCCGGCACAAAAAATCATGTATATTTAAAAATAATACGTCAAATTGTTTACGATATTTCTAAAAGTTGGATCATTTGCAATTTTTAATCCTTGAAATAATATAGAAGAATCACACCCTCGCCCATAATATGCCGTTAGCATTTCCGTCGTCATTGACTTGCCAAATCGTCGTGGCCGACTGATGCAAATATATTTTTGTTTGGTAGCAAATACTTTATTGGTACAAGCAATTAATTCTGTTTTATCCACATAAATCTCAGATCGTAACGTCTCTGCAAATGAATCATTTTCTTGATTCAAATAAATTCCCATATAGTCACGCTCCAATAATACCCACTTAACCACTTATGATAAATTTATTATACAGTAAAATAACGATATTTACTAGAGCATGTTTGAAAAATACTTTTTGAAATATTTAGAGTTTTTAATAAGAAAAAGAACAGAGCATATAACTCTGCCTGAAAGATATTTCTTGTTCTTCATAATATAGAAGATTTTTCGTGGGATATTCAAAACTACTTTTGTATTAAATTTTTAACAATTTATGTCATCGTCATTTTCAACATGTTATCTTATACATTGATTCAATATATCTTGAAATATCATCCATATCTAAACTCCTTTTTTTGTGCTTATTATGCACTATAGCTACATATGGTAATTATTTTTCTTTTATTAGAAGTTCCGTTTCCTTGATCAACAAATCAACCTCATTTTTCTCCATTCTTTTTCTGTTCTCATCATAAAGCTCATATTATTCATAGCCATGTGCCTTCGCTTGTTTTGCTAAAATATGTCCAGCTCCAGATAGTACTTCCCGTCCTGTCATATTCAAAAAATTATTCAAGTAAGTTTCCCAATCTTTCATATACATAGGATTATGCCTTCGTGCCTGGTCTTCCGCAAAGTCCAAGTACATCGTTATCACCCTGTTTAATTCCTTCATTTCATCCTCATTGAGATAGTTTTTAGCAATATCCACATCTTTTTTTCGGACTTTTGCCCCCTCAAAAGCAGTCAGCCCCATATTGTATTTCGCAGCATCTGCCCTATGCATGATGACTTCTGCCGCGGTATGCCCATGTACTGCGTAATGTATTTTATTCTGGACAGTTTAAAAAAATAATTCTGCATCTTTATCATTGCTAGAATAATCAACAGATGTTTTATATATGTCGCAGATTTTCTGGTAAAACTGTTTTTCAGACGCCCTGATTTTGCGGATACGTTCTAACAATTCATCAAAATAACCTTCGCCAAACTGCTTTGGGTTTTTCAGACGCTCGTCATTCATAGAAAATCCCATGCGGGAATATTCCTCTAATATTGCAGAAACCCAGTTTTGAAAATGCCTTCCCACGTTAGAACGGACATAATAGGCGATGGCAAGAATCATTTTAAAGTTATAATGCTTTTTCTTCCGTTTAATCTGTCTTTCTCCCTCTGTTTGAACTTGTAAGAATTCCTTACAAGTTGATAGTTCATCCAACTCACCACCAGCATAAATATTGCGTATATGCATAGTGATGTTCTGAGGAGTCGTATTATATAGTGTGGCAATAGCTGACTGATTCATCCAGATATTACCATTTTAAAAAAATACATCAATTTTGGTATCGCCTTTTTCTGTCTGGTAGATAAGGATATTTCCCAGATCCATCATTTCATCTGATGATGCAGCAGCAAACTATGCTAGCTGCAGCAACAATACTTTTAATAACTTTTTATGTACCAAAAAAATCTATGTTTTCTGCTTTCACTTTGAATACAATCTCTCTTGGCTATCGTATCGTTGAAAAAACCGTTAAACAATATTTTTCATTCTCAGTTTTTCTCCGCTAAAACTTTTTTCAACAACTCTATAGCATTTTCATCACTTGGATTATTTGTCCCCAGTTCACCGCGAAAAGCACGGGCTAAAATAGCTTTTTTCATGGTGTCAATTTGGGCAAGAACAGATTCGGCGGCTTGTTTTATTTTCATTTCTTTAAAAAATATCTCATCTAATATTCGGCAAATTTCATGTTGTTCAATTACAGTAGGAAGTTTCAATGGATATGTTTCCATAAAATCTTTTGGAACACGCTGCTGACCTACTGCACCAGTCATCACAGCTTTTGCCTGATCTCTGAAATATTGGTCTCTTACCAAATGATACAGATAACGGTTATATATCTTTTTTTCACACCTCAGTACATAAAATTCTGTTGTACCATATCCAATATTATTTACTAGTTTACCAATAATAGCAGATTTTCCATTCTCCATACATGGAGTAATTTTAGCAAAAACCACATCACCTTCAAGAAAGTTTGTAAATCCAGTTCTTACCTCTTTTAATATTTTTGTCTGCGGTTCAGTAATTTCACCATATGTTTCTGATAATGACGACATTGGAAAAAAAGATACTTCCAAATCATCAGGCAAATTTTTTGTATCCAATTTTTTAGGATTAACCTTACATACATCAGACAAGAAAACACTTATCCAACTATCCAACTCAACACCATATTTTTTTCTCCATCGCTCTGTCAGCTCTCCAGTAAAAGCCTTATGTAAAATAGCAGACTTACGCAATTCAAAGCCATCTATAACAGCTTGCGCTTTTTCCTTTGTTTCATCCAGCTTAGCAAATAGACTTTCAATGCGTGTAACAATGCGTTGTTGTTCAATGATAGGGGGCAACATAAATGTTTTATCAAGTATTTCAGAACGAGAAATTCCAGGAATCAACCCATTACCAGCTTCTTGTAATACATCACAAATATTTTGCAAAAAATAATAAACATATCTTAAAATTAATTGCTCAGGTAAACGAATTGCCATAATTTGACGACTAATATTTATACTTTCTTCCTGTTGTATATAAAGTTTTCCGATTGTTCCTTTTACACTAAGAAGAATATCATTTTTTCTTGAAATCACTTGTGGAACTTTAATCCAACGTTCAATAATAAACTTGTTATTATTTATATTACTAGCACCTAGAATGTATGGTATTCCCAATCCTCTGTCATTACACTCTGATAATGCTACATCTCGACCCGAAATTAACTCAATGCAATATCCAAATTTAACCCAACACCAATTCTCTGGTATCGCATATGGCTGCTCTTCCTCTGGCACCAATGCCTGTTCCAGCTTTTCCTCCAGCGTCAGCGCCTTTGCTGCCTTTTTCCCTCTCGCCATATCACACCTCCGCATTTTCTAAAGTCTTTAATTCCTGCACCACACTCTTTAATAGATCAACTGCCTCCTCAAGCTGTGCAATGGCCTCTTCGCCGCTTTCTATTGGATCTGGTAAATCCTCATAATCCAAAACCGATTCGTCGCGAATCAATCCCAAGTCAAGGCTATTGCCCTTTTCTGCAATCTGCTCACGAGTAAATACATGAAAGCGTTCATCCTCCAGCGCATGACGGTCAGCAGCTTCATATGCTGCTTCAAAATCTGCAAAATGTTCTGCTTTCAATGGATTTGTCTTGCCAAAAGAAGGCATATTAGTACGCAAATCATAAAACCAGACTTCCTTAGTGCTGCCTTTATCTGCCTTTTCACGGGTAAAGAATAATACATTAGTCTTCACCCCCTGCGCATAGAAAATGCCAGTCGGCAGACGCAGAACGGTATGCAAATTACATTTATCCATCAGGTCAACACGAATCTTTTCTCCTTCTCCATCAGCAAAGAGCACATTATCTGGCAGAACCACCGCTGCCCGCGCTTTTCCGTCTGCTTTCAGGCTGCGGTAGATATGCTGCAGGAAATTAAGCTGTTTATTGCTGGTCGGAAACGTAAAGTCATCACGGGTGGCACGTTCCCCACCTTTCTTGGTGCCAAATGGCGGGTTTGTCAAAACCACATCATAATCTTTCATACTCTTACCAATATTAGAAAGCGTATCTCCCAATGTGATTTCGCCTTCCATATTATGCAGCATGGCATTCATCAAAGCCAGCCTATGCGTATCGTGAACCAGCTCCACACCAGTAAATGCCTGCTCACGCTCAAATTTTGCCATGTCTACATCAAGATCAAAGAAATCATCTGTCCGCTCTGCAACATACTGATGGGCGGCAATCATAAAGCCAAACGTTCCACAAGCTGGGTCATGACAGCGTTCGCCAGCCTGCGGTTTCACCAGTCTTGTCATAACATCAATCAACACTCGGGGCGTAAAGTACTGTCCAGCACCAGATTTTTTCTCATTGGCATTCTTCTCCAACAACCCCTCATATAAGTTTCCAAGCCCTTCTTCCCGCGCGGAATACCAGTCCAATCCATCAATCGTTGTAATAATTTTTTCCAGATTTTTGGGCTCATCAATATTGGTTGCCGCACCCTGGTAGATTTCCCTCACACGGCCTGTACCATTCTCACCTAGATCATTCAATAATTCTTTGTAAAATTTCTTTAACTCAATGCCGCTTTTCGTGGTCAATTCATCCCAGTGATACTCTTGTGGAATCTGTTTTTCTGCACCAGTCTCTTTCGCCATTTTCAAAAATAGAATATACGTCAACTCTGTCACATATTGATGATATGTAATGCCATCATCCCTAAGGACATTGCAGAGATTCCAGAGTTTTGACACGATTTCTTGTGTGGTCATGCTGTTTTTCCTCCATCGTCATACAAATACTCATTCAATTCCAAAATAATACTCTCTAATTTATTTCCAAATACTTTATTGATCTTACCAAATCCTCCTTGTGCCTTAAAGCGGCCATCTTCCTCAAAAACAGTCACATTCAGAACAGATTCTTCCATCAAATATTTTTCCATTCTGGCAATCCAATTTAATTCCTGTTTGGAAAAATTATGCGCATGTTTCAGTTTATCCACTGCCTGTCTGATTTTTGCCTCATGAGAAATCAATGCCGAACCAATCGCATACCTGCGAATCAGGCTGATCATATCTGCTGCAATTTCCTCATTGGTCATTTCAGAGACCGCAGTATTGAGCTGCTGAACGGTAAATCCCTCTCTGTCTAAAGTGAGCCGCAATGATTTGAGACTTTCACGGGTCAGCTCTTTTGGTCTGCTGCAGACAATGTTCAAGGCAGCAATCTGATTTAGATTTGTTTTAATATAAGCGGCAAAAGCGTCCAGATAATCCTCCGGTTTATTGCCCTTGCCATAACCTCTGTTGTGTTCTAAAAGTTCGTCTTCCTCCTCAGAAATCACCACAGAACGGCTCGCAGCTGCCTTTGTTTGCTGCAGCATTTGAAACAGATCAGCATATGCCAGTAAACGTTTCCTTGCTTCTTTCGTCTTACTGCGCTGAATATCATCAATAAATTGTGTTGGATCCTGTCCTCCTGTCATATTGATAAAATGCTCTTTGGTCTTATCATCCATATTTCGCTTCTTGCGCTGTAATTTTGCAATGATTTGATTGATTTGGTTTTGTACCTGTTTTTCATCTTCCAATACTTCCAGTCCCTCCAACAACTGCGGAAATGTCGTGCTTGGATTTACTACCACAGGCTTCATCGTATTGACTGGATCCAAGGAATCATATACCCCAACCGGATCATAAATCTCAAAATGTGTCTTATGAATTTTAGGGCAAAGCCTGGTTGCCCGTCCCATCATCTGTTCAAACAAAATACGGGACTTCACACGCCGCATAAATACCAATGTTGTAATTTCCGGTATATCAATCCCAGTGGTCAACAAGTCAACCGTCACGACAATGCTGGGAAAACGTTCATTTTTAAAGCGTTTGATCACTTCCTGAACCTTTTTCTTGTTACCGCCGCCCACCGAACCAGTAATTTTCATGATGGCGTCATTGTCCACCCCTCTTTTGGCATAAATCTCTTTTAATATTTTTACAATCATATCCGCATGTTGATCGTCAACGGCAAAAATCAATGTTTTTCCCTGAATGTCTGGACTTTCAGGGTCAATATCTGCGGCAATCTCCGTCAATACAGTTTTGTTAAAAGACTCTGTAATCACTTGGCGGTTAAATTCTTCAATATTAAAATCCAGTTCATCATTGACAAGCTCAGAATTGGTGATTTCTCCGGTCACAGGGTCATAGAGTAAAACCGTATCACCCTTTTTGTAATGGATGCCCTCTTTGCTAAGTTTCGTAGCCAGTTCATGGGGCGCGTCATGGTCAACCAAATATCCCTCAATCACCGCCTCACGGTAAGTATATTTATATACAGGCTGTCCAAAAATTTGGGTGGTCTGCAAGGCCGGCGTCGCGGTCAATGCAATTTTTACAGAATCAAAATATTCCACCACTGAGCGATATTTACTCTGGTAGTCGATCTGGTCGCGGTACAAAATTTCATCTTCCCCCATTTCTTTATCCAATATATATCCGCGGTGTGCTTCATCAATAATCACCAGATCAAAATCTGTAACCGCTGGCATAGCCTCATCAGTATTATAGAGAATGCGTTTTACCATACTTTGCACAGTGGCCACCTGAATGCGGGTTTCACGGTCAATTTCCTTCTCTTCCAGTCCTTTTATATTATAAATATCATTCAGAGTCATTAACTCCTCTAATTTAACTTCTTTAAATACATCAAAAGCTTGTTCCCCCAATGAATTTCTGTCCACAAGGAATAAAATTCTGCGGAAACGCCCTGTTTTTAGAAAACGATAAATCATTCCCAATATGGTACGGGTTTTCCCTGTACCTGTGGCCATAGCCAGCAAAATATTCTGTTGGCCATTGACAATCGCCTTCTCTGCAGCCCCAATTGCTTTTAGCTGATATTCACGCAAGTTTAAACCGTCCTTGTCACACAGCAAATCATAAGACATATTCTGCAAGGCTTGATTACATCCTGCGATATCTTTTTCCAGCAATTCTAACATACCAGATGGACGCATCCAGCCTTTTAGGGCCTTGGGGCTGTTATCAGGCTGTCTTAAGTCAAGAAACCAAATACCGCTTTTGGTGTCATACTGTTCTAAATATGGCCTTCCATTGGTAGCAAATGTAAATGGAACTTTATAATTTCCCCATTTGCCAATCTGGAAATTAGCGTCTGCATTTCTGATATTTCTGGAATAATCCTTACACTGATAATCAATCACAGAAGGAATATCCTTATGGATGGCCTTGGCCTCAATCGTTGCTACCATCTGTGTGCCAATAAACAGTGCATAATCAACATATCCCTTCCTGCCAACCGTAGAATCTGTGGGCCATTCAGCGATCGCAATATTATGTCCTTTTGTGGGACGTGTACCCTTAGAATAGCGCAGCTTTTCGGTATCTGCCTCCCAGCCGACCTTACGCAGCTGTTCATCAATCAAATAACGCGTTTCTGCTTCCGATTTTATTCTTTGGCTTGCCGCCTTACCCGCCTGTTTCTTTCTTTGATCCTTTGCCACAATGGGCGCCAGCTCTGCAGCTTTCGATGCTTCTTCGATCAGTTTGATTTCCTTCGCCTGTTCTTTCGCCTTGTCTGCTTGGACAGATTCTTGATGTTTAGAGGGCATCAAAAACGGCTGATTCTGATAATTCCAATCACCGTATGTCTGCATAAACCATTCACAAAGACTGTATGCCATCTGAATTAATGTCTTCCCATCCTCCACGGAAGCATAATTTTCATGGACAGCTCTATTTCTAATTTTGCGCAAAGTATGGAGAATATCTGCCAAATCACGGGCAATCATGCCTTCCCGCAGCAATGTATCAATCCTAGCCACCGCCGTGTTATCTCTGGGCAATGGAATTTTGTCATAGGTAAAAATCAGATTGACCATCGTCTCCCCAATCATGCCTAACTTCATGAAACAAGAATTGGAATCATTGTACAAATATTTTTCTGCCAATTCTCCAAAATTCGCAAGAACTGGAAAAGTCCCATTTAAAAATGCAAAATTTGATTTCAAACTGCTCTCCCCCTTTATCAATTATCCTGATATATTCTAGTGTCTTAGATGCTTTTGAGTCAAATATTTTAACTGTTTAGAGCTTTATTACTTTGAAAAATTATAATTCACTCTTACACTAATGTCAATCATTCGACAATTCTGATTTCCATAGAAACAGAGCTGACGACCTGTGGTTTACTCCCCAAGCTGATCAGCTCTGCATTTGATCTTTTATAATCGTAACGATATTTTTTATGTTGGTATCTCCATCTATCCTTAGCCCTATTTCACTATAACTTATAACACGCCGCATGGCATGATGGAGTGCCCTTGGGTATGATAAATAAGACATACCATTCATTTATATAACAATCCTCCCTGTTTCTAACTTCGATTTTTAACTAATAAAATTAGAAAATGCCATTCCACATTCTAAAGCGATTGCCATATATTTATCACCATAGCTGATTCCATAATCTGTTAAATCTCTGATTTCCCACTGCTCTGCATCTAAGCTGTCTGCTCCATAGAAAAACTGAATTATTGGTATCCCTCTAAATGCTGCCACAGCTAAAGAGGCCGAACACTCCATCTCAACGGCAATACAGCCTTGTTTTTTTCGCTCTGTAATCACTGCCTGCGTCTCCCTGTATATCGCATCTGTGGTCCAAACTTTCCCCACTACATATGGAATCTGGTGTCTTTCTAAACATTTTACTGTCAGATCAATCAAAGCATGATCTGCACTTATTTCCTCACTGCTTGAAATATAATGGTAACTTGTGCCCTCATCCCTGACGGCTGAAGAGGGAATGATTATTTTATCACCTACACGAGATTGATCTAATATCCCACAGCAGCCAAATTGTACGATCTTTTTTGCTCCTAAAGCTATAACTTCTTCCAGACCAGCTGCACAGGCAGGCGCCCCTACCCGAGACAAGAATAATCCCATCTTTTTATTTCCATATTCAATTTCATATACAGGTATTGCCCCATTTGCAGAATACAGATTTGCAATTATTTTCGCGGCGTTATTCTTGGTAAAATCTTTTATGATACCTTCTGAAAATGTAGTGATACATACCTCTGGAAAACCAGCAATTTTCTCAGTAGTATCACAAGGATTGATAAACGCATCTCGATCTTTACAAAAATGATGAAAGATTGTTGCCATCACACTCACTCCTTTATTTTTGTTGTACTAGTATTTTTTTAATTTGACGAATGATTCTTAACGGTATCTCTTCATCCATAGGCATCAATTTGCTGTACATTCTCACCCCTTGATAGGAAAAAACGATTAAATCATAAACTGCATCTATATCCACATCTTGAAATTCCCCTCTGTCAATGCCATACTTTATCAACTTTTTCCATGTATTTGCGGAAATTAAATACTGTTCATATAATGTATTTTTTTGGCTTGCAATGTCATGGATGCTAAAATATTCATAGATTGCTATGCTCAATGATGACTGGCTGTCAAGCATTTCTTTTTGATAGACTTCTAAAATCTCATCCAAGATTGTCACGGCAGATTGATTTTGATTTATTTTCCTGTCAAATTCATGGTCCTGCCGGCTCATCATATCATTGATCATCTCTTGAAATATTTGACGTGTACTTTCGTAATGACAATATAGACCTCCACGGCTAATGTTCGCCGCCTCACAGATATCTTTCATTGTCACCTGTTTAAAACCCTTTTGGGCAAATAAAGAATATGCACATTCTTTGATATGATTTCTTGTTTCTTGTCCTCTTTTATTCATAGTCAATTCCTTTTCCGACATATATGTCTGAAATTATTATACGACATACGTGTCGTAAAGTCAATATATTTTTCGAAACACAAACAAATGATAAGCTGCACTTATTCCCTCAATACAGTAACTTAAACTTCCATATTCGCCCCCGCCGCTGATAGGCATGTGAATGCATTAAAAAAATGACTTATTGTTTCTAGATATAAAGAAAGCTGACAAACTGTGATTTCTCACAAGTCTGTCAGCTCTGAGTCTGGTTCCCTAATTCCGCCTGATCAACGGTAACGTACACTTTGTGCTATATCAGATGGGAATGACTCCCGTCTCTATCGGTGGTGAGTTACTTGCATGTATCAATAATAAATTTCTGGCCCATTATTCCCCTGGCTGTCACCTTGCCGGCATCTGAAAATCTACAAGCGCCTTGTTCAAATAGTCATTAAAAGGTTTCATCATTCGGAAAATTTCTGCTGCCTTTGTAGAAAATGTTTCTGCATTGTTCAACTCTTCATCTTTTAACGGATATTCCAGATACCAACTCTTAAATTTTAGATATTCCGCTTGCGGGTGTTCTTTCTCATAACCCGCAGGAACATTCTTTAATGCTGTTCCCTGTACCGTAAAATATTTTTCAAATTCTGGTGCATGTATCACTTTCTCCCATTCTTCACCATTTTTTACAATATAATCCCGCACCATTTTCGTTGCATCCTTAAACATATCTGCAAACAAGCCTCCTCCTAAAAAAGACTGATTGCCAGGCTTTATCATAAGATAATATCCGACTGGAACCGGAAGCTTACCCTTAGGGGCAATGTGAGCTCGAAAAGCCGGATTATAAGGCGATTTGTCATGGCTGAAACGAGTATCTCTTACAATCTTAAATGTAAGGTCTTTGGGATTGTTATGCAAAATACTGCTGTCAAATTTTCCAATTTCCAGCATCAATGCCTGCAACAGTTCTTCAAATTCAGCATTAGCTTTTTTATAGTCATCCTTGTTCGCATGATACCATTCACGGTTATTATTCACACTCAATGCTGATAAATAATCAATAATTATCTGTGTATTCATAATCTGTCATCTCCTTTATGAGTTTTGGATAACGGAAAACTGCGTGGAATCTAAAAATTCCTGTATCAGATGTTTCGTGCGTTCGGGAGATTGATAAGGTTTACAGAACGAAAAATCCTGTGATAGATCGTCAATATCCTCCATAGCATTTTTCACATCCATTATAGTTTGAATGGGGATTTCCGTAGCTGTCATATAATCCAGCTGCAGTGGGTTTATCCTGTGGTTTTGTATTGCATAATTAACCCTGTCTTTACATTTACACCCGCCTTTACCATATTCCCCACAATACTGTCCCAGAAAATCCGCCATTTTTTTGCGTATTCTGGAAAGTCGCTGACGATACGCCTCTGGAGTCATTTCCAAAATATCTCCCGCAATGCGGCTGTCAATCTTAAACATTGTACCTAATATGAAAATACATCTGCTTTCCACGTCAAGGCATTGCAGCATTACATTAGTACAGGACATTTTCAGTTCTTCCGCTAATATATCCTTTTCTACATTCTGCGTTAAATCTGGCACATCCCGTATTTTTCCGTTTTCTATATCATCCCCATAATATTCAAAACTAAGCGGATAACGGGCAAACATATGCTTTTTGTAATTTTTCAGATGATTAGCTGCAATGCTGAATACCCATGTTGTAAATGAACTCTCACCTCTGAAAGATGACAGATGTGTAATCATTTTCAATAAGATGTCCTGCGTGGCATCCTGTGCATCTGCAAATGTACCAAGCATTCGCAAAGATAAATTAAAGACAATATCCTGCACACCTGTGATGAGTGTTTCCAGGGCTTTTTTATCTCCTGCGGTAGCTTGCTCAACTAGAGCCTGTAATTCTTCATTCTTTCGTTTATGCATAGATTTTTACCTCCTACTTAATTAGACACCATTCCTTTGTCTGTGTGACAAGTAATATGAAATTGATTTAAAATTCCTCTGCCTTTTCATTTTTTGATAACAGTACTGCCACAAACATCGTTTCCAAGTCAACAATCAGATGGTTTATGGCGTTAAAACTTTTACAAAACGCTGTGTCGGATAGCCATATTCCACAAGCAGTTCCTGTTCTGTAAATCCAAGACGAAGATATTCCTCCCGATAACCCGTATCTGCCTTATCGCCTGCACGATATGTTGTCAAAGTAACTGCTTGCCTGTGAAGCAATTCATCCTTCAGCTTGTCAAGAAACAGCTCTATGATGCCAAGATATCGGTACTGCGGATGGACAGCTAAATAATCAATACTATCTGTATTGGGTGAAAATCCCATTACACCGATTACCAGACAATCATCCCGCAGAATAAAAGCTTGTTTATGCATAATATATTGATACAAATTTTCGATATATTGTTTTTTGTCCAGACATGGATATCCGTCAATCGTTAGTTTTACCAATTTCATCCAGTCATCTATATCTGCGGGCGTGGCAAATTTTATATTATCTTTTGTTAAATCCATTTTGGCAGGTTCCTCCCTCAGTTGAATTTCAAACTGTAACGGATAGAAGCGTTTCGTTGCTCGATATCCCGCAGGGGACGTCTTATACATTGCTTTAAAAATATCTGTAAATGCCTGTTGACTTTTATATCCGCTCATAAAAGCGATCTCTATAATCGGTTTTTCAGAGTATATAAGCAGTTTTGCTGCCTCTGTAAGCTGCCGCCGTTTGGTGTAATCGTGTATGGTCAAGCCAACGGTATTTGTAAAAATCCGATGCAGATGGTATTTGGAATAGTGACATGCCAAGGCCACCATATCCAAATCCATCTTTTCATGCAAATGTTCCTCTATAAAGCGAATAGCCTGTGAAACAATATGTACTGTATGACCTTGCATTATCTTTTCTCCTTCTTGCTGCACATTTATCAATCACTAACCATTAAACTCTTTTCTTATCTCAAATCTTTATCAAACAATATGAAATAACAAACTTAAGAATAAGTGTCTCTGTTTTTCCTTTTTTATCACACTGAAGACCTATACGACTCATTACATTTTCTGATTATGTCTTGAATTGCCTGCATATTGAAATTGAGGTTCGTACAAATGAAATGAAAAAGTTTCCCTGTCCACTATACCCACAGCTTTATCACTATCATACAACTTAAGCAGAAATGTTGCTGCCTGTGTACTCGTATGGTAAGTTCCAAATAATTTATCATAATTATATTCCCTAACATCATTTGCAATTTTTCCAAACTCTGTTTTTGTTGCAGCAGGTGCCAATACTTTTGCCTGCATTTTGGCATCATTGGCTTTCAATTCCCATGCCAAACCTTCCGTGAAAGCACTGACATAAAATTTTGCCGCACAATACGTCACTGCATTAGGTACAATCGTATAGCCGCAGGATGAAACATTGATAAGCTGTGTGTCCTCTATATCTTTGAAATCACGGACAAACAGGGAAGAAAACACCGTAAGGGTTTCCACATTCAAATGAAGCATCCGCCTGATTTTAGTTAGATCCTGATTTTCAACACTGCTATAACTCCCAAATCCTACATTATTAATCCATGTTCTTAAAGGATATGATTTGATACTGTCATACAATTGGAAAATATTTTTTGAAACCGATAAATCCATAACTTTAATCACAATATCAAGCATTGGATATAACATTAGAATCTCCTGTCGTAATTTCTCCAACCTGTCTCTTCTACGGGCAATGAGGATTAAATTACTACCACGCTCTGCAAAAGCTTTTGCAGTTTCATAACCTATTCCCGAACTTGCTCCCGTGATTACGGTGTATCTGTCTGTATTCTGAACCATTTACAAATCCTCCTCTTTCTTGATATAATACAAACATACAATGTAGAGTAAACTCTATGTCAAGAGATGAGAGGTGATTTTTTTGGAATATTCCATAGGAGAATTTTCAAAGCTGACAAATTTAGGAATTCATACCTTGCGTTACTATGAACATGAAAATTTAATTACTCCAAAACGCAATTCCAACAACCGCCGCTATTATTCAGACAAAGACCTTGTATGGATCGAATTTATCAAACGTCTGAAAGATACTGGTATGCCGATCAAACAAATACAACATTATGCCAAACTGCGGGCGGAAGGCGACCTTAGCCTTAACGAAAGAATGAAAATGCTGACCATGCACCGTGAATCACTAAATGAGCAGATAAAGGTACTGCAGAAACACCTGGCAAAATTGGATGATAAAATTGATTTTTACCACCACGAAATAGAACGCATAGCAAAAGAATAATTCACGTTATGAAATTAATGCTCTGTCTTTGTTTCATCTAACTTCGTACACTGCTCTAATACATCAGCTTTCTTATAAATGATAAACGCTTTTTCTATATCGCTGTAATTCTTCTTCACTGACATTTCCTATAATTTTATCAAGAAATGCCAGAAGCTTTCTCTTATCTTTCGGCAGTTGTCCATGAAATTGATATGCATTGGATGCTCCCATTGCTGCAAATGTTGTGCTTATCTGTAAATTTTCTATCAGTGTCCGAACTTCTTTGTATTTTTCAAGTTCACCCTCTTCCTGCCAATTGCCATTTTGTATTTCAACATAAAGTTCAGAATCTGAATAAATTGTAAGCATATTGGCTCCGATGAGTGTAGGATGTATCTGATTGCATATAGCAGCAGTTAATTTTGCTCCGATTTCTCCACGACCTGCTCCTGAAATACTTACCAGATAAAAGAAACTATAATGAATTCCTGCTGCATCTAATCTTTGACATTGCTCTATAATATCGGCCGAAGTATATCCCTTGTTCATAAATCGCAAAGCTTCGTCATCACCTGTTTCTATTCCGATTGTCAGACCATCATATCCCAAAGCACACAATTTGGCAAGCTCTCTATCCGTTTTAGGCATAACATCTGTAATCCTTGCAAATGAACCAATAGATTTTACAGACGGAAGATATTTGTGAATCAGCTCAGCAATCGCAGTTAATTTGTCATAGGACAAAACGAACGGATTAGCCCCAGTTAGAAACACTCGCTCAATATTTTTACAATTCCTACCTTTGATTGATTTGTTTACCTCCTGTAAATCGTACTCAATAACCTCCATAGGGGACATCCTAAAATTGAACGGTAGATCATGATACAAAGTACAAAACTTGCATTTATGATGTGTACAACCAGCCGTTACTTCTAATAGCAGTGATGTAACTTCATATGGTGGACGCCAAATTGTTCCTGTATAATGCATAAAAACCTCTCCTTTCCTTATTCTTGCGCTGTTTTCTGCGCATATAGGTATACCCTTGGGGTGTTTCCTTATTCTTGCGCTGTTTTCTGCGCATATAGGTATACCCTTGGGGTGTTTCCTTATTCTTGCGCTGTTTTCTGCGCATATAGGTATACCCTTGGGGTGTTTCCTATGTTTTACACTAATTATACTTTCGATCAATGATTTTACAAGTACTGTACTTTTTTGTAGTATCTATTTCATTATTGTGCTTTAAGTTCTCCTATTTTTTATTTCTATTAAATGTACCAAAAGCTCCTGTTACCTAAGATGACCAGGGGACACTGCATACAAATTGCACTAGAAAAATCAAAAAATATTATTTAAAACGGGTTTTGAGCCTCTCGGCAGTTTTCAATTATCCATACAAGCATGGCTACTTGCTCACAGGAATGAATTTTTAAATGCAATCTTATACAATTAGGTCTTGCTTCTTTGGCAGCATAGACATCTTGCATAAAAAGCGTCTGAAAAGCTAGCTTTCCAGAGCGCTTTTATGTACAAAGTGTTTCCATCACTTTTCGATGGAAACCTCTTGGTACTATAAATTACAAAATGGGGAAACACAAAAATTTTCTACACATTGATATATGCACATAAATGTTGTATGATATGAAATAAAATATTATTTAAGGAGAAAATAAGAAATGGGATTGTCAGAAATTTTAGGTATTGTAACTGTTATTTTACTTTTGGTGACTATTATATTGCAGATACTAGGACGTAAGAAATCCGATATTGGCGAAATAATAACTCTACTAAAACGTACCGCTGAGGAGCAACGTAATGGTGTACAGAAACAAATTGCTAATGGTGCAACAGAGCAGTTTGAGCGTTTTGGTGTGATACAAAAGAGTATTCAAGACACACTATCGGAAAATCGTAAAGAGGTCAATCAACAGCTTGCTGAGTTTCAACAGCAGATGGGAACACAATTAATGGCTATTCAAAAAACTGGCGCAGACAGCAATGAGCAGATTAGAAGAACAATAACGAATTCTCTGCAAACGAACCGTGAGGAACAGAATAACCAGCTTCACACATTTGGCGAGCAAGTAGACAACCGTCTTTCTTCTATTCAACGTGCGAATGCAGAGAATATTGAAAAAATCAACGTTACACTTGAACATAAAATAAAATCCTTACAGGAAAGTAATGAAAGGCGACTGGAACAAATACAAGGTGTGGTGGATGAAAAGTTGCAAAAAACACTTGAAACCCGTCTTGCACAGTCCTTTGAATTGGTTAGCAAACAGCTTGAGAGTGTAGGACAAGGACTGGGTGAGATGAAAGCTCTCGCTGCTGATGCAAAGTCATTGAAAAACGCCCTTACCAATGTAAAAGAGCGTGGTACATATGGTGAGGTTCGCCTTGAAAAATTACTCTCTGATATTCTTGCACCAAATCAATATCTAATGAATGTGGAGATTACAGATGGCAAACGTGTAGAATTTGCTGTAAAACTTCCAGGCAATAATGATGCACCGTTGCTTCTGCCAATTGACAGTAAGTTTCCGATTGAGGATTATAATCGGTTGATTGATGCAGAGGATAAGCAGGCAATGGAGGAGGCGAGACGTTCACTTGCAATAAAAATCCGTGCTTTTGCAAAAGATATCCATGATAAATATATAGTGCCTCCAAAGACGACTGATTTTGCACTAATGTTTTTGCCAACGGAAGGACTATACGCAGAAGTAGTTCAAAATGCAGCTTTATTTGAGGAACTTCGTGATAAATATAAAATTACAGCAGTTGGCGCAACTACGCTTTCCGCATTTCTTGCATCTCTGCAAATGGGTTTTCAGACACTTGCAATTGAACAACGGTCACAGGAAGTATGGGATACGCTCCGTGCTGTGAAATCAGAATTTATTAAATTTGGAGATATGCTTGACAAAGCACAAAAGCAGATTCAGACTGCAGACAAAACACTTGCCGAAATTGTGGGTAGACGTACAAGAGCAATTAACCGTACTCTGCGTGGGGTAGAAGATTTAACAGAAGCAAGTACATCTTCGCTGATCGGATTGGACTATACGACTGATGAACAATCTATGAAATAAAATGATGTTTTATAGTATTTATGTTTGTAATATGATTCAATTTTCAAAGAGGAAGAAATGATCATAAGATTCTCTTATTTTCACCAACACATCAGATGGAAAGAAGCATTCCTTCTGTTGGTATTAGCACAAATAGCAGAATATATTTTATCTATTAATTCTGAATCTTTTACTGTCATTTCCATAAATTGAGTAGGGAAGGTTTTCTTCCCTATTCACTGTGTGAGACAAGCTGCGTAAATAGTAAATCTCCTTCTGCACCCCAGTATATGAATAACCCCAGATGTATTTATACACATCTGGGGTATCTATATAGTTTTCATTTTTATCTACTTTAAAATATTATGTGGTTTGAAACAATCTCTTTTCGATTTCTTGAACCTCTTCCACAGAAAGTTCCGAAAAACATCCAGCGATCTCCTCTGTTGACATTTTCCCTACCTTTAACTTTTTTTCAGCTGCTTTCTGTGCAGTTTCTTTTGATGCCTCTTTCTTTTCACTTGCAATATGGGTTCGCATGATCTTCTCTTCATCAAACAACGTCATCATAATAGATATAATCTCCTTTTCCCTGCTTTGTAAAAATTTACGGCGGAAAAATTCCTTGGAAAATGAAATGGTTTCTGGTCTGCTTACTCGTTCCCCAGTATAGATTACATACAATTCTGCTTCTGGCACATGGACCTTCTTACTTCCATATAGATCTGCATCCTGTTCTTCAAAATAATCATGGTAAGTCTGGATCAGATACATAAGTGCACGTACAATGATATTCATTGTCCAGGATGATTGTTGTTCTACAAGGATCATAATTTTATCTCTTACCCTGAAGCCCAAGTCATTATAGATGCCATTTGTAAGTACATTTTTTATTGTAATGTCTATAAATTCATCTTCTCAAGTTTCTATATCTTCGGGACGACGCGCATGGTATAACTGTATCAAATATTATGGAGGTTGCCAGAAGATACAATCATAACAAAAGTATATCGAATGAGATGGCGTATAGGGGGGATATTCCAAGTTCAAGAAACAGCAGTTTGAACTATATGATTTACGGGTAATGTCCCTGAAGTCAATCCGTAGCCTGAACCTGTTTGCCATGCTTGCGGCAGAATATATCGGGCTGACAGTTTCTGTCCATGAGTTGGAAAGGCATAAGCAGTTTCTTTCCGAAAAAAAGTAAAATCACAGAAGCTAAATTTGTTTGATCACTTTAAAATAGCGGACACTGGAGTGTTTGTCTTTTAAAAATGGAAAAACTTAAAAATATATATATTGATTTTACAAATTAGTGTGCTATGCTTTCTTCAAAAAAAAGGGATAAATGTGAAAAAAGCACATGATCAATTGAACGCTGCAAAACAGTTTCTACCATACAAAAAATTTTAAGAGGTAAATGGAAAATAGAAATCATTTATTATATCGCCTTTCAAGACATACACCGTTTCGGAAAACTTCGCAGACAAATTGGGGATATCACTGAATCAAGCCTGACAAAGCAACTTCGTGAATTACAGGCAGATGGCTTTATTACTCGCCATGACTATAAAGAAATCCCTCCCCATGTGGAATATAACCTTACTGATTTTGGGAAAAGTTTCATTCCTGTCTTTGAACATATGAAACAGTGGGGAGATGAAAATCTCAATATATAATATTTTTTCAATAAAATAACCGCCCAGCAACTAACTGGACGGTCATTCTTCCTACATCTTAATATCTTATAATAAGAACTAGAAACAATAAATTTTGTTTCATACTTTAGTACTTATTTCTTAATCTTGCTGCTTAATTTTACTTTGCTCCAGGTGCCGTTTAAAATATCTTTGCCAGATTTCTTATAACTGCGTACTCTTACATAATACTTCTTACCTGTTTTCAGCTTAGAGAATGTGTAAGAAGTTTTTGATATCCTCTTAGATTTCAAGTTTTTCTTAAATTTCTTATCTGTGCTTATTTGAATCTGATATCCCGACGCTCTCTTATCCGTAGGCCATTTCACGATCAGTTTTTTGCCCTTTACTGCCTTTATAGATTTTACAGACTGCTTCTTTGGATTTACCTTGATTGTCACTTTCTTAGTAGCTTCTCCTGCCTTGATGGTTATAGTAGCAACCCCTGTATCTTTGATTGTTACTTTTCCAGTATTCTTATCCACAGCGGCAATCTTTTTCTTGGAGCTTGTAAAGGTCATTTTGCTATTGGATGATGCATTGATTTTGAATGGCTTTGCACCATATGCAACTTCATATACAGTTTTCCTACATGTAATAGATGCTGCTGGCTCCTGTGGTTTCGTAATTGTAAAGCTGGCTGTCTTGCTGCCAGTATAATTTCCCTTACCTGTAATAGTTACAGCAGCTGTTCCTACTTTGATATTGTTACTATAAGAAATTGTATAGTCTGTATTTAAAACTAATGTTTTACCATCCAGCTTTACGATTACAGATGGTGTCTTGGGTTTTCCATCGTAAATGTAGCTTGTTTTGGTCAATGTGACAGTCGCTTTAGAAATATCAGCAACGTTTCCTGGATTATCCTCGTTTCCTGGATTATCTCCTCCTGGGTTATCTCCTCCTGGATTGTCCCCTCCTGGGTTATCTCCTCCTGGGTTATCTCCTCCCGGATTGTCTCCTCCTGGATTGTCTCCTCCTGGGTTATCTCCTCCTGGATTGTCTCCTCCCGGGTTATCTCCTCCCGGATTGTCTCCTCCTGGATTGTCTCCCCCTGGGTTATCTCCTCCTGGATTGTCCCCTCCTGGGTTATCTCCTCCTGGATTGTCTCCTCCTGGATTGTCTCCTCCTGGGTTATCTCCTCCCGGATCAGGACTGGTGGGAGGAGTATAGTTATAATGCATCTTCGCCTTTGACATTGCCACCATGTTATCTGCTGATTTACTGATGCTGTTCCACTGCGCTTCAGTGCCAGTAAAGTATATATCAGACAGACGACAAGATGAGAATGCAGCCGTCCCTATTGCCGTGACACTATCTGGAATAACAACTGTGGTAAAGGAAGTGCAGGAAGCAAATGCTGATGGTTCTATGCTCTCCGCGCCTTGAGGAATTTCCACTCCGGCAAGCGTCAGACAATTCTGAAACATCCCCTCACTAATGCGGTCTATACTTTTGGGCAGTGTTACTTTCATCAGATAGTAACATCCTGCAAACATATTGTCGCCCATCTTTACCTGCTTGCTTCCAGGCGCAAATGTGGCGATTGTCAATTTCTGGCATTGAATAAATGCAGCGGCTCCCACCTCTCCAATACTTGCAGGCAACTCTATGGTAGTGAGACTTTCGCAAGAGCGGAAAGCATTTTGACTGATGGTCTCCAACCCTTCTGAAAAAGTCACTGCACTAAGATTCTTACATTCTCGGAAAGCGCTGTCTCCAATAGTTTTCACATTTGATGGAATAGTCACAGAAATGATCGAAGAACCACGGAAAGCGCTATTGCCAATTGTCGTCACACTGGGAGAAATCACTACCCCAAGAACCCCGCAGTTCCAAAAAGCGCAGGAACCAATATTGGTAACGCCATCCCCAATCACAACCTTGCGGATCTTATCACTGTTTTCAATCCACGGCTGATCCCCCGTACCGCCGAAATCCGGCATAGCTCCCGTACCAGAGATAGATAGTGTACCAGCCTTGGTCAGATTCCATTTTAGGCCTCCGTCAAGAGTTCCATTTGCAATTGATACATTAGCCTCGGGATCATCTGGCGGGATATAATTTTCTGGATAGCGGGTGATGTAATGGCTGGTGGTTCTCATCACCTCTTCCTTAGAGATTGCTCTCCCCCAATGAACTTTACCTATGTGGTCTCCTGTGCTGATATTTCCCTCAGCCACAACCACACCTACTTCGTCGACCTCAAGCACAATTACAGTATGGGTGTCACCATTTACCCGCAGGATATCCCCGACTTTTATATCCTCATATTGAAACGCACCCTCTCCATACATTCTGGCTGGCAGACTGCCAAATGCCTCATCACTAAGTATAAAAGAAAAGGCGACACAGCCTACAGCAACAATATTTGCCCCACCAAGGGGACCGCCCTTCCAACGATAATATCCCTTTGAGTCTGAATAAGGTTCATCGTTGGTCCAAGTCGTACCCTCCTTATACTCTTCCCTGTCCTTCAGCGCAATCATGGCCTCATAAGCTTCCGCTGGAGATGGGCACTCTGCTTCACGTGTGACCGGTCCAGATAGGGATTCTTCCACAAGAACATCCTCTTGCAGCAAAGGGGCATCTTGCCATGCGTATGCCACTGACTGAGAAGAAAAGCATACGGACACTGCCAATGCAATTGTTACAATTCGTTTTTTCAATTTTATTACCTCCTCTTTATAAATTTTAGCCATGTGCAAAACGCTGCATATTCAGTATCTATGCAGGTTTGAGAGGCATGGCTTACCTCTTGATCACTACTAAATTTATAGTAACAGCCAACTCCTGATCGTATCATTTAGTTGCCAAAATCAATTCACCTAAAAGGAGCTGTTTGCTATCTACCACTAAGGAATTAAAATCTTTTCTGGCAAATACATCATTTCTCTGAATGAGCAAAATATTAAAAATTCAAAAATTCTTCCACAATAGATTACTTCATCTTCATAGGTTTTGAACTTATGTGGCTTGGCTCTGCCATAAAATAATAGTTTTATGTTCTTTACTAGCTGGCAGCCAATCTTAATTTTCTGTTCATATATTTAGCTTAACTTTACAGTTTTGGAAAACTTTGGGTTGACAATACTTCTTTCTATAAATATATTGTTATTTTTCTGCTTTGTCAATAGGCATAGCTGCTTTGAAATGTAAATTACATTATGGCCTTGCCTTTTTGATATGTTCCCTTCTAGGTAGCCAAGTGAAATAATAAAAACTGAATTGCTCCCTGTCAAGTAGACAGTGGAAAAAACAAAAATTATAGCTGCCAATCACATTTTTGTGGTTGGCAGTATTCTTACGCTGCACATGCTAAATGTTTTCTATATTCTATCGGTGTCATACAGTTTAAGCGTTTTTGATACTGGTGATTATTATAGTATTCTATGTAATCACACCACTTTACAACTTTATAAATGATATCCCTGATGTTGAATCAGTTGTTTTAAAACCTTAATGATAGCTTTTGATTTTATGTGTGTTTCGACTTTTTTCGATGTTCCACCGAAAAGCATAAAGCATCAAAGGAATGAACTGCATACGACTACTTCCTGTCTGGTTTAATGGAGATTTTTCCTGCCAGGCACAGAATATCTGCAGCTGATATTCTATTTCCATTTTGAGGACAGGTATATTCTCTACTGCCCTACAAAAACAATATTAAGTCCCCCTATGATTATTTCTTGCAAAAACATAAACACCCCTTATATTTCTAACTATAAAAACAGTGTAAATGAGTAATGATAACTTTACAGACAAATTCATTGACCCTGTTTAGGTTTATTGCAATTATAGTTCTTTGTTCGTAAGATAAATGTAAGCATCCTCCAGCGTTGCTTCACAAGAACTGCATTCCATTTTTGGTGGCATTTCACTGATTAATTTCATTTGTAATTCGTCCCCTACATACTGTTTCGATGAAACATGATATTTTTTTTCCAGTTCCCTTGCAGTCCCTTCATCTTTTGTTTTATAAATCCAAATATGACCTCTTGCCTGTTCCAATAATTCTTTCATGTTTCCTGAATAAAGGAATTTCCCATTTTTCATAACTGCAAGCTGATTGCAGGTAGCTACCAAATCTTCCACTACATGGGTGGAAAACAAAACGGTACGCCCTTCTGAAAAATCAACCAACAGATTTCTGATGCGGATACGTTCTTCAGGGTCTAATCCAGTTGTTGGTTCATCAACAATTAAAAATTCTGGCTCATTTAAAAGTGCCTGAATAAGCCCGACTCTCCGTTTCATGCCGCCCGACAATTGTTTCATCTTCTTTCTGCGATGCCCTGACAAGCTTGTCTTTTCAAGATAATATTCGATGTGTTCTTTATATGTTTGTCTGGGTATGCCAGATAAGTCCCCCATATATTCCAGACATTCTTGTACTGACAGGTTTGGATATAGGTCTATCTCCTGCGGCAGATATCCTATCTTTCTCTGTATTTTTTCAAAATTCCCCTCGCTATAAAGTATTCCATCTAAGATTACTGTACCACTGGTTGGTGATAACACAGTTGTAAGCACCCGCATGAGCGTTGTTTTTCCTGCCCCGTTTTCCCCTAGCAGCCCAAAAATCCCCTTTGGAATTTCCAAATCTGCATGATTGATTGCTGTTACATCATTTCGGAATGTTACTGTTAAATCCTCTATCTTAATTCCCATAGTCTTAACCTCTTTTCTTGATGATTTTAGGCAGTGCCACTACTGCCATGATTCCAATACAAATACAAACAACTTTCCCGCATATCCAGCTAAAATCGCTACTGTTCTCTAACTTCCTGAAGGTATAGGAGAATAGGTTCCATGCTTTAAAGGTTCTGTCACCGATGCTCGAATTTGTAATCAGCCACAGCACCATGCAGCCCCCGATTCCCACCCACATATTCCGAAACAGGCAGGAAAACAGATTTGATAAAAGCCCCCAGAAGCCAAGCGTGACAGCGATAGCAGCAAAATATACAAAGAACTGGCATAT
Source organism: Lachnospiraceae bacterium (assembly GCA_910575005.1). Classification (GTDB taxonomy): domain Bacteria; phylum Bacillota; class Clostridia; order Lachnospirales; family Lachnospiraceae; genus Petralouisia. The sequence continues at coordinate 14,131 of CAJTCL010000006.1, read as the reverse complement.
TTCATTTTCTATACCACTTTGCCCCATCCCATTTATGTTTGGATTTTGGAATAGAAAAAACAATCCATATGAGGTGGCTGCAACGGCCAGTAAGAACATTTCCTGTATCACAATCCGTCTGTAAATAGAATTCATTCTTTTTTTCATGGGGCATAGCCGCCAAATCTCTGACCGCTTGCTGGCAATTTCCTGCGTATAGGTATCTGCACAGAATGTGAAAGCAAGGATTGCCATTGGTGCTTCTAACGCAATTCCTATTTCATCAGAATAAGTTATCCCTCTGACAAGGCTTAAGATTATGACAAAAAATACTGCATAAGCCTGCTTTTGGAAGGTCAGGGAGATTTTCATTTCACGTATCAATATACCCGCCTCCTTTTCCATATCTGCATTGAAAGAAAGATGATGCAGATTGCGGCTAAGATGAGGAAACTCTGATTCAGCAATGCCATTGGCGGAGGGGCAGTATCAAAAAAACCTCCTGGAAACCGCACCATAATCGCTAACGGTCTGCCATAATATCCATAGATGCCTTCCGCATTCCTGCTTCCCATATTGGAATACACGATATAAAGAAACAAAAGCGGCACTGCTGGCAGCGGGCTTTTAAACAGCAATGAAATCAGGCTTGTAAACGCTTACAATCATCAGCATATTTGGCAGAATATATAAAACGCTTACCAATAAAAAGTCCTTCAAATGAACTTCAAAACTGCTGTTTCTCGTTGATACAAGGCAAATACCAAAAAATATAAGATTTAAGGCCGCACATATTATCAGGCAGACTGAAAACCGCCTCCCACTTTGCCAGATAGATATTTTCCTGCGCTGACAGGCTTTGTATGAAGAAGCTCATAGGTATTTCTCCTCGTATCCTGCATAAATAAAACAGACAATAAAACGGTTGCGAAAAATCCCATAAACAGCCCTGCAAAATCAGCAAATTTTCTGGAAAAGTAGTACGAAAATGCCCTGTTTTCCAACTTTTCTGAAATATAAGAATTGATTTCTTCACGGGTCCCTTTATGGTAGGCTGTATTCTCATACTCATAATATGCATCGTAGAAGCCATATCCTTCCAGATGGGCGCAGGCTGCCATAATATCCATTCCTTTCATTTCATCAATCACAGACCCCTCCTCCTCATTGTCCATCTCGAATTCGGAAATCAAGACTTCCCCTATCCGTTCTTCCCACATTTCCCGCCGTAGCCCTTCCTCCGTCGGCACATATCCGCAGGAAACATCTCCATCCCGATAGCTTTGCGGATAGTCATTCACAATGGTTTCCCCTTCCCTGAGATAATGGATGTTCAGATAGGGGCTTACATTTTGAAATACCATAAAAACACCAATAACGATGCCAAGCCAGAGCAGAGGGTTCTTCATATAATTTTTTACCTCTCTTTTCAAAATTGACCGCATAACTTTGCCTCCTTCATTTTTTAGTGATTCTATTGTAAAAGAAAAATCACAACAAAAAGACAATAAAAAGAAAAACGCCGGATTGCTTACGCAATCCGACGGAACATTGCTGTCACCACAGCCCCTCTCTGTTCATCATTTCCTAAAACTAATTTTCCTCCATGTTTTTCACAATACAGCCTGCTGATATACATTCCCAGCCCCGCATGTTTCAGGCTGTCTTTTACATTCTGCCCATAGAACGCCTCCGTAATTTTTTCTGCATCTTCCCGAAAACCATCGCCGTCATCCATGACACAGATACTTAATTTTTCATATCCAGCCTTTACCATAATTATAATCTGCCGTTTCCCATGACGCAGGGCATTCGACAGAAGATTTTCCGTTACTTCTAAAATAATTTCCTTATCCCCGTAAAATTCTTCCTTTAATTCAGACACTTGTAACATACATTGTTTCCCATACTCTTTTTCCAAAATGGCAAGTTCTCCCTGAATATCCTTCTCTAATTGTCTGGAAGAAATATTCTCTGGGGTCAACCGCCGATTTTCTAAACTGCTCAATTTCCGCATTGTTTCTACAAAGGCATCCATACGTTCAATCTGGCGTCCGCTCTCTGACAGCATTTCCATTGCCTGTTCCATATCTATATCTTCGCTTGGCAGATATTCCATCAGCATTTCCTGATACCCTTTCAAAACGGACAATGGGGCGCGTATATCGTGCGAAATAGCCGCCCGCAGCATCTTTTCCTCCTCAACCGTCCGCCATAATGCCTGATTATTTCTGGCAAGCTGCTTTCGCATCTTCTCAAACTCCCTGCAAAGTTCGCCCATCTCGTCCTTATTCTCATAGGAAATGCAAAAATCCAAATGATTCTCGGCAATCTTTTTTGATGCCTGTACCAGTTCTTCCATCGGCTTTCTTAACTTGTTTTGGTAAAAGAGGAAAACTGCCACGCAGCTTCCTGCTATAGATAATATCAGCACGGTATAAGTCTGTAAAAAATCGCAAAGCTCTGACACAAAATAGTCTGACTGTGTCATCTCATAAGGACTTGGCCTTGGAATATCCGCCACATAATAAGGCCCTTCATTTTCTACTGCTTCAAAATATGCTTCTTCATCCACATAATTCCACCAGATATGCATTTGTGTCCATTCGGCAATTCTGGCAATAACTGCCGAAATAAGGAAACCGCAAAATAAGGCAGCCGCCATATATAAAAAAATTGTTTTTCTTACGGAAAGATTTCTTATTTTATCCATCGGTATCCCATCCCCCATATGGTTTCAATATATTCTGTTTCTGTAAATTGCTGGAACTTTTTTCTGATTCGGCGGATTAGTTCTGTAATTACCCTGCTGTCACCTTCTGCATCATATCCGCAGACCTTCTCGTAAATCCTGTCTTTATCAAAGACCATCCCTGGATTCATGGACAAAAATTCAATAATTCCATATTCTAATCTTGTCAGTTCCAGATAATCTGTGTGAATCTGCACGGTCTTTGCATTATAATCAATAGACAGTTCTCCTTGAAAGCAGCATTCTGTCTTTTCTTTGCGCCGTGCTTCCCGTTTCAGGTGCGCCGTAATCCTTGCATCAAGCTCTTTCAGGCTAAACGGCTTTAAAATGTAGTCGTCGCCTCCTGAAGAAAGCCCATTTATAACATCTTGTTCGTCTACCCGCGCGGTCAGAAACAGAATCGGGCAGACTACTTTATCCCGTACCCTCCTGCATACCTCTATCCCATCAATGTTCGGCATATTTACATCCAGTAATATAATATCTGGCTGTAGTTTTATTTTATTTAACCCTTCCAATCCATTCTCTGCCGTAATGATTTCATACTTTTTAATTTCCAGAAATTTTTTCAGCATTTTAAGAAGTTCGGTATCATCATCAATAATCAATATCTTATAAGCCATTTCTGCTCCTTTTCCTTGATATGGTTGCCTTTCTGGTTTGTTTTCCTATCATGTGCATAAATTATCTACAATAGGATGTCCCTTTGCCAGTCAACATTTAAAATTAATTATACTACACAAATCCCAACAAATACACAACGAACACTTTGTTTTAATTAGAAAGAGCATCCAAATTCCGTGATACATACTGTTTACCATCATTTTATGTTGCAACCTCATCAAAAAATTGGCAAAGTTACTAAACTCTGCCGATTCTACGCTATGAATAGATTATTTTTTATCTACAATCTCTTTTACACAAGCCCTAATATTATTCATTCTGGCTGATTACAAAGTCTTTTGGCTTTAACTTCCTTATGAAACGTCGCCCTTATTCCCATATTTTATTCTGCATATCCATGTCCTCCTTCAAATCTTATTATCATTATTAACATATCCGCAGATATTACATCATCCCGAATTCAAATCTATGCTCCAAAAGAAACAGGCAGTGTTCCAAGCCTTTTGCTTAGAACACTGCCTGCTCCTTTTTACATAATTTATTTTATAGCCAACCCCACGCACTGTCTGAATATATTCCGGCCGCCTTGGGTCATCCTCAATTTTTTTCCGAAGGCGGTGGACATAGGAAGTGATATTACTGTCATCCTGGAGATATTCCCCATTCCAGACATAATTATAAATCTTTTCTTTAGAAAGCATTATGCCCTGATGGAGTGCCAGCACATACAGGATACGGAATTCCATATTGGTCAGAGTGATTTCCCTGCCCTGTTTTAATACTTTATGCTGCCCTGGCATGATTTTCAATCCTCCAACTTGTATGTCACGCTGACTCTCATCCAATTTTCTGTCTATGCTGATATCAGCTTCATTAACGATTTTCAATATTTGGTTATATATCTTTTTCTGATTTATCTAACGAAATAATAATCATCTTTCCCATGTTCTCACCTCCCTCCATCTCACTGTTCTTTTGGAATCGAATGAATCATGCATTTCTTTCTACAAATTTAAATAAATAGGATTCTAAATCTTACGTAGGTACCGTTTTAACAAAAAACAAATCCATGTAATTGATAAAATGAATACAGGCAGCATGTAAAGCGCTGCATTCTCGCAAATTGTTTTTCCAATCCAAAAAGAGGGCAGCGGAGATAGTACATATTGTGCATCGTGTTTTATAAAAAATGGGATAGCTGCGCCGCAAATCATAAGCGTAGACAGTTTTGTTACCGCCATGCCCTCCAGTTTATTTGATGAAAACGTTAATATCAGTAATGAGATAATAATACCCTGCAATGTTCCTCCTGCCGCAAGCAATATAATATCAACCGTAGAAAGAGAAGTCAGCTTGAATACAGGCAGCAGGATGCTGGTTACAAGAAAAGCGGCAACAGACGGAATACCTAGCCTTGCAGCCAGATAACCGTTTCTCCCTAAAGGCGTAACAAATAAATACGCTGCCGTCTTTTCATCGGTTTCTTCTAAGGAAACCATTGCCGAAACAAAGCAAAACATTGCAGGGGACAGCATGGCAAAGAATATGTCAATCAGCGCATAGTAGGGGACGATGATTGCTGGTACATGAAACCAGTCCGTTAAAGCAGCTTCTAAAAGAGGTATAGCAAACCGGAATAGAAATCCTGCAAGAATCGGAGCAAGACAGGCGGCAAATAACATCCTGTCCCGCCGCATATATGCCAGCATTTGAAAAAAACTTATCCGAATAGTTTTCATAATTTCACACCTCCCATACTGCTCCACATTTTCAAGACACAATATTTTGAAAAAACTAATAGAACTGCCATCCATGCTGTCACAATAAAAATTTCTATTGCGGACGGAGCATAGCCCGAAACCATTTCCATGCAAACATTAATAGGATAATACCGAAGCCAGACCGGAGTAAGTTTGAACAAATGCAATATTGCAGGAACAAAACAAACAATCTCTATTGGTACAGTCCATAAAATAAACTGATTGAGGCTGATTATTTTCGTTGCAATAATAATGCCTAAAAGTGTAAATATTATGTTGGATATAACCGTACCAAGCAGTACAATATGTAAGTTATCCACTCTTGCTATTAACGCCAATATAGCGGCGACAACAAGTGAAACAGCAGACAATGAACTAACTTTGGCAATAATATATTCCATCGGACGAACAGGAGAAACTGCAAATGCACATGGTGTATGCTGACTTTTTTCCAAAAGAACAATCGCACCCATGAAAAACAACCCCATTGATGCCGGATCAGAGAAAATCAAAATAACTGCAGTTTTTTCTTTCCAGCTCTCTGGAACGGCCAAAAGAGCAACCGCATAGATTACCGTTAAAACAACATATAAAAAATAAAAACCATGTTTTGCTTGAAAACGCATATCCAATAAAAACAAACTTTTTAACCTCATAGCAGCGTCCTCCCCGTAATATCCATAAAAATGTCATTTAAAGTTGGCTCGCTGCTATGAATGGACTGCAGACGATTTTCAGCAATCAAACTCTTCAATCGTTCATCCGAAGATAAGTGTTCGAGAGGACAGCTTGCACTATGCTCCCCATTCTCGATCCATGTATAAGTTACGGTTGCCGCACCTTTTGACATAATCAGATTATGCGGGCTGTCAAGAGCGCATATTTTGCCACCCACAATAAATGCTACTCTGTCACAAAGCTCGGCTGCATCCTGCATATTATGCGTTGTCAAAAGAATAGTTTTCCCTTTTGCCTTTTCCGCTAAAATCATATCTTTCATCATACGACTGTTTGTGGGATCAAGTCCACTGGTCGGCTCGTCAAGGCAAAGCAAAAGCGGGTCATGCAGCAATGCTTTTATAAAGTTTAAGCGGGATTTCATACCCTTTGAATAATCGGATACGCACTTATCTGCGTCGTGCTCTAATCCTACCATTTCCAAAAGTTCCTCAATCGGACGCGGCTTTTTTTCATACAGCGATGAGAAAAACCTCAGATTTTCTTTCGCAGTCAATTTTTCATACATGGTTGAAAATTCAAAATCCACCCCTATATCTTCATAAAAATGCTTTGTGTGTTCCTTGCATTCAATGCCGTTTACCATCGCAGAACCTTGATAATTAGTAAGCAGCCCTATCAATATTTTTTGCAATGTGCTTTTACCTGCCCCAGACGGTCCTAAAAATCCAAAGATTTCACCCGAAGAAACAGAAAAGCTCATATCAGAAATAAAAGGCTGCTTTGTATAGCTGAACGAAAGATTGCTAACTTGTATCATATATTCCTCCTTATACTATATGACTAAATAAATTTTAATAGTCAATTAATGGCTTGTTTTAAGTCCGGCTGATAGCCGGACTTTTTAGATAAATTGTGTTACAATTCCATAAATTAAAATACGCAGTGCCTCATCATACTCTTCTTCACCTATCTCCGCTTTATGCAGCGTTGCAAAATAAATTGCGTGGAATGCGGCACTGACAGCCTTTATGTCTACTTCTTTTTTTACGGGAAGCAGGGCAAGCATCTTTTCAATCGTATCCGTATCGTCCTGAAAATGCTCCTCTACTATTTCCCGCGGCAGCTTACGTGCAAGCAATTCCACTTCATTGACATCAAGCATTTTCAAAATCAGCATTTTCTCTGTCATTTTATAAAACCCGAAAATCACATCAGTCAGCCTTTCCGCTGAAAATTCCGTATCGGCGACATTAGAAATAGCCTGATACAGCTCACGATTGACATTCTCCTGCTGTTCCTGAATAACATCAAACAAAAGCAGTTCCTTTGATTTATAAAAGAGATAAAAAGTCCCTTTGGGAATATTGACCCGCTTTACGATTTCATCAACCGTCGTGCGGCGAACGCCATACTTCACAAGGCATTTTGCCGCTTCTTCTTTTAAGCGTTTCCTTATATATTCTTTTTCCTGCTCAGAATAACTCTTTGGCACTGCCCTCACCTCTTTTTGACTAAATTTGTTTGTATGGTCATTATAACAATTAAGAGACTTCTTGTCAAGTTTTCGGACGAAATAAAGCAAGTACATTATTTTCCACCAGAAACAACGTGTTTTAACTATATCATCCACTCAACACCCCTTTTAACAATCCTATCTCCACAACATACCCCATATCTATCCTGTCAACTCAACTATCCCATCCAAAAAGTAGTGGATATGTTTCCGCACAATACAACAAACAAAAAATCCGAGAGTTGGAACAATTTTTTCAAACTGTTCCAACTCCCGGAAATCCCTTGTTTTCTGCACTTTTCCGCTATTCTATTTCTCCACCCGTGACATCAACACGACACACTCCACATGTGTCTGAGCTACTATGTAAACACAATTTTTTATCCTCGTCACTCGTATAGGAACACAATTCTGCGTTATTATTTCTTCGCCTTTTTCTTTGCTGTACTATGTATGTTTTTAATGCTTTCTAAATATTCTTCTTCAACTGGTGATAAGTTCTGAACCTGATATTTTTTATATTCCTCTGTTGCTTTTTCGATTGCCTGTGCATGGCTAACTGTTCCTACTCCCTGCAATAGTTTTTCTCCAGTCGTTTTCAATACATTATCAAGATGCTCTACATAATCAGACATATACATAGGATTATGGCGCATAGCCTGAACTTCTGCAAAATCAAAATATCCCGATACAATATTGTTTAAAATCTTCAATTCTTCCTCACTTAAATAATTCTTTGCAATACCGATATCTTTTAATGTTGGAAAATCGCCAGAAAAACTTTTTAGCCCCATAAATTGCTTTTCTGCATTTGCACGTTCATAGATTACTTCTGCTACCGTATGCCCATGTGCTGCATAATGAAGCTTATTTTGAACCATTTAAAAAAAAGCAATAGATTCATTGCTTTTGGGATTATAATCCACACTTGTAGCATAAAGGTCAAGTACCTGCCGATACATCACTTTTTCCGAAGAACGGATATCCCGTATACGATCTAATAGTTCTTTCCAGTAATTTCCACCTCCCAGATTTTTTAATCGCTCATCATCCATAGTAAAGCCTTTTATCATATATTCTTTCAAACGTTCTGTCGCCCAACGCCGAAAATTCGTAGCTATTCTGGATTTCACTCTATAACCAAGAGAGATAATCATATCAAGATTATAGTAGGGCATCTCTCGTGATACTTCGCGATTTCCTTCCTTGCGAACCTGTCGGAATTTCCGACAGGTTGAGTTTTCATCTAATTCAAATTCCTCATATATATGTGCGATATGTTCTACAACATTTGTTCGCGACGTTTGGAACAAATCTGCCATTTGCTGTTATGTCAGCCACACTGTTTCGTCCTGTATTTTAACTTCAATCTTTGTCAAACCGTCTTCAGATTGATATAAAAGAATTTCTCCACAATTATCCACTTATAACTCCCCCATCTTCATTTCTTTAAACATACATTTGAATTCTCTGATATATGGCTTCATGAATGTTATTAATATCTGGATTTTTCATATCTGCTATATTAACTAAAAATTCCGCAATGGAACGAGCAATATCTTCTGATTTTTTTAGCTCTTGCCCCAAAGCCAGCCCATTGGTATATCCTAATCCCATTAAATTTTTCTTCAATATCTCAACTCTTTTTCCCAATATTTTACATATTTTATTTGTTCTTCCGTTGAATATATACTTGTTTCAATAATAGCAGGCAAAAAACGCTAAGTTGTCCAACAACGAAATTATGCATCAATCAAGGGTTTCACACGATAACCAAGAGAAATAATCATGCCACAAAATTTTATTTTTCTTTTACATATCGCTAATAACATTTTCGTAATTCTTGCATAAATTTATGTACTTATCTGATTTCTCCCCATATAACAATAAAAATATTTCTTTCGCTTTTTTCACACATTTCAATACATTTTCTTTATCCTGTAACTTTTCATACGCTCTTGCCATATTAGCATATGTACCTCCCACCTCTACAGAACAACTACCTAAAGACTTTTCTCTGATCTTTAAACCCTTTTTCATAACAGACAATGCATCTTTATATTTACTTTGCTCCACATAAACATTGCCCAAATTAACTAAAACCCTTGCAATATCTGGATGATTATTATTTAATACCTTTTTCCGTAAATCGATGGATTTTATGTAGTATTTTTCTGCATTTTTCAAATTTCCTTCTTTCTCATTTTCGATTTTTGACTTATAAAAATAAACATTAGCAATATTATTATAAGTTCTTGCTAAATCCATAATATTAGCGCTACTTTTTTCTCTAATAGCCTTTGCTCTTTTATGATACTCCAACGCTTTATTTAAATTTTCAACATTTCCTTTTAAGTTTGTATAAAAACCTCCCAAACAATTATAGATTTTACCTTGTGTTAGCTCATCCATTTCCAATTTCAGAAGTTCTTCAAGTTCTATAATTGCCTTCTTTCTATCTGAATCTGTTTTAGAACTTTTTTCTAAATATAAGGAATAATCTATTTTATATTCAATATATAAATATGATAATCTTACCTTATCTTTGTTTGGCCAAATTTCCTTAAATCTATCAAAGCATTCGTTAGCTTTTTCAAAATCACTCAAATCTGTATAAATTTCTCCCAACAACAATTGTGCCTTTATATAATTTTCTTCATAAACCTTTCCTATTCTTTGCAATATAATAATGGCATTATTGTATTCCGTAAAATACTTGGCAATAAATGCGATATTATACAGTTCATTTTCCACTCCACACTTTATCGACACATTTTTGCCAAATGAAATTAATTCTGTTAAATAAGCTTGTTTGCTTAATATGGTTAAATCATCAAATTCTAAACACAATGATTTTATAAACTCATATAATCCTTCATGTCTAACAATACTAATTTCATCCAATTCTGCAATAAATTCTGCAAAGACTGGATGAATCGAAAATTCGTCTTTATTTCTTTCTAGCCAACCCTTTTCATATAATTCATATAATTTATCATTTTCCGCATCTTTCGCATCCTGTGCTAAAAATTTCTGATATTTATTTTTATCTAATTGTGCTTCTCTTAATAAAGAAAAACCCTCCAATATATTCTTTTCACAACTGCTTAATCCTGAAATTGAATATAGTTTCTTATACTCAGACAATATATTTGTTGTTTTACCCAAATCCCTATACTCTATTTTAAAACCTATCTCTGTTAATTTATTATTTATATCTTCTATTGTCCATTGCTTTTTTTTCGCTATATTTGCTAACAGTTTTACAGTCAACGTATGTCGTCCAATGAGAGAATTAATAATATAATCTAAGTCCCGTGCATCTGTATATATTCCACTCTCTCTTTCAAATAGTTTTTTACATTCTTCCGTACTCATTTTATCAATAAATACTGTCTCATAATTCTCATATTCATTTTGTCTTGATGTAATAATAATTTTTCCTTTAACACTTGCTAATTTCTGGATTTCCTCATATTTTTGGTTAGGAATATTATCAATAAAAATTATCACTTCATCACAATTTGCATAATTCTCTAGTACTTTTTTAGCCTTTTGCATATCCAGATATCTATCACCTGTTTTTTCAAATTCCAAAGCATTATAAATAGTATCATCCATTGATAATTTATACTCAAAATACCCAAATTTTTTATTACTATTTTTATTTGATTCCACTATAATATGATATAACTTTTTCAAAATAGCAGTTTTACCAATCCCACCCATTCCGCTAATAAGGATACGATCATTTTTTTCAAGCTTTTTTAGTACCATGTTTATCTCGTCTTCTCTTCCAACAAAATTATTAGTGAAGGTAATATCTTGACCATATGTTATTATATTAGACTGAATATTTGATTTCAATTTCACATTATTTTGGGTAGAATACACATTTCCATTATCTAATGCTATATTAACCTGTGCACCCTTATATAAATTTACTACCACTCCCGAATTCTCTGCCATTTTATTTCCCCCTATTTTATATACTGCATTATAAAATCTTGTAACCTATGCAAGTTCATTGCTAATGTTGGAATTCCATTTGAAACTGTAAACATTGGCGCAAGCAATGCCAAGCAGTTCTTCAACCTGTTCACTTTTGGTTCTGATTTTGTCAATTCATCTTTTGCCATATCTAAAATATCTGCCAGTTTATCCGCTTCTTTGCTGTCCAGTCTAGAAAGATTTTCTGTAATCCCTTTTATAATATCTTCTATTTTATCTACACCCACACCGTTATTTTGTGTGGCATTTATTGTTGCATTATCATTAGAAATATTGACTTGCCCACCACTTATATTAAACGTTTCACCTTTTGACATATGTATCATCTTCCTTTTCTCATGAGAATTCTCGTCCATCTCTTTAAAATTATTGTTAATTTCTGTTTCTTCCTTTATGGAATAATTTTCATATACCAATTTATTAATTAATTCATCAAAATCTTGTTTTAAACTATTCTGCTTTTCCCCAGTAAGTATTTTTGACAGAACATATACCCCATAAATAAATTTTGTGTCATCTTCAATTTGTTCAAGTTCATCCCATGCATCTTGTATCAAATAATTCTTATATGCTGTTTCATATTCTGAATCATATCTTATTGTTTTCTTTTCCGCAATGATTGAATAATCAATAGCTAATTTAACCTGTTGTGCTAGATAAAAAATTAAAAGAACTTCACAAAATATGCTATCCTATTTGTAGTGATACAATTTCTGAAAGGAGGAATCATTATGTTGAAGTTCTACGATAATAATACCACACTCATAGCTGCTTTTGAAGATTTTATTTTAACAGTTTATGTCATTATTGATGATCTGTATCGATGTTTCGCGCCGCCAGAAGTCGTCACAAGACGCCATGTCCTACACGCCAAGTTGTCTGACTCTGAGATCATCACGATCAGCATTTGTGGTGAATTAGCTGGTATTGATTCCGAAAACGCATGGTATTCCTTTATAAAACGCAATTACCGACATCTGTTTCCAACCCTTTGTAGCCGGAGCCGTTTTAATCGGACAAGACGGGCTCTCCTAAAGACAACGGAGTTGCTCAGGCAGAAGTTGTCCTGCGTATTTCCCATCCCTGCCAGCAGGTATTTGATAGTGGATAGCTTTCCGCTTGCCGTCTGCAAGTTTGGAAGGGCGCGTTATTGCCGTTCTTTCCGCGGATATGGTGCAGATTACGGAAAATGCCCTTCCAAAAAAGAAACCTATTTTGGCTACAAAGTGCATGCCTTGATCACCCTAGAAGGATACATCACTGCATTTGAAATCACGGCAGCATCCACAGACGACAGAGAAGGCCTGCGCGACCTTGTGCAAGGAAAGGAAGGGTTTGTGGTCCTTGGCGACAAAGGCTATGTAGGGGAAACGCTCACACAGGACCTAAACAGCCACGGGGTCTGCCTGATGGCCTTAAAACGCTCCAACAGCAAAACGGATTGGCCCAGGGAAGTTCGCCAGATGATATTCAAGCAGAGGCGCCGTGTGGAAACTGTATTTTCACAGTTAAGCGGGCAGTTAAATGCAGAAAGAGTACTTGCCCGTAGTTTTCAAGGGCTGTGTACCAGGATCACGAATAAGATCCTGGCATATAACCTTTGTCTGGCATTAAACAGCATTTTTCATGAAACCTGCGAACTTGCTCAAATAAAGCGTCTGATTTTCTGATATATCCAAAAGGGAAAAACAGAAGGTACAGGGATTCTTTGCGTTTTTAGACATTTCAAGCGTTTCAAAATAAAATAGCACAACAGGTTAATTTAGTATAAAAAATTTCAATTGCCCTTCCTATATAAAACCATTCATATTCATACTCATCATAATAATTTGCATAAAAAACATATTCACTAATACCTTCTTTTAGTATGCATTCTTTTTTACAGATTTCTGCTCTTTCTAAATAATTTGTAAATTTATTTCTAAATTTTACTTTATAGTTTCCAACATCCTTAACATATTCTATAAACACCTTAAATTCATATATATTATCGCCTTGCAATTTATTTATTATTTCTTCTATATCTATTTTTGATTCACATGTTTTTTCATTACCATTTACTCGAACCCAACCTGGCCTATTTTTCCTCTTAATTTGTTTATTCAAACACCAGTTTACAACTTTTTTAATAAAAAAATGCCGCACAAGGCTTTCTGTTGTATAATGAATTTGACCAAAACATTACAAAGGATAGTGACCCTGTACGACAAACTTATTATACAATGAAAAAACTTTAATTGGTAGACTTTATCATTATTTTTACAATTATTTTGAAACCTGTTCCACCCCCACTGCCCAGACATTAATCCTGCTTTTGCTTTCTATAGTGGCTCTGGAATCCGCTGATTCCATCCGTTTCCTTTACAGGCATTTTCTGTCAAAGCTTACAGATAAATCCCTGAATGCCTTTTACTATGCCTGTTCCTATGCCAAAGTGGATTATTCCAGGTTTATGAATGTCACGGCATCTATGACATTGAAACTAATCCCAAAACCTTTAGAGACTCAGCCTGTTTTTTTATGCATTGATGATACCATTGTCCCTAAATTCGGGAAAAAGTTTGAGAATGTCTCAAAATTGTTCGACCATGCCGCACATAATGGCAGTGGCTACCTGAACGGGCACTGCTTTGTAAGCGTCATGCTCTGCGTCCCTGTATGGGATAAGGACAGGATCGTTTACCAGTCTGTACCGCTTTCTTACCGGATGTGGCAGAAAAAAGAGTCCAAACTGGAACTTGCCGTTTCCATGATACGGCAGGTTATGCCTGAGTTGATGGAAAAGAAAAATGTCATTCTTCTATGTGACAG
>CAJTCL010000005.1 GCA_910575005.1 Lachnospiraceae bacterium | reverse complement strand
GGTATGCAATCGGTACGAATCCAGAAAAACATCTGGAGCAGATTATAAATTTATAAAAATTTATTAGTTGTATGGATTTGGTCGTGAAACACATTCGTGCGTTTGTCGTGAAGAAATACCAGAGATTTGTTGTATTCAAAATATAAATATGCTATAATGTTACTACAAAATTAACAGCAAAGGGGTTGGACACCATGCGAATTACAATTAGTGGAAAAAATATTGAAGTAACAGCAGGGTTAAGACAAGCAGTGGAGGATAAGTTATCTAAGTTAGAGAGATATTTCACTCCAGAAACAGATATTCTTGTAACATTAAGCGTTGAGAAAGAACGTCAGAAGATTGAAGTTACGATCCCTGTAAAGGGAAACATTATCCGTTCAGAGCAAGTAAGCAATGATATGTATGTCTCCATTGATCTGGTTGAAGAAGTGATTGAGCGGCAGTTGAAGAAATATAAGAATAAGATTGTAGATCAGAAACAGTCATCAGGGAATTTCCAGAAGGAATATGTGGAGAAAGAGGTCGAGGATGATGAGGAAGTAAAGATTATCCGTACCAAACGTTTTGGCATGAAGCCTATGTATCCAGAGGATGCCTGTGTTCAGATGGAATTGTTGGGACATAATTTCTTTGTTTTCCAAAATGCAGAGACAGAGGAAGTGAATGTTGTCTATAAGAGAAAAGGCAGCACCTATGGCTTGATTGAGCCAGAATTTTAGGATATGTTAAGAAAATTTATCTCAGTAATACCATAAACTGAATTTCAGCAAATCATGAGTGAAACAGTCACGCTAATTACCACATGATAATAAGGACAAGCTCTTACACGGATGGGGCTTGTCCTTTGTTGTCAAATAAGAAATTCTTTTAGATTTCCTATTTCAAGAAGAGAAAATGCATGGCTTATAGAGCTAAAGCTGTTGTTTTAAAGTACTATGGTGCGTGCAGAATCTCTCAAATGGATTTTGCTATTTTTTTGCTTTGTATTTTTTGACAAGAGATTCGATCCGTTCATATGGATCTAAGAGATCACTGATAGAGATATCGTGATTTAAGGTATCAATAATGTAGGCAATATATTTGCTCATATCACAGTTGATATAATAGGGTTTACTTAAAAGTTCTGGTGTCTGATAGGTGAGATTGGTAGTCACGACTTTGTAGATAATGCCATCTGCCACCGCCTTGTCAAATTTTTCTAGCCCGTTGGTAAACAGACCGAAGGTAGAGACTACAAAAATGCGGCGGGCTTTGCGTTTTTTTAATTCAGTGGCAACATCAATCATGCTGTCTCCAGAGGAGATCATATCATCAATAATCAGTACATCTTTATTTTCCACAGAGGAACCTAAAAATTCATGTGCTACGATTGGATTGCGCCCATCAACAATTTTGCTGTAATCCCGACGTTTGTAGAACATTCCAATATCAAGCCCCAGAACATTGGCAAGGTATACTGCACGGTTGGTGCCTCCTTCGTCGGGGCTGATTACCATCATGTGGTCGCTGTCAATCTGCAGATCATCTACTTCTTGAAGAATGCTCTTAATAAATTGATAAGCGGGCTGGACGGTCTCAAAACCATTGAGTGGAATAGCATTCTGGACACGGGGATCATGGGCATCAAAAGTAATAATATTGTCCACGCCCATATGCACTAGTTCCTGCAGCGCAAGTGCACAGTCAAGGGATTCTCTGCTAGTACGCTTGTGCTGGCGGCTTTCATAGAGGAAAGGCATAATGACGGTAATTCGTCTTGCTTTTCCACCTACGGCAGCAATGATTCGTTTTAAGTCCTGATAGTGATCATCTGGGGACATATGATTTTCATGTCCACAGACAGTATAAGACAAGCTGTAATTGGTGACATCAACCATCATAAACAGGTCAAATCCACGGACGGATTCATTGATAATTCCCTTTGCCTCTCCACTGCCAAAACGCGGAGCAGAGCAGTTTACCAGATAAGTGTTCTTATGATATCCTTGGAAAGCAATATCATTTTGATGCTTATGCTCTCGTTCACTGCGGAATTGCACCAGGTACTTGTCCACCCTTTCTCCAAGTTCTCGGCAGCTTTCCAGGGAAATTACTCCCAGGGAACCAGCAGGGATAGTTTCATAATTTTTTTCATTGCGCTGCATCGTAATACCCTCCATATATAATGAAAATAGTTTAGGTGTTCGATAAGGTTTAAATTTCAAAATCCAATTATAGCATTCCTTGTTAATCTTGGCAAGATTGCCTTTTAAGTTTTTTCTGAAGCCTAATGTCGCTGCCAAATAGTTTTATCATGGTATAGCTGCTGGAAATTCTAGAAAATGTACGTTCTGAATAAGTCTCTGCCAATTGTCCAAGAGTCAGATTGGTGGAGATAATGGTCGATTTACGCCGTAAAATACGCTCATTGAGGCAGAGAAATAGTTGGGAGACAGTAAAGCTATTACACAATTCTGTACCCAGATCATCAATTATTAAGAGATCACATTCAAAAATATTTTGGTAATCTCCACTGGTGCCATGTTCCCTGCCAAATGCATTTTTTTCAAAGATATGGAACAGGGAGGAGGCTGTAAAATAAATCACAGAATGACCAGAATCTAAAAGTGCTTTGGCCACGCAGTTGGAAAGGTAAGTTTTACCGATTCCAGTATCGCCATAAAAAAACAGATTCCGAAATTCTTTGTCAAATGTTTTGACAAAATCCAGGCAGTCACGGACTGCATTTTCGGCGGTTGCAAGGCTTGAAAGCCCAGTGGCAGGATTAATCTGTCTGTCAGAATAGTAATCATAAGAAAAATGTTCAAAGTTTTCCATATCCAGGATGTGGCGGATATTGGACTGTGTATAGACAAGATCTATGGCTGCCTGTGTAAAGCAATGACATTTCTGACTGCCAATATATCCAGTATCTTTACAGTCAGCACAGGTATAGGGCGGTTCAAAATAATTTTCTGGATAGCCATGTTCTCTTAGAAGCTGCTTCTTTTCATTGGTCAATGCTTGAAGCTGACAGTGCAGATTGGGCAGCGCCGTCTCATCTCCGTCAATCAGTTTTTTAGCCTGGCTGACGGAGATCGAAGAGATCATCTCATCAATCTCCATCAGGCGGGGCAGTTCCTCGTATACAGACAAAATACGTTCCATAACGATATGCTGGTTTTCCAATTGTTTTGATTCATAACGACGCAGTAAGGTATTATACTGTGTATTGCTCAGAGCCATAAAAAGCCTCCTTAGCGTGCAAGTAATTCTGCTTCCAGTTCATCCATATTATAAGTGCGCTGCGGGAAACTGTTAAAACGGTTAGCAGAAGCAGGTTTTATGGGATTGCCCTTTAGGGCAGATAAACGGGCGCGCTCCGTGGTCTTTGCAGCCTGAAACGCTTCATCAGCCTTGCGGATATCGGTCATAGTCTTGATATTTTGGCGCTTCCAATTGGTAAGGATGCGGTCAGTATAATCAAAATTTGGCTGATGAATGGACAGTATGGTGCGGCTGCAGGCTTCGGTAATGATATCTTGGCCAAAACCATATTCTTTACACCATTTCTCCACATAAGAAAATTCTGCTGGTACCAGGGAGCGGCCCTGGATTCCCAAAGCTTTTAGAACAGCATAATGAAGTTTGCTGTGTTCTTGTGCATTTCGTTTGGCCTGTTCTACGGTACGAATATTTTCATGTTTCCAGTTAATAGCCACTTTATCCATATAATGCAGGCTGGGATGTCCTCCAGCAATACAGTATTCCATCAGATATTCGATCAAATCATTGGAAAAAGCCAGCCAGTCATACCAGGAGAGCAGTGTCTGGATGTCGGTCGGAGTCAGTGGTCTTGCAAGATAACTTTCTGCCACAAACATGAGTTCCTGTACTTCCTCTTTCTCACGAAACGTTCTCAGTTCATCTGCACTGTATACAGGTTTCTTGGTAGTTGGCAGAGCGGATGAATCAGTCTGTGGAGCAGAGCAGGTTCTGGTTGTTCTTTCCAAAGCAGGTTCTTTGTGTACAGACGCGGATATATTTGCTGAAACAGCAGGAGCCTTCTTCAAAGGTACAGTGTCATCTTTTGGTGCGACAGCTTCAGAGTCCAGAAAATAAATGCCTGCGATGGACTTGTCCTCTGTGTATTCCAATTGGAGCAGATTCATTTTTTCCCAATATTTTAAGGCACGCTGAATATCTTTTTCTGTGTGGTTAAATGTATCTGCAGCCTTGGAAATTGAAAAACTGCAGTCGGGAGAATTCATACAGCGCAGCAGATATAAATAGATTTTTACGAATTCTCCATTTGCATTTATCATATATTCATCAATGAAGTGGTTGGAAATGATGGTTGCTGCATTGCTGTTGTCCTTGTGTAGAGTTAAATCTGCCATATTATCTGTCCTCCAAATTGAATCACGTTTGCAGGGTTCACGTTCGTATTTATGTGGCTAAAGTATAGCACATAAATTTCAAAATGAGAAGCGGAAATTTTCGCAAAAAGCCCGTAAAATCAAGGAATTGAGAAAATGTTGAAATTGTGGATAATGTGGATAATCTGGTGGAAAAATAAAAGGAAAATCCCTGTAAGTCCACAAAAATAGGGAATATCTAAAAAAAGTGGCAGTATGTTGAAAAGTAGTTTATGTAAACTTAAAAATCCACATTCCATGAGGAAAGTTTTCCCCAATTGGAATGTGGATAATGTGGATAACTATCTGCCAAGAAGGTGTTCTCCTACTTGCACAATGTCTCCAGCGCCCATAGTTATCAACAAATCACCGTTCATACATTTTTTTAATAAAAAATTTTCAATTTCGTCAAAAGATGGAAAATAAAGGCATTCACAGCCCAAGTTTTGTAACTCTTTTTGCAGATCCAGTGAACTAATACCGATCGTGTTCTGTTCTCTTGCGGCATAGATATCTGCTAAGATAACCAGATCAGCAGCAGAAAGTGCCTGTGCAAACTCTTTTAAAAATGCTTTGGTGCGGGTGTAAGTGTGTGGTTGGAATACACATATGATGCGATTTTGACCACAATTTTTTGCGGCCTTTAAGGTAGCTTTAATTTCAGTGGGATGATGCGCGTAATCATCAATAATAGTAATGCCGCCAAGCTGTCCTTTGTGCTCAAATCGTCTGGCAGTCCCGCCAAAATGAGTAAGTGCGGCCTGAATGCAGTCAAAGGAAAGGTTCATCTCAAGGGCAAGAGCACATGCAGCCACAGCATTGCTGACATTATGTTCTCCTGGTACACTCATGGAAATTGTGCCAATAGCTTGATTTCCATACATCAATGTAAAGTTTCCGCAGCCTTTGGTATTAAAAGTGATATTATCCGCATAATATGAATCAGAAGGGGTCAAGCCATAGGTTAAAACCTTGCACTTTAAGTCCTCTGTAAGTTCCTGATAATCTGGGATCTCACTGTTAAGGATGAGAGTACCTTCTGGCAGGACATTGCCTGCAAACTGATGAAAAGAGCGGCGAATGTGTTCCAGATTCTGGAAGAAATCCATATGATCTTCTTCTATATTTAATATCAGAGCATACTTGGGGTAAAAGTTCAAAAAGCTGTTGGTATATTCGCAGGCTTCTGTCAAAAAGACGTCGGACTTGCCCACACGGATATTGCCGTCAATGGATTTTAAAATCCCGCCAATGGAAATAGTAGGATCTGTGCAGGCTTCTAAAAGAATCTCAGTAATCATTGAGGTGGTAGTGGTTTTTCCATGCGTACCAGAGACGGCGATTGATTTTTGGTAATTGTCCATAATCTGTCCAAGAAGTTCCGCGCGGGTTAAGGTGGGGATCTGTTTGTCTATGGCAGCCTTCAGTTCTGGGTTGTCGGGATGGATGGCAGCCGTATAGACCACAGCGTCTATTTCTTCTGTGATGTTGGAGGCGCGCTGGCCATAAGAAATATCAGCGCCCAGGCTTGTCAGTTTTTCGGTCAATTCAGATTCTCTGGCATCAGAGCCAGAGATCAGAAATTGTTCTTTTAACAAGATTTCTGCGAGCCCGCTCATGCTGATTCCGCCGATGCCGATAAAATGAAGATGAATTGGTTGATTAAAATTGATGTTATACATGTATCATACCTGCCCAATCTTTCTATTATAGTAGGATTAAAATTTCAAAAAATGCAGTTTTAATCCATATTTCTTAGTTTCATTCTATACCAACAGCTGGGATTTTGCAAATTGAAAATGGGCAGTGGACGGAAAAGAGGCATATCGCGCAAAAATTGAAATTAATATTGTGTAAAATGACAAATTAATCTATTTTTGAGCAAAAAAATTGTGAAATATGTGTACGAAACGATTCTTTTGTGGTATAATTAGGATGTTAGTAACAAGAAATTAGTTGACGAGAGGTGAGAGACATGATTCGTAAAGAAATGATAGCCATGCTTTTAGCAGGAGGCCAAGGGAGCAGACTTGGAGTCTTGACTTCTAATGTTGCAAAACCAGCAGTAGCATTTGGTGGCAAATATCGAATTATTGATTTTCCGTTAAGTAACTGTGTAAATTCAGGGATAGATACAGTGGGAGTACTGACACAGTACCAGCCGCTGCGCTTAAATACTCATATTGGTATCGGTATCCCGTGGGATTTGGACCGTAATAATGGCGGAGTGACGGTATTGCCCCCTTATGAGAAGAGTGACAACAGTGAATGGTATTCAGGTACTGCAAATGCAATTTATCAGAACCTGAATTATATTGATAGTTATCATCCAGAATATGTGCTGATTTTGTCAGGAGACCATATTTACAAGATGAATTATGAAGTAATGCTCGATTTCCACAAGGAAAATAAGGCAGATGTAACCATTGCGGCAATGCCAGTTCCTTGGGAGGAGGCAAGCCGTTTTGGATTGGTTATCACAGATGAGAATAAGCAGATTACAGAGTTCGAGGAGAAACCTGCAAATCCTAGAAGTAATTTAGCTTCTATGGGTATTTACATTTTTAACTGGAGTGTCCTGAAGGAAGCTTTAGTAACCATGTCAGAGCAGAGCAATTGTGACTTTGGTAAACATATCATTCCATATTGCAGGGAGAATGACAGACGTTTGTTTGCATATGAATACAATGGATATTGGAAGGATGTAGGAACATTAGGTTCTTACTGGGAAGCAAATATGGAGTTGATCGACCTGATTCCAGAATTTAATCTGTATGAGGAATATTGGAAGATCTATACCAAGAGTGAAACTATTGAACCACAGTTTATTGCGGAGGAAGCGGTTACAGAGCGTTGTATTATCGGAGAAGGTTCTGAGATTTATGGTCAGGTATATGGATCTGTAATTGGGCCAGGTGTAGTGATCGGTAAGAATACCGTAGTGCGGGATTCTATCATTATGCAAGATACTTCTGTGGGTGATAACGTTACCATAACAAAAGCAATTGTGGCAGAAGGTGTTTCTATAGGTGATAATGTAGAAATCGGTATTGGTGAAGAGGCAGAAAATAAGCTGAATAAGAGTGTTTATTCCTTTGGGCTTGCAACGATCGGAGAAAATTCCGTGATCCCCTCAGGTGTTAAGATAGGAAAAAATACTGCAATTTCCGGTGAGACAGTAAAAGAAGACTATCCGGACGGCCTTTTGGCAGGCGGCGAATCAATCATTAAGGCAGGTGACAGAGTATGAAGGCATTAGGAATTATTTTAGCAGGCGGAAATAACAGCAAGATGCAGGAGCTTTCCAATAAGAGAGCCATTGCAGCCATGCCAGTGGGTGGAAGCTATCGCTGTATTGATTTTGCACTCAGTAACATGAGTAATTCACATATTCAGAAGGTAGCGATTCTGACACAGTATAATGCAAGAAGCCTGAATGAACATTTGAGTTCCTCCAAGTGGTGGGATTTCGGAAGAAAACAGGGAGGTCTGTATGTATTCAACCCTACTGTTACTTCAGATAATGCATGGTGGTATCGTGGTACAGCAGATGCAATGTATCGAAATATTGATTTCCTCAAGCGCAGTCATGAGCCATATGTAATTATAGCGGCAGGAGATTGTGTCTATAAGATGGATTACAACAAGTTGTTAGAATACCATATTGAGAAGAAGGCAGATATCACGATTGTGTGTAAGGACATGCCAGTGGGTGAGGATGTCAGTCGTTTTGGTGTTGTGCGTATGAATGAAGATTCTCGAATTGTAGAATTTGAGGAGAAGCCTATGATTGCGCAGTCCAATACGATTTCTGCCGGAATCTATGTATTGCGCAGAAGACAGTTGATTGAGATGCTTGAGCGCTGTGCAGAGGAGAACCGTCATGATTTTGTTACCGACATTTTGATTCGTTATAAAAATATGAAGCGCATTTTTGGTTACAAGACAGAAGAGTACTGGAACAATATTTCTACCGTAGATTCTTATTACAAGACAAATATGGATTTCTTAAAACCAGAAGTGCGGAAATATTTTAGAGATGAGCCAAAGATTTATTCTAAGGTAGATGATCTTCCTCCTGCAAAATATAATGTGGGTTCAGAAGTTCGCAACAGTCTGGTTTCTAGCGGTTGCATCATCAATAGCAAGGTAGAGAATTCTGTACTGTTTAAGAAGGTCTTTGTCGGCAAGAATTGTGTGATCAAGAATTCTATTATTTTAAATGATGTATATATTGGTGACAACACACATATTGAGAATTGTATTGTTGAGAGTCGTGACACACTTCGCGCAAATACTTATTTCAGCGGTGGTGATGGTATTAAAGTTGTGTATGAGCACAATGAGAGATATGTAATTTAAATTTATGATATGTACAGCAGATGAGCTGTTCTGGTGTATAGTTTTGTTATTTTATTTTGCAAAATGCGGATGATATGCTGGAAAAACAGAAAGTTATAAAAAGGGGGGCAGAAATTTATGCAGATAACAGATGTTAGAATCCGTAAAGTTGAAAAGGAAGGAAAAATGCGGGCGGTGGTCTCTATTACGATAGACGAAGAATTTGTGGTGCATGATATTAAAGTTATCGAAGGAGAGAAAGGACTTTTTATCGCAATGCCCAGCAGAAGAGCGGCAGACGGAGAATATCGTGACATTGCTCATCCAATTAATTCTCAGACACGGGAGAGTATTCAGAGGATGATTTTGGATAAGTATCAGGAAGAAATTGAAGTGGAAGCATAAGCTATGAAAAAGAAAAAAGGGTGTTTCTGTTGATGGCAGAAACACCCTTTTTATGTACAGGGGCGATAAGGAAGTTACTGCTTGCGCAGTATGTGCCCTGCACGCAGCGAGTAGGAGAAGAAAAGCTTCTCTACTCACTTTATGAAACTCGGATATATCTGGCAGCAACATAACCTTTTAAGGTTTTCCCACTGCGTTTCACACTGATATGATACCATTTCTGGTTATCTGAACCAGTAGTTTGTCCAAGGATGGTGACAACGGTTCCATTGGGCAATGAGGTAATGATGGCGCTGTTTGTGCTGGCTGATCTGCGCAGACGCAGACTGCTGGCAGTGACAACTCCAGTTTTATTCCGTGGCGGCTGTGGTTGTGGCTGTGAACTGGTGGTAAGCAGATCAGAACGTATGTAACCAGTCTTTTTTTTGCCGTTTACTGTGAAGGAGATGCGGCTCCAGGCAGTTCCAGACTTATCATTTGTAGCGCAGACGACGGTAACTCTGGTACCAGCATTTAAGACAGCCAGTACTTGATGATTGGTGCCAGCATGTTTGCGCACATTGGAGCTAGTGCGGATGGTGGCTGCACGGGAAGCGCCTTTGGTACGTGCGACAAGTGTTTTGGAAAATTTGCCATTGATAGTTCTGCTGCCCTGTTTGACATAGGCGCGTACTTTGTAGTAATATTCTCTGCCGCTTTGGAGCTTAAGGTTGCAGAACGCCCGATTTCCTGCGGACAGAGTGATCAGTCTTTGATAAGGTCCATCATAGGATGTGGCCCGATAAACTTGATAGCCGGAAACCCCGCTTTGAGTACTCCAGGAAATGTTAATACTGCCGTTTGTAGTAGCGCCGCATTTTAAATTTTTGACAGTAGTCGGTTTTTGGGCTGCAAATGTTGCCTGTGGAATGGCGAGAAATAGTGTAAACATTAACAATAAAGTGATAAGGTGTTTTTTCGGGAATTGTCTTTGTTTCATAACTAACACTCCTTTTTCTGTGAAATTTTTGTGAATTGCTACATTATTAATGAAATCAAAAAAATGAAAAAGTGTCAATGAAAAAAGAAAGATTCATTATTTCTTAAGAATTTTAAGAGATTATGTAAAAAAATTAACAATATTTATTCCTAAATTCTGTTGTTGTGTGATATACTGTAACGGAATCTATTTACCATAGAAAGGAAGCAATGGAAATATGTTGGAAATTTTAAAAGCCGTGGTATACGGGATTGTGGAGGGAATTACGGAGTGGCTTCCAGTCAGCAGTACAGGACATATGATTTTGCTAGAAAAGATCATGCCTATGGAAGTGTCAGAAGAATTTTGGGGAATGTTTCTTGTGGTTGTGCAGCTAGGCGCAATCCTTGCGGTGGTGTTGATGTTCTGGAATAAGATTTTTCCATTTCATTTTTATCAAAGGGAGAAAATAGACTGGGATATCATGGAACTTTGGGGAAAAATTTTGGTTGCCTGTATTCCGGCAGGAATTGTTGGTGTAGTTTTTGGAGATTGGCTGGATGAGCATTTGTATAATTTTTGGATTGTTGCAGTAATGCTGATCACAGTAGGGGTTGTTTTTCTTCTTGTGGAGAACCAGAATAAAAACAATAAGCCATTGATTCGCAGTACAAAAGATTTAACTTGGCAAGTTGCCTTTATCATTGGATTGTTCCAACTTGTGGCGGCAGTTTTTCCGGGCACTTCCCGTTCAGGAGCTACGATTATTGGCGCCTTAATGATTGGTGTTTCGCGGACGGTAGCGGCTGAATTTACATTTTATCTTGCCATTCCTGTGATGTTTGGGGCAAGTCTTTTGAAGTTATTAGGATTTGGTTTTGCATTTACTGGGCAAGAGTTGGGAATATTATTGACAGGAATGGCAGTATCTTTCCTGGTATCAATGGTGGTAATCCGTTTTCTGATGGGTTATATCCGCAAACATGACTTTAAGGCCTTTGGATGGTACCGAATTATTTTGGGAGCCATAGTGATTGTATATTTTGGAGTATTGGCGTAATTCATAAGGAGGAGACAAATTATATGTTTGTAATTGCAGGATTAGGGAATCCCTCGTCCAAATATGATAAAACCCGCCATAATGTTGGATTTGATGTCATTGACATGTTGGCAGAAAAATATAATATTAGTATTAGGGACAGAAAACACAAAGCACTTTGTGGAACGGGAATGATTGCAGGGCAGAAAGTACTGTTGGTAAAGCCACAGACATTTATGAATTTAAGTGGAGAGAGTTTGGGGGCAATCTTAAATTTCTATAAATTGGAGCCAGAGACAGAATTGCTTGTCATTTATGATGATGTCAGTCTGGCTCCAGGCAGGCTTAGAATACGAAAAAAGGGAAGCGCTGGGGGACATAACGGCATTAAGAGCATTATCAGTCATATTGGAACCCAGGAATTTCTAAGGATTAAAATCGGGGTAGGAGAAAAACCGCCAGGATGGGATTTGGCGGATTATGTACTGGGGAGATTTTCCAGAGAAGATCGCAAGCGGATGGAGGAAGCATTTGAGAGAGCTTGTGATGCCGTAGCGCTGATGGTACAGGGAGAGGCAGATCAGGCGATGAATCAGTTTAACGGAAATTAGGAGGTAATATGAAAAGCTTTACGGAGCCGCTGCTTAAACTGAAAGAATATGAACAATTAAAGCAGCAATTAATAAATTTAAAAGGAATTGTGCAGGTTTCTGGGTGTATTGACGCTCAGAAGCCTCATTTCATGTATGGACTTTTAGGAGAGAAGGATAGCAGTGTGATTATCACCTTTCAGGAGCAGAAGGCACAGGAGCTTTACGAGAGTTATCGCTTTTTTGACCACAATGTTGTATATTATCCTGCCAAGGATGTGTTATTTTATCAGTCTGATATTCGGGGCAATCTGTTGACTGCCCAGCGGTTAGTGGCGGTGAAGGCATTGCTTGAGGAGGATCGGGTCACAGTAATCACTACCTTTGATGCCTTGATGGACCGTTTGGCGCCATTATCCAACATTAAAAAAGCCGTTTTAGAATATGCTCTGGGAGACACCTTAGATATAGAAGCAGTAAAAAAACAATTGGTTCGTATGGGTTATGAGCGCAATGATCAGGTGGAGGGAGCGGGACAGTTTGCCATCCGAGGCGGGATTTTAGATATTTTTCCTTTGACGGAGGAAAATCCATTTCGTTTGGAGTTGTGGGGAGATGAGATTGACTCCATGCGCAGCTTTGATGTGGAAAGTCAGCGTTCGATTGAGAATTTAGAACTGGTACGTATCTATCCGGCAAGCGAGGTGATATTGTCCGAGAGGGAGATTCAAGAAGGATTGTCCAGACTGGAGCAGGAAAAATCAGAATTATATGAAACTTTTCGCAAAGAAATGAAAACGGAAGAGGCATATCGGCTTAAGACAACAGTGGAAAATTTGACAGAGGAGATGAGAGAGCTTGGCCAATGTAGTGGCATGGACAGTTATCTCTCCTATTTTATGGAAGAAACCGTTTCTTTTTTGGACTATTTTGACCAGCAAAATACGATTTTATTTTTGGATGAACCAGCAAGGATTGCAGAAAAGGGCAGAGTGGTGGAGCTGGAATTTTCGGAGAGTATGCAGCGACGTCTTGAGAAAGGTTATATTCTTCCTGGACAGATGAGTGCCCTGTATTCTGGCAGTGAAGTGATTGCTAAGATACAACGTCAAAAATGTGTGGCATTGACAACACTTGATTTAAAAGCAAATGAAATAGAAATAAAAGCAAGATATAATATTTCTAGCAGAATGGTTAATCCTTATAACCGCAGTTTTGAGTTACTGGTCAAGGATTTGGAACAATACCGCAGGAAAAAGTATCAAGTAATTCTTTTGTCTGGGTCAAGAACCAGAGCCAAACATCTTGCTGAGGATTTGCAGAGTGAGGGGCTAAATTGTTTTTATACAGAGGATTATTCTCATCCTATACAAGCGGGGGAGGTCATGCTCGCCTACGGAAAATTGAAAAAAGGTTTTGAATATCCAGATTTACAGTTTGTCGTGATTTCTGAGAGTGATATTTTTGGCCAAGAGCAGAAGCGCAAGAAAAAACGCAAGGTTTATGAGGGAGAGAAAATTCAGAGTTTCACAGAATTGAGCGTGGGGGATTATGTGGTACATGAACGCTATGGTGTGGGCGTTTATCGGGGGATTGAGAAGATTGAGATTCAAAAGACAGCGAAAGATTATGTAAAAATTGAATACGATAAGGGCAGTACCCTCTATGTATTGGCCACACAATTGGAGGCAATTCAGAAGTATGCTGGGGCGGAAGCCAAGAAACCGAAAATTAATCGTTTGGATGGACAGGAATGGACGAAGACAAAGAATCGTGTGAAGGGTGCGGTCAAAGAGATTGCCAAAGAGCTGGTGGAACTTTATGCAACAAGGCAGCAGATCGAAGGTTATGTCTATGGGCCAGATACGGTGTGGCAGAAAGAATTTGAAGAGTTGTTTCCTTTTGAGGAGACAGAAGATCAGGAATTGGCAATTGAAGCTACCAAACGGGATATGGAGAGCAGTAAAATTATGGATCGCTTGATCTGTGGAGATGTGGGATATGGCAAGACGGAAATTGCCATACGTGCCGCTTTTAAGGCTGTTCAGGAGAGTAAACAAGTGGTATATCTGGTTCCGACAACAATCCTGGCACAGCAGCATTATAACAATTTTGTTCAAAGGATGAAGGATTTTCCGGTGCGTGTGGATCTGATGTGTCGTTTCTGCACACCATCTCAGATCAAAAAAACAGTGGAGGACTTAAAGCGGGGACTGGTGGATATTGTGATCGGAACCCATCGGGTATTGTCAAAAGATGTGGTGTTTCAGAATTTAGGACTTTTGATTATTGATGAGGAACAGCGGTTTGGTGTGGCGCATAAGGAGAAGATTAAGCAGATGAAGAATAATGTCGATGTGCTTACCTTGACAGCAACACCGATTCCAAGGACACTTCATATGAGCTTGATTGGGATTCGAGATATGAGTGTCTTGGAAGAGCCGCCGATGGATCGTATTCCGATTCAGACTTATGTGATGGAGTATAATGAGGAGATTGTGCGGGAAGCCATTAACCGTGAACTTGCACGCGGCGGTCAAGTGTATTATGTGTTTAATCGGGTCAATCAGATTGTGGAGATTACCTCAAAGATTGCAGAACTGGTGCCAGAGGCAAATGTGGCCTTTGCACATGGGCAGATGCGGGAACGTGAGCTGGAAAATATTATGTATCAGTTTATCAACGGAGAGATTGATGTGCTGGTAAGTACTACGATTATTGAAACTGGACTGGATATTTCCAATGTAAATACCATGATTATTCATGATGCAGATAATTTAGGTCTCTCCCAGCTCTATCAGCTTCGAGGACGAGTAGGGCGCTCTAACCGGACATCCTATGCTTTTCTCATGTATCGGCAAAATAAGATGCTTAAGGAAATTGCAGAGAAACGACTGTCGGCAATCCGTGAATTTACAGAATTGGGCAGTGGGTTTAAGATTGCAATGCGTGATCTAGAAATTCGTGGCGCAGGCAATTTACTTGGTGCCAAACAGCATGGACATATGGAGGCAGTCGGGTATGACCTGTACTGTAAAATGCTTAATGAAGCAGTAAAATCTCTGAAAGGGGAGGCACCAGCAGATCAATTTCAGACGACAATAGAATTGGATGTGGATGCATTTATTCCACCTTCTTATATTTCTAATGAATTTCAGAAGTTGGATATCTATAAGCGCATTGCGGTAATTGAGACACGAGAAGAGGGAGAAGAGATGTTAGAGGAGTTAATTGACCGTTTTGGGGAACCTCCCAAATCTGTCCAGAACCTTCTGGCGATTGCTTATTTAAAAGCAAAAGCAAATAAATGTTTTTATACTGAAATTAAAGAGTTTGGAAAGAAAATTAAATTTACATTTTATTATCAAGCAAAGATAAATCCGGCTAATATTATGCAGATGGCAGACAAGTATCAGGGAGCTTTACAGTTTGTGCGGGATGCCAAGACACCTTATTTTGAGTATGATAGAGAACATAATACGCGCAGCAAAGTGACAAGTGTTTTAGAACAAGTGGAAACAATCTTAGAAGATACCAAAGAGCTTTTGTTAGATGGGGGCAGCAAAGAAAAGTGAAAAATCCGTGAAATCAAAGAAAAATAGTTGCTACCATCTTCAAAAAGAACTATAATGTTACTAAATGTGCCGGAGATTGTTCGGTAAGAAAATTTCGCCAGCAGGCTTGCTGTGCCGAAAGAATATAGAGATACACAGGAGGATGTTATGAAGGTAAGAAGATTATTGCCTCTGTTATTGGCGGCAGCATTGGGAGTGTCCGTATTTACAGGATGCGGCAGCAGTATTGATGGGAATAAGACTGGTGCCACACTAGATGGACAGGAGATTTCCCTTGGATTTATGAACTTTATGGCTAGATATCAGCAGGCAATTTATGATGCACAGTTTTCCTCAATGTTTGGGACCGGCATGTGGTCTCAGGATGTATTTGGGGATGGAACAGATATGCAGACTTCCGTAAAGAAGAATGTTGCGGAAAGCATCGAAGAATTTTATTTGTTGGAAAAGCATATGGCTGACTATAAAGTAGAGATTACAGATGAAGAATTAGCAGCAATGGATGAGGCAGCCAAAAAGTTTATGGAGGATAATTCTAAAAAGGCCATCCAGCAGATGGGCGCTAGTGAGGAATATGTCAAGGAAATGCTGCGTCTGAATACCATTCAATCTAAAATGCGTAAGGAGATGGATGCAGAGGTAGATACAAAGGTCAGCGATGAGGAAGCAGCCCAGAAAACCATCAGTTATGTCAGTGTAAACAGTAAATCGACGACGGATGAGGAGGGAGAGACCAAGGAATACACGGACGAAGAGAAGAAAAATATCGAGGAGCAAGTAAAAGCATTTCAGAAATCTGCAAAAGATGATTTTAAAAAGGCTGCGGAGGATGCAGGCTATGAGGTTTCTGAATATTCTTATGGAGAGAAGGATGAGAGCTACACCCTAGATGATGCGGTGATTGAGGCAGCAAATAAGCTCAAAGAAGGCCAGATCAGCAAGGTGATCACCACAGATGAAAACTTCTATGTAGTTCGTATGGACAGTACTTTTGATAAGGAGAAGACGGAGAGTAAGAAAGAGTCCATTGTCCAGGAGCGCAAAAATGATCACTACAAGGAAGTGTGTGATAAATATAAGGAAGATATCAAATTTGAGCTGAACGAAAAGGAATGGGCCAAGGTAAAATTTGACGACCTGTTTACCATTAAGCAGGAGACTTCGGAAGAGAATACAGACACTTCGGAAGAAGGTTCTGATGGTGAGGATGCGTCTGGCAATGAGGAAGGTTCAGATGCCAATAACACTTCTGACAGTGAAGAAAATTCAGATGCCAAGGACACCTCTGACAGTGAAGAAAATTCAGATACCACTGATAATAAGGATGAATCTGAGGCCTCATCCGATCAGAAATAATTTGAGTGATAGTAAACCAGATACTTTTGTTTTTATCATAAAATGAAAATAAGAATGCTTTGCTTTTATACTGGCACATGGAGAGATAGATGCTGCAGTAGCAGACCATGTACTGCCATTAAAACGCTGGTAGCGTTTTATAGGAGCAAAGCATATTTTCTTATCATCTAGGAAATTTCTTTGGGTTTCCTAGATGATAAAAGCGTTTCGCTAAGGAGTGCATTGTGGTGGAAAGGGAATATGTTGTTAGAACAATCTGCCACGATCGTAGAATTGTGATGTAGAATGCTTTGTTATATGTTCAGACAGAATGGAGGAGGCTGTGAAAAAAGTATATGGCGCCATATTTTTGGCAGTTGGTATTATCGTGTTTGCAGGAGCCTTCTGCCTGTATGGTCGAAATGGGAAATTACAACAATATCAAGGGCAGTTTTTTGATTGTTTTGATACAGTGACTACTGTCACCTCATATGCCGCCAGCGAGGAAGAATTTTCAGATCAGATGCAATTGTTAAAAGAAAAACTTTTATATTATCATCAGCTCTATGATATTTACCATACCTATGAAGGCATCAATAATGTTAAGACTATCAATGATGCTGCGGGAGTGAAGGCAGTGAAAGTGGAACCAGAGTTGATCAATCTTCTTAGGCTTGGCAGGGAAATGTATGAGCAGACACAAGGAAAGTTTCAAATTGCATATGGCAGTGTGCTTTCTCTATGGCATGATTGTCGGGAACAGGGGATCACAAATCCAAAGCAGGCTAAGCTGCCATCTATGGAGGAGCTCTCCAAACGAGCACAGCATACGGATATGGATAAAATTATTTTGGATGAGGATGCTTCTACCGTGTTTCTCTCCGATCGAGAAATGTCATTAGATGTGGGTGGCATTGGCAAGGGTTATGCGGTTCAGCGTCTAGCAGAGTATGCAAAGGAACTTGGCATGGAGCATGTGTTGATCAGCGTGGGCGGCAATGTCTGTGCAGTTGGAGGTAAAATAGACGAAAAGCCTTGGCGGGTAGGAGTGGAAAACCCAGACCAGGAAAGCGCAAAAGCCTATTTGTGCACCGTAGATATTGCAGATCAAAGTATAGTCACTAGTGGAGATTATCAGAGATATTATGAGGTAGATGGAAAGCGTTATTGCCATATTATTGATCCAGGGACCGAGATGCCGCCAGAATATTTCGCTTCTGTGTCTGTGTTGTCAAAAGATTCTGGCAGAGCAGATGCACTCTCCACAGCGCTGTTTACGATGGAATTTGAGGAGGGGCTGTCCTTGGTGGAAAGTCTTAAGGATGTGGAAGCGATGTGGATTGGAAAGGATGGTGAAATCCGCACTTCCAGCGGATGGAAGGCCAATGAAGAAAAATGATGTCATTTTGATTGTGGTGTTATTAATGACTGCCTTTGCTGCTTTTGTCTCCATATCGCTGTATTCTAAACTCAGTACAAGAGAAGCAGAGGCTGTAGTCTATGTGAAGGGGGAGGAACAGGGGCGTTATCCATTGTCACAAGATACAGTAGTAGAACTTTCATTGGAAAATGGCAGTTATAATATTTTGCAGATTCGAGAGGGAAAGGCAGATATCACAGAAGCTTCCTGTCCAGATAAGATTTGTGTCAAGCATCGTCCAGTAAGAGGAAAAGGAGAAAATCTAGTATGTCTGCCCAATCAGGTGGTGGTGGAAATTGAAAATGGTGAGAAATCCGAGGTTGATGCCGCCACCAATTAGGCTGTGACAAAGAAGGAGATGTCTATGACAAAAAAGATTGCCTATACAGGAATGTTTACAGCTCTTGCATTTGTATTTTCTTATATTGAAAGTCTTTTGCCGATAAATATTGGCATTGCTGGCGTAAAGCTAGGATTGGCAAATCTGGTTGTGATTGTGGCCTTGTATTTAACGAGTGTAAAGGCAGCATGTATTCTATCACTGGTACGGATTGTGTTGACAGGATTTACATTTGGGAATCCAGCAAGCATGATTTACAGTCTTGCAGGCGGAACCTTGAGCCTGGGGGTAATGGTATTGGCTAAAAAATTCAAGTTTTTTTCAGTGACAGGTGTGAGTGTGTTAGGAGGAGTATTTCACAATATAGGTCAAATTTTGGTTGCCATTGTGGTAGTGGAAACTGCCAGCCTGTTGTATTATCTTCCTATTTTGATCTTGTCAGGAACAGTGGCAGGAGTGTTGATCGGAATCCTTGCGTCTGTAATCATCAAGCATTTAGAAAAAGCTTTTGCCATATCTGAATAATCAGGAGGAGATAAAGATAAGAAAATGCTAAGGAACTGTCAGGAAGATTGACGTTCTGTGAAAAAATTGTTATTCTGATAGAAACTTTGGCAGATTGTAAGGACATAAAATGATTTATGTCAGTAAATAATCGGCATTAAACCGAAAATTTGCCGAAAATATTCTTGAATAATAGGAAAGACCATGCAATTTTGCATGGGAGATAATCACAAATGAGTACAAGAGAGATTATAAGTTTACTGGGAGGTTTGGCACTCTTTTTGTATGGGATGCAAATGATGAGCGGAGGACTTGAGGCCGCGGCAGGAAACCAGATGCAGCAGTTTTTAAAGCGTTTGACAGCAAATCGTTTTTTGGGAATGGCAGCAGGAGCGGCAATTACAGCATTGGTGCAATCTTCTACAGCAACTACCGTGATGGTAGTTGGATTTGTCAATTCTGAAATGATGACCTTGCGTCAGGCAATGTGGATAATCATAGGAGCAAATATCGGAACTACCGTTACCAGTCAGCTCATTGCCATAGATGCAGGTGTGTTGGCTCCATTGATCGTTTTTGTGGGAGTAGTATTGGTTATTTTTTTTAAGAAACCACGTTGTGTCTATGCAGGACAGATTATTGCTGGTCTTGGTATATTATTTTTAGGAATGGACATGATTATGACCGCTATGTTGTCTTTACATGGTTCTCAAGGTATTATAGGTTTTATAGAGTATTTTTCCAATCCATTTTTAGGGGTGCCGGTGGGTACTATAATGACAGCGATCGTCCAGTCTTCCTCTGTATCAGTAGCGATTTTACAGGCAATGGCTATGGAAGGATTGGTGAGCCTGGAAGGAGCAGTGTTTGTACTGTTTGGAAATAATATTGGCACGTGTATTACAGCTCTGTTGGCATCTGTGGGAGGCAGTCAGAACGCGAAACGTGCTGCTAGTGTTCATCTGATTTTTAATATATTTGGAACTGTTATATTTATAGGGATATGTAGGTGGACGCCATTGGTGCCGTTGATGGAAAACTTGATGATCGATTCTGCAAAGGCGCAGATTGCGATGATACATACCTTATTTAATATTCTAACAGCTTTGCTGCTGTTTCCTGTGGGAGAATGGCTGGCAGTCATTACAGAAAAGATCATTCCAAATCAGAAAACAGACCATAGGCAGGAGAAGCATGTGGAATATTTACAGCCAGCAGGACAGCCAGCAGGCGGAAAGATGGGAACCTCAGCCATTTATCTAAATCAGGTTCACCAGGAAGTGATGCGGATGCTGGAGATGGTGGAATATAATGTAGATAAGGCATTTTGGGCATTTCGTGTGGGAGATGAGGAACGGCTTGAAGAAGTAAATGAGACAGAACAATATATTGATTACCTCAATAAAGAGATTTCTCAGCATATTTCTAAGACGATTGGCAACGAACCGAATGAGAAGGATATCTTTATTGCCAATCAGTATTATAAAATTGCAGGAAATGTGGAGCAGATTGGGGATTGTGCTTTAAATATTGCAGAATATACCAGTGTTCTACAAGAGAAAAAGATTAAATTTTCCAAAGAGGCACAGGCAGAGATGGAACGGATGGAACAGGTGTTGCAGGTGTTTTTTGAGACACTTGATAAATCAGGGATGGGAGGTACTGAGTGGACGGAGAAGGTGGCATGGCTGGGGCAGAATATGAATGACATGGCGGTACAGTACAGGGAAGCTCTGGCAGAGCGGATGCGCAGGGGAATCTGTTCGGTGGAGGCATGTATGGTATATTCAGAGATGCTGACGGATTTTAAGCGTATTGGAGATCATGCCCTGGAGTTAGCAAAGGAAATGCAGATGGCCGCCGATACATAACAGGAATTGGAGATGGATGTTTTGAACTCAATATTATTGCTGGAGGATGATGAAAGCATCAATCGGGGAGTTAGCTTTACTTTGAAAAAGGAGGGGTATCTGGTATTTTCATGTAAAACCATTGCAGAGGCACAGAAGGCTTTTGAAGATCATGAAATACAGCTTATGATCTGTGATATTACACTGCCAGATGGAAATGGACTGGAGTTTGTGAAGAAGATTCGTTGTCAGAGCAGCCTGCATATTATTTTTCTGACTGCATTAGATCAGGAGATTGACCAGGTGATGGGATATGAATCAGGAGCTGATGATTATATTACCAAGCCATTCAGTTTGTCTGTATTAAAGCTTAAGGTTTCTGCTTATTTTAAAAAACAGCAGGGCATGGAGGAGGAGCGGATTGAATCAGGGAATATCTGTTTTTATGTCAAGGGAATGCGGGTTTTGGTTGCTGGCAGAGAAGTTTCTCTGACGAAGAATGAGTGGAAACTGCTGCGGGCTTTTATGAGCCATCCAAGACAAATTTTGTCGAAAAATCAGTTATTAGAGCAGCTTTTTGATATGGAAGGTGATTATGTAGACGAAAATACCATTGCAGTAAATATCCGCAGGCTGCGGGAGAAGATTGAGGAGGACAGCTCAAAGCCAGAATATATTAAAAATGTGAGAGGCATTGGTTATCTCTGGGATAAGGAGTGCCGTAAATGAAAAAAAATATATTCGCAGATATTTGGCAGAGAAGAAAAATGTATGCGAGGAGCATGTGGATTCCGATTTTGGCAGGTATGGCAGCTATCATCTTTATGGATTGTGGTTTGATCGCACTACAAAAACATCAATACCAGGAAAAAATAGATATTCTTGCAGTTATGCTGCAAGGGCAGCAGGAGGGCAGAGACAGTCTTTATACAGCGGTTGAGCTTTTAAAGGGTGTGGAGAAGTCTAATGGTGAAGCCGGACGACAGCAATTAAAATCTTATGGTTATTTGGAAGATCAGGATAATTGGTTTCAGTTGGAATTGAGAGAATCCATCCGAAATATCATTCTGGTCTCTTTTGTAATCTTTTTTATCTATTTACTTTGTTTATACTGGATCCATAGACAGTGGAACATACGGCATAGACAGGATTTAAACGAATTGTCACAGATATTGAATCAATTTTCCAAACATATTTATGAGACAGATTTTGTGGAAAGGCTGGAGGACAGAGAGACAGAAATTGAGCGAATTGTACTGCAGTTCTCAGAATTGAGTGAACAGCTTCGGTTTCATGAAGAGCATTTGCGACAGGAAAAGGAACAGACCAGAAGTTTTGTCACAGATATTTCTCATCAGCTTAAGACGCCGATTGCCGGAATGAAAGCTTGTGTTGAGATTTTAAATCAAGAGGATTTAAGCGAGCAGGAACAGCAAGAGTTTCTTGCACAGTGCAGCAGACAAATTTGTGGATTGGAAAATTTAGTAGGGGCACTGATAAATATTTCTCGGATGGAGACTGGAATGATTCAAATTGTGCCAAAATCTGCGGATCTGCTTGAGACATTGGTGTCTGCGGTGAATCGCGTATATCTGAGAGCAGAAGCAAAGCAGATTGCCTTAGAATTTGAGGAAAGTCAAGATTTGGCTTCTATCATGATCTGCCATGATGTGAAGTGGATCTGTGAGGCCTTTATCAACATTTTAGAAAATGCCATAAAGTATAGTCCAATAGGCAGTAAGATCTGCATTCGTATGATGCGGCGTACCACATTTGTGCGAATTGAATTTGAAGATTTTGGGATCGGTATTTCTAAGAAGGATTACCATAAGATTTTTCAGCGTTTTTATCGTGGGGAGGCGAAGGAAGTTCAGGAGACAGAAGGCTCTGGAATTGGATTATATCTGACCAGGGAGATACTCAAACGTCATGGCGGCAGCGTCACAGTAAATTCACAATGTGGAAATATTCATAGCGGCAGCACCTTTGTGGTACAGATTCCTTATCAGGTAGTGGAAATGAATGGAACGGAGAGTCTTTTGTGATAGGAAATCTGCTTTTTATGCGATTGCCATTAAAAATATTTCATTTGCTGACGAAGAAATCTTTAGTAAATACCAAGAAATAAACTCAGCAAATGGAGGAATGGCATATGAGTATTGTGAATGCAGCCAATTCAGAAAACTTTATTAAAACATACCATACCTGTGCGGGAAATACCTCAATGATAGGAACTTGGAATAACGCGAAGGGACAGAAAGAAGAGAGTGTTGTAGATCAGTATAAAAGAAGACATCCAGAGGATGCCTCTCATGTGGAACAACAAGTGAGGGCTGGCAAGGCGGTGAGAATGAGATTTGGAGCACCAGATATTTCGACAGAAGAAATGTCAATGGATGAGTATAAAAGTTATTTTTATGCCATGTTGGACACTGTTCCCTATGATGCCACAAGATTACATGATGTGAGCACAATTAATATCTCAGAGGCTGGTTGGGAGCAGATGAAACAGGATCCAGATTATGAAGCTTGGATTTTGGGATATTTTGTGGAAGACAGAGCTGTGCGCAATCCATTTTTTGGTTGGGGCGGCAATGATGGAATGGTAATAGTGGAACATTTTGGAGCATCCATTGAAGAACATCATGGTGAGGGATTTAGCAAATCTGTGTCTGGCGGCAAATCAGACAGTGAGAAAGATGAAGAATCTTGGTGGACAAAACGCCATAAGCGGATGAAAAAACTTCTCAAGGAACAGGCGGCAAAAGCACAGAAAGAGCGGGAAAATCGCAAAGAGATTGCACAGCAGGAATATCTCAAACAGCAATATGCAAGCCAGCAGAGGCTGCACAATTTTCTTACCTCAGATGGACAACAATATCAACAGCCAGTCAATATCAATACCTCTGCTAAGCTGCCATTTACCGTTTATGACAGTCTGCTTGATCTGTTTGGCGGAGGGCTTGATCAATAAAGTCATAATGCTTGATAATTGCCTCGGTTCCTGCCGTTTCATCTCGTTCTACCAGAAATTGATAGATGTGCGCGTGATAACTTAAAAGTGTTTGCCATTCTTCTGGTGAAACATCAGCATGTAATTGCTGAATAGTACTTTCAAATAACTGGGATAAGGTTTCGTTTAACAGTTGAAACAGACGGTTGCCGGAAATTTTAATTAAAGTGTCATGAAAGTTTTTATCTTGTTTTGTGCGTTCTTCGACACTTGCGCATTCCATTTGATCGAGTGAATGCGCAAGTGCCAGAATTTCTGTTTCCTGTGCCTGTTTTACAGCCAGCAGATAGGCACCGATTTCAATACTTCTTCTAAGCTGGCTGATCTCGATGTCGCTGCATTGATTCATAAAAAGCTGCAAAGAGAAGATGCTGCCAAGACTCTTGCCCATATGATTGACAAGAAAATTTCCCTGTCCATGCCGGCTTTCAATGATTCCCATATTTTCAAGGCTTCTTAAAGCCTCGCGGATAGAATTTCTGCTAAGATTAAGGGTCATCATTAGCTGTCTCTCTGAGGGAAGCTTACCGCCAAAAGAGATTTCTCCACTTTGAATTAGGGTCTTAATATGTTCAATGACCAGTAAATATACTTTTCCATTTTGTTCTATGTTGGCAACAGTTTCTTTGATCTGATTCATAGATATCCTCCAATTTTTAAATTAAATTTGCAAAAACAGAAGCACAGAGAACTGTCAATAATCCGGCTACAGCTATGGCCAGGCTGCTCATAGCACCTTCAATCTCTCCTAATTCCATCGCTTTTGTGGTACCGATCGCGTGGGAAGCAGTGCCAATTGCCAGACCCTTGGCAACTGGTTCCTGAATGCGGCATAGTTTACAGATAAATTCTGCGGTCATATTTCCTAGAATTCCGGTGACAATAATCACAGCAACTGTTATTGTTTCAATACCGCCTAATTCTGCGGAGATACCCATTCCGATTGCGGTGGTGATAGATTTTGGAAGCAATGTCACATACTGTTCGTGTGTGAGAGAAAATAATTTTGCCAGCAAAAAAACACCAAGCAGGCTGGATAACACTCCAGCAGTGATTCCGCCAGCGATGGCTTTAAGATTTTTTTTCAGCAGCTCAAGCTGTTGATAGAGAGGGACTGCCAGACAAACAGTAGCTGGTGTCAGCAGATAACTAATATATTTGGCACTCTCATAATAATGTTTATATTCTACATTCAATAGTAGTAACACTGCTATAACACAGAGTGAGGCAATCAATAGGGGATTTAAGACTGCTAGTTTAAATTTCTTCTTTAAGAACAATCCAATTCCATATGCGGTGAGACTTATCACTGCGCCAAAGAACATAGAATCAATGAGTAATGATTTCATTTTTTTCCCCCATTCTTTTGTATTTCACGTTTATTCTTATTTTCTCTGTGTATCAAATATTGTGTTGCCTGTCCAGTTACTGCGATTACAATCACAGTGGTTATGATCGTGATTAGAATCACAGGAATCCAAATTGGCTTGAGGGAGGACCATGAATCCAGAAGCCCTGCAGCAGCAGGAATAAACATCACAGGCATAATTTCAATCAAGAAAGTGGCAGCTTCTTTGACTTGTTTCAATTTTATGATACCTGTGCACAGAGCTACGAGCATTAGTATCAGCCCATAGACACTGGCAGGGATAGGAAGTGGTATTGCAAGATATAGAATTTCACCGAGAAATGAAACAAACAGGATGATACCAAATTGATATAAAAGTTTCATATTATTCATCTCCTAACTGGTACTACCAGTATATGATAGAGCATATATTTGCGTATGTCAATATGAAAAAAATTTGTTTTTCTGCCAAACATTATAATTAACTTACAGAATTGTAAGTTTTTTATATTTATTTTGCAAGTGGATTGAAAGAAATATAAGATATGATGGGTTTAGAGTTGTTTGAAAATGCTCTAGGTCAGAAATGGCCATATCAGCTAAGCTGATGTACCAAGTTTTTGAATAGGAGGATATTATGGAGACAATTTTAAAGACAGAACAGTTGTGTAAATATTATGGTACAGGAGAAAATCAGGTGCAGGCGGTATGTAATGCCAATATTGCCATTCAGAAAGGGGAATTTGCCGCTATTGTCGGGAAATCTGGTTCTGGTAAAAGTACACTGCTGCATTTACTGGGCGGATTGGATTATCCAACCAGTGGCAAGGTTTGGATGAAGGATAAAGATATGTTTGCACTCAAGGAGGAAGAGCTTGCGGTATTTCGCAGAAGAAAAATCGGCTTTATCTTTCAAGCTTTCAATTTGGTATCTTCCATCAATGTATGGGAAAATATTGTCCTGCCAATTGGGTTGGATGGCAAAGAGGTAGATCAAGTTTTTGTGGAGGATATTATCAGGACATTGGGCATAGAGAAAAAAATACAAAATCTTCCACATACACTCTCTGGCGGGCAGCAACAGCGGGTAGCAATTGCCAGAGCATTGGCTTCCAAGCCAGATGTAATTCTTGCAGATGAACCAACCGGAAATTTGGATTCCAAAACCAGCGATGAGGTGATCGGCCTTCTGAAAATGTCAGCACAGAAATATGGGCAGACACTAGTGATGATTACACATGATGAGGACATTGCCCAGATTGCAGACCGGATTTTGGTAATTGAAGATGGAAAGGTGGTGCAGCAGGCATGAACCATACAATTCACAAACTTGCAGTCAGTAACAATCGCAGCAATCGTTCCAAAAGTATTTTGATGGTATTGTCCATTTTTTTGTCGACCCTGCTTCTGTCAGTGGTTGCCAGTTTTGGCTGTGGATTGGTTCGGCACAACCGCAAAAATGCAGGAAATATTTATGGAAATTATTGTGGCACTTTTCGGCAGGTGACAGAAGAACAGTATCAAAAAATAAAGCTTCGCAGTGAGTTTACAAATTTGGGAAAAACAGTTAGTGTGGCTGAAGTTAATGCACAAGAGACAGAAGAGCTGAGGCAGAAAACAGGAAATACCATCGGCAAGGTTACTATGGGATTGATCTGTATGGACATTGGAGCTGCTGATAATACGAATTTTATTAATTCTTTGAAAGCGGGTCAATTGCCTCAGAAGGAACACGAAATTGCGGCCTCCAGAGAGTTTTTTGCATATCTTGGTGCAGAAAATCCTCAATTGGGGGACAGTGTGTCAGTGGCTTGCCGTACCGACAAGCACAGTGAATTTAAGAATCAAGATTTCATCATCAGTGGAATATTAAAATCTCAGGAAACAGGGTATGTGCAGAAGACATTTCAGGGATATGTGTCATTGGCATTTTATGAGTCTATTATGCCAGAAGAAATGCGTTATTATGATGTTACCTTCCGGCTTAGTCCGTCGGTAGAACTGGTGGGAGATAAGGAAGAAGCACTAAAGGAGCTGGGTGCACGCTGTGGTATTGATAAAAAATATGTCTCTGAAAATTTTGGATATATGGTGTGGACTTATGATCCTGGAACGGAAACGATAGTATTTTGTGTGGGCATTGCGCTGATTGTGGTCTTGGTATCCGTGGCGGTAATCTACAATATTTTTCAGGTTGGAGTGGTACAAAAGATTCAAGAATATGGCAAAATAAAGGCACTTGGGGCGACCAAAAAGCAAATGAAAAAGCTGATTTGGCGAGAAGGAATGTTATTGTCTGTGATAGGAATCCCTCTGGGAATACTTGCTGGATGCATACTTGCAGAAGTGTTATTGAACAAGATTATTGTAGATGGCATGAAAAGTACTATGCATACAAATTTGACCAAGGTATCTGTTGTGTCCTTACCATTGTTGATTTTGGTGGCTTTAGCAGCATTTTGTACCGTTTATTTGGCCTTGAAGCGCCCAATGAGAACAGTGGCCAAAGTGTCACCAGTGGAAGCAATCCGCTATCAGGAAAGCACAAGCAGCCGCAAAACCGTGCGCAAGGGAAGCAAGGGGATTTCTGTGCCAGGTATGACTTTGGCCAATTTGTCGGCAAACCGCAGACGGACAGTTTCTACAATCTGTACGATGGGTTTGTCCTGTGTACTGTTTGTGGCATTGTCCAATATTGCTGGAAATTTGGATAATGAGTTTGAAGCGCGGCGCAGTATGGAAAATGGCCAATTTTCTGTGGAACTCGATTATAGTATTGGAGATACTGCCTATCCAGAAAATAATCTTGGCAATATCCAAAAAAATAATCCGCTTGGAAATGAATTCCAAGAACAATTAAGGGCAATCCCAGGAGTGACAGAAGTGAAAACGCGCAAATTGTTTGAGGCGGAGAGTCTTGATGCTGGCAGTAAGGATAATGAGAATATGGTGAGAAATCATACTGTCATTAGTGTTATGAACAGAGAGGAGTTTTTGCGCTATGGGAAAGGTTCTGCGCTGGGAAATTTGGATTATGACGAGGTGAGCGCAGCAGATGGGATTATCTATGGTTATTCGCATTTCTTTGCAGATGATGGATATCAACTTGGGCAACAGATACATTTCAGAGTGGAAGATGCAAGTCAGGCAGAATATAAGGGCGAAATTATGGGTTCTTTTGGTTCTGCTCCTGGAATGTGGGTGATAACAGAAGATACTTTTCAAAAAATGGGAATAACTGGGAATATGACCCAAAAGGTCTGGGTGGATTGTGATGAAAAAGATAAACAACAAGTGGAAGCGGCGATACAAGAGCTGTTAGTGGGAGTATCGCATGTAGAGACAGATTCTTATGATAATGCCATGCAAGTAGTAGAGATGGGCAGCAGCGTAATGCAAAGCGGGATCTATATGTTTTTGTTCCTGTTAGGTGTGATTGGATTTTTAAATATGGCAAATACGATTATCACTAGTGTTGTCACCAGAAAACGTGAGTTGGGTGTACTGCAGGCGGTGGGGATGACCAATCACCAGCTCAATCAGATGCTACAGTTAGAGGGAATCTTGTTTTCTGTTGGAACAATAATAATATCGCTGGCAGTGGGCAGTCCGCTTGGCTATGCTTTGTTCTGTTATGCAAAGGAAAATCATATTTACGCAATCAATGAGTATCATTTTCCAATACTAGAAATAGGGGTCATGCTTCTGGTTATTTTTGTTTTACAGATGGGACTATCCTTTTTACTGAGCCGCAATCTGCACAGAGATTCTTTGGTAGAGCGTATCAGTTATCAAGGTTAGCAGCATTTTCATTCGTAATATTTTACAGTATTTTCAAAGGTACATGGAGAAAAATTATATCCATGTACCTTTGGATTATTTTACAGAAATACTACTGTGTTCCAAATTTAATCTATATCATAAATACTTATTTCTCACCAAAAAATGCATAGCAAAATTTTGATGCCATTTATTGTAAACATGATTATGTTTTAGAATCTTTAAAAACGAAAAGCTTTGAAAATACATAATTTAGAATGATGACAAGGACAGCAAACACTGCTTTGGAGTAAATTCCTTCCGTATAGAATAATTCTATGGAAATATCTATTTTTCTGGCAATTCCATAAAATATACGATCAAAGCCGATCAATGACAGCAAAGGCACTCCAAGAATTTCCATTATTCCAGTGATGGCTCTTGATGATACAAAAGTAATGCCTTCTTTGATAAGTGTCTGCATTTTCCATGATTTTGAATCAAAGACCCAGATTTTGTTAGTGACAAAAGCAAAGCACACACTACAGATCCAACTTAAAGCGTTGGAAACTAAGACGGAGAGAGAAAATAAGCTGACGAACAGAATATACATGCTCCAACTCACCAGCGTGGTTAATATTCCAAAAATTATATATAAAGTAATTTCTTTTTTTGGGGGTGTAAAAAAATTTTTCATAATAACAATTATTATACATCAGTTTACAACTTTTGATAGATATAGCAAAAGATGTACAAGATCCTTTCTCTGAATTGTAATTTGTGGTAAACAAGAAAAAAATTTTGTATGTCTAATTACAGAGATATGATAGTTTGTATCTTTTTTTGTGAACTGCCTATTTTTATGGCAGCAGCAAAAAATAGAATATATATTTTATAATTATGACATATATGAAAAATTTTTTCTATAGCAATGTTATCTAAAAATAGGGTTTTTCCTTATTTTTTGTGTGTATCTCAATTTTCCTTATAAAATTGGGGGTCAAAAGACCTAATCTTTATCATGATATTGCTAAAATGGTTTGCCTTCTTAGGTACCAAGGGAACAAGTTATTTATGGAGTGTGCGAAATAATATGATTGTAAAATAGGCCAATTTTCTGCCATAATAGGTTTATTAATATGCTGCTGCCCAATGACAGGCTAATAAGTACTATCATTGAAATAACTGCATTTCGAGAACCATAAACAATTCGTACAAAAAAGTAGAAATAATAACAATAGAAACTATGGGTCAACCATATATTTGTGCTGTGCCTGCCTAAGATCAAAAGAAGTTTATTGAGGAATATTGTTTCCTCAACAAAAATATGACAGGCAAAAATAAAAATTGGTACTAAAAGCAGGTCAAAAGAAACTGGCATTATGAAAACTCTTACATATACACAAGAGATTATCACAAATAAAGAAAGTATTATTTTTTCAAATCGTTTACAGGAATCAAAAAGTTGATTCCATGACATAAAGATTTTATATTTGGCAAATATAATACCAATAAAAAAGAGAGATGCATATTCATTAATTAAAAAAAGATTTTTATACCAAATATTGGAATCCAATTCTTCAAGAAAGGGAATAGAGGTGAATGATGGAAATA
Organism: Lachnospiraceae bacterium; assembly: GCA_910575005.1. Classification (GTDB taxonomy): domain Bacteria; phylum Bacillota; class Clostridia; order Lachnospirales; family Lachnospiraceae; genus Petralouisia. The sequence goes on along the minus strand of CAJTCL010000005.1, from coordinate 216,609 downwards.
TCTGCGTAATTAAGATATTCCACAAAATAATGAAACAGCATTCCAAATGAATATTTTTTTTGTTCTTTAATAATTCTATAAAAACAAATCCTTCAAATAATACAAAAAGATAAGTTCTTAAAAACCACCACTCACTATTAAAAAGATTCGTAATCGCAAAGAAATCAGATATGATTTTATGAAGCGAGAATGCTGCAAATCGGGTATGTTGAGTAACAGTGTTGCAGAATTGAGGCTGATTACTGAATAATAAATAACCTATAGGAATATAAATAAGAAAAATTTTCCAATAAGCTGTATAAAGATTTATAATTTTTCGATATAAGCTATTTTTTATCTGAAGTTGTCCTTGGTGATTGCAAAATATACACGATGCATATAATCCATAGCCACCAAGAAACATATATAAAGATACACAGATTTTACCAAATAGCCCAATAATTACGGTTAATTCTTGACCTGAAATGTGGATGGATGTGGCAATATGCATCTCATAAGGTATTCGATCTGCAAATGTATATAAATGATGTGCCAACATGAGTAAAATAGCAATTCCTTTTAATTTCTTAGTATCTTCCTTACATAACATTATTGATAGTTCCTTAAAATTTTTTATTTTAGATTATATATTAGTTGGCAAAAATTGTCAAATTGATTATTAGATGTCTGTGATTTTTTGTTAAAAAGTACTTACTGGTAAAACGAGTTTTACACTATATATGGGAAACAAGAAACAGGTGTCAGTCACATAGAAAGTCCAACAATAATTGTGTTTCTAGTAATTTTATAGTATAATTGTCGGATAAAATGATAATTTTTCACTTGAGATTTTAAGAAAAGCTATCATAATTCTTATTTGTTGCCTGATTGCTGTTATATAAACACAAATATTTTTGTATTTGTATTTTAAGAAGTGATTTATAATGGCATTGCAATGGTAATGTTTTTGTATAATTTTTAGCAGCAGTAAAATTTAAGAAAAAAGAGAAGGAAATCTTTATGAAAAGCTTATTGATATTTTTGAAAAATTATAAGAAAGAATGTGTGTTAGCTCCATTATTTAAGATGTTAGAGGCTTCTTTTGAGTTGATTGTGCCTCTGGTGGTGTCAGCGATTATTGATGTTGGAATTGTAAACAGAGACCGTGGTTATATTGTGCAGATGTGTCTGGTGATGGTGGTATTAGGACTCATAGGATTAATTTGTTCGGTGACAGCCCAATATTTTGCGGCAAAAGCGGCAGCAGGATTTGGAACGAAAGTGCGCCATCAGCTTTTTGCACATATTCAGTCATTTTCTTTTTCTGAGATTGACAAGGCAGGGACGGCGACATTAATCACCCGTATGACCAGTGACATCAATCAGGTACAGTCTGGTGTCAATATGGTGCTGCGTTTGTTTTTGCGTTCACCATTTATTGTGTTCGGTGCAATGGTAATGGCATTTACCATTGATCTGAAAGCTGCCTTAATTTTTGTAGTGACAATCCCGCTGCTGTCTCTAGTGGTGTTTGGAGTGATGGCAGTCAGTATTCCTCTGTACCGAAAAGTGCAGGAACGCTTGGATAGAGTACTGGGAATCACCAGAGAAAATCTTACCGGAGCAAGGGTAATTCGTGCCTTTCATAAGGAAGAGGAGGAAAAGAATCGCTTTGAGGAAGGACTAGAGAGTCTCACTTCCATGCAGACCTATGTGGGCAAGATCAGCGCTTTTTTAAATCCTGTTACTTATGTGATTATCAATGGAGCTACGATTGTGCTTCTCCATACAGGGGCAGTACAGGTAAATATTGGAAATTTGACACAGGGAGAAGTAGTGGCATTAGTGAATTATATGTCACAGATCTTAGTGGAACTGATTAAACTAGCCAATCTCATTATCACAATTACCAAGGCATATGCCTGTGGAAACCGTGTGGCTACTATTTTAGAAATGCGCAGCAGTATGCCTGTAAGTCGTACAGCGGCAGGGAATGATAACGCCAAGGAGCAAAAAATGAACAGGGAGACAGAGCACAAATCCATCCCTGTGGTACAATTTGCTCATGTGAGTCTGACTTATCAGGGCTCTGGCGCTGAGAGCTTGACAGATATTGATTTTTCAGTACAAGAGGGTGAGACAGTAGGCATTATTGGGGGCACAGGTTCTGGCAAGACTTCACTTGTACATCTTATTCCAAGATTTTATGATGCAACCAAAGGAGAAGTGCTGATCTGTGGCAAAAATGTCAAAGATTATCCCCTGGAGGAACTGCGTCAGAGAGTGGGAATTGTAATGCAGAAAGCAGTACTGTTTTCAGGTACAATTCGTCAGAATCTTTGTTGGGGAAAAGCTGATGCTACAGAAGAAGAGTTATATCAGGCACTAGAGACAGCGCAGGCAAAAGAAGTGGTAGAAGGCAAGGAAGGAAAATTGGAGGCAAAGGTAGAACAGGGGGGCAAGAATTTCTCTGGCGGGCAGCGTCAGCGTTTGACCATCGCCCGCGCCCTGGTGCGCAAGCCGCAGATTTTGATCTTGGATGACAGCGCATCCGCACTTGACTATGCCACCGATGCCAGACTTAGGAAGGCAATCCGAGAGATGGAAGGCAGTCCGACGGTATTTATTGTCTCTCAGCGCACTTCCTCGATTCAGCATGCGGATAAGATTATTGTGCTGGATGACGGGGAGATTGCGGGAATTGGGACACATGATGATTTGTTGAAGCGCTGTCAGGTTTATCAAGAAATCTATCAATCTCAATATAAAAAAGAAGCCTAAGACAAGGAAAGAAATTGGAATAAGATAACTTGGAACCTATGAAAATGCGGGAAAATAGATTTTAAATATGAAAATATTGGTTGGAAAAAATGGAGGAAAGCGTGAAAAAGGAGAGTAAAGTAAAACAGGCACAAACGTTAAAAAAAGTCTTAACCTATATCAAGTCATACCGTTTATTTTTAATATTTTCACTGCTTTTTGCAGTGGTGACAGTGGCCGCAACCTTGTATATTCCGGTATTGACAGGAGAGGTGATTGACCATATTTTGGCGCCAGGCCAGGTGGAGTTTGCGGTGATTATGGGATTGCTGCAAAGAATGGCATTGATTATTGGACTGACAGCTTTAGCACAATGGCTGATGAATGTATGTAACAATAAGATCACTTATGAAGTGGTGCAGGATATCCGCAGAGAGGCCTTTGCGAAAATAGAGATTCTGCCTTTGAAGTTTATTGACGGACATTCACATGGTGAATTGGTAAGTCGGGTGATTGCAGATGTAGATCAGTTTGCAGACGGTCTTCTGATGGGATTTTCCCAGTTGTTTACTGGGGTAGTGACGATTTTAGGAACGCTGCTGTTTATGGTCAGTATCAATTTTAAGATCACTTTAGTGGTGGTTCTGGTGACGCCGGTATCACTGTTTGTGGCAGGGTTTATTGCTAAGCGTACGTTTTCTATGTTTATGCTCCAATCCACGACCAGAGGGGAGCAGACAGCTCTGATCAATGAAATGATTGAAAACCAGAAAGTGGTGCAGGCTTTTTCAAAAGAGGAGGATGTCTTAGAAAAATTTGATGAGATCAATCACAGATTGGAGAAAGCTTCCCTGCAGGCGACTTTTTTCTCTTCTCTGACCAATCCAGGCACACGTTTTGTCAATAGTCTGGTCTATACAGGGGTAGCGCTTGTCGGTGCACTGTTTGCCATGTCTGCGGGAAGTGCATTTTCGGTAGGGCAATTGACTTGTTTTTTGAGTTATGCTAATCAATATACAAAGCCGTTCAATGAGATTTCCGGCGTGGTGACTGAATTACAGAATGCCCTGGCTTGTGCAGGCCGCATCTTTGCTTTGATTGAGGAGGAGCCGCAGGCTGCAGAACCGCAAAATGCAGAAGTTTTGGCTAATGTAAAGGGAAATGTAGCGTTAGAGCATGTGTATTTTTCTTATTCCCCAGAAAAGAAACTGATTGAAGATTTTAGCCTGCAGGTGAAACCAGGACAGCGAGTGGCGATTGTAGGGCCTACTGGCTGCGGCAAGACCACAATTATCAACCTTTTGATGCGTTTTTATGATGTGGACAGTGGAAGCATCCAGGTAGAAGATGCTGACATTCGCAAGGTGACGCGCAAAAGTTTAAGGGAAAGCTATGGTATGGTACTTCAGGAAACCTGGCTCAAAGCAGGAACGATTCGAGAGAATCTTAAGATGGGTAAGCCAAATGCCTCTGATCAGGAGATGATGGAGGCAGCAAAGGCGGCTCATGCACATAGCTTTATCAAACGACTGCCGCAGGGCTATGATACTATGATTGGAGAGGAGGGCGGAAGCCTGTCGGTGGGGCAAAAACAGTTGTTGTGTATTGCCAGGGTCATGTTGTGTCTGCCGCCAATGTTAATTTTGGATGAAGCCACCTCCTCCATTGATACCCGAACGGAGATGAAGATACAAAATGCCTTTGCCAAAATGATGGAGGGGCGCACGAGCTTTATTGTGGCACATCGTCTGTCTACGATTCAGGAAGCAGATATTATCCTGGTGATGAAGGATGGTCATATTTTAGAGCAGGGCAATCATGAAAAGCTGCTTGCCCAGGGCGGATTCTATGCACAGCTTTACAACAGCCAGTTTGCGGTGTAGACGATTAGTATAAGCGTTACAAACCGCAAATCCGCGCCAATTCACGGATTCTGTCGAAATGAAAAGGACATTTCCCTTTGACAAGAATTTAGCACAGTGGTATACTAAAGAGGTATATGGTTGCAATGGAGAAACTTTAGATACTTTGCAAATGGTGATTAGGGTGTCAGGGCACCTGTTGACATCTTAATTCAATTCAGTGAAATGAGGTGGAAAGAGTGGCAGTACAACAGGCAGATATTAAAAGAGTACGAGCATCTGTGTTAGAGCAGTTAGGCAGTAAGGTCATGATTCAATTAGACAGAGGCCGTAACAGGGTTGACATTCAAAAAGGCGTGATCCAGGGAGCCTATCCTTCCGTATTCACCATTTTGGTTGATGATGAAAATGAAAAGAATCCACCACAGCTTCTTTCGTTTAGCTATGCGGATGTGCTGACGAGAGATGTAAGAATGAGATTATGTTAATCAAAGTAACGTAGAATGAATAAAACGCTTTGATCTTGAATAGAATGTACCAATATTCAAGATTGGAGCGTTTTTTATTTTGGATTTAGCGAAAAAATATATACATATGAATCGGGAAAAAGGGAAGGCTGTCACGCAAATTACATTGGATGATGACTTTAATGTGCCAGATATGAAGCCAGATTTAATTCGCATTATTCTAGACAAAGGGGAATTAAAACTGGATGAAACTACCATCACCCAGGATCATGTATGGTTGAAGGGAGTGTTGAAATTTTCCCTGTTATACCGCAGTGACCAGGAAGAAGGTAAAATCAATACCATGAATGGGGAGATTCCATTTCAGGAAAGTTTGGCGATTGATGGCGCCAATGAATATGATACAGCAAAACTGAAATGGGAAATGGAAGATCTCTCAATTGGAATTATCAATTCCAGAAAATTGAGCGTCAAGGCTTTGGTGGTTTTAAAGGCTGTGATTGATGAGATTTATGATGAAGAATTGATTACTGGCGTCGATCAGGAGGGCGGAGTACAGATCTTGGGACAGACATTGACAGCAATGGAGTTGTTTCTCTCTAAGAAAGATACCTTCCGCTTTAAAGAAGAAATCCTTCTGCCCTCAAATAAACCTAATATCCGCCAAATTTTGTGGAAAAGTGTACAGCTTAGAGGCGTGGAAACACGTCTGATGGACCAGCAGATGAATATTAAGGGAGAGGCTCTTGTCTTTGTATTGTATGAAGGGGAGGATGAGGAGGAACATTTACAGTGGATGGAAACAGCGCTTCCTTTTGCTGGTGTGATTGACTGTAATGGCTGTACAGAGGATATGATATCAGATATATCATATGAAGTCTCTTTGCTTGAACTGGAGGCGAAGCCAGATTATGATGGCGAGGAGAGAATGCTGCATTTGGAGCTGGTATTGGATTTGGAGATTCAGATTTTTACAGAAGAAGAAAATCAGATTGTCGCCGATCTCTATGCAGTGAATGAAAAGCTTACGCCAGTATATCAAGATACTGTATTTGAGAAACTGCTGCTTAAAAATTCTTCTAAATGTAAGGTTTCAGAAAAAATTGGTATTGACAAAAATCAGGAACCCATTTTGCAGATCTGTGCCAGTGAAGGTTATGCAGTGGCAGAGCAGGCGGAGATTGTGGAGGGGGGCATTCAAGTAGAGGGAACACTTCAAGTGACGATTTTATATGTGACTGCAGATGATCGGATGCCGATTGCTTCTGTTAAGGATATTATGCCGTTCCATTATCTCATTGAAGTACCAAGGATTCATAAAGGCTGCCGTTATCATTTGCAGACAGGACTTGACCAGCTTACTACCGTGATGAGTGACAGCGCTCAGGTAGAGGTAAAGGCCGTCTTAAGTTTAAACTGCATTGTGTTTGAGCAGCAGGAAGTGAAAAAGATCACTGAGGTGGAGCAGGCACCATTGAATATGGAAGAATTGCAAGAAAGTCCTGGAATTATCGGATACATTGTGAAGGAGGGCGATAAACTCTGGGATATTGCCAAAGAGAATTATACTACTATCTCAGAGATTGTTAAGACAAATCAGCTCTCATCGGAACAAATCCGAGATGGTGATAAGATTTTGATTATTAAAACGGTAGGCTAAAGTAAGGACAGCGGAATTGTTTCGCTGTCTTTTTTTGCAAAATCTATGATTGCTATTCTGGATTTTATAAGGTATGATATAAAGTGAGGATTAATAGTAAGAATGTATGTACATTAGATGAAAAAAGATAAAAATAATGGAAGGAGAATGTGGTTATGAAAAAACACAGCATTATATCAATGGGGCTGGCATTGGTCTTAGTTTGCTCTAGTCTATCCCCAATGGGGGTGATGGCACAGGAACCTGTGCAGTCAGAAATGGAAGTTGTGGGAGCAACGACACCAGAAGAATTAGGGTTTAGTGTTAGAGATGCAGGGGATGGTACCTTAGAGATTGAACATGTATTTGACAAAGAATGCACAGAAATTGTGATTCCGGCTGAAGTGGATGGCAAGAAAATCACCAGAATCGGCAATGATGCTTTCCAGGGTTGCGGCAAACTAACTAGTGTGACAATGCCTCAGGCAGGCATTACCTATATTGGAACTAGTGCATTTTCAGGATGTGAAAGTTTAACAGAAATTACAATTCCACAGGGGATTACGGCAATAGAGGAGGGAGCGTTCAGTGGCTGCAGCAGCCTTACAAATCTTGTGATTCCAGAGGGAGTGACACAATTAAAAGCGAGCGCTTTTTCCGGCTGTGTGGGTCTGACGAATATACAATTACCGGAGTCTTTAAAAATAATAGAAAAATTTGTGTTTAGTGATTGTACAGGTTTAACAGCCATTCATTTTCCAGCAGGTCTGGAAGAAATTGGCTCATCAGCGTTTCAGGAGTGTTCTAACCTGGCGAGCCTGGAACTGCCGGCGGGACTGAAAAAGCTTGAAGGCGGTGTATTCGAGCATTGTACCAGCTTGCAGGGAGAAGTTACCATACCAAAATCGGTAGAGGAGATAAGTTCCAATCCTTTTGTCTATTGTGATAAGCTGAAAGCAGTGGTTGTGGAGCCGGATAATCCTAATTTTTGTTCTCAAGATGGAGCATTATATAATAAAGATATCACACAATTAATCTGCTGTCCTGGAGCGAAACAGGGAAGTTATACGATCCCAGAAACAGTGGCAAAAGCAGATATGTATGCTTTCTATGGATGTCAAAGTCTGACGGAACTAAATATACCGGCGGCGATGGAGAAAATACCAGGGGATCCGTTTAGTAACTGTATTAGTCTGATCAATTTTAAGGTTGACGCAAACAATAGCAGATATAAATCCATAGAGGGTGTTCTCTATGATAAACCTGGCAATAGTATGCAGGCTTGTCCAGGAGGCAGAAGTGAGCTGGTGATACCCGAAGGGGTAAGACGGGTTTCCATTGTTGCATTCTGGGGATGTGGTAAAATGAAAAAAATTACATTTCCGGCAAGTGTAGAAAATATTGAAGGAGATTTTGGTGATTGGTATCAGGATCAAGAGGGATTTAGCTTTGTTGTGGTCAGAGACAGTTATACAGAAAATTATGCGATAGAATATAACATTCCTTATACCTATGTAGATGACCCAGAGAATCCAGACAACCCAGAAGAGCCAGATGACCCCGAAAATCCAGACAACCCCGAAAATCCAGATAACCCGGAAGACCCAGATAAACCAGAGCAGACCAAAGGGGAATATCGTTATCGTGAACTTGAGGATGGTACATTAGAGCTTACAGGGTATATTGGGAAAGAGACGAAACTTACACTGCCGGCAGAACTGGACGGCAAAAAGGTAACGGCAGTTGGAGACAGCGCATTTGAAGATCTTTCTAATCTTAAGGAAGTGGAGATTCCACAGGGTGTTACCTCTATTGGCATGTATGCGTTCAGTGGTTGTGTCAGCTTATCAAAAATCAATTTACCTAAGGGAATAGACAGTGTAGGAGCAGGAGCATTTTTTACTTGTTTTCAATTAACTGAGATTCAGATTCCAGAGGGAGTGACCGAAATAGATTTTCAGACATTTAGTGGCTGCAACAACCTGAAAAAAGTAGTGCTTCCCAAAGGGATTACATGGATTGGCGAGGAAGCGTTCAGTGGCTGCAGTGCGCTGACAGAGATAAATCTTGCGGAAGGGCTGACAGAGATTGAGGAGATGGCTTTCTATGGCTGCAGTTCTCTGACAAAGATGTCAATGCCAGAGACAGTTGAGACAATGGGAAGATTTGTCTTTGTGGACTGCAAGAATCTCAAAGAAGTTGTACTGCCGGCAGGGATTGTGGATCTAGGGTATGGAATGTTTCAAGGATGCAGTGCGGACTTAACACTTCTAGTTGACCGAAAGAGCCACGCAGAAAATTATGCCAAAAAGGAAGGTCTGACCTATCGTTATCGTACAGCCTGTAAACATAGCTACAAATCTACTATTGTCAAAGCCACTTTAAAAAAGGATGGCAGTATCACCAAGACATGTACTATATGTGGGGAGAAGGGAACAGCAACCATTATCTATGTTCCGAAAACAATTACTTTGTCTAAGGATAAATTTACCTACAATGGCAAAGCTCAGACGATTGCTGTTACCGTAAAAGACAGCAAGAATAAAGTTTTAAAGAAAGGTACTGATTACACGATCAGTTACGCGGATGACAGAAAGAGCATTGGAACACATAAAGCTACCATTAAGTTCAAGGGAAATTATCAGGGAACGTCTGAGAAAACCTATACCATTCAGCCTAAAGGAACCACATTGTCCACGCTTACTGGTAAATCTAAAAGCATACAGATCAAATGGAAAAAACAGGCTAGCCAGACCAGCGGTTATCAGATCCAATATTCTACTAGCAGTAAATTTACCAAGAAAACGACAGAAGCTGTTTTGGTTAAGAAGAATAGCACAGTCTCAAAAACAGTCTCCAAACTGGCAGCGGCAAAAAAATACTATGTTAGAATCCGTACCTATAAGGAAGTTAAGGTAAATAATAAGAGTAAAAAAATATATTCTGATTGGTCTAAGACAAAAGCAGTGACGACAAAAAAATAAGCTGATATACTTCGGTATAAAGACAGAGGGGTTTATCAAATGTGTTGTAAAACCCCTTGCTTTAGCTATGGGGAGTGTCAAATGAGATTACGGCGTCTAGTATGCCTGAATCAATCAACAGTAATATAAATGGTTCATATTTTAACATTTGATTTAGAAAGGAATAAAGAGAATATTTAAATACTATTTATTGATATCAGGACAAGATGATGTTATAATCACTTTGAATGACAGGAAACATAGATGGAAAGGAGATATGGATGAAATCAAAAAAGCTGATTGCATTTCTACTGATATTGACCTTGGGGGTTTCACAGTTTAATGTTGCATTGGCAGATAAGAAATCGGATGCAGAGAGTAAGAAGAAAGCTGCACAGGAAGAATTAAAGTCTAAGCAGAATGAGATTGATAATATAGAACAAGAACAACAACAGTTAAAGTCAGAGATTGATGCACTGGATGCAGAGTTAGTGAATGTAATTGTAGAGCTGTCTACGTTAGAGGAGGAGCTTGCCATTAAGCATGATGAGCTTGCGCAGACGAAGGAGGAGCTTAAACAGGCAAAACAGGATGAAAAGGATCAATACGAAGCTATGAAGCTTCGGATCCGTTTTATGTATGAGAAGGGTGACAGCGCCATGCTCACCCGTATTCTGGAGTCAAAAAGCATTGCAGATCTTCTGAATCGGGTGGAATATGTCAATCAGATGTATGATTATGATAGAAATCTGTTGACAGAATATGAGAATGTCAAAAAGCAGGTAGCAAAGCTGCAAAAGCAGCAGAAAGCAGAAGTTGCCGCTTTAGAGGACAAGCAGCAGGAATATCAGGTCGCTGAGGCGAATTACAGAGCTACAATTGATCAGAAGCGGGGAGAGATAGAAGATTTCGACCAAAAGTTGGCAGCGGCTCAGACACTGGCTGCTAAGTACCAAGATACAATCAATGCCCAGAATGTAATTATTGCCAAGGAAAATAAGCGCATTGAACAGGAACGTAAGGAAAAGGAGCGTTTGGAGAAGGAACGCAAGGAGAGAGAACGTCTAGAAAGAGAACTCTGGCAGCAGGAACAAGAAGAACAACAGCGGGCAGCGGCAAATAATAATTTTGTTGGTGCCAAAGGAGACGAATCCAGCGGAGAGAACTCAGGAGAAGATGAATCCAACGGAGGAAATGCCGGAGAAGATGAATCCAATGGAGGAAGTTCAGGAGGAGACGAATCTAGTGGAGGAAATGCCGGAGGAGATGAATCCAATGGAGGAAGTTCAGGAGAAGATGAATCTAGTGGAGGAAATGCTGGAGAAGATGAATCCAATGGAGGAAGTTCAGGAGGAGACGAATCTGGAGGAAATGCCGGAGGAGATGAATCCAATGGAGGAAGTTCAGGAGGAGACGAATCCGGTGGTGGACAAGATCCGGGTTATTCTACCGGTGTAAGCGGCAGTGAATTAGTGCAGTATGCCTTAGGTTTTGTGGGCAATCCTTACGTGTGGGGTGGAAAAGACCCCAATACCGGAGCTGACTGCAGTGGTTTTACTAGTTATGTATATGCTCATTTTGGGATAAATATCCCCAGTTACTCTTATGCACAGCGTACTGTAGGTCAAGAAGTCAGCTATGCAAATGCACAGCCTGGAGATTTGATCTGTTATGCAGGACATGTGGCAATCTATATGGGAAATGGACAGATTGTTCATGCTAAGGGAACTGCTTATGGAATTGTAGCTTATGATAATGCTACATATCGTGAAATTATCACAGTGCGGCGTTTGTTGTAATTCAGGAGGGATAGATACATGAATATTAAGACATTACAAAACGATATGATTGCAGCAATGAAAGCGAAAGAGAAGGGGCGTAAGGACGCCATCTCTGCGCTGGTATCAGCGGTGAAAAAAACGGCTATTGATGAGGGCTGCAGAGAGGATATCCCAGAATCTTTGGTGGACCGTGTTATTTTGAAGGAACTGAAAACAGCCAAGGAGCAGTTAGATACCTGTCCTGCAGAACGCACAGATTTGTTGGAAGAATATCAGCTTAGACATGATGTGATCAAGGAGTATGCTCCAGTGCAGATGTCTAAGGAGGAAGTTCAGGCTTATATTACTGAGAAATTTGCAGAGGTTGTGGCAACGAAGAACAAAGGTCAGATCATGAAGGTTGTGATGGCAGAGTTAAAGGGAAAAGCAGACGGAAAAGTGATCAACCAGGTTGTTGCAGAACTATGTCAATAGAATGTGAGCAAAAGACAGAATATACAGGAGCATAAAATGACAATTCAGTTGCCTGAAAAAGTAAAATTCATCATAGATACCCTCACAGATGCAGGTTTTGAGGCCTATGCAGTTGGGGGATGTGTGCGGGATTCTATTTTAGGCCGGATACCGGGAGACTGGGATATTACCACATCAGCGGCTCCAGATCAGGTAAAACATCTTTTTGCTAAAACGGTTGATACTGGGATTCAACATGGAACAGTAACTGTTTTGGAGGGGAAAGAGGGATTTGAAGTAACCACTTATCGGATTGATGGAGAATATCAGGATAAGAGACATCCCACAGAGGTGATTTTTACCCAGAATTTAATAGAGGATTTGAGACGCAGGGATTTTACGATCAATGCTATGGCCTACAATGAAACGGAAGGTTTGATTGATGTTTTTGGCGGAATAGAGGATCTGAATAAGAAAGTAATTCGCTGTGTGGGCAGTCCAAACGATCGGTTTACAGAGGATGCCCTGCGTATGATGCGTGCAGTACGTTTTGCATCGCAGCTTGGATTTACGATTGAGAAACATACCAAAGAGGCAATTTCTAAGCTTTCTTCTAATCTTGCACAGATTAGTGCAGAGCGGATTCAGGTGGAGCTTGTCAAACTGTTGGTTTCTGACCATCCAGAGCAAATGCGCGTTGTTTATGAAACTGGAATGAGCCGAGTGTTTTTGCCAGAATTTGACCGTATGATGGAGACGCCTCAGAATAATCTCTATCACTGTTATAATGTGGGAGAGCATTCCATCGTGGCTATGCAGAATATTGGTAATGATAAGATTCTGCGGCTTACTATGCTTTTGCATGATGTGGCAAAACCAGTATGTTGTAAAGTAGATCAGGAAGGCATTTATCATTTCTATGGCCATCCCAGTGAGGGCGCTAAACTGGCAAGAGAAATCTTGAAGCGTCTCAAATTTGACAATGAAACAATAGACCGAGTTTCTGCACTTGTTCTGTGGCACGATGACAGGCCTACTTTACGGGAAGGATCTGTCCGTCGTGCCATTCACCGAATCGGACTGGAACAATATCCAGCATTATTTGAGGTAAAGCGGGCAGATACTCTGGCTAAGAATCACTATAAGCGGCAGGAAAAATTGGGATTTATTGATCTCTATGAACAACTTTACCAGGAGATTATGGAGAAACATCAATGTTTGACCTTAAAAGATCTTGCGGTTACTGGCAATGATTTGATCGCGATTGGCATGAAACCAGGGAAGGAGATTGGAGAGAGTCTCAATCGCCTATTAATGCATGTACTGGAACATCCCGAGGATAATACGACAGAAATTTTAATAAATCTCGTAAAAACTCAACAAAAGTTTGAATAGAATAGAACCTCTTCACATATGATAGAAAGACACAAGAAATGGACTTGTGAATATCATGGTGGAGGGGTTTATGTGTATAATCGAGAAAATCTGATTCTGGAACAGTATCCGTTTGAGGTAAAACAGACCACAAAAGGCAGAGGAGCGCTAATTTGTGATACCAGTGAGGGCTTGAAAATTTTAAAGGAATATAGAGGTTCGGAGGGCAGGGCAGATTTTCTGTACCATCTGCTGCGTTTTTTGGCAGAGCATGGACAAGAGCAGGTAGACTGCATTGTACGGACAAAGGATGAGAAAACCCTTGCCAAAGATGTGGATGGAACCGTCTATATTGTGCGTGATTGGTATGAAGGCAGAGAGTGTGATACCAAGAGCAGGGAAGATATTTTGCGGGCAATTCGATGCCTTGCAAAGATACATAATATTTTGAGAACATTTCCAGAGGATATTCCAGATTATCTCCAGATCAGAGATGACAGTCTGTTTCTGGAGAATGACAGACATACAAAAGAATTAAAAAAGGTACGAAATTTTATTTCCAACCGCAAGAAGAAAAATGACTTTGAAATGGAGTTTTTGCACAGTTTCGAGTTGTTTTACCAGGAGGCACAAGGAGTAGTTGCACTGCAGCGACAAGAGTTACAGCAAAAAGAGGAATCAGAGCAGGCAAAAGGTATTTATGGCATTTGTCATGGAGATTACAATCAGCATAATGTAGTTTTTCTGCGTCAGGGGATGGCAGTTTTAAATTTTGAGCGAGCATCCTATGATGTACAGGTGGCTGATCTGGGAAATTTTATGCGTAAGATTTTGGAAAAGCATAATTGGAATATGGGGCTTGGCATGGATATGCTTAAAGATTATAATAAGATCAGAAAATTAAGTAACCAGGAGATGAGGCAGCTCTATATTCGTCTAGCCTATCCAGAGAAATTCTGGAAGATTGCCAACCATTATTACAATACCAGTAAGGCATGGGTCTGCGGCAGAAATTTAGAGAAACTGCAGAAATTTATTTTTCAGAATGAAGCACGTGAGAATTTTCTTCATCTGATAAAATGATAGTAACGATTCACAGCCCGATGAAAATAGCAATTCAGAACGTTCAAATTTATTTGAAAAAGGATGAATTGCTATTTCCAGGGAGGTGATAATCTCCTCAGCAGCAGACAGAAGCCTCGTAAGAGGTGAATAACAGCTTTGCTGGTATGTCTGTGGCTTGGGGTTCTAAAAAGTTACAGATAATATTACTTTCTAGGAGGAATTAAATTGCAAAAGAAAAAGTTACACATTATAATGCTGTTCTTGCTGCTTGCAGTATTTACAGCAGGCTGCGGGGAACAGGGAGGAAGAGTTACAGACGGAAGTGAGGTCTATGTAAAGAGACAGGCTGAGGACAACGAGGAAGAGAGCGAGGAGGAAGAGGAGGAACAGGAACCAAAAAGGCTTTACATGGTAGCTGATATTGATATCGACCGTCAGGTTTTGACACTTCGGGATTGCGAGTCTGCCAGAGAAAAGCCATATGATTACACAGGAGGAACTTATATTAAGGATAAATATGGTGAAAATCTGACCGTAAGTCAGATTTCTGAGGGAGAACTTGTTACCATTGAGCGTGAAGGAGGTGTTCTCACTTCTGTCCAGATCTCTAAGGACGCTTTTTCCTATGATGATTTGTATCAGTTTCGTCTCGATAAAAAGAAAAAGTCATTAACAGTGGGAAGCGCTAGTTATTATTATGATGAAGATGTAGCAGTATATAATGGCAGCAGTGAGATTTCGTTGTCTGAGATCAGTGAACAGGATACGATCTGTTTGAAAGGTGTAGGACAGCAGATCTATGCCATCCAGGTGACAACGGGACATGGGACAGTGGTATTAGAAAATACAGAATTATTTCAGGGCGGCTATATTACGATAGGAAATGTTTTGGCTCAGAAGATTACGGACGAGACACGTCTTGAGGTCACAGAAGGCACATATATACTGTCAGTGGCCAATGATGGTTATGGTGGCAGCAAGGAGATTACGATTGAGGCAAACCGTGAGACCAAAGTTAATTTAGATGAGTTAAAGGGGGAAGGTCCTAAATTCTGTCAAATACAGTTTAAATTGGTGCCAGAGAACACAGCCGTATATATTGATGGGACACAGGTAGATACCAGTCAGCCAGTACAGGTGCGTTACGGCATACATCGTCTCAGTGCTTCTGCGGAAGGCTATCAAGAATGGACAAGGACTTTGGTGGTCAATTCAGAAAAAGGTGAATTTACAATTGAATTGTCAGACCAGGAGCAGGAAGAGGAGGACACTGTTTCTACATCTGGAACTTCCAATACAAACACCAAGAAAAATACTGGAAGCAATGGTGTGAATACAAATAATACAAAAAGTGGTATTTATCGTAATAATACAGGAAACAATACCAACAACAATAATAACAACAATAACAACAATAACAGCAATAATAACAACAATAACAGCAATAATAACAACAATAACAACAATAATAACAGCAACAATAACGGCAATAACAACAATAATAACAGCAACAATAACAATAATAATAATAACAGTGGCAGTGGAAGTATTGGCAATAACGGAAATGATAATAGTAGCAATAATAATGGCAATGATAATAACAACAATAATGGCAATGACAACAACAATAATGACAACAATAATGGCAATGATAATAACAACAATAATGGCAATAATAACAATGATGACAGTGAAGATGATGAGACTGGCAGCGGCAGTATCATGGGAGACTAATTTGTTATCAACCTATGTGTAAGTTTATTGAAGATATAGTTCGCTCCCAATGGAAAAGATACCTGAAATTTACAGAAAAAACAGTTGAGAAAAATCACTCTATGAAGTATGATAAAAGAGAAGGATTTATCCATGATGAGTGTTGGAAATTACTGAAAACGAAGCGAGGAGGAAAAGTATGGATTACAAGGAACTTTATAATGAATGGCTCAATAACCCTTATTTCGACGAGGCTACTAAGGCAGAGCTTCAAGGAATTGCAGACGATGAGAAAGAGATCGAAGAACGTTTCTATATGGATCTCGAATTTGGTACAGCAGGGCTTCGAGGGGTGATTGGGGCTGGTACTAACCGTATGAATATTTATACGGTGCGCAAGGCAACACAGGGTCTTGCAAATTATATTGCCACTGTGAATGGACAGGCAAAGGGCGTGGCAATTGCGTATGATTCCAGAAGAATGTCTCCAGAATTTGCGGATGAAGCAGCTCTTTGCTTAGCAGCCAACGGAATTAAGGCTTATGTATTTGAATCCTTAAGACCAACCCCAGAATTATCTTATGCTGTGCGCAGATTAGGATGTATTGCTGGAATCAATATCACAGCAAGCCATAATCCGCCAGAATACAATGGATATAAAGTTTATTGGGAGGATGGCGCACAGATTACTCCACCACATGATAAAGGTATCATGGATGAGGTAAAGAAAGTTACAGATTATGCGACTGTTAAGACGATGGATAAAAAGGAGGCAGAAGCAGCCGGACTTTATCAAAGTATTGGCAAGGATATTGATGATCCTTACATTGAAGAGTTAAAGAGCCTGGTACTTCGTCAGGATTGTATTGATGCGGTGGCCAAAGATCTGAAAATTGTGTATACGCCTCTGCACGGGACAGGCAATATTCCAGTGCGCCGTGTACTCAAAGAGCTTGGCTTTGCCAATGTCTATGTAGTACCAGAGCAGGAATTGCCAGATGGCGAGTTCCCAACGGTAAGTTATCCAAATCCAGAAGCGGAAGAGGCTTTTGCATTAGGTTTGAAACTTGGAAAAGAAGTGGACGCCGATCTGATTTTGGCTACAGATCCTGATGCCGACCGTCTTGGCGTATATGTAAAGGATTCAAAGACAGGAGAATATCATAGCTTAACAGGAAATATGTCTGGCTGTCTGATTGGTGATTATGTGATCAGCCAGAGAAAAGAGAAGGAAGGACTTCCAGCAGACGGCGCATTTATTAAATCTATTGTTTCCACGAATATGGCAGATGCGATTGCCAAATATTATGGAATTGCTTTGGTCGAGGTATTGACTGGATTTAAGTTTATTGGACAGAAAATTCTGGAGTTTGAAAACACTGGCAAGGGAACCTATCTCTTTGGCATGGAGGAGAGCTATGGATGTCTGACTGGAACTTATGCCAGAGATAAAGACGCCGTTGTTGCTTCTATGACATTGTGTGAGGCAGCCGCTTATTATAAAACCAAGAATATGACTTTGTGGGATGCTATGATCGCTATGTATGAGCGTTATGGCTATTATAAGGATGATGTGAAATCTATTACGCTTAAGGGAATTGAAGGATTGGAGAAAATCCAAGAGATCATGAACACCTTGAGAGAGAATGCACCGACAGAAATTGGCGGTTATCAGGTGGTTTCTGCAAGAGATTATAAGACAGATACCATTAAGAATATGGAGACTGGGGCTGTGACACCTACTGGATTGCCCAGTTCCAATGTGCTCTATTATGATCTTACCGATGATGCATGGGTATGTGTGAGACCTTCTGGAACAGAGCCAAAGGTGAAGTTCTATTATGGTGTGAAGGGAACATCTCTGGAGGATGCAGATCAGAAATCAGAAAAGCTTGGCAAGGAAGTGCTGGCGATGATCAATAAAATGTTATAGCCGCAGCAGAAGATTTTATCAATGTTAATTAAGGGAAACATATCACTTGTTTTGAGTGGTATGTTTTTTTTTGTGCAAAATGATAATTTTTCTTTAATTTTTAAGAAAATCTTGGGGATATGTGCTATAATAAAGGACATAGATTTCACAAATAGGAGGAGGGAATACTATGGCAGGCAAGAAGAGAAAGCTTTCCATTAAGGCCAAACTGTTAGGAACGATTATACCAGTATCTGCAGTGGTGTTGTTTTTATTGATTCTGGTATCATATCTGGTTTCTAAAGGAATGATGAAGGATTCGGCCATGAACTTGTTAGATGCATCTATTGGCAATCAGGTAGCTGAAATGGAAGGGTGGCTTCAAAAAGATCTGGTATCTTTTGAGATGGTTAAGAAAAATATTGAAGGAACAAAACCAGATGACAAAGAGCTGCAAGAGCTGCTAAATCAATACTATAATTACAATGCGGATTATCCAGAAGGAATTTATGTGGCCTCAGCAGATGGAACTTTGGTGAAGCCCAAAGAGTCGAAAAAAAGCGAGAAGGGACTCTTGGATTCCGTATGGTATACACAAGGTCTTTCCAGAGTAAATATGGCTTTTGGTTCTGCCTATACGAATGAAGAAGGGGAAAATATTATCAGTGCCTCAGGAATTATTGATGATGGGGAAGATAAAGTTCGTGTTATCTCCGCAGATGTGTCCTTAGATCATGTCAGCTTGATTGTAAATTCTATGGTAGAAATGGAAGATGCAGAAGCTTTTCTGATTGATACTGTGGATGGCACTATTTTGGCAGGCAGAGACAGTGAACGGGTGTCCACAAAGCTTAGTACAGAGGACAGCAATCCCTTATTTTCTGGAATTGCAAAGTCTGTGGAAAAAAATGATTACAGTATGAAAGAGATCAGTGGTTATCTGACAGCATTTCAGGAGATTGGCGGCACCGAATGGTTACTGGTGTCAGATGTGCCTACTGCTACCATCTATGCAAATTTAAATTCACTGCGTATGATTATGATTGTGATTGGCTGTGTTGCCATTCTCTGTATTATTCTTTTGATTGAGCGTATGGTACATATGATTGTTCGTCCAATTAAGGTGCTGACGGAAGATATCACCAAAATGGCTGAGGGTGATTTTACGGTTGAGGTAAAGGCAAAAGGCAGAGATGAAATTGCAGCGATGGGACGCAGTGTGCAAAAATTCGTGGAATCTATGCGAAATATGATTCAAGATATCTATCAAATTTCAGATAAACTTGGCAGTCAGGCAGATGGAAGCAGCAAAATTTCCAGAGAAATGTATGATGCCTCGATTGTACAGTCGGAATCCATGAAAGAAATGAATACTACAGTAGATCAGCTTTCGATTTCTGTTAATGAGATTGCGGAAAGCGCCACTACTCTGGCAATGGTGGTTTCTGATACAAAAGAAGACAGTGTTCGGGTAGAAGAAAAGATGCAGGAAACTGTTCAGGTATCTCAGAAGGGAAAGGAGGATATGCAGAAGGTAGGAACTGCTATGGAGACGATTAGTGTGTCGATTACGCGTCTTGAGGAGGCAGTAAATAAAGTAGGAACTGCGTCTGAGGAGATTACAGCAATTGTATCGCTGATTGGCAATATTGCAGATGAGACGAATCTCTTATCCTTGAATGCATCTATTGAAGCGGCCAGGGCTGGTGAGGTTGGCAAAGGATTTGCGGTAGTGGCAGGAGAGATTGGAAAGCTGGCAAGTACCAGTACGGAATCTGTCTCAAATATTGAATGTCTGATTCATGAAGTTCAGGCTTTGGTGGAGGATGCAGTAGTGCAGTCTAGAGACAGTTCAGAAAATATCAAAGAGAGCGGACAGTTGATAGAGAAGGCGGTAATTACCTTTAATCAGATTTTTGAAAACATTGAAGAGACTAGTTCATTGATTCAAGATATGATAGAGAAAGTAGAGAAAGTTGATGCTGTAGCTACCAATGCAGCGGCGATTTCTGAGGAGCAGGCAGCAAGTACAGATATGATTCTGCAGACATCTGAGGATATGGTGGCTCAGTCTAACCATATTATGCATAATAGTGAAGAAGTGGCAAATGATGCTGAAGCTTTGGCAACAACATCAGAGGAATTGGGACGTCAGGTGAAAGCGTTCCGGTTCTAGGAAGGAGTGGAGTTACATGAAGAAAATATCTGCATTTATTTTGATAGCAGCAATGCTGCTTTGTATGCTTACAGGCTGTAATGTAGGCGGTATTCAGGGAGGAAATGCGGGTTCTGTCAAGGCATTGATGATTTTGTCCACCGAAGATACTTTTCGTGAGACAGTTGCAGCGGAGGCAGAAAAAATTGCTCAAGAACAGGGAATGCAGCTTGATCTTGTGATTGGAGATGGAACTTCTGATACACAAGTTAAGACCATAAAAGAAGGAGTTTCAAAGGGATATGATGTCATTATATGCAATCCAGCAGATGCGGCAACCGCGCTTCAGCTTGAAATTGCCGCAGGTGATACGCCAATGGTATTTTTTAATAGCTGTCCAGAGGAGAGACTTCTGAAAAAGGGAAAATATGTTTATGTGGGTTCCAATGAACAGGATGCTGGAAAATTTCAGGCAGAATATGTATTAGATAA
Source organism: Lachnospiraceae bacterium (assembly GCA_910575005.1). Taxonomy (GTDB): domain Bacteria; phylum Bacillota; class Clostridia; order Lachnospirales; family Lachnospiraceae; genus Petralouisia. The sequence continues at coordinate 195,994 of CAJTCL010000005.1, read as the reverse complement.
GCTGGGCAGCAAACAGGAATTGAATGTGATGCTTATTCAGGGGGAACGAGAGCATTCCGCGACATATGGAAGGACAACGGCAGTAAAGAATGCATTGAAAGATAGTGGAAAAAAGATCAATTATATTTTTTCAGATTATGCAGACTGGAACAGGGAAAAGGCCAAGAATATGTTTGATATTATGTTAAAGACAGGAAGGGAAGTGGATTGCGTGATCTGCAATAACGATGAGATGGCGCTTGGAGCGATTGAATCCTGTAAGGAAAATAAAATTGACCTGGCTTCACTTGTGATTCTTGGTGTAGATGCCACAAAGGATGGCTGTGAGGCTATTGAGAATGAGGAAATGAGCTTTACGGTATGTCAGTCTGCATCTGGTCAGGGGCGTGCCTGTGTGGATGCAGCAAAGGCATTAGTCAGCGGTGAAGATATGACAAAGGTGGAGTATGCCACAGAAAATGGATTGTATGTCTATGTGCCATTTGAGCCTGTCACAAAACAAAATGTAGGAGAATATAAATAAGTTTTAGCGGTATGACACAGCTATAGCTAAAAATCCCAGGAAATATGGAAATTTTCTTGACAAACATTATAAAAACAAGTATAAATATGTGTGTAGGTAATTTTGAAAAGTAATTGCTGGACGGTTACTTTGATAGAAAATGAACTGCATGCCTAACGGCATTCCTGAATAATTTTAGAGAAAAGAACCCAGAGGAGGAATTTTGTCATGAACAAAACAGAATTAGTTGCAGCAATTGCTGAAAAAACCGATTTACCAAAAAAAGACGCAGAGAAGGCATTAAAGGCTTTTACAGATGTTGTAGCTGAGGAATTGAAAAAGGGAGAGAAGATCCAGTTAGTTGGATTTGGAACCTTTGAGGTTTCTGAGAGGGCAGCAAGAACAGGAAGAAATCCTCAGAGCGGTGAAGAAATGAAAATTCCTGCTTCCAAGGCTCCGAAGTTTAAGGCGGGAAAAGCTTTGAAGGATATGATCAATGCATAATTTGTTTTGTGGTATTACAAAGGGCTTTCAGTAGAAAGCCCTTTTTCTATCATGAGGTTGTTGCAATAATATATTCACTTGTTCAAAAGGTATAAATTTATACCTTGTAATTGTGTTAGTGCAACAGCCCCATGATAGAAATCATAAATATATTTTATTTTGGAAAGGAAAACAATATGAGACTTGATAAATATTTAAAGGTATCTCGACTAATTAAACGCAGAACTGTGGCAAATGAAGCCTGTGATGCGGGCAGAGTATCAATCAATGGTAAGGTTGCCAAGGCTTCACAGGATGTGAGGGTGGGAGATACCATTGAGATTGGTTTTGGAACGAAGAATGTAAAGGTAGAGGTGCTCTCAATCCAAGATACCAGCAAAAAGGAAGAAGCCAAAGAGCTATTTCGATATCTTTAAGGTCAATTTAGAGGCATAAAACTGTACCTCCTTCATATATTTTAAAAGGACATACCACAGGTCCAGGAAATATGGAAGGAGGTTTTTGGATGGAAGAGAGAACAGGGGGGAGCAATTCCCACAAGATCATGATTTCCAACAGGAAAACCGGAGTGCTGAACGGTGTGGTAGATGTACTGTCTTTTGATGTAGGAGAAATTTTGCTGGAAACAGAGCTGGGGATGCTGATGATCAAAGGCAATGATCTTCATGTAAATCGGCTGACCTTGGAAAAAGGAGAGATAGACATTGAAGGCAAAATAGATAGTCTTACTTATTCTGATGTAAAGTCCGCCTCAAAACAAAATGAGTCCTTGCTGGGAAGATTGTTTAAATAATGGAAATTAGTGCGGGAATTATAAAAGAAGCGGATGTACTGCTGGCAGCTTTTCTGATGGGGATGTTGTTGCTGTTTGTCTATGACCTGCTGCGCATCTTGCGCCGGCTGATTTCTCATAAGCTGTGGATGGTTGGAGCAGAGGATTTGATTTTTTGGATTGGCAGCGCAATTGCCTTGTTTGCGATGCTGTATCAGGAAAACAGCGGTTATATTCGGGGATTTGTGATTGGCGGAGTTCTAGTGGGAATGTTTTTTTATAATCTATTGTTCAGCGGTATCATAATAAAGGGAAGCGTGTTCCTGCTGGAAAAAATATTATTTGTTCTGACAAGACCTCTGGTATGGACAGCCCGCCTCCTGAAAAAACCTGTGGGGCACATGAGAAAAAAAGGAAATAAGGTCTTACGTTTTTTAAAAAAACAATTGAAAAAAATTTGGAAAGCAGTTAGAATGGGAATATGCAAACTTTAGTTTGTAAAGATAGTCTGGAGGCATTTCAAATGGCAAAACGTGAAGAGGCGCGCAGGTTAAGTGCAGAAAGAACCCGAATGCGCAGAAGAAACAAACAGAATAAAGCTAATATCATCTGCATTTGTTTAGTGGTATTGATATTGGTGGGAGTGATGTCCGTTCGGATTGTGTCTTTATACTATAAAAATCAATCCTATCAAGAAAGAGAACAGAAGCTGCAGGCACAACTGGAATCTGAACAGCAGCGTCAGAAGGAACTAGAGGAGTACGAGCAGTATGTGACTACCAAAGAATACATAGAACAAGTTGCAAAGACCAAGCTTGGTCTGGTTTATTCCAATGAGATCATTTTCAAGGAGAAGGAAACTTCTGAATAAGAGGATGAATTTCCTCAAAAACATAAGCCCCTTAGAATCGTCAAAAGCAGTGATTCTAAGGGGCTTTTTGTCTAAAAGTTTTTGAAAACTTGTCCTGGTTTTGACAAACATTTCAGAGTCCTCTTTTTATAATAACTCCTGCACGCACAAGAGCGGCAGAAAAAGGAGGATAGAATTATGAATAAAACAAAATGGAAAGAAATAGCATTGTATGGTCTGGCAGTGGTCGCGTCAAAGGGACAGTTTATGGGATGTTATCCATTGATTCCTGGATTTTTTGCGGCGGCATTTATGGAAGAAGTAAACCGAACCTTACTCTTGGTCTTTAGTATCTTTGGTATGGCTTTGTTTGTGCCAGTACAGGCGATGGCAAAATACACAATGGTTTTGTTAGTCACAGGGGCAGTGATTAAACTTGTAGAATGGGCATATAAAGGATGCCGTATTTATATCGGAGCAACAGCGGCAGGAGTGAGTGTACTTTTGCTGACAATGGCTGGAGAGTTACTGTTGGTACGAAACCGTACCAGAATATGGATGGGGCTGTTAGAATCTGTACTCGTGTGCGCGATGGTATTTGTGTTCGCTCCAATTCTGCATCAGTCTTTGGAGGAGCGTCTGCCGATGCCACGACGGAAAAAGGATGGAAGTACTACAGCACCAGAGCATGGGGAAAAATTACAGACTTATGCAAAATCTTTTAATGGACTCTCACAGATTTTTTCTCAGATGGAGAGTTTTAAGAATAATTTTGAACCAGAAGAGATGGGCAAAATGCAGCAGGAAATTACTGGAAAGATCTGCGTTTCCTGTGATCAGTGTGCGATTTGCTGGCAGGAGGAGGCCAGCCCTATGTATGAATTGTTTTTCCGTCTGTTTCACTCCATAGAAAAACGAGGCACTGCAGAGGAGGAGGTACATAGGGAACTGTCAGATTACTGCCCATATTCTGACAGTATTGTGGAGGAAGCTGTAGGGGTGTTTGAGAAGGCCAGACTCAATCTTGCCTGGTATAACCGTTTGCTGGAGAATCGGGGTATTATCGCGGAACAGCTTGATGCTATGGCGTATATTATGGAGGACTGTGCCAGGGAATATAAAGATATCAGTCAGTTGGAAAGCCGTTTGTTGGCATCAGTAAAATATCGGCTCAAGGAACGAGGCATTGTTGCCAGGGAAATTCATCTCTATCAAAGGCAGAATGACAAGCTCTCTCTACAGCTCAAGGCAGCGGCGAAATGGGGCAACTGCGTGCCGGTCAAGGAACTGGCAAAGGCAGTCAGCCAGGGATTAAAGCGGGATATGGTTCCCGGCAAATACACTCGGACCTTGCTTGGCAGGGATGAGGCATATCTCACCTTTGAGGAAGATACTTTGTTTCATACTCTGCAAGGCGTGGCAAGACTGACCAAAGATCACTCTCAGGTGTCTGGTGACAGCTTTTCGTTCCTTGAACTGGAAGGCGGAGAATGTGTGATGGCACTGTCGGACGGCATGGGTTCTGGAATCAACGCTTGTAAGGAAAGCGAAATGGTGATAGAGTTAATAGAGAAGTTTTTAGAATCTGGTTTCCAGAAGGAGACGGCAATTCGGATGATGAATTCTGCTATGGTAATTCAAGGAGAGGATGGGATGTTTTCGACGGTGGATCTGGCATCTATGGATCTGTATACAGGTATGTGTGATTTCTACAAGATTGGTGCAGCGGCAACCTTTATCAAGCATGGGGAGGAAGTGGAATGTATATCCTCTGCTAGTCTTCCAGCAGGTATTTTTCATCAAATTGAGATTGAGCGAAGCAGTTATCAGCTTAAAGATGGGGATTTTGTGGTGCTTTTGACAGATGGGGTACTTGATTATCTGAGAATGCCTATGCCGGAGGAGACAATGCGGGAAATCTTGGAGACGATTGAGACTAACAATCCAGGGCAGATGGCAAAGCAGATTTTAGAGCGTATTTTATTGTTTACTGCAGGCAAAGTCCCGGATGATATGACGGTTTTAGTAGCTGGGATTTGGGAAAAGTAAACAGGAAAGAGGAAAAATGCACAATAAAGTAAGAGCTTTTATGGAAGAATATCATATGGTAGAGGAGGGGGAGTGCGTGTTGGCAGCAGTGTCTGGAGGGGCAGATTCCGTATGCCTGATTCTGGTGCTGTCTGCCATGTGTAAAGAACTTGGAATCAGGCTGTGCGCCGTGCATGTAGAGCATGGCATCCGAGGCGAGGAGAGCATCAGAGATGCTCAGTTTGTGAAACAGTTTTGCAGCCAGCGTCAGATCCCCTGTAAAGTCTTTTGCTGTGAGGCGCTTAAGTATGCAAAGGAGCATAAACTGACGGTGGAGGAGGGAGCTAGAGAGCTGCGGTACCAATTTTTTCGTCAGGCAGCAGAGGAGTTTGGAGCGGATAAGATTGCAGTGGCACATAATAAAAACGATTGTGCGGAGACCATGTTATTTCACCTGGTGCGCGGCAGCGGTCTTAGAGGGTTAAGCGGTATTCCACCAATTAGAGGGCAGATTATCCGTCCCTTATTGTGTGTTTCAAGACAAGAGATCGAAGCTTATCTTGCCCAGCAAAACCAAGTATTTTGTGTGGACAGAACCAATGAGGAGTTATTGTATACCAGAAATAAGATTCGTTCCCAGGTTCTGCCTGTACTCTCAGAAATCAATTCCCATGCAGTTTCTCATATTAACCAGACGGCAGGATTGGCGGCAGAGGTAATGGAACTGATCGAAGAATTGACAGAGCAAGCGTGGAAAAAATATGTTGTTGTGCGACCGCAGGGAAATTGTATCTTACAAGATTTATTGCAAGAGAGGCCTTTGATTCAGAGAAGTGTGCTCCACAAGGCACTGACAGATATGGCCGGAAGCAGTCGTGATATTTTAAAGCTCCATGTGCAGCAGCTCAGAGAATTGTTTGATCGCCAGAGTGGAAAAGTTCTTAATTTTCCATATGAGATGGAAGCACAACGGATTTATGAGGGGATTTTATTGAGCAAAGGAAAAGGATGGAAAGGGAAAGAAAGCAGTCAGAGATGTTTTAAATTTCAAGAACAAAGAGGGGGCTGGGAGGTACCACAAACAGGAAAATTGATACTTTTTTCAAAAGGATATGAAATAAATACAAAATTATTGCATAAAATTCCTCAAAATGAAGAAATTCCCAAAAAATTATATACGAAATGGTTTGATTGTGATAAAATCAAAGGTACTATGCGGTTGAGAACCAGACAAGAACAAGATTTTCTGGTGATTGATGCACAGGGAAGACGCAAAAAACTCAAAAAGTATTTTATTGATGAAAAAATACCACAGGAAGAACGGGACCAGATTCTGCTTTTAGCAGATGATAACCATGTCCTTTGGGTGATTGGTTATCGCATCAGTGAGGATGTCAAGGTAACGGAGCATACAGAAAGAATATTAGAGATACGTGTAAATGGAGGAAGCGATCATGAGTGAAAAGATCCGTGTGTTAATTTCAGAAGAAGAGATAGAACAGAGAATTTGTGAGATGGGAAAAGAAATCAGTGAGTGTTATCACGGCGAGCCAGTCCATCTAGTCAGCGTGCTTAAGGGAGGGGTATTTTTTACCTGTGAGCTGGCTAAGAGATTGACGATACCAGTTTCTATTGATTTTATGTCTGTTTCCAGCTATGGAAATGATACAAAATCCAGTGGTGTGGTAAAGATTGTGAAAGATTTAGATGAAGTAGTAGAGGGAAAAAATGTTCTGGTGGTGGAGGATATTGTGGATTCCGGCAGGACACTAAGTTATTTGTTGGAAAATTTGAAAAGCAGAAAACCAAAAAGCCTGCGCCTGTGTACATTATTGGATAAACCAGAACGCCGGGTTACAGATGTGCAGGTTGATTATACCGGATTTGCGATTCCTGATGAATTTGTAGTGGGCTATGGTCTTGATTATATGCAGCATTACCGTAATCTTCCTTATGTGGGAGTGGTAGAATTGGATGCTTAAAACTGGAAAGGAGAGAAGATATAAGCAATGAATAATCAGAAACGTTACCGTGCATTTGGGTTGTATATTGCAGTGATCCTTATTCTGGCATTGCTATGGATATTAAAGGACAGTTCTTCTGGTTTCGGGCAGAATTCTGTCTATACGTATGCACAGTTTGAACAGGATTTGGATTTGGAACATGTAGTGTCAGTTGTGATTTCTCAGAATCGGGAGGTTCCCAGCGGGGAGGCTGATGTGACACTCAAAGGGGAGAACAGAACCGCCACAAAGACTTTGTATGTATCAGATATCAATACCCTTCAAGAGACGATGAAATCTTATAATTTTAGGGATTACGTGGTGCAGGAGATGCCAGAGGAGAATTGGTTAATCTCCATATTGCCCACATTGATTATATTTGGAGTATTGTTTATCTTTTATATTATGATGTCAAACCATGCGGCAGCGGCATCTGGCGGCGGAAATAAAATGATGAATTTTGGTAAGAGCCGTGCTAAAATGACTACAGATGAGAATAAGAAGGTAAACTTTGGCAATGTTGCTGGTCTGAAAGAGGAAAAGGAAGAGTTGGAGGAACTGGTGGATTTTCTGCGCGCGCCCAGAAAGTATACAAAGCTTGGAGCAAGGATCCCCAAAGGTGTCTTGTTAGTGGGCCCTCCAGGAACTGGTAAAACCTTACTCGCCAAGGCAGTTGCAGGGGAAGCTGGTGTTCCATTTTTCAGTATTTCAGGTTCTGACTTCGTGGAAATGTTTGTCGGTGTGGGTGCATCTCGTGTACGAGATTTGTTTGAGGAGGCAAAGAAAAACGCCCCCTGTATCGTGTTTATTGATGAGATTGACGCAGTAGCCAGACGCCGTGGAACCGGTATGGGCGGCGGACATGATGAACGGGAACAGACCTTGAATCAGCTTTTGGTAGAGATGGATGGGTTTGGCGTTAATGAAGGAATTATCGTGATGGCGGCTACCAACCGTGTAGATATTTTGGATCCTGCCATTATGCGACCGGGACGTTTTGACCGTAAGGTGCATGTGGGAAGGCCGGATGTTGGCGGCAGAGAAGAGATTTTAAAGGTTCATGCACGAAACAAACCGCTGGGGGATGATGTGGATCTAAAACAGATCGCACAGACGACAGCAGGATTTACAGGGGCAGATCTGGAAAATCTTCTCAATGAAGCGGCTATTTTTGCGGCAAAGGAGGATCGGGGTTATATCGTCCAAGGTGATATCCGCAGATCATTTGTCAAGGTTGGGATTGGTTCTGAAAAAAGGAGCCGTATTATTACAGATAAAGAGAAACGGATTACGGCATACCATGAAGCAGGCCATGCGATTTTGTTTCATGTGCTGCCGGATGTAGGACCCGTATATTCTGTGTCTATCATTCCTACAGGCGTGGGTGCTGCAGGCTATACCATGCCTCTTCCTGAGCGTGAAGAGATGTTTAACACCAAGGGCAGGATGCTTCAGGAAATTATAGTAGATTTGGGCGGCAGAGTGGCAGAGGAATTGATTTTTGATGACATTACCACTGGCGCCTCCCAGGATATCAAACAGGCTACTGGTGTGGCAAAGGCGATGGTGACAAAATATGGAATGTCTGAGCATATAGGACTAATCAATTATGACAATGATGATGATGAAGTATTTATCGGGAGAGATTTAGCACATACTAGATCTTATGGAGAAAACATTGCTAGTGTGATCGACCAGGAAATTAAGCGTATTATTGATGAATGTTACCAGAAATCCAGGAGTATTTTACTGGAGCATGAGAATATCCTGCACAAGTGTGCAGATCTCTTATTAGAGAAAGAAAAAATCAGCAGAGATGAGTTTGAAGCGCTGTTTGAAGGTTAAGTTGTGCAGAATTACTATGGGAATTTAAATAATTGGGCGTATAGTACTATACAAAGTGTATAAAAACAAATAATCATTTTTGTGAAGTTTGTGCACACTTATTGAGTGATCTGTGGTACTATAATTACTGTAAAAACCCCCCAATACATTATATAGTTTTTGCTACACCCCATAGTAAAAATACCTTCTCCTAAAGGCAGCCAGGCGGCTGCCTTTTTTATCTTAGTAGGAACTTTCTATGAACGCTGCTAAGATATAAAGAGTTGATTTATGGGTAGTTATCTTTTAAAATGGAAGCAAGAAACGAATTGATAAAGAGGTTATGGGCCATGAAAGAATTTTCGATTTATGAATTAAGCCAGAAACAGCAATATATGATGCAGATGCGTCCATTGCTGCGCAAACATGCATTATTTTCGGATGGGACGAAAGACTACCGGAATCCACCGGAGCCTGGAATCAATGAAGAGGTAACGCTTACCTTTCGTACCGCGAAGGATAACGTGGATATTGTATGGCTGTGTAGTGATAATGGGAAGATTCCTATGCAAAAGCAGGAGACAAATGCAGTATTTGATTACTATCGGGCAAAGGTGCAGCTTGGCACAGAGCCTTATCACTATCATTTTGAGCTTGCTACAGGGATGCTTCACTGTTATTATGACCGTATGGGAGTGACGCCAGAGGTGCGTCAAGAGTATACGTTTACCATTGTTCCAGGATTTTCTACACCAAATTGGTCAAAAGGTGCGGTGATGTACCAGATTTTGGTTGATCGTTTTTTTAATGGAGATACCTCCAATGATGTAGAGACCAATGAGTATTATTATATTAAAGTATATAGTCAGAAGGTGGATGATTGGGAGAAATGTCCTGCTGATTTCGGGGTAGGAGAATTTTACGGCGGCGATCTTGCCGGTGTTATGCAGAAATTGGATTATCTCCAGGATCTGGGTGTGGAGGTATTATATTTTAATCCTTTGTTTGTCTCCCCTTCCAATCATAAATATGATATCCAGGATTATGATTATATAGATCCTCATTATGGTGTGATCATAGAGGATGGCGGGGAGTTGTTAGCGCCTGGCGAGAATGATAACGCCAAGGCTACAAAATATATTAAGCGTGTCTCAGATCTTAGAAATCTGGAGGCCAGCAATGCGCTGTTTGCTAAATTGGTAGAGGAAGCCCATAAGCGCGGCATACGAGTGATTCTTGACGGAGTGTTTAATCACTGTGGTTCTTTTAATAAATGGATGGATCGGGAACTGATTTATGAAAAAGAACTGGGATATGCAACAGGCGCTTATATATCGGCCGACAGTCCTTATCGGCAGTTTTTCCGCTTTTTTGATGAGAATCGCTGGCCTTATAATAACAGTTATGACGGCTGGTGGGGACATGACACGCTTCCTAAGCTTAATTATGGAGGCTCTCAGGAATTATATGATTATATTTTAAATATCGGCAAGAAATGGGTTTCTCCGCCCTATAATGCCGATGGCTGGCGTCTGGATGTGGCAGCCGATCTGGGGCATTCGGTAGAATTTAACCATCAGTTCTGGCGGGATTTCCGTACTGCGGTTAAAGAGGCTAATCCAGAGGCGATTGTTCTTGCAGAACATTACGGCGATCCAGTAGAATGGCTGCGTGGTGATCAGTGGGACACGGTGATGAATTATGATGCCTTTATGGAGCCATTAACCTGGTTTTTGACAGGAATGGAAAAACACAGCGATGGTTACAGGCAGGATATGATCGGCAATTTCCAGAATTTTGAGGGGGCAATGAATTATTATATGACTCGTTTTATGACCCCTTCTTTGCAGTGTGCCATGAATGAACTCTCCAACCATGATCATTCCAGATTTTTGACCCGTACCAATCACAAGGTGGGAAGAGTGGACGCTCTGGGCAGCATTGCGGCTGGAGAAGATGTCAATAAAGGTGTGATGAAGGAAGCAGTGGTTGTGCAGATGACTTGGCCTGGAGCGCCGACCATCTATTATGGAGATGAAGTGGGAGTGGTAGGGTTTACTGACCCAGATAACCGCAGGACTTATCCTTGGGGTAAGGAGGATCAGGAACTTTTGGCCTTTCATCGGGACATTATTCGGATTCATAAGCAGTATGAGGCATTTAAGACAGGTTCGTTAAAATTTCTGGGCGGAGATTATCAGACCATGTGTTATGGGCGTTTTAATCGTGAACAGCAATTTGTGATTGTCATCAATAACGATTATGTACAGCGGGATATGGTTTGGAGAGTATGGCCGGCGGAGATGGAGCGTAAAACCCGTCTGGAGCGGATTATGTTTACTCAGCCAGATTCTTATTCTCTGGAACCTGAGATCTATGAGGTGAATAATGGACGGGTGAAGATTACCCTTCCAGCTAATTGTGCGGTGATTTTAAGGAATATTGGATTGGAAAAATCAGAGTAGATAAAAGACATAGAAGATAATATCTGTTAATGGAAGGTTTCGTGAAAAGCAGCATCATAACAAAGGTTTTATGATGCTGTTTGTTTTTGGCTTTCAGAATGGTTGTTAGTATAGAATTGTAAGATATCCATTATTTTATCTTTTTTAAATTAGACCATTTTCCATATATGTTTTTGCCAGTGGAATCTGATTTATAAGCCTTTACTCGGATATAATATTTCGTTTTTTTCTTAAGATTTGATATTTGACATTTGGTTTTCGTTGTTATTTTGGTAATTGTTTTTTTTGCAGGAAAATATTTTTTTTCTGAGACTTGAATTTTGTAACCGTCTGCACCTATTATTTTTTTATAAGAAATATGTATTTTTTTACTTTTGGGTGTTAAAATTTTGGATAAAGATTTTAGAGTCACCTTGTTGACAGTGACTTTTTTCCATTTGGTTGTAAGCGTCAAATCTATGACGATTTCCTGATCAAAATCATATAGCTTTTTACTTTTCATACATAGGTGAAATGCAATATTCAGTTAAAATGCCGTAACTATGTGGCTTTCAGCCACTGTCGCTATATTACGATGAATCATTTAGGTTAAATTTTATGTCGAAAAAATAAATATAGGTTTATGATAATTAGGTAATTGCAAAATGAACTTGCAGTTACCTAATTTTATTATAGTAATAGGAGAATAAATTTATTTGAAAACACAACAAATGATAACCTTGATTATACCCTGTTGCAATGAGCAGGAATCACTGTCATTCTTTTATGAAGCGGTAGTCACTGTTTTAAAAGAGATGAACTGTAGCTATGAATTACTGTTTGTAGATGATGGTTCTAAAGATCAGACCTTAGATGTTTTAAAAGCTCTTGCCAATCAAAATACTTGTGTGAAATATCTTTCCTTTTCCAGAAATTTTGGCAAGGAAGCGGCAATGTATGCAGGTTTCTGTAATGCTCATGGAGATTATGTTGCGGTAATGGATGCGGATATGCAGGATCCGCCATCACTGCTGCCGGAGATGTTGGCAATTCTTGAAAGTGGAGAATATGACAGTGTGGCGGCAAGGCGTGAAAACCGCATAGGAGAACCGCCAGTCAGAAGTTGGTTTGCAAAGAAATTTTACCATATCATCAATAAAATTTCAGATGCAGATATTGTGGATGGGGCAAGAGATTTTCGTATGATGAAGCGAGAAATGGTAGATGCCATTGAAAACCATTGGAGACAGTGCACTTAATATGTGTTATCAGTTAGAGAGTGTTACCATTCCGAAAAGTGTTAAAAAGATAAGGGAAAACGCTATAAGAAGTGGATTGAATCCTAAGCTAAAAATAAAAGTAGTGCGCGGCAGCTATGCACAAAAATGGGCAAAAAGAAATAACGTTCTCTATACTTTTATCAAATGAGGATTTATTCTGCCGCAAAACGGCGTTTTTGCATACAGGAAGCGATTGAGGATTATTGAGGATAAAGCTTGTGAAAATTTCAAGTAGAAAAGGGCGAAAGAAAAAAACAGGGAAGGACGAAATGCAAACACACATCTTTCTCCCTTTGTGTTTGCGCTTCCAATGAAAATGTAAGCATTTTTGTTGGAGGCTTGGTGTAAGTTATGAGATGCAGCAGGTTTGTTTGGTTTGGAACAGCAGCAATTTTGGCTTGTTCTAGTTTGCCAGAAAACAATGTCTGGGCAGGGAAGCAGCTTGGTGAACAGGAGCAGCAAGAGGCAGAGTGGGAGTCAGAAAAAGATTTGCAAGTGACGCCAGAGACCGGTAGTGTCTGGGATGTGAGTGAGGAGGAATCAGGGGATTCACAAAGTGAAAGTCCAGTGACTTCAAATATGATACCAGAATCGGAAGATTCTCAAAAGGATGCATGGAGGAAAAAATGAAGAAGATAAGATTGTGGAGACGATTGGCAGCGGCAATGATGGCAGCAGTTCTATTGCTGCCCGAGACAACAATAGCTGCACAAGCAGGGACAGAACAACATGTTCAGACAGCGGTCGAACAGGCAGACAACCGCGCCGGAAAGGCGGATTTGACAATTTCATCTGCCAGGGAATTAAAAGAGTTTGCCCAAAAAGTAAATCAGGGAAATACATATCAGGGAAAATTGATCAAGCTGGCCTGTGATATTCAGTTTGATGGGGTGACAATAAATAATTTTGAGCCAATTGGCAATTGGGAGGAACCTTTTAATGGTATTTTTGATGGGTGCGGATATACCATTTCGGGAATTGACGTCACAAAGACAGAATCTCAGGTGGATCAAAGCTGTTTATTTGGCTATATTGAAGCGGCGGGTATTGTGAGAAATGTAACAATAAAGGATTCACAGGTGCAGGCAAGTTCAAGCAGAGCAGGGGGAATTGCTGGTTATAATCAGGGAACGATTGACAATTGCCATAACCGCAATGCGAATATCCAGGGTGACATTAATAGTAGTGGAGGGATAGCAGGAGAAAATAGCGGAGTTATTGTAAATTGTTCTTCCACAGGAAGTTTGGAAAGCGTTGATAATGGGGATGGAGTAGGAGGAATAGCAGGGGTAAATTATGGAGAGATTTATAACTGCTGCAATTTAGGAAGCTGCAAAGGCAGCCATAGGTATGGGGATAATATGATAGGCGGTATTGTGGGAACAAATGATTCTGAGGCTGTAATACAGAATTGTTATAATATCGGGAGTTTAACGGTGGAGGCGGTGACAAGCGCAACATATATGGGAGGAATTGTCGGAAGTGCAGAAGGTATTGTGGCCAACAGTTACTGCTCAGAGGAATCTGCAAAGATGAATTTTGGCAGTATGAATGGGATAGAGAAAAACTGCAAGGCATGGCCGGCAAGTGAAATGCAGACAACCGCTTTTTTAGATCAGTTAAATACCAATCGTGGCGATAATGAGCAATGGCTGGAGTGGGAAATACGCACTGGGGAGGAGATCGGCTATCCATTGCTTGTAAAGAGAGTAAATCTTGGTGATTGTGAGATTAGCCCAGCCAATACGGAACAAGTCTATGACGGAACCGCAAAGAAACCGCCAATTCACATTACATACAATGGCAAAACTTTGATAAGCGGCAAAGATTATAGTATTGTGTATCAGAATAACGTCAATGTTGGCGCTGCAAGCGCACAATTGGAGGGGCTGGGAAGATATATGGACAGCGCGGTCTGCAGCTTTCAGATCGTATGTGCAGATCTTGCACAGTGCACAGTTACGCTCAGTGAAAATAGTTATGAGTATGACGGTAAGGCTAAGCAGCCACAGGTGACAGTGACAGGCAAGAACAAGCTCGCAGCGGGCAAAGATTATACGATTTCCTGGCAGAACAATGTTAAACCTGGGAAGGCAAAAGCAGTGCTTACCGGAAAGGGTAATTATAGAGGTACAATCACAAGAGAATTTACAATTAAGAAAGCCAGCCAGCAATTGAGCTATACCAAGTCTTACAAGAAAATATGGGGAGATCGGGCATTTTCCTTAAATGTAAAATCGGTAAAAGGGGACGGCAAATTAAGTTTTACAAGCTCTGACCGTGCAGTAGCTGTTGTGAGCAAAACTGGAAAAATGACCTTAAAAGGAACCGGTAAGACAGTGATTACCGTGACTGCCGCAGGAACAGAGGGGTATCATCCAAAGAGTATAAAGATCACTGTCACAGTAGCGCCCAAGAAGCAGAATATCAGCGTAAAAAAACTGGCAAAACAGAAGATAAAAGTGAGTTGGAAAAAAGACACAAAGGTCACAGGTTATCAGATACAATACAGCACAGATTCCAAATTCAAAAAAAGTGTCAAGGAAAAATGGATCAAGAAAAATAAGACGAACACAGCGACAATTGGAAAACTAAAAAAAGGCAGGAAATATTATGTGAGAGTACGCGCCTATAAAAATGTTAAGGGGAGTTCTGGTGCGGTGTATGGTTCTTGGAGTGAGAAAAAGAGCAGTGGAAAAATTAGATAAAACAGAGATTATGTATTCATAGTATAACAATGATATAAATAAAAGGAGGATGATGTTATGAGTAAGAAAAAATTATTATCTCTTGGGATGGTCACAGCGCTGGTACTTTCCAATCTTCCAGCGACAGTCATTCAGGCACAGGAAGTTAGCCCGGGCAGTGGAACTGTGGAAGAAATTCAGGCAATGGAAGCCGCGCAGGAAGCGCAGGTATTGGAGACTGATCAAAGCAGTGAAGATGAGTTTGTGATTGATGAGGAGGGAACTCTCACAAAATATAATGGCAAGGGTGGGAAGGTTGTAATTCCAGATGGAGTGACAGCTATTGGAGAATATGCATTTTCAAGTTGCACAAGTTTGACAAGTGTGACAATTCCAGATGGAGTGACATTTATTAGAGAATCTGCGTTTAGCGGCTGCAGTAACTTAACAAGTGTCAGCATACCGAATAGTGTGATTTCTATTGAACAGGGAGCTTTTTGGGGCTGTGGAAGATTAACAGATATTGTGCTTCCAGCTCATCTCACAACTATTAATGACAGTGTATTTTATGAATGCAGCAGTTTGACAAGTGTGACGATTCCTAATGGAGTGAAATCTATACAGCGATGTGCATTTGATCTGTGCAGCAATTTAAAAAGTGTGAAAATCCCCGACAGTGTGACTTCTATTGGGAGCGAAGCATTTATAGCATGCAGCAGCTTAAAAGATATAACGATTCCCGACAGCGTGACGTCAATTGGTTCGGATGCATTTTCACTCTGCACTAGTCTGGAAAGTATAGTGATTCCAGAAGGGGTGAAAACGATTAGTCGGGGGGTGTTTGGAAATTGTAAAAATTTAAAAAGCGTGAAAATTCCCGACAGTGTGACTTCTATCGAAGGCGCAGCATTTTATCGGTGCAGCAGTCTGACCGATATTGTGCTGCCAGATCATATGGCGGTTATTGGAAAGTCAAGTTATGCAGGAGTATTTGAGGGGTGCAGCAGTTTAAGAAGTATAATCATTCCCAATGGAGTAAAAGTGATTGAAGGGTCTACCTTTGCGGGTTGTGAAAGTTTGGAAAGTGTGAAAATCCCCGACAGTGTGACCTCTATTGTTGGCGCATTTAGCGGCTGTAGCAGCTTAAAGAGCATAACACTGCCCAATAGTCTAACAGATCTCAGAGGAGCTTTTAGCGATTGCAGCGGCTTGACAACCATAACAATTCCAAAGAGTGTGACAAGAATTGCTTCAGCGTTTCGGAATTGCAGCAGTTTAAAAAGTGTAACAATTCTCAATGGAGTAAAAGTGATTGAAGGGTTTACCTTTGCGGGTTGTGAAAGTTTGGAAAGCGTAACAATTCCCGACAGTGTGACACATATTTCATATAATGCATTTAAGGGCTGCAGCAGTTTAAAGAGTGTGACGATTCCAAAAAGTGTGACTTCTATTCAAGGTAATTCATTTGATAAGAACATTATTATCTATGGGTATAAAAATTCTAAGGCAGAAGAGTGGGCAAAGGCTCATGGGGTTATATTCCGGCTGGCAGATAGGATCACATGTGAGAAGAAAACTTATGATGTCACATATGGTGTAAAACCATTTACAATCGAAGCTTTCTCCACAAATAAGCTTACTTACACGAGTTCAGACAAGAAAGTGGTGACAGTAGATAAAAACGGTAAGGCAACCGTTAAGGGGTGCGGGGTTGCTGTGATCACTGTAAAGGAAAGCAGAGATTCTGTAAAGGTGACAGTAAAAGTAAATCCTAAAAAGCAGGCGGTTAAATCAATTAAGACAGCAAAAGGCAAGAAGCTGACTGTGAAATGGGCAAAGGACAAGGGAGTGACTGGGTATCAGGTACAGTTGAGCACAGCCAAGAATTTCAAGAAGATTGCAAAGCAAAAGAAGTTGTCTAAAAATACCTATACTTTTACAAAACTAAAAGCCAAAAGCAAATATTATGTAAGGGTGCGCAGTTATAAGAAATCTGGGAAAAATATGTTGTACGGCGCATGGAGCAGTGTAAAGAAAAGCGGCAGTATCAAGAAATAAACGGGCAGGAATTTTGCAATATTTTATTCCCGCGAGCAACGCACCCAAAGGGCACTTAGCCAAGCCGCCATGCTAAGTGCCCTGCGGGTATGCACGGATATTTAATTAAGAAGAATGGGAGGGAAAGGTGAGGAGCTTATGAAAAATGCCAAAGTGACAAAAATATTATGTGGCATTCTGGCAGCGGTAATGGTAACGAAATTGCTGCCAGTATATCCTGTATCTGCAGAAGGATTGGCAGAAGAAAATATTGTAGATCAGGAGTTAAAAGAAGGAATATCAAAAGAAGAAAGCGCCGCTGTATCTATGCCAGAAAAAGCAGTGGAACAAGAGCCATTAAAGGGCATAGACATGCAAGAGGAATCTGTTTTTGTTGGTGCACAGGCAGCAAAGCGCATAGAAGAGAATCGACAAGAAAAAGCACAAGAGGAAGAAATAGAAACTTTCAAGGAAGAAAAGGAATCATCCGCAGCAGATCATATACTGGAATCAGATGGGCAATTAGCGCATGCAGCCACACAAGGAATTGTGACTGGAACGTGTGGTGAAAATGTTAATTTTCAATTGGACACAGAAACTGGAGAAGTGATAGTAAGCGGAAATGGAAAAATGGCAGATTATGAATATGCAACAGATTCTCCCTTTTATCCCTATGGGGACGTCATTACTTCTATTCAGATCGAAGAAGGGGTAACTTCTGTGGGCGCAACGGCTTTCGCTTTTTGTTTTGGTCTGATAAAAGTAGATTTCCCAAATACGCTGACTGAGATTGGAAATCAGGCATTTTTAGGCTGCACATCTATGGAAATCACAATTGTACCAGAACAAGTGATAAGTATCGGGGATCATGCATTGGGATATTACTGCAATAATGGGAAAGAGGGAATATATTATTCATCATTGTTAAAAATTTTGGGAACCAGCGGTACAGCGGCAGATACTTATGCACAAGAAAATAACATCACATTTATTGAATCAGATACTATTTCACATGCCTGCGGAGAAAATTTAACTTGGGATTTGGATTTGAAGAGAGGCGTGCTTGAGATTTCTGGCAACGGCGGTATGACAGATTATGAAAGAGTTAGTTATAATGATGTGCTAAGACCACCATATTATGTGTATCGTTCTTATATTACCTCTGTTGTAATCAAGGATGGGGTAACTAATATTGGTAAAGCGGCTTTTTGTGAATTTGATAAATTAAAGGAAGTGCAGATTGCTGATAGCGTAACCGTTATTGGAAGCAGTGCATTTTATGAGTGTGGCAATTTAGAGAATATTTTATTGCCCCAAGAACTTACCACAATAAAAAGGGAGGCATTTTTTGACTGCTATCATCTTAAGAAAGTCAGGATTCCTCAAAAAGTGGAATTGATAGAAGATCGGGTTTTTTTGGGCTGCAGTGAATTGGAAAGTATAGAAGTGGAAGCGGAAAATCCCTTTTATATGTCGGCGGAAGGAGTTTTATGGAATAAGACTCAATCTACATTAGTTATGATTCCCAAAGGATATAAAAAGACTTTTTACACAATGCCGGAAACATTGCGCACGATCGCTCCCTATGCTATTTCTGATATAAATTTAAAATATTTGATAGTTCAAGGAGATCTGCCCTCTGGATTTAAAAACTATTATACAACAATAAACGGACTTACGATTTTCTATCGTTCTGACTGTGAAGGCTGGGATTCTATGCCGCAGAATTTTCCCAATATCACTTGGGAAGATATGGCGCAATTGTTAGAAAAGAATACGTTAAGCATTACAGCAGAATCTCAGCAATTAGAGGTTGGGGAAAGCATTCAGTTATCTGCAGAGCTCAATCCAATGCTTGCAGTAGATTTTAAGTGGTCCAGCAGTGATGAAAATGTGGCGGTTGTCTCCAATAATGGTAAAGTAATTGCAGTAAATCCTGGTACTGCAAAGATTCAAGTTTCCAGTCAAGATGGTACATACATGGCAGAACTGTTGATTACCGTGACAGGGGAGCCATTTTCTATGCCAGATTATGATTTACAGAATTTAGAGGGACTATTGGATTATACAGATGTATATGTGCCTACGAAGCAGATTGTTTCAGAAAAACTGCATGGAATATATTTTTTAAATGGCAAAGAACTGGGATTTTATTCCCTGATCACAAAAGATTATCAAGTGGTTACAACATTTCCTGGATGTGATAGTGCTTATGTTGCAAAGGAAAAACTATATCTTTACTACAACTATACTTGTTATGTCTATGATTTGACAACACAGTCGCTCCTCTCTAAGTTTTCTGTCTCAGATTATGAGATCTCCGCAATTGGAGCAGATGATAGAGGCAATATTTATATGGGCGGCTTTGACAAGTATCACTCAAAGAGAAAAATGATTTTACTATTCTCAGAAAATGGAGAAAAAATTTCTGAATTGCTTATGGGTCTGGATGTATATGCGTTTTCTGGTTTTGACAGTACCAATGGACATTTTTATATGGAGACTTTTTATGACTTTTATGCCTGGGGAATGTCTCATCCAGGAAAAGGCCTGACAATGGGCAGATGGGATGGAAATAAATTATCCTATATTGATACCTATAATTCTTTTCTGGAAAGTGGTATGATTTCGCGAAGTATGAGCTGCCTTATGTATTTATGCCAAGATGTCTATATGGATCATCAGACCTGCGCAGAGCTGCTTGGAGGAAAATATATGACAGGAACAAGCGCGCTGCATAGTATCGTTAGCGTTTATGATTCTCATTCCGTAAATGATGAGGGGATTAATAGAATTATGAATTTCCCAAGAGAAGCGGCGGAAGACGAAGAAGACGAGGCGATAGATGATCTTTGCAGTATTGGAGTGCGGGCAGTCTATCATGAGGCGAATGACAGTATCATTCTTTATGAAAATAACAAGACAATATCAGAGTATTCTTTTTGCACAAAAGAGAAACTTGCCTCTTACCAGACAAAATATAAAGTATTTAATATGCTTAAAATGGGTGATTTTGTAGTGGCAATTGAAAAAGATAATGATGCATATTATATGGAAATTTTGGATTGGGGGGCTGCTTCACAAATCAAAATTCATGCAGATCATCAAACAATGAAAGTAGGTGACTGTCAAACCCTTTCCTTAGAATTTGATAAAAATTATACTTTAATTCCGAAATGGTCCAGCAGTGACAACAGTATCGTGTCTGTGACACAAGGAGGAAAATTAGCTGCCTGGAAAGAGGGGACAGCAGTAATAACAGCAAAAGTTACAGATTCTCTAAGCGCCACAATTAAGATTACAGTGACTGCAGGAGATACCATATTACCAGCGAAAAATATTGTCAAAGGAGATGGCGCAATTAGCTCTAATTATTCATCTAATAATTACGAACGATATGGAAGAGTAGTAAATTCGTATCTGGTGGAAAACGATGACAAAACTTTAACGAGAGTAGAATATATCGCAGACAAAGGGATTGTAATAGAAAATTATTCCTCACAGTATCAATTGCAGTCAAGCAAAGTATTGGAGTGTGAGTTGGCAATCTTTGGCGGTTTTTATTCAGGAAAAGATGCAAACTATTTTGTCTTTGGACAGGAAAATGAAACACAAAGCGATGACATAGAAGTACTGCGAATTGTAAAATATAATAAAAATTGGGAACGTTTGGGGCAGGCTTCTGTCAAAGGGGCAAATACATGTTATCCCTTTACGGCGGGCTCCCTTCGCATGGACGAAACAAATGGAAGGCTTTACATTCATACTTGTCATGAAATGTATGATTACCATCAGGCAAATATGACATTTGTGTTAAATGAAGAGACAATGGAAATAGAGCAGTCCTTCCATGATGTGCTAAATCTGGCACAAGCAGGATATGTCAGCCATTCTTTTAATCAGTTTGTGCAGACAGACGGCGACTATGTATTTCGTGTAGATCATGGAGACGCCTATCCCAGAGCAGTTGTGTTGACAAGATGTGAGACAGATGGAAGAATTACAGATATTTCTTATAGCTTGCCGCTGTCGATCAATGGATACATGGGAGATAATGCTACAGGAGTGTCTATCGGAGGTTTAGAGTTGTCTTCCGAAAACTGTTTGATTGTAGGAAATTCTGTAGATCAGAGTGATGAGAATAATTATTCTGCAGATGGCCAGCGAAATATCTTCTTGTCCGTGTCAAGTAAACAGCTCAATAGCAGTGACATGATCTGGCTGACGGATTACAAAGAAGATTCCGATATCGCGCCGTATACGCCAAGTATCGTAAAATTGAACGAAGAACAATTCCTGGTTATGTGGGAGGAATACCATCGTACCTCAAAAGAGACCACTGTTCAAATGGTAACGATAAACGCAGAAGGAACCTTGACTTCAAAGATCACTGAGACAAATCTTAGACTGTCAGATTGTGCGCCAGTGCGTACGTCAGACGGTCAAGTAAAATGGTATGTGACAGATCAAAAAACCATTAATTTTTGTATGATAAATCCATATCAGTTATCTTCTATTCATGATCAGATTACCATTATGCCTGCTGTCACCAGTATCAGGTTAGATATGTCCAATCTTTCTATGAAAAAGGGAGAGGTGCAAACATTAACTGCAAAGATAGAACCGCAGGAAGCGGCCAGTGCAAATATTAGCTGGGTTTCTTCCAATACAGAGGTAGCGACTGTGGAGAATGGAAAGGTGACAGCAAAAGGAGCAGGAAGCGCAGTGATAACGGCAAAGGCTGGAGAAAAAGAGGCGATCTGTAAGGTGACAGTAGAGGAAGAAACAGAGACAGAAGTAAAGGTAGAAAAAATCACGCTGAATAAGACGAATTTAACTCTGACAAAAGGAAAAAGCACTGTGCTAAAAGCACCATAATGCCCCAAGGAATCACAGAAAAAGTGTTGTGGAGCAGTTCCAATCAGAGGGTAGCGACTGTGGAGAATGGAAAGGTGACAGAAAAAGGAGCAGGAACAGCAGTGATAACAGCAAAGGCTGGAGGAAAAGAAGCGACTTGTAAAATAACAGTTAGGATTCCGGCGACAAAAATTACTTTGAGTACAACACAGATTTATTTACTAAAGGGAAAAAGTATCACAGTAAAAGCAAACGTCATGCCTGAAAATAGCACCGATAAAGTGGTCTGGTCTGTCTCAAATAAGAAAGTTGCGACTGTAAAGAAGGGGAAGATCAGCGCTAAGAAAACAGGAACAACAATTATTACAGCGAAAGCTGGAAGTAAAAAGAAAAAAATAAAAGTATATGTTGTTTCCAAAAGAAAAAAAGCAAAAAAAGTCACTCTAAATAAGAAATCTGCAACGATAAAGAGAGGAAAAAAATTGACGCTAAAGGCAGCTGTGAAACCAAAACAGTCTACCGATTTCCTTACTTGGAGCAGCTCTAATAAAAAGATTGCAAAGGTAGATAAATATGGTCAGGTGACAGCTTTAAAAAAGGGCAAAATAAAGATTACAGTAAAGGCTTCTAGTGGAAAAAAAGCGACTTGCAGTATTACTGTAAAGTAAAAAGGAAGTGTTGCGGACTGCATGAGCGTGGACAGCAATAAGTATAAAAATCCTTTGATAAAAAGATATTACAGTGATAAATTCCCATCTTTAAAAGCCTAAATGCGAGGAAACCTGATAATTCTAAGGAATCCTCGCATTTTCAAAATATATGAACATAGAAGGAAGGTGAATTCTTTGATCTACTTACCATTAATTTCATGACGATTCACTTCAAAATACACCACCTTTAATAAAAATATAGTTTTTTTCCAAATAATTGTATCTGTAAAATGGGCGAATTGTAATAAAAATTTGGTTTACATGGAATGAAATTATAGATAGAGTAAAGGAAATTGTAATATATGTTAATATTTACATGTTATTTAAAAGTTTTAGAATAAGTTTGTAATAATTGCCAATTGTTTAAATCTGGATAAAGGTATATAATATATATTATATCTATAGAATTGGCATAAATTGTTTGGAAAATATAAAAAATATACGAAAAATTGCATTTACATTTGCATTTGCATTTGCATTTGCATTTGCATTTGCATTTGTATTTATATTTATATTTGCTTTTGCCATTCTGGTAACCTATTAATTGTAATGAATAGATGGAGGGAGGACCAATGCAGTCAGTGAAAAACATCGTTCCTTATCAACATAATATATTTTTTTCATAATTTAGTATTGAAATATATTATGTATGGGGGAGCAATAGAATGCAGAACAAGTATGTAAGATGTATTAAAATTGTACATCATCCGGCAGAAGTTAAAATGTATCGTATGTTATCCGCTTTTTTTCGCTTTGTGGGAATTTTTGTATGTGAGAATTTAATTGGGGATGAATACGGCGATGAAGTGGATTGGATCAGCAGGATTGAGGAGGGTTCAGAGGATGGAAGTGAATCCTTGGAGGATAGAGTGAATTCTGTCCTGATAGAGATGGAAGAACAGGTAGGAGAAGAAGATTTTGAAGTTTTAAATCAGATTTGGGAAATGTTCAACGAGTATGATTTAATGCGTGGCAGCTATGCGATTGATTATTTTGGTAACTCTGGAAGAAAATATATATATCAGCGGATGGAGCAGGCGATAGAGAATTTTGAGAGCGTTTTAGGACAATTAGAGTTATTGGAACAGAGCAGGGAAGAGAAAGCCTGGGGAAATGTATATCTCTGGATGGCAAAGGCGAATTGCCGCAGAAGGATTTATGAAATCTATACGATGCTTTGGAGTGCAATTGATAATGGAAAATATCAGAAAGATTTGGATCCTCAGACACAGTTAAGAAAATTGTATGAGGAACATTATATTGATTTTGAAGCAGTTATTGAGGATATCCAGAAGGTGCTGGATAAGGAGCCTCAATTTTTTGCTGCCTATGCAGTCCGAGGCTTTGTAAAGGAGATTAATGAGGACTATATGGTGGAGTCCGTAGATGATATCAAGAAGGCAATAGCATTGATTGGAGATAAATCTTATACCAGTTATCTTTACTATCGGATAGGCAGATACTATGAGAAGATACGGCCAAATATGGACAAGAAAATGATCTATTATCGGAAAGCTGTGGAAGCAGATCATCATAATTTCAGGGCGGTTTATAAATTGGCGCTGAATGAACAGGATCATAACCATTTTACAGAGGCGAAGGAGTTATGGGAAGATATACTGGAAATTTTAGGGATTAAGTGGGATTTGCCGTCATCGCAGACTGTGGAGTGTGCCTACTTGTATAAGGCTTATCGTAAATTGGGAGTACTTTATAACCGGACGGGGCACTATACAAAAGGGATTGAATTTTTGAAAAAAGCTGAAAAAATTTATAATAATAAAAGAAATGAGGATAGCAAAAAGGGATTTTATCCCTGGATGTTTGGCAACAATTTTGTGGAAGACGAAAATAAGAAGAGCTGGGAGGTGTATAAGGAGGCTGCTAGATTAAAACTACAGATTCAGAAGGTATATGTAGCGATTGTAGATGCCAGCGCCCGCAGGAATTTGCAGGATGTACATGCAAAATATGTAGGGTATTTGGCTTAGAGGTATTTAGAATTATAAATTAAAGGATTTGAGGGGAAAACAGCGGGGACAAATGATATCTAGAGACTGAGACAGTGTACTGCGGTTTTTAGATGTCATTTTTTTATTTAGGAATATTTATGAGAGGGAATAGAAAAATGAGTGAAGATAAGGAACATGTATCATTAATTGATGTAGTGCGTCTACATATTCAAAGCACAGGGCCACATTATGAGCATATCAGTGAGTTTCAAACATCTTTTTTTAGTTCTGTTTACAAGAGGGCATTTCTGCAGGTAGATCATATTATCCGTGATTTTAAATATAACAGCGACTATGGAATAAGCCTATATACCAGTTCCTATTATGCAAATGATAAAGCAGGAGTCGGCAAAGATTTTGAAAAATTTTCCAATATTATAACTTTTGCTGGAAAACGTGGTTCAGGAAAAACTTCGGTGATGCTTTCATTTATGGATGCCTTAAAGCATTATTATGGTTATGAGAAGAGAAATAGCAAAGATTTATTTTATAGGTTTAAGTATGTGGAAACCCCATTATTTACTTGTCTCGATTGTATTGACGGCTCTCTTTTAGAGCATGGAGAAGATATTTTTAAAGTGGTTTTGGCACAGATATATCAAAAGTTTAGGGATCTTGATGAGGAAGGCGGTATCAGTAAGGGTGAGGATTTCGCTTTTAAGAAAAGGGAACTTTTCAAAAAGCTGGAAGAAATCTATGGAACGGTCTGCGATATTGAAAGTATGGGGACAGGGCAGAGCGTATCAGGGGAATCTTATATGAGCAGTCTGCAGAGTCTTTCTAGCAGTCAAAAAGTGAAAAAGGATTTTGAGGAATTGATTAAGAAGTTTACTTTTTTGATGAAATATGAACGGCGGAGCATGGTAGAGGAGAGCAGGGAACATTATGTGGTCATTGCCATAGACGATATAGATTTGAATGTCAACAATGGGTTTTCTATGCTGGAAAAAATTCACAGGTATTGTATGGTAGAGAATGTCATTGTATTACTGGCCGTTGACATGGAACAAATGTTGTCCATTGTTTCCAAGAACTTTTATAAAGTGCTGCCCAAGGTAGATAAGTTGTTATGTGAAGGGCAAGATCGTGTTCATCAATTAGCGACGGATTATATTAGTAAAGTTATGCCGGTAAACTATCGTATCTATATACCAGATCTCAGTAATTATTATTCTATGGATGGAGTATTTTTAGAAAAAAACGATTCTGAAATTAAGAGAAGTTTATTTTTAGAATTGTATAAAAAAATTGGGATTTGTTTTGATTCCCAGGGAGTGAAGCAGCATTTTTATGAGCCAAAATCTATGCGTCAATTGGCATGTTTCTGCCTTATGCTGGACTCAATGAAGAATATTGAGTTGAATAAAATTTATTTTGGTGAAAAAATGAGTGAAGATCAACCCGAGAATTCTATTCGAATATGGGGTGAGAATTATAGAATTTTAACAGAGGAATTACGAAACCGGATTGTAGTTGAGAAGCTGTATACACAACAAGATATCGTTAAATTCTGTGAGATGATTGAGAAACAAGATATTCGCCGTGCCAAGGATGAGGTGGTCAATTTCTATCGCCGCATTCGGTCAGCAAATCAATTGACAACAAATATAATGACAGAGGACAACGGAACAATAAGTCAAGTGATCAATTTTAATTATTGTGAAAATGCAGAGATTTATTCGCCTGGAAATACAGCGAAAAAAGACGATGGGATGAAAAGTGTAGAAGACTGCAGTTATGGGCAGTTAGTGGAGACGATTTATGAATTAGGCCGTATAGAAGGTGGTAGATATAAAACGTTAGTTCATTATTTACTGGGATATTTTTCTTATGTTTTTACCCGTTCCTATATCTATGAGAAATTGAAAATTAAGAGTAATGAGATTCAGTTAGTGAAAAAGGGAACGTTTAAAGCTCTGATTGGCAGTAATATTGTGGATCGCTGGTCAATGGAGATTATGCCCAATACGATTAGGGAACGGAATAAGGATGTTGAGGAACAGGGAACAGCGAGCAGGGATAAAAGCAACAAGGTTTTTGAATATTTTTCAAATTGCAAAAATGTTACACTGTCAAATATACTAAGTGTTGCACTGGAGGACAGGCAAAAGTTTAAAGAAGAAAAAAAATGTCAATATGTGGCTAAATTGATCAGAGATATGGAACTGGTATTTTTGTTTTTTTCAAATATCAAGGAAGATAAACAAGAGGGAAATGTCGATTTAGAATCCGATTCTTTTAAGTGGGAATTTAATATTAGATTCTTTAATAATGGTAAATTTCGTATTATATTTGTTCCTAGAATAGAGGGTTCTGTTGATATTTCTTTTGTAGGAGACTACAGCGTGTTAAACTTTGTGACAAATTCGATTGATGCAGTTAAAATATTAGAAAAATTTGAAAATGGATTGATCGACTGTCTGGGAAAACAGTATGAACTATTGGAAACAGATAATGGAGAGACCAAATTAAAAGCAGGATTTAAGGCTGTATTGGATAAATATTCTTTAAAAACAAAATTTGAAGAATGGGAACAGAAATTTGGGAGATTTGTGCTTCCTCTGCCATTGTTTTGGTTTGATTTTACCTATAATATTTTAAAGAGAGTTAGGAGAGAGATGAATGAGGAATTCATTGTTTCATCTAAGTCAGAAGATACATTCTTTTACATTAAAAAGCTATATGAAAATATTGCGGGGCAATTAAAGGAACAGGATAAGTTTTATCAGTTTAATGAAGAGGATAAGAATAAAGGACAAGAGGAAGAAGAGGCGAAAGGACAAGAGGAAGAAAAAGAGAATGCTTATCCCTACCAGCTAGCAGAGCGTTTTGAGAGATGTCCTGTAGTAAAGTATTTTTTTGAAGAAGACAAAGAGGAGGAAAAGGAAAAGAAAGAATTTATTAAAAATGTTTTGTCAAAGTTGAAGGGATTTTCAAATGAATAAAAGGTAAGGGGAAAAGTGCTATGGAAAATCTGGAAACTATTATTGAACTGTTTTACAAAAGGATTCCAGTTCAGCAGGTGATTGAGGATGATATAATAAGTGATAATTTTGATCAAGAAGAATTTATAAGGATGACTACTTCTTATGTGTTTCATTATAGCGAAAATGAATCCCGTAATCTCTTAAGATATTTTCTGGATATGTTTCAGGAATCAGCCAAAGGGAGAGGAAGAAAGATTCCACAAAAGTTGAATGTATTTGAACCATTGTTTTATTATGCACAGGAATTTCTTTTGATACGTGACAATGAGATTCGCTGCCGTTATTCTCAATTGTTGGCATGGAGAAAGATTACTACGGAGTTAAGTGAGGATTTGCTGATCACAGCATTTTTGGCGCGAGAGCTGACACATACGGAGATGAGGATGCGGGGGTTTTCCTGGAAGACAGTGATTGATCACAATAATGCACAGCTCAATGCAGTTGTCCGCCGAGGAATTTCCGAAAATCATTTCCATTTAAATGGGGCTGCTCCGATTTTCCAGATTTCCTGGCTTAGTCTGATGAATAATGTGAATGTGTCAAAGCTGGGAAAATACTTGCGCATTTATGACAAAGATCGAAGATATACAAATGTAGCTTATACAAGCGCATATAAAGAGAAATCTTTTTATGAGCGATATATGCAGGCGGCCTTGATTCGTCTGCTCTTATACTGCAAGATTTGTGAAAAACGGCTTAAGATTGGCAGATACGTGGTTACAGTATCAGAAATCCAAAATGATATCGAATTTCCAATTTTTCGCTATCAGAAATTTGGTAAAGAGCCCTGTTTAAGTAAAGATGCAGCAGATAAAATTTTGGATAAGCTATTTGCAGATAAGAAGGAGGGGGATATTACAGAAAAGATACACAAAACAAGAAATTATACTGCTACGGAACAGTGGAATTACTGTACTTTTCAACAATTTATTTTATATGTGATAGAAAGCTGTACGAATAGCCTTAATTGGCAGGAGATATGGAAGTTAAATTTGGTATTGAAAGAATTGTTGGAGAGCGCAGTAGGAGATTGTCTGTTAGATAAGTTTCAGGTGGCTAAGATGATAAAAAATAATATAGCCCTGCCGTTGTCGCAGTTATTTTTGAGAGCATTCTTTCTGGTCGGTCAGGTATCTTTAGAAGAGATTAGAAAATTTTTTGTGGATGAGAGTGTCTTCGAAAATATTTGGGAGATAAAAACTTTACATAATGTGAAGGAGCTATTGAAAGAACCGGAAAAGCTGATCAGTGAACAAGAATCTTTACAGTCTCTGATAGATGTATTTCGTTTGGGAGATTTTAAAAATATCCGTGGGGTTAAAAGTTTAGATTATATTTTAGATCACTTGAAATTTAAAGGTTCTGAAAAGGAAGTAGACAATTTTATTTTTTCCGGTGAACGTTGGCTGATGTATATTATGTTAAGAAAGATTTACTTAAATGACAAGAAATATAAGGCCTATTTTAATCTGTTTTATGCTTATTTATTGATAAAAGAAAGTATAAGATCCGAACTGATACAGTCCAATAAAAATGTTGGATTCAAAAATTTCCAAAAATATGAGAAACGAAAAAGCAATTTGCTTACAGATGATATTTATAGAAAGGAATTTACCAGGCTTGCAATTTCCAATAGTTTAGTATCGAAAAATATTCGTAAAATAGAATTGAGAATTGCACCTGAAAGTGATACTGAGAAAATTTGTCGTCAAATTCGAGAGCTGGATCGGCTAGTGCTTCCTGATAAAACCTGGAAGAAAAATATGTTTTACACGGTTCATTTTATCAAATCTGCTGATAAAATACCGAAAAATACCGAATGTATATATTGTCGTAATTATCAAAGGCGCAAGTATATAGAGCGTCAGGCATATGCTCTGACTGGTCTGAGAGAGAAATATCCGAAAGTTGGAGAACGAGTTTTAGGCATTGATGCCGCGTCAAATGAGCTTGAATGCCGTCCCGAAGTGTTTGCATCGGTGTTTCGTTACCTGAAAAATCATAGGTATAGATATTATACCAGTGATGGAATGGTAAAGCTTCCACAATTGAGTGCTACTTACCATGTAGGAGAAGAATTTTTAGATTTGGCAGATGGCTTGCGGGCGATTGAGGAAGCGATCTTATTTTTGAACCTGGAGTCTGGAGATCGGCTGGGACATGCATTGGCCTTGGGGATTAATGTCAGGGAATGGTATCAATCTAAAGGATTTCAGATTGCCTTGCCAGTGCAGGATTATCTTGATAATCTGGTATGGGTTTTTCACAAGCTAGTTCAGTATGATATTCGAGGTTTTGAAAATTTAAAGGAATGGATTCAAGGGGAATATACTATATTGTTTGATCGTCTTTATAAAGAAAATATGGGGCATTTTGTAAAAAGCGGCAGACAGTTGGATTTAAGCATGTTCAATTATTATAATGCCTGGCAGCTGCGGGGGGACGATCCGAACTTATATGAGGGTGGAGATTTTCAGGAGAATTTTTATATAGGAAGGCAGGAAGAATTTCGGGTAAATTTTCACTATTTAAAAGATCTGCAAAAACGGAGGATTCCAGAGGCAGCACATTTATACTATATGTATCATTTTAATGAAAGAATAAGGGAAATGGGAAAGAAAACAATGGAAGTTTCGATTTCTGTCAATTATATGGATGCTGTTGCGGCAATTCAGAAGATTATGCAGCGGGAAATAGCAGAAAGGGGAATTGCGATTGAGACAAACCCATCTTCCAATTATTTGATTGGTACATTTCGACAATATGAGAAACATCCCATTATCCAATTTTATAATAAAGGGTTGGTTCATGATCCAAAACAGTTAAAAGAATGTCCGCAATTGTCTGTGTCCATCAATACCGATGATCAAGGAGTATTTAGTACTTCTTTGGAGAATGAATATGCGTTAATGGCACGGGCGTTGGAGTCTGTGCTGGATGAAGAGGGTGAACCAGTATATCACAAGGATGACATTTATGAATGGTTGAACAGAATTCGGGTCATGGGCAATGAACAGAGCTTTGGATGGAATCTTGAGGGCAGGGAAGAAAACGGGGAAGTTTTGGAGAAAGAAAATGAAAATGCCTTAGAAGAAAAAATAAGGGCTATCATAAATGGGAGGGAGATAAATTGAGTAAAAGGGAGGACAGAAAAGCGATTAAAGAGAATCGTAAAAAGGCAAAAGGAAAAATAACGGAACAAAAGGAACAATTATTAGAAGAATGGAAAGAAGAATGGAAAAAACCATCAGGAGGAAAAGATTTAAATACTTTTTTTGAATTATTTGTACCAGTTTATGAATTTGTTTTTTGGGCAAAAGAAGATAATAAAAGTGAAAATTTTCGTTGGAAAAAATGTTTTCTTTATCTTTTGATATTTTGTTGGGTAGTTTATGTATCTCTGTTTGTGTATCATTTATTTTGGAAAGATGATACCAAATTTTTATCCCTAGCAGGAATTAGTTTTAGTATCGTGTTGCTGATTTTTTTGAGCAGTATCATATCGAAGTGGCTGGATATCAAGAAATACCAGGAGACATGGGCAAGACATTCGGGGCATTTGAATATGATGGAGTTAGAGATGATGCGTTTTATCAGTAATATAGCTCCATATAATGGGCAGGACAAAAAGTTAAAGTTTGCTGAGAATATATTAAAAATTTGGGGTCTGAACCAAGATAAATTTGTACATAATATGGAAGAGAAAGAGAAGGGGATGTTAGATATATTTGAAATTATAAAAGGTTG
This sequence comes from Lachnospiraceae bacterium, assembly GCA_910575005.1. Classification (GTDB taxonomy): domain Bacteria; phylum Bacillota; class Clostridia; order Lachnospirales; family Lachnospiraceae; genus Petralouisia. The sequence goes on along the minus strand of CAJTCL010000005.1, from coordinate 164,750 downwards.
GAACAAATAGAATAGTAGTTTTTGGAATATATCTGTGTTTTTTATAAAATCTATGATTAAATGTTTTTTGGATTAATCCCCCTTGACAAAAGGGAAATACAATGATAAATTAATACACATGATATAGTATGTTACTTGTGATTAGCGAGGCATTAACTATGCATAAATATTTTGGATGTTTATGTGTGTTAGTGCCTTTTTTGTATAGAAAAATAAAGATTGTGTAATCCTATTCTTATTTCTTAAATTGATTTACACGTGTGTTCTGTATGATAAAAGGGCGTGGCCGCCCTAACGCACATACTCCAAATATTTCAATATAGAAAAAGGAGAAGAGAGATGAAAGACAAAATTTTTGGTGTATTGCAGCGCGTGGGAAGATCGTTTATGCTTCCCATTGCAATCTTACCTGTAGCGGGGCTTTTACTGGGAATCGGTGGTTCATTCTCTAATGAAACCATGTTGAGTACTTATGGACTTCTGGATGTTATGGGGCCAGGAACGGTATTTAATATGATTTTCCAGATTATGAGCGAAGCTGGAGACATTGTATTTGCTAATCTGCCCATTATATTTGCGATGGGCGTTGCCATCGGTATGGCCAAAAAGGAAAAGGATGTGGCGGCATTATCCGCAGTGGTGGCCTTTTTCATTATGCATGCTTCGATCGGTGCATTGATTAACATCAATGGCGGGCCAGAAAATATGCTTCAAGGCGCCACAGCTTCCGTGTGTGGGATCACATCTTTGCAAATGGGTGTATTTGGCGGTATATTGGTGGGGCTTGGAGTTGCAGCGCTTCACAATAAATTCTATAAAATTGAGCTGCCACAGGTATTGTCCTTTTTTGGAGGTACAAGATTTGTCCCCATAATCAGTGCATTAGTGTACACAGCAGTGGGCATTTTAATGTTTTTTGTCTGGCCAGTGATCCAGCAAGGTATTTATGGTGTTGGTGAGATTGTTCTAAATTCTGGCTATGCTGGAACATGGGTTTATGGTCTGATGGAGCGTCTGTTGATTCCGTTTGGACTGCACCATGTATTTTATCTTCCCTTCTGGCAGACAGGTGTGGGTGGAACAATGGAAGTGGCAGGCCAGGTAATCGAAGGCGCCCAGAATATTTTCTTTGCACAGTTGTCAGATCCAAGTGTGGAACATTTTGCAGTATCAGCAACCAGATTTATGTCAGGAAAGTTCCCATTGATGATATTTGGGCTTCCAGGAGCAGCATTGGCAATGTATAAAACGGCAAAGCCGGAGAAGAAAAAGGCGGTTTCAGGACTTTTGCTCTCTGCAGCGCTTACCTCTATGCTGACTGGTATTACAGAGCCTTTAGAATTTACATTCCTGTTTGTGGCGCCACTCCTCTATGGAATCCATTGTGTATTTGCAGGTCTTGCTTATATGCTGATGCATGTATGCAATGTAGGAGTAGGTATGACATTTTCCGGCGGCGTGATAGACTTGTTTTTGTTCGGAATCCTTCAGGGAAATGCAAAGACAGACTGGATCTGGGTTGTTATTGTGGGAGTGTTTTATTTTGTAGTTTACTACTTCCTGTTTCGTTTCTTGATTAAGAAAATGGATTTGAAAACACCAGGACGCGACGATGGTGAGGAAGTAAAATTATATCGCAGAAGCGATGTGGAAGCTAAAAAGAATGGGGCCACAGCAAGTAGTGATGCAAGTTCAGAGGATGTGCTCTCCGAGACCATCTGTCATGGACTTGGCGGCAAAAAAAATATTTCAGATGTGGATTGCTGTGCCACAAGGCTTCGCTGTACGGTATACAAGGCAGATTTGGTAAACGACAGCATGTTAAAATCCACAGGGGCGTCAGGCGTGGTTCACAAAGGAAATGGTGTACAGATTATCTATGGGCCAAGAGTGACAGTGATTAAATCCAATTTGGAAGATTATTTAGAGACTGCGCCAAACGAGGAGTATCACTCTGGAGAGGCAGCACAGATAGAAACAGATGAACCGACCAAGACAACGCAAGGAAAAGTGACAAAAACTGTGGTTATCTCTAGTCCTGTAACTGGTAGGGCAGCAGATTTATCGGAAGCACCAGACGAGGCATTTGCCGGCAGGATGATGGGAGATGGTGCAGTGGTGACACCGGAGGATTGTGTCGTAAAAGCGCCAGAAGATGGAGAAGTCTGTTTCGTATTTGACACTAAACATGCAGTAGGATTTCTAACCGATACTGGTTTAAGTCTTCTGATTCATATGGGAATTGATACGGTTTCCTTACATGGACAGGGATTTGAAGTATATGTGGAAGATGGTCAGAAGGTCAAAAAGGGTGAGCCAATGCTGAAATTGGATTTGGATTATTTGAGAGCCAATGCACCTTCTTTAGTATCTCCAGTATTGTGTACGGAATTAGAAGACAATCAGAAAATCAGATTGTTAAAAGAAGGCAGAGTAGAGGCAGGAGAAGCGCTGTTTGCAGTGGACTTCTATGAGTAAATTGAAAATCTAAGCGGGGAAAAGTATGTACAGAGTAAAGAAAGTACTGAATCACAATACGGTTATTGCAATTCATTCAGAGGATAATCAGGAATATTTGATGATGGGAAAAGGAATTGGATTTGGCAAAAAGATCACTGAGAGGGTTGAGGCAGAGCCAGGCACTTCCATTTACTCCCTTCATAAGTCCACAGACAGGGGGAATGCCAGTGAATTGGTCAAATCCATTTCGCCGGAATGTCTGGAGATTACAGGTCAGATATTGGATATAGCAGAACAGAAATTCGGAAAAATTGATCGAAACATACTTTTCCCGATGGCTGACCACATAGAATACGCGGTAAAACGCATAAAAAATCAGGAACAAATCAGTAATCCACTGACAGAAGATATCCGTGTATTGTTTCATATGGAATTTAAAGTAGCGCAGGAGATTGTTCCCATACTGAGAGAAAGGATGGGAATTGAGATTGAAGAGGATGAGGTGGGGTATATTGCCCTGCACATCCATTCAGCGATTGACGATCAGAAAGTGTCCCAGGCCATGCAGGTAGCGCAGGCTGTGAGGGAGTGTATTTCTCAGATTGAGCAGGAAATCGGAAGGCCTATTGATGTCATGTCTCTTGCCTATAATCGATTGATGAATCATATCCGCTATATGGCAGCTCGTGCTATGAAGGGAGAAGCGCTGAAAATCAATATGAATGATTATATGGGAATTAAATTTCCCAATGCTTTTCAGATTGCAGAGCGGGTATGTAAGCAGGTGGAACGGAACTTAAAATGTGAAATGAATGATGTGGAAATCGGATATCTGGCCATGCATATTGAACGAGTGGCAAATGAAGAGTTAGATGCAAAAGAATAAACAGTTATGCCATTTGAAAAAGTTAGCTGTAAAAGAATAAATAGATATGGCAATGGAAAAGTTAGCTGTAAAAGAATAAATGTGCATGGCAAATGAAGTATTATATTAGAAAAAATTTTAAGAATAAAATAAGAACAATATGTAAAGAATAAAAGTAACAATAAATGAGAACCGAATACAAATATTTAAGGAAAAGGAGAAATCATTATGAAAACATTTCATTACACAATCACAGACGAAGTAGGAATCCATGCAAGACCAGCAGGAGCGCTTGTAAAAGAGGCAAAGAAATATGAATCTGCAATCCGAGTGGTAAAGGGCGGCAAGAAGGCAGATGCCAAAAAATTGATGGTATTGATGGGTCTTGGCGTTAAGTGCGGCGAAGAAGTGACCGTAGAAGCAGAAGGACCAGATGAGGATGCAGCAATCAAAGAATTGGAAACATTTTTTAACGAAAATTTATAAGATGCAGAGGTGGTGGAATGGATACATATACCGGTAAATCAATCTTTAAAAAGATTGCCATAGGAAAAATATTATTCTATCAGAAGGGTGAGCAGACCATCAAGCGCACACATATTGAAGAGGTTGATGCGGAACTCAAACGGTATGAAAAGGCGCGTGCTGCCGCCATAGAACAGTTGGATGCTTTACATGAAAAAGCCCTCAAGGAAGTAGGAGAGGCAAATGCCGCAGTCTTTGAGGTACATGCAATGATGCTCGAGGACGACGATTATGTAGATTCCATTGTAAATATTATTGAGAGCCAGCATGTAAATGCAGAGTTTGCAGTTGCCACTACTGGAGATAATTTTTCTAAAATGTTTGCGAACATGGAGGATGATTATTTTAAGGCTAGGGCAGCAGATGTCAAGGATATTTCTGAGAGGCTGATTAATATCCTTTCTGGAAAAGAGGGAGACCAGGTCATTGGTGATCAGCCGGTGATTGTGGTAGCAGATGATCTGGCGCCCAGTGAAACGGTGCAGATGGACAAGAAAAAATTGCTTGGGTTTGTCACCAAATATGGTTCCGCCAATTCGCATACAGCAATTCTGGCCAGAACGATGAATATTCCAGCACTGATTGGAGTGGATATTCAAGAAGAATGGAACGGGAAGCTGGCGGTTGTAGATGGTTATGAGGGAATTTTATATCTTGAACCAGATGGAGAGACTTTGGCTAGGCTGCAAAAGCGTCAGCAGGAAGATCTGGAGACAGAAAAACTGCTGCAGCAGATGAAAGGGAAAGAAGATGTTACGTTAGACGGTAGGCATATCCGTCTCTATGCCAATATCGGCGGGGTGAAAGATGTCGCCGATGTGCTGGCAAATGATGCAGCAGGCATTGGACTATTTCGCAGCGAATTTTTGTATCTGGAAGCAAATGATTACCCTGATGAAGAAACACAGTTTCGCGCTTATAAGACCGTAGCAGAAAACATGGCGGGCAGGAAGGTGATCGTTCGCACCTTGGATATTGGTGCGGATAAGCAGGCAGATTATTTTAAGTTGGACAAAGAAGAGAATCCAGCTATGGGTTATCGAGCTATCCGCATTTGTCTAGAACGCACTGATATTTTTAAAACACAGCTTCGCGCTCTCCTGCGGGCAAGCGCATTTGGAAATATTGCCATTATGTACCCAATGATTATTTCTGTGGACGAAGTCAGAAAAATCAAGAGAATTTTTGAGGAAGTGAAGCAGGAGCTGAAAGAACAAGCGATTCCCTTTGGAGATGTGGAACAGGGTATTATGATTGAGACGCCGGCGGCTGTGCTGATCAGTGATATGCTGGCACCGGAGGTTGATTTCTTTAGTATTGGTACCAACGATCTGACCCAGTATACCCTGGCCATTGACCGGCAGAATATGAAATTGGATCATTTCTATGATTCTCATCATCCAGCAGTGCTGCGCATGATACAGATGATCGTGGAGAATGGCCATAAACATGGATGCTGGGTTGGAATCTGTGGAGAGTTGGGAGCAGATATGACATTGACCAAAACATTTCTGGAGATGGGAATTGATGAGTTGTCTGTTTCTCCGGCCTTTGTACTGCCAATTCGCAAAATGATTCGAGAATTGTCTATAGGATAGGAAATTATATTTTGAGGTTTTTTGACAAGATCAATAAAGCAAAAAAGAAACCTCAAAGAAAAAATAGTTGACAGGATCACATTGATGTGCTAAACTGCATATAGTAAAAAATAAAAGTTAAAATCTATGAGCAAAAGTAGTACCATAGAATAGACCTTACAGAGAGTTGTCGGTTGGTGGAAGATAACAGGAAAGTTTTGTGGGAATGGATTTGTGAGATGCAAAGCGAAATGAAAATCATTGCAGATATCTAGTTTTTTGAAACTGGTATTGACAGTGAGAAGTAATAGTAGCGGATGCCGTGTCCCCACGTTACAGGGGTAAGATATCATGTGTATCGGATTGAGATGATAGAATTAGTGGCGGATATTCCTGATTTGGGATATCCGTTTTTTGTCTTAATAGGAAATTCCATCAGATTTTCTATTAATAATAAAACAATGATCGCAGGGTCTTTCTTCACTTTATAGTGCCCTGACGCAGCGATTACAACAAAAGAATCATTGATTTTATCATGAAACAGGGTGGCACCACGGCTAAGATCGTCCCTGGTAAAAGTTGAACAGACTTTTACCAGGGACTTTTTTATCTTATAGGAAAGAACTTGTCACGCTAAAGCGTGAAAGTTTCTTCCTAATAAGATAAAAATAATATGCGCACTCGCACAAGAGGTAAATATTGTTTCGCAATTGTGCTCGGCGCGTCAAAGTGTGCAAGCCAATCCCCCATGAATGGGGGTAAAGGGATTAAAGTGGGCTTGCCCACTTTGTTCTATAAAACTTCCAGGAGCGATTGAGAAAGGAGACAGATATGAAGCGGATTTTTAGAGTATATAAACGTACAGTCAGTATTGTCAATGAGACGGCCATCGGCATGTATCAAAATTTAGTTGGCAAGAAAAAGGGTTTTTTGCTGGAGAGTTATGATAAAAATTATGACCGCTATACTCTTTTTGGAGCAGAGCCAGAAGAAATGATCATTTCGCGGGGAAATGCTCTGGTCATTCAGCGCCAAGGAGAAGAAGAGGTGCGCCAGGGCAACCCGCTCAAGCGGTTGAAAGAATATTTTAGTGAGTTTGAGATTTGCAAAGATGCAGACGGACTGAATTTTAGCGGCGGATTCGTAGGAAATCTAGGATATGATTTTGTGCGCTATACAGAAGAACTGCCAGATCAAAATCCAGATGAGATTGGCATAGAAACCATTCAAATGATGCTGATGAAAAAATTTATTGTCGTGGATCATGTGGCGGAAACTCTGACAGCCGTTGTGCTAGAGCAAGACAGTGAGCAGGGCAGGCAAAGAGCCTTGCAGGAAGAGGAATACTTAATTCAGAAAGCCAGAAATCATGGGGAAGGAAAGGGAGAGGAGAAGAAATTTGTCCATGATGGCAGAATTATAAAGAAGTCCGACAATCTCGAGGAATATAGCCAGAAGGTGGAAAAGATTAAGGAATATATTCGCGAAGGACATATTTTTCAGACCGTGCTTTCTCAGAGATGGACAATAGAGACAGGGCAGGACGGATTTGAGTTGTATCAAGAGCTGCGTGAGTTAAACCCTTCTCCCTATCTATATTATTTTAATTTTGGGGATTTTGAAGTGATTGGCAGTTCGCCGGAAATGATCGTAAAACAGCAGGGCAGCAGAGTGTTTACCTGCCCAATTGCAGGAACCAGGAAGCGTGGCAGGGATGAAGCGCAAGATCAGGCCTTGAAACAGGAATTGTTAAATGATGAAAAAGAACGTGCAGAGCATGTGATGTTGGTAGATTTGGCAAGGAATGATATGGGAAGAATTTCTGAGTTTGGCACAGTCAAGGTTACACAGTTTATGGAAGTACAGAATTATTCGCATGTGATGCATATCACCTCAATGGTGGAAGGACGAAAAAAAGGAACGTTTCACCCTCTGGATTTGGCCGCTTCCTTCCTGCCGGCAGGGACTTTAAGCGGTGCGCCAAAGATACGGGCAATGGAAATTATTGATGAGCTGGAAGGAAGCCGCAGAGGATTATATGGAGGGGCGACTGGGTATCTGGATTTTGGCGGAGATATGGATTTCTGTATCACGATCAGGACTATGATAAAAAAAGGAAATCGAGTTTATCTGCAGGCAGGGGCTGGAATTGTGGCCGATTCCAAACCAGAACTAGAGTATCAGGAATGCTGCAATAAAGTGATGGCTTTAGCCAAAACCTTGGTGGAAGAAGAAAATTTGTGAAGGAGGGAGAAAGAATGGTACTTTTGATCGATAATTATGATTCTTTTACTTATAACTTGTATCAGTATATTGGTATTTTTACAGAGAATATTCAGGTAGTGAGAAATGACAAGATAAGCGTTGAAGAAATACGGGCGCTGCATCCTGAGCGGATTGTGCTCTCGCCAGGACCGAAGAATCCCAAAGAAGCTGGAATCTGCATGGATGTAGTCAAAGAATTTTTGACAGAAATTCCGATTTTGGGTATTTGCCTTGGACATCAATGTATTGGAGAGGCCTTGGGAGGAACCATCAGTTATGCCAAAAATCTGTTTCATGGAAAGCAGTCTGTAATAGAACACACTGGGGAGAGTATATTTACCGGCATAGATTCTCCGATTAAAATCGCCCGTTACCATTCCCTGGCAGTACAGGAGTCTGGTTTGCCACAGTGCTTAAAAGTTTTGGCAAGAACAGAGGATGGCGAGATTATGGCCATGCGCCATAAGGACTATCCAGTGGCAGGGCTGCAGTTTCATCCAGAATCCATCTATACAGAGCATGGCAAACGGATGATAGATAATTTTGTAACTGGCGTCGTCTGAAAGGGGGCAATATGATATTAGATAAGATTGTAGAGGATAAAAAATTACGGCTTAAGGAACACAAGGCAAAGGTCAGTGAAACACAAATGCGGCAACTTGCAGAGGAAACGGTGCGAAGGGATGCGCCATCGTTTTATCAGGCGTTGGCAAAGCCAGGCATTTCCATAATCGGCGAATTTAAGAAGGCTTCTCCCAGTCTGGGGAAGATCACAAGTAAGATCAGCCTTACAGAGCGCATGGAGGAATACAATGCTTCTGTGGACGCGGTGTCCTGTCTGACTGAGGAAGATCATTTCTGTGGCAGTGCTGCATATTTGCAGGAGATTCGAGAGATTTCTCCACTGCCAATTCTGCGCAAGGATTTTATGATTGATGCGTATCAGTTTTATGAGGCGAAAGTGATTGGAGCGGATGCCATTCTCTTGATCGCGGCGATTTTGGATGATGCGCAGTACAAGGATTTTTATCAGTTGACAAAGGAGCTGGGGCTGGACGCCCTGGTAGAAGTCCATGATGAGTGGGAACTGGAGCGTGCTTTGAGGGTAGACGCCAGGATCATTGGCGTTAATAACCGCGATTTAAGGGATTTTACCATCCGGCTCGACACCACAAAACGCCTGTCAAAACAAGTGCCCAAAGATAAAATATTTGTGGCAGAGAGCGGAATTGTCCATGATGAGGATGTAAAATTCTTAAAAGCATGCGGTGTGGATGCATGTTTGATTGGCAGAGCCTTTATGGAGGCGCCAAATCCCAGAGAACTGGCAAAGCGCTGGAAATCTTTAGGATAAGGCATGTTTGGAAAGGGGCAGAAGATGGAAAAGAACGATAGAGTAATTTTGCAGATTAAAATCTGCGGACTGACCAGAACAAAGGAAGCAGCATATCTCAATCAGATTCATGCCCAATATGCCGGTTTTGTATTTTGGGAAAATAGTAAAAGATATGTGGATATCGCCCAAGCAGAAGAAATCTGCCGTTGCCTTGACAAAAATATCATGCGCGTTGCAGTGACAGTCAGTCCTGATATTAAGCTGCTTGGGCAGATTGAACTGGCAGGGTTTGATATTTTACAAGTGCATGGAGAATTAAAAGAGGAAATTTTAGAAAAGAGCAGGATTTCAATTTGGCAGGCCTGCAATTTAAAAGAAACAGCAGATATTGAGAAACTTCTCTGGCATGAAAAGATTACTGGTTATGTGATAGATGCAGGAACAGCCGGAAGCGGTAGGACTTTTGATTGGGCAGCCAGCAGGCAGATCTTAGAGAAGGCGCGAACAACTTTAATGGCAGGAAAGACATGGATCCTTGCCGGAGGGCTTAATTCACAAAATGTGCAAAAGGCAATACAGATATTTTCTCCAGATGTGGTGGATGTCAGTTCTGGCGTGGAGGGCGATTGCGGCAAAGAAAAAGCATTGATATTAGAATTTGCAGGAAAGGTGAGAGAAAATGAAAAAGAACAATGAGAGATATTTTGGAGAATTTGGCGGTCAATTTGTATCAGAATCTCTAATGAATGTATTGGAAGAATTAGATCAGGTCTATGAGGAAGCCATACATGACGAGGAGTTCTTAAAACAATATGATTATTATATGAAACAGTATGTAGGACGGGAAAATCCGTTATACTTTGCCGAGAATCTCAGTCGGGCCTACGGCACAAAAATTTATCTGAAACGGGAGGATTTAAATCATACAGGAGCACATAAAATCAACAATGTGATTGGACAGATCATGTTAGCTAAACGGATGGGAAAGAAAAAGGTGATTGCGGAGACAGGAGCCGGACAGCATGGGGTGGCCACGGCGACAGGGGCGGCGCTGTTTGGCATGGAATGTACCGTCTATATGGGGGAGGAGGATATGGCGCGTCAGGAGTTGAATGTGTTTCGTATGGAGATGCTCGGCGCTAAAGTTGAGTGTGTGAAATCAGGAAGCTGTACCCTCAAAGATGCCACCAACGAGGCGATTCGTACCTGGGCCAAAACCGCGGAAGATACCTTCTATGTGATTGGTTCAGCGGTAGGCCCTTACCCTTATCCCAAGATTGTCAAAGAGTTTCAGAGCATTATCAGCCGTGAGAGCAAGCGGCAGATTTTAGAGGCCGAGGGCAGATTGCCGGATGTGGTGATGGCGTGTGTGGGCGGAGGTTCCAATTCGATTGGTATGTTTGCGGATTTTATCGAGGAGACTTCTGTAAAATTGATCGGCGTGGAGGCGGCTGGATTGGGGATTGAGACTGGAAAACATGCCAGCGCTATGGCTTTAGGTAAGCCTGGTACCCTTCATGGAATGCGTTCCTATCTATTGCAGGATGAGGACGGAAATATTCAGATTGCCCATTCCATCTCTGCTGGTTTGGATTATCCTGGAGTGGGACCAGAACATGCCTATCTAAAGGACAGCGGCAGGGCAGAGTATGTCTCAATCACAGACCAGGAAGCAATGGAGGCGCTGCAGGATCTTTGCAGAATGGAGGGCATTATTCCAGCCATTGAGAGCGCCCATGCGATTGCCTATGCGAAGAAACAGGCCAAGAAGATGAAAGCGGAAGATATCATGATTGTATGTCTCTCAGGCAGAGGGGATAAGGATGTGCATACAGTGGCCGATTATATGGCGGGCAAAGGGTATCTAAATTAAAGTGAAAGATATTATTCAAGATGTGAAACGAATAGAAAATAGTTGATAGATTGTGGAGGAAAAGATCATGGAGAATCGAATTGAACAGAAAATGCGGTGTTTAAAAGAGCAGGGAAACAAAGCATTTATCACATATATGACAGTAGGTTTGCCCGATATGGCAGGCTGCAAGGCCTTGATTGAGGCGCAGGAAAGAGCAGGGCTTGATGTGCTGGAGCTTGGGATTCCATTTTCCGATCCAATTGCAGATGGGCCGGTGATTCAGAATGCTTCTTACAAATCCATTCAGCTTGGCGTCAATCTCAAAAAAGTTTTTGCGCTGCTGAAGGAAGTGCGTGCCCAAGGCGTGGAATTGCCAATTATTTTTATGCTGTATTATAATACGGCGCTGCATTTTGGTTTGGAAATGTTTGTGGAAGAATGTATCAATAGTGGTGTGGATGGTCTGGTCATTCCAGATTTACCACTGGAAGAACAGGGAGATTTAAAAGAAGCTTTGCAGCGTGAGAATGCCCCGCTTTTGATTCAATTGGTTTCTCCGGTATCTGCAGATCGTGTGCCGAAGATTTTAGAGGGAGCAAGAGGATTTGTATACTGTGTGTCTGGTATGGGTGTTACTGGACAAAGCGGAAATTTCCATAAGAAAATTTTACATTATCTCTCAGAAGTAAAAAAGATCGCAAAGATTCCGGTAATGATGGGCTTTGGCATTGAACAGGCAAAGGATGTGGCGCCGATGAAAGATGTGATTGACGGAGCGATTGTCGGCTCTCATTTTATTAAGTTGTTGGAGGCAAACGAGTATCAGCCACAGGAAGCAGAAAAATATTGTCGTACATTTAAAAAGGAATTGAATGATTTGTAAATGTTTGCTGAGAAAAGCACAAGAAATGATTCTTTGGCGTTTTATTATGGCTATGTCGTAGATGGATGAGATTAATATAGAAAGGAAATGGTGAGCTATGCAGACAGCAATTCAAAAAGTAGTAGATAGACAGAATTTGACAGAAGAAGAGGCTAAGAGAGTGATGAATTTGATGTTGAGCGGAGCGGCAACACAGGCACAGCTCGGCGCTTTTTTGACAGCGCTGCGCATGAAAGGGGAGACGTTGGAGGAATTGACCGGATTTGCAGCAGTATTAAAGGAAAAAGCAGAACATATCGCGCCCCAAACGTCTAATTATGTGGATCTGGTAGGTACCGGCGGGGATCGTACTTTTACCTTTAACGTCTCCACCACCTCGGCATTTGTGGCAGCAGGAGCGGGGCTTCCCATTGCAAAACATGGCAACCGTTCCATTTCTAGCAAGAGTGGCGCTGGAGATGTATTGGAAGCGTTGGGCGTCAATATCACAGCCGATCCACAGGTGGTAACTAAATGTGTGGAGGAAGCAGGACTTGGCTTTATGTTTGCGCCCAGTTTTAACAAATTTATGAAATATGTAGGTCAGGCGCGCAAAGAGATGGGAATTCGTTCCGTGTTTAATATATTAGGCCCCCTAGCGAACCCTTCCGACGCCAAATGCATGGTGGTAGGAGTTTATGATCCAGCTTTGACAGAGTTGATTGCTAAGGCAGTCAATAATCTAGGCGTAGAGCGTGGCTTTGTGGTAAGCGGTGAGGATTGTATGGATGAATTTACCTTGACAGGCAAGACCATTGTCTCTGAGATCAACAATGGTGAGGTGTCTACTTATCAAGTGACGCCCGAACAGTTTGGCCTGCACTATGCTTCTCTTGAGGAACTTCAGGGGGGTGACGGCGTACAGAATGCCAGGATTACAACAGGAATCCTCAAAGGAGAAGTTCAGGGAGGAAAACGTGAGATTGTACTCTTAAATGCTGGCGCCACGCTGTATGCTGGAGGATTGTCAGACAGCATTGCAGACGGCATTCAATTAGCGGCAGAATCCATTGATTCTGGCAGGGCCTATGGGGTGTTGGAAAAGTTAGTGGAGATGTCGAATCAGTAATTAGGAAAAAAGCAGAAACATATTTGCCAAGATTTATTTTCAGTGGATTTTTCACATAGGGGGAACAGATCAAAAAAATCCCATAACGACAGAGTTTCGTTATGGGATTTGTGGCTATTTTAGTTTAAACTTGACATATGGATTTGTCACGTCAGGATAAAATACATTTACGTTGAGCCGGTAGCTTCCCGTTGTCAACTTTGAAATGTCATAATAAGTTTCCAGATGTATTGCTTTACTGATGCTTGTTTGTGGTGGAATAGTGAACATCGGACATGGAAATACTATGTATAGTTTCATCGGAACCTCATGCCATTGCCCATTGCTGTATTTTTCTAATTGGATTGCATTGCCGTAGGCAGCCAGGGAGCCTTTCTTTGGGTTATAGGATGCGGCACACATTTTATAGCGGATCATCAATGATTGTTTCGTCTGTGTTACTTTTTCCAGCACATTTTTTGATTTTTTTCCAGTATATTTTTTAAAAATGTCTCCTTTTTTAACCGTTATTTTACAAGAATATGTCTTATTGTTCATTTTGGCTTTTATGGTGCAGCTTCCTGTTTTGTTTCCTGTTTTCAAGGATACATACTGTGCATATTTCCCAGAAATGTTTTCAATTTTGACTAATTTGCGGTTAGAACTTTTCCAAGTGATTTTGGAAGATGCCTGATCTAAACTGATACAGTATTCTTCGTTGGTGTTCATGTTGACTTTAGTATCTGAAATTGTTGGTTTTGCCTTTGATTTTGCAAATGATGTAGTGTCTGTAATTGTGATGCACAATACTAAAACTGTTAAAATTGTGATAATTCGTCTTAAGTTAGTTCCTGTCTTCATAATAATTCTCCTTTTCCTATCTTCATTTTGGTGCAGTGTTCATCAAATCGGCCTATTTTTTTAACATTTTTTGAGATACTCTCCGATATCATCTAACGTGGCTTTTTTACCGCTATAAGGAATATTATAAATTTTTGTATCGTAGAGGACGCCAGATTTTGTCTTAAAAAAAGATGGGATTTCTTTGACAGTTTCAATTTTTATGTCATAGGAATAATTCAGTGATATGTTGTCTGTATTGTTGTCTTTTGCTATTTGAGTGTCAGATGAGTGCAACATGTCTGCATTTCCAGAATTGGGCGTGGCATCAAGTACGCTTTCCTGGTCAGAAGAATCATTTATATCTGGCAGACTATCAGAATCTGGCTGGTAACTGTCATCTAATAGATGAGAACTGTTGTTTATTTTGAAATTGATAATGAGTGTAATTTGATTACATTTTGTACTCCACGATTAAATGCATTGTTTTCAAGTTGATGTAAAAATGAATATATTGGAGGATGGAGAAGAAACAGAATATGTAGAAATGATACTTATTCCATACTGATTTAAAATATGGAGTTATCACATCAACATAAATTACATTGAATTGCAAATGGGGAAACTCAAAAAATTACAGCACATATAATTGTTCAAAAGATTTATATTGCAGAGTAATGCAAATAAATTACACAGAAATTATCTTGGGAAGCTAGCTTCCAAAGATAATTTTTGCGTATACTGACATTGCCGCTTTAACGGCAAGACCATTTAAATGAATAAAATATGAGTACGATAGTCCCAAAATTATGAGGTGAATGTCATGAGATACAAGCATAAATTATGGTTTTTATTTTTAGTGTTTTTTGTGTGTAGCGCAGGATGCGGAAAAGAAAACACACTGATGGGTGTTCCTTTTGGACAGGTAGAATCATGTAAAATTTATCATAGCAACGATGAAAAGGATATTGATCTTACATCAGAGGACGGGAAGAAGTTTTTGAAAGTTCTGTCAGAATTTTTTGAGAATAATAGAAATAGGATGGGGATAGTAGATTACGATATCGGGCTTAAGTGGCCGTAATTGAAAAAATTTGCTAGTAAGACGGAGAATAAGGATAGTTATTATATATTTTTTCAGTTTAGTAATCAGCAGACAATCAAATATACAGAAAAACAAAGTTTATTAAAAATGGAAAATATGAGTGAAGAGAGGAGTGTCTGGAAGGACTGTGATGGTTTATTATTCAATGTAGAGGCTATGTTAATAAGTTGCAGTAAAAATGAAGAATTTTTTGGAACATTAGAAATAAACTATGCGGATGTGGCTTGGGATAGATTTTCTGAGGTCTATGAAACATTTATGAGTGTGGAATAAGTCTAATGTCTTGACCACATTGTATCTGGTAAAGCTCTGTAGGGATATTTGTATGCATATAATGTGGTCAAGATATTTTTTCTAAAGTATTTGATTTTATTAAATAAAAACAGCCTTGACGGAATCAATTTTTCCATGTTATTCTTTAATTCCAGATAATAGTATTTTGGTTAAAAATTGGGAGAAAGGATGGAAAAGATTTATGAGGCTGAGAAAAACAGTCAGTATTCTGGTGGCGATGGCTTTAGTATTACCGTTGGGATTGTGCAGCTTTGAAGGGACTGCATATGCAGCCAACACAGAAAATGTCGCCTCTGTACCTGCAGCAGAGCAGGAGAGTGGAAGGTATTATTACAATCAGCTTCCAGATGAAGCAAAAAGTTTGTATGATGCAATGTACAATATGTACACAAAAGGGATATTGAAGACGGGAACAGGAGATTATGATCTTGTTGCAAATGGTCATGTAACCCAGGAGCAGCTTGATGGATATGCAAATGGAAATATGACGCTGCTTACTTATATGGGAGCGGCAAGGGATGCTTTTTATGCCGATTATCCTGAAATTTTTTATGTCGATTTTTCGTATCTCTCAATGCGTGTGACACAGAAGTCCGGCACTTACTGCGCATACCTTGGCCCAGGAAGAGGAGATAACTATTTTGCTGCAGGTTTTACAAGTGAGCAGGAAGTGCAGGCAGCAATTACAGAGTATGAAAACAAGATGGATGAGATTGTTAAGGGGGCAGATAGTGTTACTGGGGATGATGGGAAACAGCGGACACAACAGCAGATTAAATATGTTCATGATCATCTAATTCGTAATACATCCTATCGTATGGAGAATACTTGTGAGAAAGAAAATGTTGGACATATCAGAACCGTGTATGGAGCTCTGACAAAAGGGGAAAGCTTGTGCGAAGGATATGCCAGAGCGATAAAGGCAATGTTGGATCAATTGAACATTCCATGTGTTCTCGTGCAAGGAGGATTTCGGAGTAATGAAGACAAACTAGAACCTCACATGTGGAATTATGTTCAAGTTGATGGTAAATGGTATGGATTAGACGCTACCATGGATGACCCAATACCACCGATTCCTGATGAAGATGGAGGGAATGGAGTGGATGGATTTGAGAGATCCGATTATATGATTGTGGGAGCGGATGTCATGAACAGACGTCATGTTCCAGATGGTGTGATGTCAGAAGCAAACTTTGAGTTTGCCTATCCTGAATTAGAAGGAGATGGGGGGATGTTTTCCGAAGTCTCAGAAAACAATGGCTTAAAGGTATCATACAATGGAGAGGCAATTCAAGGGGGAATCAAAGTAGGCGTTTATAAAGTAAGTTATAATGGTATGGGCGTTGCGAAAACAATTGAGAGCGGAAAATATATATTGATGAAGGAAACACAATATATAGAGAATTCAAAAAAATGGGTTTATGGCAGATGGGCCTATGCGCTTCCCGATGTATATCCACTCAATGATTCAGCTACAGAATGGACGGTCACGGTTGCCAGTGCCCAATATGTGGAATTTGCAGTTACTAGTCAGGCGCCGGGCAATTATAAGACAACAGAAGGGGGCAGTCTTGAAAACTTAAGTTATAATGGAGATCCGCTTTTGTTTGATGCGCATACAGAATTGCTTTATAATCAAAATGGTACATATCTGCCGCCGCCATATATCAAAAAAGCAATACCATCCAATACATCAAGAATTTATGTCGGAACGACACATCATATCAAGCTGATCTATCATGAGGATTTAAAGCTTGCAGAGGGGGCAACGGAGGCAGGGCTGAAGCTATCTATTCAACAGCCCAATACGTCAGCGTTAGAAAATAGCAAGATTGAAAATTTTAAATGGAATGGAACAGATACCATAGAATTTGATTTTACCCCTAGTAAAATGTGGCTGGATGATTCTATCAATTATGTGTTTGAGGCCACAGGATTAGTAGGTGTGGACAGTGAAAAGGTTCCGAAAAGTATAAGTTATACAGCGGCGAATAGGAAAGCTGTCTGTGCCTACAGATCAAGAGGGTATTTTTTAAATTTATTTGGAAGGCCTCAGCTTTTGGAAAATTCAGATCTTTCTAAGAAAGATCTGGAACAATGGAAGACAGAAGATGGAGAGGGAGTTACTCCCGAGATGGTCAATGGGCTTACGCTTGTTGTTTCTTCACCTTCTCATGCGCAGACAGATAATATGAACGACATGATTGACAATAAGTTTCCAGAAGATAATGTTCTAAAAAGTGAAACTTATAACATTACTCCTATAACTTGTAACAAGAATGTCTTAAGTTTGGGAACTTCTGTGCGTTTATCCGTGGGATTTCCAGCAGGCTATGGGCCTGATGATGAAGGCGTCACCTTTAAGGCGTATCATTTTATCAGGAACAAGTACGGGGAAACAATAGGCGTGGAAGAAGTACCATGTGTGATTACGCGCTATGGTTTGGTAATTACCTGCAAATCCTTCAGTCCTTTTGCTATTGTAGCAGTGGAAGATGATGGCAAGAATGTAAAGACTTCCAAATCTGTTATCTTAGCGCATTCTGAGGGTGGACAGATAACGGGTGCAGACGGTGTCCTCACTTTGGAAAAAGGAGAGAGCAAAGAGCTTACCATACAGGCAGAAGAAGGTTCTGTGATTGATACCCTTGTAGTAGGCGGAAAATATCAAAAGATTACCAATAACAAATCTATGACAGTGAAAGTAAACTATCAGGATTTGATGGATGGTGATATTATTGAGGCACAGTTTGTGGCTGCCACCGTACAGGAGAAAGAAAAGCAGAGAGGGGAAGTTGTAGTACAGCCCACACCTGTTCCTGTACAAATAGGATTAAGCTCAGAAAAGATAAATGTTCAGGAAAATAAAAGATTTGAGATTAATTCCACGATCTCAGAAGCTTCAGGAGTGCATACTTATCAGTGGTATAAGAACGGGGCGGTATTGCCAGGCAAAACAGCGAAGAAGCTTGTTATTGAATCTGCCACGAAGCAGGATGCAGGCCAATATACTTTGGTTGTTACCACAGCGGCAGGTTCCGCCAGTGTTAGTGCTACCAGCAAGGTATGTAATGTGACAGTGCAGGAGGTTCCGAACCAGGAGGAGCGGCCACAGGTTCAAAATCCCCCAATGGTTTCAAACTTAAAAGCATCTTCTGCTGCTGTGAGCAAGGTGACATTGAAATGGAAAAAAGTCTCTGATGCAGACGGTTATCAAGTATTCCGCTACAATCCGACAACACGTAAATTTGTGAAGATTGGCAGCACCACTAAAAATTCCTACACTGATAAGAAGGGAACAGCAGGCAAAGCATACCGATATAAAGTAAAGGCATACAAAGATGTAGGTGATATCACTTATTTTGGCAAACTATCCCAAGAAGTTAAGGTGATTGTAAAGCCGAAAGCTCCCGTTAAGGTGTCAGCGAAGCGTCTCTCAAAGACTTCTGTGCAGATTTATTTCAAACCTGTAAAGTATGCTACGACACATCAGATTTATAAATATGACAAGAAGACCAAAAAATATAGTCTGAGTTACCAAGTAAAATCTAAAAAACTTTATAAGTACAACTCCAAGAAAAAGAAATGGACCTATGTGCGTAAAGTGACCAAAACAAAGGATGGCCGTTTTGTGGCAAAACTTACAGGATTGAAAAAGGAAAAGAATCAGAAGTATTATGTTAAGGTATCCGTTTCCAAGAAAGGATACAAAACGGTTTCTAGTGGTAAGAGCAAAATTGTCACAGTAAAATAGAAGCAGTGTAATAAGTGAATAATATTTAATGTCAATTCATTACAGTCCGCATCAGGCAAGATAGATGAAATTTGTCTGAGGCGGGCTGTAAGTATTTTGTGTTGCAGTTTGCTTGTTTTGTATTTTATAATAGGAATCCATGAAAAAATTTCTGTAACATCTATCTATTGTGTTCGCAATCAGGCAGCGATTGGTGAGAAAGAGATGAAAGGAAGTGAAAAGTGATGAATAAAAGGAAAAGTTTAGATATTTTAGATCAGTGCATAAATTGGGTGAAAGATGCGTCAGATAAAGATGTTGAGAATATGCGCAAAATTTACCAAGAAGAGACGCAAAAGACTTTTTCAAAAGAGGATAATAGGTTGTGTTTGATGACAGAAGAGATTTAAAACAAGAAAACGATAAGGAGAGCAGATATGAATATTTTAACTGCAGAGCATTTACATAAAGCATACACAGCTGAGAGAATCATTTTAAAGGATGCTGCATTTAGCCTTCAGGAAGGGGAAAAGGTTGGTGTAATCGGTGTCAATGGTATGGGAAAGTCTACCCTGTTAAAGATTCTTGCTGGTGAGGAAGAGCCAGATGAGGGAACAGTGATCATGGGAAATCATGTAAAACTGGCATATTTAGAGCAGACCCCGTTATTGGAGGATCAGGACAATATCTTAGAGGCAGCCATGCAGGGGTTGGATGCACAGGATATGGTGTTAGAAAGCGAAGCCAAAACCATGCTTCATGATCTGGGTTTTGCTGATGTAACAGAGAATATAAAGTATTTGTCTGGTGGACAGAAAAAACGGATTGCACTGGTGAATGTGCTGCTTTCGCAAGTGGAAATCTTGATTTTGGATGAGCCGACCAATCATCTGGACCATCAAATGTCACAATGGCTGGAGGATGTTTTGGTACGCCTCAAATGTGCTGTGGTGATGGTGACGCATGACCGTTATTTTTTAGATCGGGTGGCAGATCGAATTGTGGAAGTGGAGCATGGCGGTATTTACAGTTATCCTGGCAGTTATGCGGATTATGTGGCATTAAAGATGCAGAGACAGAATATGGAGCAGGCAAGTGAGCGAAAACGGAAAAGTATTTTAAAAAAGGAGCTTTCCTGGCTGGCACGGGGTGCCAGAGCACGATCCACCAAACAGAAGGCGCACATTCAGCGAATTGAAGATATGTTGGCAGCGGAGGGACCAATCGAAGAGCAGACGGTAAAGTTGTCTTCTGTGTCTTCTAGAATGGGAAAGAAGACGATAGCAGTTTCCAATCTCAGTAAATCATATGGAGCGCAGACATTAATTGCAGATTTCTCTTATATTTTTCTAAAGAATGACCGCATTGGAATTGTGGGACCCAATGGCTGTGGCAAGTCTACATTATTAAAATTGATTTTAGGACAGATACTGCCAGACAATGGCACCGTGGAGATTGGAGAGACGATTAAAATCGGCTATTTTTCTCAGGATAATTCTCATATGGACCCATCTATGAGAGCCATTGAGTATGTGCGCGAGGAGGCCGAATATATGGATGTCGGAGAGGGAAAAATCAGCGCAGCCATGTTAATGGAGCGTTTTTTGTTCGACGGCACCATGCAGTGGTCTTTGATTGGCAAATTATCTGGTGGGGAGCGCAGACGGCTGCATCTGCTTCGGGTATTGATCGGAGCACCCAATGTATTGATTTTGGATGAGCCGACCAATGATTTGGATATCAAGACATTGACAATTTTGGAAGATTATCTGGATGCGTTTGAGGGAATCGTGATCATTGTCTCCCATGACCGCTATTTTCTGGAACGTCTGGTTAATCGAATTTTTGCTTTTGAACAGCAGGGACATTTGCAGCAATATGAAGGGGGGTATCTGGATTATATTCGGGCACGTGAAGACAGATATTTCCAGGCTGGAACCATAGACAGGAATAATAAAGGAAAAGGGCAGGAATCTGCAACTGGAGCAATAGATACAGTGCCAGTTGCGGAAAAAACAAAGTCGATTTCGTCTGGGGAGACAACACAGAAGGGAAAACCCAGATTTGGGGAAAAGAAATTAAAATTTACCTATAAAGAACAGCGTGAATATGATACCATAGACAATGAGATTGCTGAATTAGAAATGAAAATAGAAAAATTAGATCAGGAGATGATGGCCAATGCCACAAATTCCATGAAGTTGTCAGAGCTTGCCTTGGAGAAGGAACAGACAGAGGTACTGCTGGAGGAAAAAATGGAGCGCTGGGTATATCTCAATGATCTGGCAGAGCGAATAGAACAGCAAGCTTAATCGTTGGTTCATCGCAAGACAATATCACAACTGAGAGCGGTAAGAAGCCAAGTGGAAAAATTTTCAGAAATTACAAGATAATCGTGATTGAAATAATATATAAAAAGGAATAAAATGAGGAGGGAACAATGGCAAAAGAAAAAGAGATTAAAACAAATGCAATGCGTATTTTGGATAAAAAGAATATCTCTTATCAGGTACTTCAATACCAGTGTGCAGAATTTATTGATGGGATCCACACGGCAGAAAAGAACCATGTTCCAGCAAAACAGTCTTTTAAGACCTTAGTACTTCAAGGTAAGAGCAGGCAATATTATGTATTTGTGCTGCCTGTGGAACAGGAAGTGCAACTAAAGGTGGCTGCAAAGCTGGCAGGAGAAAAATCCATTGAGATGATTCCAGTGAAGGATATCACCACAGTGACTGGATATGTCAGGGGTGGCTGTAGCCCTCTGGGAATGAAGAAACAATATCCGGTTTTTCTGCACAGTGTGGCTCTGGATTATAATGAAATTTACATTAGTGGCGGCAGAGTGGGAAGTACTTTGTGTCTGTCTGTGCAGGATTTGATCGCAGCCACAGGAGCCAGAACTGGAGTATTTTAGAAATGAGGATGGGATTCTTTTGAGGAATAAAATATATCATAGCAGAAAGGGAAAATGATATGGCGTATCAGATTATTACAGATGGTTCCTGCGATTTGGGACAGGAGATACCGAAGCAGGCTGGGATAACAGTAGTGCCTTTTTATGTAACTTTTGATGGACAGAATTATAGAAAGGAAATCGAGGAGATCAGTGTCAGAGAATTTTACCAGTTAATGGTAGATCATCCAGATCAATTTCCCAAATCCTCTCTGCCTTCGGTACAGGATTATGTGGATGCTTTTACCCCATTTCTCAAAGAGGGAAAAGATGTGATTTGTCTATGTATTACCATTAAATTCAGTGGTTCCTATAATTCCGCAAAGACAGCGGCAGAGCTGTTGGAAGAAGAATATCCAAATCAGCGGATTGCTGTGATAGATACCACAGTAGACACTGTACTTCAGGGCCTTTTGGTGCTGGAGGTACTGCGGATGCAGCAGGCAGGTTTTAGCTTTGAGGAGACATTGGAGAGGATTGAGCGAATCAAACCTACTGGACGAATTATTTTTACAGTTGGTAACTATGAATATCTGATTCATGGCGGCAGAATCGGTAAAGTCATGGGAACAGCGGCCTCTACCCTGGGTATCCGGCCTCTGATTATGCTGCGGGAGGGTGAAATTTTTCCAATTGGTATTGCCAGAAACCGCAAAAAATCAATGAAACGTCTGATTGAACAGACCAAAGAACATTTTTCCAAGATTGGGGAATCTCCAGATGATTATCAGATTGTAGTGGGGTATGGTTATGATTATCAGGAGGCGGTTGAATTTCGAGATCAGCTTCTTACATCGTTAAAGACATATTCAAATATTACGGACATTGACATTTATCAGATCGGTGCTACAATTGGGGTTCATACGGGACCCTATCCGATTGGACTGGGATTACTCCGTAAGTATGAAAAGTAACATATTTGCAGTATACGGGAATAACAGTTAGAGCACATGAAAAAGTGTAATAATGGAGGATAACAATGCAGATTATTATTGTAGGCTGCGGAAATGTAGGGACGACAATTGCTCAGCAGCTAAGTAAAGAAGGGCATAATATTACAGTAATAGATATGGATGGGCACAAAGTGGAAGCTGTGGCAAATCATTATGATGTGATGGGGATCGTAGGAAATGGTGCCAGCTTCTCTGTGCAGAATGAGGCTGGAATAGAAAAAGCAGATTTAATGATAGCTGTAACTGCCTCTGATGAGCTTAATATGCTCTCCTGTCTGATTGCAAAGAAGGCAGGAGACTGCAGTACAATTGCCAGGGTGCGCAATCCCCTCTATAATAAAGAAATAGCATTTATTAAGGAAGAGTTGGGGTTATCTATGGTTATAAACCCAGAATATGCGGCAGCGTGCGAGATTGCGCGTCTGCTTAAATTTCCATCTGCTATTAAGGTGGACACCTTTGCAAAAGGGCGGATGGAGCTCTTAAAATGTAAACTCAATGAAGGTTCTGTACTGCATGGGCGTCCTCTTACTTATCTCTCAAGCGGGCTTCACTGTGATGTGTTGATCTGTACTGTACAGCGCGGTGAGGAAGTATTTATCCCTGACGGAAATTTTGAGCTTCGGGAAAAGGATGTGATCTCTGTAGTGGCGTCTCCAAAGAAGGCCAATGAATTTTTCCGCAAAATTGGGATGGCCACGAACCGTATAAAAAGCTGTATGATTATCGGCGGTGGGGAGACTACATATTATCTGGCGCAACAGCTTTTGCCAATGGGAATAGAGATCAAGATTATTGAGCAGAACAAGGAGCGGTGCAATGAGCTCAGCGAACTTTTGCCGCAGGCTTTGGTGATTCATGGGGATGGGACTGACCGCAATCTTCTCTATGAAGAAGGACTGCCGCGGATCCATGCGTTTGTGTCCTGGACTAGTATGGATGAAGAAAATATTATGCTGAGTCTTTTTGCGAAAAGTGTTTCTAAGGCGAAAACCATCACCAAAGTGCATCGGATTGATTATGATGAGATTATTGAAAATCTGGATTTGGGAAGTGTGCTCTATCCCAAGAATATTACTGCGGAATATATTTTACAATATGTTCGTGCCAGGCAAAATTCGATTGGCAGTAATATTGAAACCTTGTATCAGCTGATTGAGGATAAGGTGGAAGCTCTGGAATTTCGGGTTAGTAAACAATCAAAGCTGGTTGGTGTTCCTTTGAAGGAATTGCGGCTGAAGGAAAATCTGCTGATTGCTGGTATCAATCGTAAAAGGATAAGTATTACGCCAGGCGGACAAGACACCATTGAGGTGGGAGATACCGTAGTGGTAGTTACGACCAATCAGGGATTCCATGATTTGGAGGATATTTTACGGTAAGAGAGGAAATGTATTATGAATTATTCGATTATCAGATATATTCTTTGTCGTGTCCTGGAATTTCAGGCATTGTTTTTGGCACTGCCCTGTCTGGCAGCGTTAATCTATGGGGAAAGAGAAGGCTGGGCATATTTTTTGGTACTGGTGGTTTGCCTGGCTGTGGGGGAGGCAGGAAGGCTGAAAAAGCCAAAGAGTACTGTGTTTTATGCCAGAGAAGGGTTTGTAGCAGTCTCTCTGAGTTGGATTATATTGAGCATTACTGGCGCGCTGCCTTTGTTTTTATCAGGGGAATTTGCCAGTTATACAGATGCCTTGTTTGAGACAATTTCTGGTCTGACGACCACTGGCGCAAGTATTTTGTCGGATGTGGAAGCGCTTTCAAAGTGTAATCTATTCTGGCGTAGTTTTACGCATTGGATTGGCGGAATGGGAGTATTGGTATTGATTTTAGCTGTCCTTCCGCTGGCCGGAGGCTATAATATGTACCTGATGCGGGCAGAAAGTCCAGGGCCAACGGTGGGAAAGCTTGTGCCCCGCGTGCGTCATACTGCACGTATTCTCTATGAGATGTATATCTTTATGACGGTAATCCAAATTATACTGCTGCTGATTACCGGAATGTCTCCATTTGAGGCAATGACTTTATCCTTTGGTACCGCGGGAACGGGAGGATTTGGGGTTTTAAACAGCAGTATAGGCAGTTACTCGGTTGCTTCACAGGCAGTAATTACAATATTTATGATTTTGTTTGGGATTAATTTTAATGTATATTATCTGTTGCGGGTGAAAAAGCCGATGGAGGCATGCAAGCATGAGGAAATGCGCTATTATCTGGGGATTATTATGATTGCTGTTATCTTGATCACAGTCAATATTCGGGATAGTTTTTCATCATTGATGGAGGCATTTCACCATGCAGCGTTTCAGGTGGCTTCCATTATTACAACTACAGGATATTCGACCGCAGATTTTAATCTGTGGCCGGAATTTTCCAGATTTATATTGGTACTGCTGATGTTTGTGGGAGCTTGTGCGGGCAGCACTGGAGGCGGAATTAAGGTATCACGTGTGATCATTATGATGAAATTAGTGAAAAATGAACTTTCCTATCTAATTCATCCCAAGCGGGTAAGGCAGATTCATTTTGAGCAGCATGTAGTTACAAAGGAAGTACTGCGCTCGATCTCTGTATTTTTTATTGCCTATGCCTTAATCTATGGGGCATCCGTGTTATTGATTTCTCTAGATAACTTGGATTTCACTACCAATTTTACTGCTGTGGCGGCAACGCTTAATAATATCGGACCAGGATTGGAGCAGGTCGGTCCTGTCAATAATTTTTCAGTATTTTCTCAACCAGCAAAGATCGTGTTGATGTTTGATATGCTGGCGGGGCGTCTGGAATTGTTTCCATTGCTGTTGTTGTTTACACCTTCTACTTGGAAACGTTCTTAAGAGAGTGAGAGAAAGGATGTGCAGATATATGCGTCAGATGGAATTTAAAATGGAGCGCACAGGGCTGCTAAAGGAAGGAGATATCCTCCCAGTAACAGAAGGAAAACTGCCCACTTCTTATTATTACACTTTAGGAAAGGCATATGCGATGTCTGCCAACTATACCTTCTCGGAGCGCTTGAAGTCTAGAGAGGGCAGAGTGGTTAAGATCCATGAGACACCAAAAGGGTTCTTTGTGACAGTGGAATTTGAGGAGTGAGGAAAATCAGATGGAATCAAGAGTGGCAATTATTGGCATTATCGTGGAGGAGGAATCTTCTGTGGAAAAGCTGAATCAGATTCTTCATGAGTATGGATTGTATATTATTGGGAGAATGGGGATCCCTTACCCAAAAAAAGGGATTAATATTATCAGTATTGCGGTGGATGCGCCGCAGGATGTGATCAGCGCCCTTTCTGGTAAGCTGGGAAAACTGCAGGGCATCAGCAGTAAGACGGCATATTCTAAAATTTAGAGGTGCCATACAGAAAGGAGCGCATATGAGTTTAAACAGTACACCTTCCGCTGACCGTGTCCATATTGGATTCTTTGGAAGGAGAAATGCAGGAAAATCAAGTGTCGTCAATGCGGTCACTGGGCAGGATTTGGCTGTGGTATCGCAGATTAAGGGGACTACCACAGATCCTGTACAGAAAGCAATGGAGCTTTTGCCGCTGGGTCCAGTGGTGATCATAGACACGCCTGGAATTGATGATGTAGGAGATTTGGGAGAACTTCGAGTAAAAAAGACGAAGCAGATTCTCAACAAAACAGATGTGGCAGTGTTGGTTGTCGATGTTACTGTGGGAATATCTCAAACAGAATTAGAGCTTTTGAAAATTTTTCAGCAGAAAAATATCCCCTATGTGCTGGCGTTTAATAAAGTGGATGTAAGTACAGCGTACAAAAGTGAGAGTAGTCTGTCCAAGGGCAAATTTGAGCAACAACAGCTATTACTATCCCAAGAGGAAGCTAATATTATTAGAATTAGCGCTAAGACAGGATTTCAAATCCAAGAATTAAAAGAAAAAATTGCTCGTCTTGCAGTACAAGAGGAATCGAAACAGCGTATTGTGGGAGACTTGATTCAGTCTGGGGATTTTGTGGTGTTGGTAGTTCCCATTGACAAGGCTGCGCCGAAAGGAAGACTGATTCTTCCGCAGCAGCAGACGATCCGCGATATTCTGGAATCTGATGCGGCAGCGATTGTGGTCAGAGAATATGAGCTAAAGCAAACCTTAAACAGTTTGGGAAAGCAGCCGGCATTGGTGATTACTGACAGTCAGGCGTTTGCCAAGGTGAGCTCAGATACACCAGATCAGATTCCCTTGACATCCTTTTCTATTTTATTTGCACGCTACAAAGGAAATTTAAAGACGGTGGTACAGGGGGCGGCGGCAATCGAATCTTTGCAGGATGGGGATAAGGTATTGATCTCAGAGGGCTGCACACATCACAGACAATGTGATGATATCGGTTCCGTAAAGCTTCCGCGCTGGTTGAAGGAATATACCAAAAAACAGCTTCAGATTGAATTTTCCTCTGGTATGGAATTTCCAGAAGATTTAACAGATTATAAGCTGATTATTCACTGCGGCGGCTGTATGCTCAATGAGAGGGAGATGAAATATCGTCTGAAATGCGCGAAAGATCAGGATGTGCCAATTACGAATTATGGGATTGCCATTGCCTACATGAAGGGGATTTTGCGGCGCAGTGTGCAGCTGTTCCCAGAGGTTTTTGCAGAGCTGCCCAAAGAATAATGCTGGGACAAATTATGAATTTGTAATTTTTTTGTAACTATTCAGAACCCTCATTAGAGGCGAATGACAGCTTTGCTGGCATGTCTGTGGCTTGGGGGTCTGAGTAGTTACATTTTTTAATCACATGCATAGTTTTAATTTAGGAAACATATTCATGCGTTTGTTTTATAGTATGGTGAAATTTTGTTGACATTAACTATGATATTCCATATAATTGAATAAAGTGCATTATGCAAACGGCTCGAATCGACCTGTATTGAGTAACGTATTCAATTAAATAGGAGTAAATAAATGAAACGGAAACTTTTTTGGATTTTGATTGTCTTACTTGCTTTCATTATAATAATTGTTCTTGTGGGCGTTATGGTTTTTATTTATAGTGGTGACAAAACATCAAACACGGAACTCTCATTTGAAAATATAGAACTGACAGATACAAGTTTTACTGCACAATGCATATTTACTTCCAGTGGTAAGAGTTTTCGAAAATATGATTATACAATGGAAGGCGATACTTTATATCTCACAGTATATGGCGGGCTTGTAAACAGGAAATATCCGAATGGTGATTTTGAGATTGTTATTGAGGATCACCTAGAGAATATTACCAAAGTATGTTTGAATGGAACTGACGAGGTGACTGTTTTATATAAACGTTAGTTTTGGTTTATACTCTCAGAGATATATCAAGTTTCTGTTTTAAGAGATTTTGATGTAAAAACGGAGTAATAGTGTTCCATGTGAACAAGGAATAAAATCCCTCAACCGTATTGCAGTACAGTTGGGGGATTCTTCTTTTTTTAGAACGCAAAGCAAATCTATAGTGTGGTTAAGGAATTGATGGATTTGGGAAGGCAGTTCAAAAATGAACGATCGGAATCTTGAGTGAATTGCCGAGAGTTCAGCAGTCGGTTAAATATGGAATGGAGGCAGCGATGGCAGAACATATTCTGGTGGTTGAGGATGAACAGGAAGTGGCAGATTTACTGGAACTTTACTTAGAAAATGAGGGGTATCAGGTGTTTAAGTTTTATCAGGGCACAGAGGCCTTGCAGTGTGTGCAAAGGGAAGTTATTGATTTGGCGCTTTTGGATGTGATGCTGCCTGATATGGACGGATTTCAGATTTGCCGCCGGATTCGGGAAAATCACTATTTTCCAATTGTTATGCTGACTGCAAGAGTAGAAGATGTGGATAAGATCAATGGACTGATGCTTGGAGCAGATGATTATATTACCAAACCATTTAACCCTTTGGAGGTGATTGCCAGGATTAAAACGCAGCTTCGCAGGTATCACCATTACAATGAGGTTGGGCATAGTGTGCAGTCCGAGAAGGGCGGACAGGAATTGGAGATTCGCGGATTGGTGATCAATCAGCGCACACATAAAAGTTTTCTATATGGTAAGGAGTTGGAGTTGACACCACTGGAATTTTCAATTTTGTGGTATCTCTGTGAACATCAGGGGGAAGTGGTGTCCTCAGAAGAGTTGTTTGAGGCGGTCTGGAAAGAAAAATATCTGGATAACAATAATACCGTGATGGCGCATGTGGGCAGGATTCGCGAGAAAATGCAGGATTCTTACCGCAACCATAAGTTTATTAAGACAGTCTGGGGCGTGGGTTATACCATTGAAAAATAGAATTGAGGAAAACCATGAATGACTATAAACAAATTAAATCTATCATCTTGGGACGATTTTTCCGAAAAATGATCGCCGCTGGCCTGGTATGTCTGGCAGTTTTGTTGGTTTGCCTTTTTGCGGGAAAGTTTTTTTTGAGCACTTTTACCTGGTATGGGACAGAGGGAATCTATCCGCTGCTGCACTGGATTTCTGACAATCAGCAATTATTTGTGGCGGCTATGTTTATGGCTGGTCTTTTTGCCATTGGCATTTGGTACTGGGTAAAGCTTCTGAATTATTTTCAGGATGTGATGGAGGCAATGGAGGAAATGACAGTAGAGGAACATCTCATCCACCTGCGTCCTGAACTGCGCGAAGTGGAACAGCATATGAATCAAATAAAATTTCAGATTCACCGCAGTGAACGGCTGGCAAAGGAAGCGGAACAGCGCAAAAATGATTTGGTGGTATATCTGGCTCATGATTTGAAAACGCCGCTTACATCCGTGATTGGCTATTTGACACTATTACGGGAAGAAACACAAATTTCACCAGAACTTCGAGAGAAATATTTATCCATTTCCCTGGAAAAAGCAGAGCGCCTAGAAGAACTAATCAATGAATTTTTTGAGATTACGCGCTTTAACCTTACTCATTTGGAGTTGGAGACTGTGACTGTATCACTAAAACGGATGTTAGAGCAGATTATCTATGAATTTTACCCGTTGTTTGCGGAAAAACAGATAGAATGTCAGATGCAGATAGAGCCAGAGAACTTAAATATTACTTGTGATACAGACAAGATGCAGCGGGTATTTGATAATCTTTTGCGCAATGCCTTACTCTATGGTTATCAGCACAGTACCATACAAATTAAGGCCAGAATTTGTCAACAGTCTTTGCAGCTTCAGATAGAAAACCAAGGTGCAACCATTCCCAAAGAAAAGCTAGCGCGGATCTTTGAACAATTTTATCGTCTGGATTCGGCCAGACAAAGCAAGACAGGAGGCGCAGGGCTGGGACTTGCCATTGCCAAAGAGATTGTGGAGCGCCACGGTGGAAAGATCAGTGCCAAAAGCCAGAAGGAGCGCACGATTTTTACCGTAGAACTTCCTATGAAAATCGAAAGTCAATCTTCATAAAATCTTAAAAATTCTGCGAGAAAAAACGGAAACACTGTTTGAACTTTTTGTCTATACTGTAAGTAGAAAATATATATTTGAGATACAGGTTATTTTATGTATTTTACAAATCAGAAGACAGAAAGGAAAAGCGTTATGAGATATCAAGATATTGCAGATTTGAAGATTTATCCAGATGAGAGACAAGGAAAAACGATTGAAATTATAGAAAGTTTTGGAAGTGATAGAAGTTATAGTACAACGGGTAGAGGCGGTAAAAGGATTACACAGAGAAAAAGGCGTGCTATAATGCGCACAAGGAGAAGGATTTTTTGTGCCGCTGTATTGGTGACAGCAGCAGTGCTCTTTGTGAACGGGAGGACGCTGCTGCCCACCATGTTTCAAATTGGCGCTGGCAGAGTGCAGAATTTTATGAGAACAGTACAACAGGAGGATTATCCCCAGGAATTACTGGAAATGCTGGAACGCAATGAGGAAACTTATGATTATGTGACAAATTATCCCAACCGCGACCAATATATAGCGCAGGAGGTTGATCTTTCTGGGATCTGTCAGCAGGGAGAAGTACCGTTGCTGATGCAGTGGGACATGCGCTGGGGATATGACAGCTATGGAGATAGTATGGTGGGGGTTGCTGGCTGTGGGCCGACCTGTATGACAATGGCTTATCTATGTCTTACTGGAGATACTTCAATGGATCCGCGGAAGATGGCAGAATACGCGGCACAGAAAGGGTATCATTCTGAGGCGGGGACAGCTTGGAGCTTTTTTACAGAAGGAGCAGCAGGGCTGGGACTTTCCGGCAAAGAATTGCCTTTGAGTGAGACGGCGATGAAACAGACGATTGATCAGGGGGGCGTGATTGTCTGCAGTATGCGACCAGGAGATTTTACTACCACAGGACATTTTATTCTGCTTAGGGGCTATGATGACAAAGGTTTTTTTGTCAATGATCCCAACAGCAGGAAGAACAGTGAAAAGCAATGGGACTTTGAGACTTTAAGTGGTCAGATTAAGTGCCTATGGGAGATTACAAAATGAGATACAAAGGATTGATTTTTGATTTTGACTATACATTAGGAGATTCCACAGAGGGGATTGTGGCCAGCGTCAATTATGCCTTGGAGAAATTGGGATATGCTGCGGCAGAACGTGAGGCTGTGCGTAAGACAATAGGACTGCATTTGGAAGAGACCTATCGTGTCTTAGTGCTAGAAGAAAAAGAGGCAGAAGCGTCAGAGTTTGCTCTTCTGTTTCGCAAGAAGGCAGATCAGGTGATGACAGAGCAAACACAGTTTTTTCCAGGAGTATTGTCTCTTCTTGAAAAGTGGAAGAGTCAGGGAATGAAGCTGGCAATTGTTACGACCAAGTATCATTATCGAATAGACGCCATTTTAAAAAAGTATCAGACCAATCACTTGATCGATGTGATTGTGGGTGGGGAAGATGTCAAGCAACCCAAACCAGATCCGCAAGGAATTTTTCAGGTGTTGCAAATCTGGGACATGTCTAAGGAAGAGGTGTTGTATGTGGGAGATAGTGTGGTGGATGCCAAGACAGCGCAGGCGGCCGGTGTGGATTTTGCAGGAGTGACGACAGGAGCCACCACCAAAGCAGATTTAGAAGCTTATCCCAATGTGGGTGTGTTTGCAGAGCTTGAGGAACTTAAGATCTAAGAATGACCTAGAGTCTGGCATCATCTCCACCTGATACCAGAAAAATGCCAGCAGAGTTATAACTAAGTAACTCTGCTGGCATTTTTTATTTGCGTGTCTTTAAGGCAGCTTCCACAAATCCTTTAAACAGAGGATGCGGCCTGTTTGGTCTGGACTTCAATTCTGGGTGTGCTTGTGTGGCCACAAACCAGGGATGATCAGATATTTCCACCATTTCTACAATTCTGCCGTCTGGGGATAAGCCGCACAGTTTCATACCGCGTTCCGTAAGTACAGAACGGTAATCATTGTTGACTTCATAGCGATGGCGGTGTCTTTCGTGGATAGTCTCCTCTCCATAGACCTGAAAGGCTTTGGAGGTCTTGTCCAATACACAGGGATAAGAGCCAAGGCGCAGCGTTCCGCCAATATCTTCCACGCCGTTTTGATCTGGCATCAAAGCAATGACTGGGTGTGTGGTATTCGGATCTAGTTCAATACTGTGAGCGTCATGAAAATTACATATGTGTCTTGCATATTCGATGATAGACACCTGCATTCCCAGGCAAAGTCCCAGATAGGGGATTTTTTGTTCTCGTGCATATTGGGCAGCAATAATCATGCCCTCTACACCACGGTCGCCAAAGCCGCCAGGAACCAAGATACCCTGAACATCTTCAAGCAGTTCTGCTACATTGTCGTTGTTTAATAATTCCGAGTCTACCCACTTAATATTGACAGTAGCGCGTTCTGCAATTCCGCCGTGTTTTAAAGCTTCCACAACAGAAATGTATGCATCATGCAGTGCCGTATATTTTCCAACTAGGGCAATGTCCACTTCTTTGTCAGGATAACGCAGGGCATCTACCATATCTTCCCAGTCGGTTAAATCGGGCTGTGGGCATTCCAGATGGAGACATTCACAGGCCACCTGTGCCAAATTCTCTTTTTCCATAGCAAGTGGCGCTTCGTATAGATATTCTACATCGAGATTTTGTAGAACACGGCTGCACGGCACGTTACAGAATAAGGAAATTTTGTCTTTGATTCCCTGGTCTAAGGGATGTTCCGAACGGCAAACAATAATATCGGGCTGGATTCCCATACCCTGTAACTCTTTTACACTTGCCTGGGTGGGCTTGGTCTTCATCTCTCCAGAAGCACTGATATAAGGAATTAAAGTGACATGAATTAGAATCGCATTTTCATGTCCGATTTCGTGCTGAAATTGTCGGATGGATTCTAAGAATGGCTGACTTTCCATATCACCTACCGTTCCACCTACCTCAATAATGGCAATATGAGTGTCTTTGGTAGAAAAGTTGCGATAAAAACGGCTTTTAATCTCATTGGTGATATGAGGAATTACCTGGACAGTTCCGCCGCCATAGTCCCCCCGGCGTTCTTTCTGCAATACAGACCAATATACTTTGCCAGTGGTGACATTAGAATTTTTTCCTAGATTTTCATCAATAAAACGTTCATAATGCCCAAGATCCAGATCCGTTTCAGCGCCATCATCTGTGACAAAAACCTCTCCATGTTGGATTGGGTTCATGGTTCCAGGGTCAATGTTGATATAGGGATCAAATTTCTGCATGGTAACTTTGTATCCGCGGGCTTTCAGCAGGCGGCCCAGGGAAGCTGCTGTGATCCCCTTTCCAAGTCCAGAAACAACACCACCAGTGACAAAGACGTATTTTACGGGCATAGGTAGCTCCTCCTTCTAAGTGTATCAAATTTTAATAATAATTAATATATTATACAACCTGTACCAAAAGAAATCCAGGATTTTTGCAAAAAAGTTTAGAAAATCTTTAGAAATTAGTACAAAAGTTTAGGAAGAATATATTGATTTTCAAAGGGAATAAACATATAATAAAGTAGTATCGCGAAATAGACAGTTGCGGTATTCAGGAGGAAATCAATGGAGAACAAAGGAAATAACAATAACGGCAATAAAAATAATGGTAATAACCGCAATGGCATGACGATAATGTTGTTTATTCTTGCCGCGCTGATGGTGCTGTTTTTTACAAGTCTTTTAAACAGTTGTGCTAAAAGCGTTACCAATAAGGAGATCAGCTATTCTGAGTTTATCAACCTGGTGGAAAGTGATAAAGTTGAGAAGGTAAAATTTACCTCTAATAAGATTGAGATTACACCAAAGGATGATAATAAATTATATCGGGTTACTTACTATACAGCGGAACTTCGTGATGATGAACTGCTTCCGTTACTAAGAGAACATAATGTAAAGTTTGGCGGAACCGTGGAGGATGTGTATTCAACTATTTTATGGAACCTGCTCAGTTATATACTGCCATTGGTGTTGGTATGGGTTTTGCTGTATTTTTTGATCTTTCGCAAGATGGGCGGCGGAGGAGTCATGGGGGTGGGTAAGACCACAGCCAAGGTCTATGTGGAGAAGTCTACTGGTGTTACCTTTAAGGATGTTGCAGGGCAGGATGAAGCCAAGGAATCCTTACAGGAGGTGGTGGATTTTCTGCATAATCCCAAGAAATATACAGATATTGGAGCGAAATTGCCCAAAGGCGCGCTGCTTGTGGGACCTCCAGGAACTGGTAAGACATTGTTGGCCAAAGCAGTTGCCGGTGAAGCAAAAGTGCCGTTCTTTTCGCTGGCGGGCTCTGATTTTGTAGAAATGTTTGTCGGTGTGGGAGCTTCCCGTGTGCGAGATTTGTTTAAGGAGGCACAAAAACAGGCACCTTGTATTATTTTTATCGATGAGATTGACGCGATTGGCAAAAGCCGTGATACCAGATATGGCGGGAATGATGAGCGGGAACAGACATTGAATCAGCTTTTGGCAGAGATGGATGGTTTTGATACTTCTAAGGGATTGTTGATTTTAGCGGCTACCAACCGGCCAGAGGTGCTGGATAAAGCATTGCTGCGTCCAGGTCGTTTTGACCGCAGAATTATTGTGGATAAGCCGGATTTAAAGGGACGTGTGGAGACTTTGAAAGTTCATGCTAAAAGTGTCCTTATGGATGAAACGGTAGATTTGGATGCCATTGCACTGGCAACGTCTGGCGCAGTAGGTTCTGATCTTGCCAATATGATCAATGAGGCAGCCATCAATGCAGTCAAGCATGGCAGAAGATATGTCAATCAGGGGGATCTCTTTGAATCGGTGGAGGTAGTGATTGCCGGAAAAGAGAAAAAAGACCGCATTATGGGGCCTAAGGAAAAGAAGATGGTGGCATACCATGAGGTGGGTCATGCTTTGGTGACAGCATTGCAAAAAGATGCTGAACCAGTGCAGAAGATTACTATTGTGCCCAGAACGATGGGAGCATTGGGTTATACCATGCAGGTGCCAGAGGAAGAAAAGTTCCTGATGACAAAAAATGAATTGGTGGCGCATTTGGTTACTTATATGGGTGGTCGTGCCGCTGAGGAGATTGTATTCGATTCTGTGACCACAGGGGCTTCAAACGATATTGAACAGGCCACAAAAATAGCACGGGCTATGGTGACACAATATGGTATGTCTGAGAAATTTGGACTGATGGGGCTTGTCACGGTAGAAAATAAATATCTGGATGGCAGAGCCAGTCTTAATTGTGGTGAGGAGACAGCAGCCCAGATTGACCAGGAAGTAATGAAGATATTAAAAGAGAGTTATGATGAGGCAGTGCGTCTGCTTCAAAAGAATAGAAGTATTCTTGATGAGATCTCACAATATTTATATGAACATGAGACGATTACTGGCAAGGAATTTATGAAGATTTTCCGCAGGCTCAAAGGGCTTCCAGAGCCAGAGGAGAAGACAGAGGCACAGAAGGCCGCAGAGAAATTTAAGGTAGAAGAAACTTATGTACGCAGCGGATATCAGCAGCAGACAGTTAAAAATGACCATAAGGAAGAACCAGTCAACAATAACTATGGGCAGGAGAGAGAAAGCATTCATAAGGAAGAACGATTGATACCAGAACTTAAGCCCCTGACGCCAGTACAGCCACAACAAATTCCAGCAGGGATTACTGTTTTAGAAGAAACTCAGTCACAGGAGGCGTCTGTACAATTGAAGTCACAGCAGCCACCAGCAGGACTTACTGTTTTAGAAGAAGCATGTTCGCAGGAAGAGATCATGAAGATGCCTGACTTAGAAGAAAAGGCAGATTTTCGGGTACCGAAGTTTTTACAAAAGCAGCTTGATGATGTTACAATCGAAGATACGTCGAAGACAGTGGAAATGGACAAGGATATAGTACCTTCCAAAGAAGAGAAGATTATAGTTGGAGAGGCAGAGAACATTCAGGAGGAAGAGATTCAACCAGTTGGTGGAAAATTATCGGAGGAATTTGAGACGACAGCAGAGACATTCCCAGAGAATGATTCAAAGGGAAAGCTGCCAGAGGAATTGAAAGATATAGAACAAGAGACAGAACAGGAAAGTGATAGAACAGAGCTTTTCCAGGAAGAACTTGAGCCAGAAGCTATTGCAGAGAAATTGAAACCAGTCACAGATACTTTCTCGGAGACAATGGAGGAAGCTGGGCTTTTAAATGAGGTGACAGAAGCTCAAACAGATCATTCAGTCGTTTCCAATCAAGAGCAGAAAAAAAAGTCACAATTTCCAAAAATCAAGTTTGTCCGTACTGATTCAAGAAAAGCGTTACACAGAAAGTTCAGAGGGGAGAGCATCTCAAAGGAAGATTTACCAAAGATTGCTCAGCAGAACCACCAAAAGGATACTATTGTGGAGATAGAAACCCTAAGACCAGAACAGGAAAATCCCATAGAGACAGGTTTATCAAGCACAGAACCACTCCAGGAGGAACTAGAGAGAGATAACTTAGAAAGTATTACAAAGACAGAACCTGGAAAAGTGACACAGGAAAGCATCAATGTGAAAATTGTCTCACAAGCAGAACCACAAGAAATAATACAAAAAGAGCCGCAAGAGAAGAGTGTGCCAGAGACAGATCTACAAAGAGCAGCACAAAAAAAAATCCAGGAGAAAAATAACTCAAAGACAGAATCCCAAAGAGTGACACAGGAAAAGGCGCAAGAGAAAAGTATACCAAAGGCAGAGCCACAAAAGGAGCCACGAAAGAGATCTCAGGAGAAAAATAGCTCAAAGACAGAATCCCAAAGAGTGACACAGGAAAAGGCGCAAGAGAAGAGCATACCAAAGGCAGAGCCACAAAAGGAGCCACGAAAGAGATCTCAGGAGAAAAATGTCTCAAAGACAGAATCCCAAAGAGTGACACAAGAAAAGGCGCAAGAGAAAAGTATACCAAAGGCAGAGCCACAAAAGGAGCCACGAAAGAGATCTCAGGAGAAAAATAACTCAAAGACAGGATCCCAAAGAGTAACGCAGGAAAAGGCGCAAGAGAAGAGTATACCAAAGGCAGAGCCACAAAAGAGATCTCAGGAGAAAAATAACTCAAAGACAGAATCCCAAAGAGTGACACAGGAAAAGGCGCAAGAGAAGAGTATACCAAAGGCAGAGCCACAAAAAGTGATTCAAAAGAAATCTCAGGAGAAAAGTATGCCGAAGGCAGAACATCCAAAAGCAATTCAAGAAAAAACCAAAAAGAGTACAGTGGTAAAAAAAGATTCAGCAGATAAAGTTAGTAATGCACAGGAATTCTCAGAGAGACAAAATAATATTACCAAGAAAGTTTCTCGTGCTGCTGATGATTTTAAAGAATTGCCCAAAGCAATTGCTGTGGCAGAGGAGAATGTTCAGGAGGCTAAGGCCCAGGAAGAGGAATCAAACGATAATGAAAACTATCTGGATAAATTGTTAAAAGGGTTGGAATAATGTTTGACATTCAAGAAGAGTTGAAAAAGCTGCCCCAGAAGCCAGGGGTATATATTATGCATGATGCAAAAGATGAGATTATTTACATTGGTAAGGCGATTAGACTGCGGAATCGGGTGCGTCAATATTTTCGCCCCAGTCATAATGAAGGGCTGAAAAAAGAGCAGATGGTAAGGCAAATTGAGAGATTTGAATATATCATCACCGATTCCGAACTTGAAGCGCTGATTTTAGAATGTAATTTGATCAAGGAACACAGACCCAAATACAATACGATGCTGCGGGATGACAAATCATATCCCTATATTAGAGTGACGCTGGGAGAAGCATTTCCCAGAGTCCTCTTTTCACGTCAGATGAAAAAAGATAAATCACGCTATTTTGGACCCTATACCAGTGGCGGAGCCGTAAAAGATACCATAGAATTGATTGGGAAACTGTATTCTTTGAGAACCTGCAGTCGTTCTTTGCCAAAAGATATTGGAAAGGAGCGTCCTTGTCTCAATTATCATATCCACCAGTGCATGGCACCCTGTCAGGGATATATCAGTCAGGAGGAATATCGCAAAAAAATTGATCAGGCGATGGCGTTCTTAAATGGCCATTATCAGCCTGTGATGGAGGATTTAGAACGGAAGATGCAGGAAGCTTCTGAGAATATGAATTTTGAGAAAGCGATAGAGTATCGGGAACTTCTCAAAGCGGTAAAGCAGATTGCCCAGAAGCAGAAAATCACTAGCTCGGATGGGGAAGATAAAGATATTGTTGCTATGGCTTCAGATGGCGAGGATGCAGTGGTTCAGATATTTTTTATTCGGGATGGGAAATTGATTGGACGTGATCATTTTCATGTAAATGTGGGGAGTGAAGATACTAGGTCGCAGGTTCTAGCGACTTTTGTAAAGCAATTTTATGCTGGTACTCCATTTATTCCCAGAGAACTTATGCTTCAGGAGGAAATTGAGGATTCAGAAGTGATTGCAGAATGGCTGACGCAAAAACGAGGGCAAAAGGTCTATCTGCGTGTTCCTAAAAAGGGTACAAAGGAAAAGCTGGTAGAGCTTGCGGCTCAAAATGCCAATATGGTACTGTCTCAGGATAAAGAAAAGATCAAGCGGGAGGAAGGGCGCACGATCGGGGCGCTCAAGCAGATTGGCAGTCTTTTGGGGCTTGAAAATTTGAAACGGGTAGAGGCTTATGATATTTCTAATATCAGTGGTTTTGAATCGGTCGGCTCTATGGTAGTCTATGAGAAAGGAAAGCCAAAGCGCAGTGATTATCGGAAATTTAAACTGCGCACTGTCACCGGACCGGATGATTATGGCTCCATGTATGAAGTACTGACTCGCCGGTTTTCTCATGGGATGAAGGAACAAGAAACCTTAAAACAGCGGGATATGGAAAATGATTATGGAAGTTTTACCCGTTTTCCAGATCTGATTATGATGGATGGCGGAAAAGGACAGGTCAATGTGGCTTTGCGAGTGTTAGAGGAGTTAGGATTGCATATTCCAGTGTGTGGTATGGTAAAAGATGATAATCATAGGACACGTGGGTTATACTATCATAATGAGGAGATACCCATTGACCGCCATAGTGAAGGTTTTAAATTGATTACTCGCATCCAGGATGAGGCGCATCGGTTTGCGATTGAGTTTCATCGTTCCTTGCGGAGCAAAGAGCAGGTACATTCTGTCTTAGATGATATTCCTGGCATTGGCGCCACCAGGAGAAAAGCTTTAATGAAGAAATTTTTATCTCTGGACGCCATACGAAATGCGGATGTGGAAACGTTGGCATCGATTCCTTCTATGAACGAACAGGCTGCAAGATCAGTTTATAAATTTTTCCACAGTCCAGCAGTTGAAGGGGATTAGGTTCTATGGTAAAATACGTTAAAGGCAGAGGAGTTTCACGTTTTGCCTGTGTATGTAGAGAATAGGAAACATGGAGTCCATCCAGACATATGCTGCCGGATCATCCGGAGAAAAGGAGTAATAGAATGAATGGTGTAAGTGTAAAAAAAATAGTAGAAAAGATGAAGCTGAAGGTATTGAATCCAGAAGTGGATATCAAAAACCGCAAAGTTACTACCGCAGAGGTCAATCGTCCAGCACTGCAGTTGACAGGATATTTTGACTATTTTGATAACAGCCGGATTGAGATTATCGGTATGGTGGAATACACCTATATGCAGAAATTAAATGAAGATCAGAAATTGGATGTATACCAGAAATTCTTTTCCCACAATATCCCCTGTGTAATCTTTAGCCGCGATTTGCAGCCGGATGAAAATTTGCTGCGGATTGCGACAGAACATGAAACCCCATTGTTATCTACGGATTATGGAACATCTGCATTTATGGCAGAGTTGATTTATTATCTTGGTGAGGCATTAGCTCCCTGCATTTCTATTCATGGAGTGCTGGTGGATGTATATGGTGAAGGACTCCTGATAATGGGAGAGAGCGGAATTGGTAAGAGTGAGGCTGCTCTGGAGCTGATTCGCAGGGGCCACCGCCTGGTCAGTGATGATGTGGTGGAAATCCGCAGAATCAATGAGCACACCTTGGTGGGAACAGCACCGGATATTACAAGATATTTTATTGAGCTGCGTGGTGTTGGAATTATTGATGTTAAAACCTTATTCGGTGTGGAGTGCGTTAAGGAGAAACAGAATATTGACCTTGTGATCAAGCTTGAGGATTGGAAAAAGGAAAATGAATACGATCGTCTGGGCTTGGAAGAGGAATATACAGAATTTTTGGGAAATAAGGTAGTATGTCATTCGCTGCCAATTCGTCCAGGACGAAATCTGGCTGTGATTTGTGAATCAGCAGCCGTAAACCACAGGCAGAAGAAGATGGGGTACAATGCGGCGCAAGAGTTATATCGTCGGGTACAGGCAAATCTCCAGAAATCTTCCGATGAGGAAGAAGAGGAATAAAATTTAATATATGATAAATATTTGGAGGAATTGCAGAACAATGGAACGAAAAAATGCATGGAAAAAATATTCAGAAGAGAAACGAAAGGCAGTGTTTGCTTTTGGAGAAGATTATAAAAAATTTATTTCTGACTGCAAGACAGAGCGTGAGTGTGTCACAGAATTGATTGCCCAGGCACAGGCGGCAGGATTTGAGGACTTAAAAGAAGTGATTGCCCAAGGGCGCAAGATTCAGCCAGGGGACAAATTGTATGCAGATAATATGGGAAAGATGCTGGCTGTGTTTGTGATTGGCAGACAGCCTTTGGAAGAAGGCATGAATATTTTAGGCGCGCACATTGATTCCCCAAGGCTGGATTTAAAACAAGTGCCTTTGTATGAGGATACAGAACTGGCGCTTTTTGACACACATTACTATGGTGGCGTAAAAAAATATCAATGGGTGGCGCTGCCATTGGCGCTTCATGGTGTAGTTGTCAAGAAGGATGGCACAAAGGTAGTGATCAATATCGGAGAGCAGGAGAACGATCCTGTATTTGGTATCAGTGATCTTTTGGTGCATCTTGCTTCAGAGCAGTTAGAGAAAAAAGCCTCCAAGGTGATTGAAGGAGAAAATCTTGATCTTCTGGTGGGCAGTATTCCTTTTGAGGACAAGGAACAGAAGGAGAAGGCCAAGGAAACCGTTAAAACGAATGTATTGCGGATTTTAAAAGATCAATATGATATTGAAGAAGAGGATTTTTTGTCTGCAGAGGTGGAAGTGGTGCCAGCAGGCAGAGCGAGAGACTATGGTTTAGATCGCAGTATGATTATGGGCTATGGCCATGATGACCGCGTCTGTGCATTTCCTTCTTTTGCAGCAATTTTGGAGGCAGGAGTCTGTGAAAAAACCAGCGTTTGTCTATTGGTGGATAAGGAAGAGATTGGAAGTGTCGGAGCAACAGGGATGCAATCAAAATTTTTCTCTTATGCAGTGGCAGAGATTATGGAAGCAATGGGCGGTTTTTGTCAAGTGGCGTTTAACCGTGCTATGACAAATTCTAAGGTGTTGTCCTCTGATGTAAGTGCTGCTTATGATCCTCTCTATGCTTCGGTGATGGAGAAGCGCAATTGCGCTTATTTTGGAAATGGGCTGGTATTTAATAAATATACAGGTTCCAGAGGGAAGAGTGGTTCCAATGATGCCAATCCCGAATATATGGCAGAGCTCCGCCGCATTATGGAGGATAATGATGTTTCCTTCCAGACGTCTGAACTTGGCAAGGTAGATCAGGGAGGCGGAGGTACAATCGCCTATATTTTGGCAAATTATAATATGTCAGTGATTGACAGCGGTGTGGCAGTTTTAAATATGCATGCACCCTGGGAGATTATCAGCAAAGCTGATCTCTATGAGGCAAAACTTGGCTACACAGCATTTCTGAAAGAGGCATAATGTGAATAAGATATTTTTTCAAGATTTACAAAGAATAGTGGGTGCAAAACGGTGTTTTGCAGAGGAAAAAATGAGCAGCCACACGACATTTCGTGTCGGAGGACCAGCAGAATATTATGTTCGTCCCAAGCGTACACAAGTGGCAGAGATTATCGCGCTATGTCAAACCTATGATATTCCCTGGCTGGTAATTGGAAATGGCAGTAATCTTTTGGTCGGGGATGGCGGAATAGAGGGCTTGGTTTTGGAGTTTGGCCAAGAAGCAGCACAAGTCACCGCAGAGGGCAATGTAATTACAGCTCAGGCTGGGGCGCCGCTCTTTGCGGTTGCTAGAAAAGCAGCAGAACATAGTCTTACAGGGATGGAATTTGCTTCTGGTATTCCTGGCACGATCGGCGGGGCTGTGGTCATGAATGCCGGCGCCTATGGCGGTGAGATGAGCCAGATCGTGAGGAAGGTAACTGTGTTGACGCCAGAAGGGATTGAAAAAGAGCTTTCTTTGGAGGAATTAGATTTTGGCTACCGTCACAGTAGTATTCCAGTGCATCATTACATTGTCTTGGATGTGGAGTTGTTGCTGCAGCCAGGAGATGTCCGACAAATTGAGGAACGAATGGCAGAACTGCGCAGTCAGAGAAGTAAAAAGCAGCCGTTGGAATACCCCAGTGCGGGGAGCACCTTTAAACGGCCAGAGGGATATTTCGCCGGAAAGCTGATTGAGGATGCTGGACTTAGGGGGTATCGGGTAGGCGATGCACAGGTGTCAGAGAAGCATTGTGGTTTTGTGATTAATCGAGGGCAGGCAGCGGCTGCCGATATCCGTCAGTTGATCTCGGATGTACAAAAACAGGTGGAAAATCAGTTTGGTGTAAAATTAGACACAGAAGTTCGGTTTCTTGGGGAATTTAATAAAATTTGAGTATACGCACACTGCAGCCAAACAGGTTTTTTCGATGAATGATACAGAGTCAGGAAGTTTGAATTTCCCTTTCCTCTGATATAGCTGCTGTCAAAAGATCGGTGGTGTTTTGTATACCAGAAAGGAGGAGGCGAGTGAAATTTGTAATTTTAACAGGGATGTCTGGAGCGGGGAAAAGTACAGCGCTTAAAATCATGGAAGATATTGGCTATTTTTGTGTTGACAATTTGCCGATTGCATTGATTGATAAGTTTGCAGAACTGGCAGCATTGCAGGATGCGGAATTACAGAAAGTGGCTGTCGGCGTGGATATACGCAGCGGCCAGTCGCTGGGTGAATTACAGGCTGTGTTGGATAAGCTCAATCAAGATGGTAAAAGTTTTGAAATCCTTTTTTTGGATTCTATAGATGAGGTTTTGGTCAAGCGATATAAGGAGACACGGCGTACACATCCATTGGCAGGCAGCGAACGGGTAGATAAAGGTATAAAAATGGAACGGCAGCAATTGGGTTTTCTGAGAAAACAGGCAGATTTTATCATAGATACCAGCAATATGCTCACCAGAGAATTGAAAACAGAGTTGGAGAAGATTTTTGTTCAAAATCAGGATTATAAAAATCTCTTTATCACAATTGTCTCTTTTGGGTTTAAGTATGGTATTCCCACAGATTCGGATTTGGTGTTTGATGTTAGGTTTCTGCCCAATCCCTATTATGTGGAGGGGCTGCGCCAAAAGACAGGCAATGATCGGGAAATCCAGGAGTATGTGATGCAGTTTAAGGAAGCAGGTCAGTTTTTAGATCAATTGGAGGATATGGTGAGATTTTTAATTCCAAATTATATCACAGAGGGCAAAACCCAACTTGTGATCAGTGTGGGATGTACAGGGGGCAAACATCGCTCTGTGACACTTGCCAATGCATTGTATGGGCGTCTGCGTGATCAGAAAGAATATGGAATTAAGATAGAGCATCGCGATATCTATAAAGATGCACTCCGCAATAAGTAAAGCTGGGGGGACAGGTAAATGTCTTTTTCAGGTGAGGTAAAAGAAGAATTATCAAGACAGTTTGCCACTGGCAGGCATTGTCAGATCGCTGAAATTGCAGCAATTTTAAGTTTTACGGGGAGAATTGAGGGGATTCAAGGCGGAAAAAGCCTTAGAATGTATACAGAAAATATTTCCCTGGCTCGCAAGTATTTTATGCTGATGAGG
Organism: Lachnospiraceae bacterium; assembly: GCA_910575005.1. Taxonomy (GTDB): domain Bacteria; phylum Bacillota; class Clostridia; order Lachnospirales; family Lachnospiraceae; genus Petralouisia. The sequence goes on along the minus strand of CAJTCL010000005.1, from coordinate 120,633 downwards.
AAGACATTTCATGCAGACGTAACAATATCTGTGAGACAGAATGTGTATCTACACAAGAACAGAATATTTATGGTTTCGCTCTCAGAGCCGAAGCAGATGCAGCAAGTTTTACAGGCAGTAAAATGGCAGAATAGCAGACAAGAGGATATCCGTACAGAGGAGCTGGCCAATCGGCTCTTGGTACAGAAGTCCTGCTGTCGGCGGGCTTTTATCCGAGGTGCATTTTTAAGTGCAGGCTCAATGAGTGATCCAGAGAAGGCGTATCATTTTGAGATTGTCTGCAGCAGCCAAGAGCGTGCCAGGCAGCTTCAGGAGATTGTCAACAGCTTTGAGATGGAGGCTAAAATTGTTCAGCGAAAAAAAAGTTATGTCGTATACCTCAAGGAAGGTTCACAGATTGTAGATATACTAAATATTATGGAAGCTCATGTATCATTGATGAACATGGAAAATGTGCGTATTTTAAAAGAAATGCGCAATTCTGTCAATCGTCAGGTGAATTGTGAGACAGCCAATATCAATAAGACAGTCAGTGCAGCGGTAAAGCAAGTAGAAGATATCAATTATATCAAATCCATGCGTGGATTGGATAGTCTGCCAGATAATTTAAAGGAGATTGCCCTGATTCGTCTGCAATATCCTCAGGCTCCATTAAAAGAACTGGGAACTTTTTTAGAACCGCCAGTCGGAAAATCGGGAGTCAACCATCGACTGCGCAGACTTTGTGAGATGGCAGAAGAGATCAGAAAGAACAGTCAATCTGGTGACGTATTACAAGAAACATAGGGAAATTAGATAGAATCTGCAGGTAATTTAAGCAAGAATTGGGAAGAGGTGGTTTGGGATGAAAAAGAAGAAACTTTTATTTGTATTTAATCCCTTTTCTGGGAAAGGGCAGATTAAAAACAAGCTGGTCGATATTTTAGATCAGTTTGTAAAAAATGGATATGAAGTGACAATTTATCCCACCCAGAAACCGCAGGATGCCAAAGATTTGGTAGCGAAACGAGCTGGCAAATATGATTTGGTCGTATGCAGTGGTGGGGACGGCACACTAGATGAAGCGGTGAGCGGAATGATGGAGCGGGAACGAAAAGTTCCAATCGGCTATATTCCCTCTGGAAGTACCAATGATTTTGCTGGTTCTCTTAAAATTCCTAAGAATATGATTAAGGCGGCGCAGACCGTGGTGGGCGGGGTACCGTTTGCCTGCGACGTCGGCAATTTTAACGGAGAATATTTTGTGTATATTGCAGCATTTGGGCTGTTTACAGATGTCTCTTATGCCACCAGACAAGAGTTGAAGAATCGGATTGGCCACTTGGCCTATATCCTTGAAGGAGTGAAGCGGATTCCGGGGATTCAATCTTACCATCTAAAGATTTCTGATGGCAGGCAAGAGATTGAGGACGAATTTATCTATGGAATGATTACAAATTCCACTTCCGCAGGGGGATTTAAAAATATTACTGGCAAGAATGTAAAGCTGGATGATGGTATTTTTGAGGTCACTCTGGTGCGGATGCCGAAAAATCCGATAGAGGTTAATGAGATTATCAGAAGCTTGACAAATTTGATTGATGATACCGATTTGATCTATACCTTTAAGACAGATTGTCTGAAAATCAAATCTTTGGAGCAGATTCCCTGGACTTTGGATGGGGAATATGGCGGCAGTCATCGGGAAATTACCATACAGAATGAGAAGCAGGCTATTGAGATCATGGTCAATGCTCCAGTTTGAAAACTTTCTTTTTGAAAGATCTTTTCTTTTTGGAAAAAATAAGGTAAACTATATTTCAGATTGGAGTATTTTGCTTCATCTGAAATAAGCCTACGGCGAATGGCAGGTGCACACAATTGTAGTTGTCAGCAAGACTGACTTGTGCGCCGCCGCAAGAACGCCCCAGCGTTCTTGCGTTTTAGTACAAGATTATAAGGCAGGTTTTCTGACTGGTACCATGTAAACGAAGTCATATAGTTTATAACTTTATAGTACAGCGTACTAGGGAGCAGAAAACAGAAATGGAGGAAAAGAAATGTTAGTATCTGCAAAAGAAATGTTACAGAAAGCAAAAGCTGGACACTATGCTGTGGGACAGTTTAACATCAACAATTTGGAATGGACAAAATCTATTTTGTTGACTGCACAGGAATTAAAATCTCCAGTAATCCTGGGAGTTTCCGAAGGAGCAGGAAAATACATGACTGGTTATAAGACGGTAGTTGGCATGGTCAATGGTATGCTGGAGGAATTGAATATTACCGTTCCAGTGGCATTGCATCTGGATCATGGCAGCTATGAAGGATGTCTCAAATGTGTGGAAGCAGGATTTTCTTCCATCATGTTCGATGGATCTCATTATCCGATTGACGAAAATGTTACAAAGACTACAGAACTTGTGAAAATTGCGCATGATAAGGGAATGTCCATTGAGGCAGAGGTTGGCTCCATCGGCGGTGAGGAAGACGGTGTTGTCGGTGCAGGAGAGTGTGCAGATCCCGATGAATGTAAAGCAATTGCAGATCTAGGTGTGGATATGCTGGCTGCTGGTATTGGAAATATTCATGGAAAATATCCTGAAAACTGGGCAGGCTTAAGTTTTGAGACTCTGGATGCAGTACAGCAGAAAACAGGGGATATGCCTCTGGTACTTCATGGTGGTACAGGTATTCCTGAGGATATGATTAAGAAAGCAATCTCTCTTGGTGTGGCTAAGATCAATGTCAATACAGAATGTCAGTTATCTTTTGCAGAGGCTACCAGAAAATATATTGAAGCAGGAAAAGATCAGGAAGGCAAAGGTTTTGATCCTCGTAAACTGCTTGCTCCGGGTGCAGATGCAATCAAGGCAACCGTAAAGGAGAAAATGGAATTGTTCGGTTCTGTTGGTAAGGCTGAATAATATTTTTGATATATCATTATTAGTGCTAAAAGAGGTTGTCATTTCTGTATAGTGTGCCAGCCCCTTTTGGCGCATAGTAATTACAAACAAAGCTACTGCGGCGCGAAATCTGCGCCGCAGTTTGTATATGCATAGGGGCGTGTAAGGAATTTTACTGCTTACACAGTATGCGCCCCGCGCGCAGCGAGGAGAGAAAGAAAATCTTCCCTACTTGATTGGAGACTAGATATGTATAAATTATTGATTGTAGAAAATGATGCGGTGATTGCAAATTCTATCCGCGCACATATGCAGAGTTGGGGATATGAGGCGGTCTGTGTAGAAGATTTTCGAGAGGTGCAAAAGACCTTTCTCGCGGAACAGCCGCAGCTTGTATTAATGGATATCTCTTTACCATTTTATAATGGATATCATTGGTGTGACCAGATACGTAAAATTTCCAAGGTGCCTATTATTTTTATCTCCTCAGCCTCCGACAATATGAATATTGTCATGGCTGTAAATATGGGCGGAGATGATTTTGTGGCCAAGCCCTTTGATCTTAATGTATTACAGGCAAAGATTCAGGCGCTTTTACGGCGTACGTATGATTTCGCAGGCGACAATCATTTGATGGAACATAAGGGGATGATGTTTGACACCGAAAAAGGACTTGTGACATATGCGGGCGCTCAGGCAGAGCTTACAAAGAATGAAATGGGCATTTTAAAGACTTTGTTGGAGCAGAAGGGCAAGATTGTCACTAGAGATAAGCTCATGGAAAGACTCTGGGAATCGGATAGTTTTATTGATGATAATACGTTGACTGTGAATGTGGCCAGGCTGAGGAAGAAACTGGAGGAAGTGGGTATTGAGGAAATGATAAAAACCAGGAAAGGAATTGGCTATGTGGTGGATTAAAGGATATTTCAAGCGCCATCGGCTGAACTTTTTTCTGTATCTTGTGTTTATGCTCATTTTTGCAATAATTTTTTTCTTATATAAGCTGCCAGTAGAGGCAGTTGGATATGCCGCAGTTCTTTGCATAGTCTTTGATATGATTGTCATTTGGGTCAGTGGATGGAAATATCGCAAAAAGACGGAGGAGTTAAGTTGGCAGATCGAAGCTGTCAAGAAGGGCGCAGAGCGTTTTCCAAAGCCAGAGGATGATCAGGAATTGATCTATCAGGAGATATTGAAAAATTCCAGGATGCAGTGGCAGCAGGAGGTTATAGATTTAAAGAAAGAGAAAAAAGATGTAATTGAATATTTTACGTTATGGACACATCAGATTAAGACACCGATTGCTGCCATGCGATTGCTGCTTGAACAAGAAGTATCAGATATCGAACAGTATTATGAGCACAAGAAGCAGGTACAGGCAGAATTATTTCAGATTGAACAGTATGTGGAAATGGTCTTACAATATCTGCGACTGACAGACAGTATCAATGATTTTTTGCTGAGGGAGTATGAGTTAGATCCAATCATCCGCCAGGCAGTGCGCAAATATGCACCAATGTTTATTCGCAAAAAGTTGAAGCTTCAATATGAATCTATAGCGGTGAAAGCGGTGACAGATGAAAAATGGATGGTATTTGTGTTAGAGCAGCTTTTGAGCAATGCCATAAAGTATACATCTTCTGGCACGATTCAAATCTATATAGAAAATGGTTGTCTGGTAGTGGAGGACAGTGGAATGGGTATTTTGCCAGAAGATTTGCCGCGGATTTTTGATAAAGGTTATACCGGTTATAATGGAAGGCGTGATAAGAAGGCGTCTGGCATTGGGCTATACTTAGTCAAAGAGATTTTAAATAGACTTGGACATAAGATCCTTGCTGAATCAGAGCCAGGAAAGGGAACAAAAATGAAGATACTGTTCTGATTAAGGAGTAAACGGTGATAATGTGGAGGATAAAGTAAGATAGCAGAATCGGAATATCTTGATCATATATCTATATGTAAGATATAATATGTTTATATCAATAAGAGAATATAGAAATTTATTATGGGCAGTAACCTTACAAAAACGTAAGAAATAATTGGGAATTGTAAGCCAAAGTTAAGGCATGACAGTTCCTTTTTTTGTATACTGATTTCAGAAACAATTACTACTGCCAAATGCAGAGGTTAAAGTATTTGTATATTGTGAAAGATTAAGAGCATGATTTGCACAAAGGCAGCAATCAGTAAAAGGAGGATATTATGGCAATTTTGGAAGTAAACAATATAAAAAAAGTGTATACCACTCGTTTTGGAGGAAATCAGGTGCAAGCGTTGTCAGATGTCAGTTTTTCTGTGGAAAAAGGAGAATATGTGGCGATTATGGGAGAGTCTGGTTCTGGTAAGACCACACTCTTAAATATATTGGCGTCTCTTGATCGGGCGACAGCCGGCCAGGTACTGTTAAATGGTAAAAATGTTTCCGCAATCCGCGAGGGAGAGCTGTCCGCTTTTCGCAGGCAGAATCTTGGTTTTGTATTTCAGGATTTTAATCTGTTAGATACCTTCAGTTTACAAGATAATATTTTTCTGCCCTTGGTATTGGCAGGTAAAAGTTACAATGAGATGCGCAGCCGTCTGATGCCCATTGCAGAAAAACTTAGTATCAATGAGATTTTGAGTAAATATCCCTATGAGGTGTCTGGCGGACAGAAACAGCGTGCGGCAGTGGCGCGCGCCTTGATCACCAATCCCCAGTTAATTCTTGCGGATGAACCAACAGGAGCCCTGGATTCTAAGGCGGCAGAGGGGTTACTGTCCATGTTCCAAACGATCAATGAGGAGGGACAGACAATTTTGATGGTGACACATTCCATTAAGGCGGCAAGCTGCGCCAAACGTGTACTGTTTATCAAGGATGGCCAGGTATTCCATCAGATTTATAAAGGCTCTAGCAGCAATGAGGAGATGTACCAGAAAATTTCTGATACCCTTACAGTAATTACGACAGGTGGTGAGAGAAATGAATAGATTTTTCTATGGCAGGCTTGCCTTTAGCAATTTAAAGAAAAATAGCGGATTGTATCTGCCCTATATTTTAGCCGCGATCGGTGTCAGCGCTGTGTACTATATTATGGGGGCAATTTCTAGGGATGAGGGCATTAAAAAAATGCCTGGAAGTGGGGATGTAGCAATGATACTGGGGTTAGGCTGTTGGGTTATTGCAATTTTTGCCGTGATCTTTTTGTTTTATACCAACAGTTTTCTGATGAAGCGCCGCAAGAAAGAATTTGGCCTGTTTAATATTTTAGGCATGGAAAAACGCCATATTGGGAAAATGATGTTTTGGGAAATGGTGATGGTGGCAAGTGTCAGTATTGTCTTTGGAATAGTGGTTGGTATTTTGCTCAACAAATTGGTGGTTTTAATACTAATGCGCTTAGTTGATTTGGAAGTACCCTTTGGTTTCAGTGTTTCGGTGGAAGCCATTGTCAATATGGTAATCCTATTTGGCTGTATTTTTGTAGTAACCTTGATTTATAATCTATTTCAAGTACAGAAAGCAAGACCAATTGAATTGCTGCAAAGCGCTAATCAGGGTGAGAAAGAACCGAAGACGCGTTGGATTCTGACGGTAATGGGGTTACTTTTTCTGGCTGGGGGGTATGGAATTGCACTTTTAGTGAAGGATCCAATCAGTGTGCTGCTGTTGTTTTTCCTGGCAGTGATTCTGGTTATAGCAGGCACATACTGTCTTTTTACCGCAGGAAGTATTGCAGTATTGAAGCTGCTGCGCAAAAATAAAAATTATTATTATAAGATCAATCATTTTACATCTGTTTCGGGGATGATCTATCGTATGAAACAAAATGCTGTGGGACTGAGCAATATCTGTATTCTTAGCACTATGGTTCTGGTCATGATTTCTGGTACAGTCTCCCTGTATATGGGAGTGGAGGATAGTATGAAAGAACGATATCCCAAAAATATTAATCTGACAGGGTATGATTTAACGTCGTCCGAGAAAGAGGTAATGAGAGAATTGGCCAGACGCGGGGTATCTGATCTGGGAATTGAGATGGAGGAAGTGCTGGAATATAATAGTTTATCTGTTACAGCATATAAGGATGGAGAAACGCTTCATCTGGGAGAACAAGGTATTGTTTCTAAGGGAGAGGTAAGTGTCATGCAATGGATAACAATGGAAGATTATGAGCATCTCGGCGGCAAGCATACAGAACTTATGGAAGATGAGGTTTTGGTATATACAATGCGCGGAGATACCAATGATCAACAGTACCATTTGGGTGATAAATCTTTTCGGATTAAGGAATATTTACCAGAATTATTAATTGGCGGTACCAAGTCTGAAGTGGTCTATGATGTATATTTTTTGGTTGCAAAGGATGAAACTGTATTACAGGAGATCCAAAAGATACAAAAGGAGGCATATAAAGACCGCGCAAGCAATATAAATACTTTGATTTATATGGATGTGACAGGTGGGAAGGAACAGGAAATTGCCTGTGCAAACCATATCAAAGAGTTGCTGGAAGCTCACAATCAGTCGTTGCCTGAGGAGGAGCAGATAAATCTTCGTGTGGATAGCAGAGAGGATAATAAAGAAGGTTTTATGATCTTCTGTGGCGGATTTTTGTTTTTGGGAATTTTCCTGGGATTCGTATTTCTGATGGCTACGGTCTTGATTATCTATTATAAGCAAGTTTCAGAAGGGTATGAAGATAAAGGGCGTTTTGAGATTATGCAAAAGGTTGGAATGAGCAAGAAGGAAGTCAAAGCCTCAATTCGCAGCCAGGTTCTTAAAGTATTTTTCCTTCCCTTGGTGATGGCTTGTATTCATCTGACAGCAGCATTTCCAATGATGAACCGGTTGATTTTACTGTTTGGTATGGTAAATGCGCCGTTGTTTGCAATCTGTACGGTGGCGACCGTTGGCGTGTTTGCAGTAATTTATGCAATTGTATATGGTATTACTGCCAGATCATATTATAAAATTGTGGGATGAAAAATGTAACAATTCAGTACAACTTCTTGCCACATATCATAAAATAGTATAAGATAGTTTTGCAGAGTAGAATTAAGGCCAGGGTATCAAAGGAAATCTTTGATATCCTGGCTAGTATAACGAATATGAAAGAACAGATTTCATTTTCGTTGTACCAGAATGTGGATAGTAAGGAGGTTTTCCTATGAATATTGTAGTATTGGCGGGAGGGCTGAGTACAGAACGCGAGGTATCTTTTGTGACAGGCAGCAATGTGGCTGAGGCTTTACGCAAAAATGGGCATCAGGTAATATTGCTGGATGTTTTCATGGGTTACAGTGATCAGGAAGAGGATTTAGAAGGCATATTTGAGCGTTCCCTGGAAGTTAGCATAACGACTTTTGGAATTTCTGGCCAGGCGCCAGATCTAGAATCAGTCAGAAAAAGCCGCAAGGATCAGAGCGCTTGTCTGTTTGGGCCAAATGTGATTGCATTGTGCCGTATGGCAGATATTGTTTTTCTTGCACTTCATGGAGAGAATGGAGAAGACGGCAGGATTCAGGCAGCATTTGATTTATATGGCATCAAATATACAGGAACAGGTTATCTGAGCAGCGCTTTAGCTATGGATAAAAGTCTCTCCAAGCGCTTTTTTACGGCCAATCAGATTCCCACCCCTGCAGGGATAACCATCAAAAAAGAAAATTGCCAAGCAGAGTTTGAGAAAACAGGATTGTCACTGCCCTGTGTGGTAAAACCATGCCGCGGCGGTTCTAGTATTGGGATATCCATTGTACGCACGAAAGAAGAATATCAACAGGCCTTACAGGAAGCTTTTCGCTGGGAGCAGGAGGTTGTGGTGGAGGATTACATTAAGGGCAGAGAATTTTCTGTTGGTGTGATCGAGTTTAAGGCTCTTCCGATTATTGAAATTGCTCCGATTGAGGGATTTTATGATTATAAAAATAAATATGCTCCAGGCAGTACTGTGGAGACATGTCCGGCACAGCTACCAGAGAATATTGCCAAAGAAATGCAGCATTATGCCGAAAAAGCAGCAGAAGCGCTTGGTTTAGATACATATTCGAGGATGGACTTTATGTTAGATCAGGACAATCAGATTTACTGTTTAGAGGCAAATACGCTTCCAGGTATGACTGCTACTAGTTTGCTGCCCCAGGAGGCATTGGCGATTGGCAAAAATTTTGAGGAGCTTTGTGAATGGCTGATTCAGGTTTCACTGAAAAAGTATCAATAGCAAATGGGAGGATGCTATGAAGAATATGACATTGGAAAAAATTGCCGAAGCCTGTCATGGGACGTATGTTGGCGAGAAGGAATTGAGGCATAGAACGATACAGGGAGCAGTTACAGACAGCCGCCAGGTTGCAGAAGGATTTCTCTTTATTCCCATCAAAGGTGCCAGAGTGGATGGACATGATTTTATTGCCGATGTGGTAAAGAATGGTGCGGCAGCAGTTTTATCCGAACGGGAACTGACAGACTGTGCAGCGCCCTATATTAAGGTAGATTCCAGTGAACAGGCATTGAAAGATATCGCAGCGTATTATCGCAGCCAGCTTACAATTCCCATTGTAGGCATTACAGGCAGTGTCGGTAAGACCAGCACCAAAGAGATGATTGCTTCTGTATTGTCACAGCGCTATCATGTCCTCAAGACAGCGGGAAATTTTAATAATGAAATTGGCCTGCCTCTTACACTTTTGCGCATTAGAGAGGAACATGAGGCTGCTGTGGTGGAGATGGGAATCTCAGATTTTGGGGAGATGCATCGCCTTGCAAAAATGGCGCAGCCGGATATCTGTGTGATTACCAATATTGGTATTTGTCATCTGGAAAAATTAAAGACCAGAGAGGGCATTTTAAAAGCCAAAAGTGAAATTTTTGATTATCTGAAACCAGAAGGGCATATTGTATTAAATGGGGAGGATGATAAGCTCTCCACAATCACAGAGGTAAAGGGTGTTCGTCCGCTGTTTTATGGCAAGAAAGAAGCACAGACAGAATCCTCACAGACAAATCCCAGCAAGATTGTCAAGGGAATCTATGCAGACCAAATCCAGAATTGTGGTCTGGAAGGTGTGAAAGCACACATTCATACACCAAAAGGAAGTATAGAGGTTTCTATCCCCATACCAGGAGAACACAATGTATTTAATGCTATGGCTGCTACAGCAGTTGGGCTTTTTCTGGGCATGGAATTGTCAGCGATCAAGACAGGGATTGAACATGTGGAGACGATTGGCGGGCGTAGTAATTTGATGGAAATTGGCGGATTGACCGTGATTGATGACTGTTACAATGCCAATCCAGTGTCGATGCAAGCTTCTTTGGATGTGCTTGGCAATGGCCAGGGGCGGACGATTGCTGTGCTGGGAGATATGGGAGAACTGGGAGAGAACGAACGGAAACTTCACTATCAGGTGGGGGTATATGCCGCCAAAAAACAGATTGATACTATTTTCTGTGCAGGTTTGCTCTCAAGAGAATTGGCCAAGGGAGCCAAAGAGACAGTAAAGGGTTGCCAAGTATTTCATTTTGAGACACGTCAAGAGATGACAGAGCAGCTCTTACGTTATTTAAAAAAGGGGGATACGGTGTTGGTAAAGGCCTCTCATTTTATGGAATATCCGAAAGTGGTGGAGGCCATAAAAGCAAAATTTCTGTAAACAATATTAAAAGCTGCCGCAATCTGATCTAATATGCGGCAGCTTTTTGAGCGTGTTTGAAAAATGCTCTAGATCATAGCTTTATGTTGTTCTAACATTTCTTCAATCTTAGATTTGGTGTAAGCGCCAGAAAATTTGCGCTGTTCCCTATCTAATTCTTTTAAGTAAATTGGTTCGCCATATTCTACAATTACATGGCATTTGCGCATGAAGGGCATATGTTGTTCCCAAATTGCATGGCTGTTTGAAATGGCAACAGGGATAATGGGACATCCTGTTTTCTCTGCCATTTTCAGACTGCCTTCTTTAAATGGCAATAGGCCATTTTCTGGATTAGGATTTCTTGTGCCCTCTGGAAAAATACAAACGGAAATACCATTATTAATTTGTTCAATTCCAGTGAGTATCATTTTCATTCCTGCCTTCAAATCAGAACGTTTGAGAAACAGGCAATGCAAATGTTTCATCCAGTTTGAGAGCAGTGGAACTTTTCTCATAAAATCTTTGGAAACATACCCAGTCAGTCTGGGACATCGGGAATAAGTGATCACGATATCAAAATAGCTCTGGTGGTTCGGGATGTACAGCACAGCCTGATCTTTGGGAATGCGATCTTCTCCGATAATGGTAAGCTTTGTTCCAGTAAAGATTAAAATTACCTTAAATGCCCACTGTACAATGCGAAGACTGCTGATATCTGCAGCCTGCGGATTAAATTTTTTTATCACTCGCTCCATAAGCATAATGGGAATGGATGCGATTAAAAAAAGAATTAAAAAGGCAGAAACCAGAAGTAGTCGTATCATATTATTTACCGTTCCTTTTGGAGATTATATTGACCAAGGATAAATCCTCTGCTGTATATTATACTAAGGTATTTAAAAAAATACAATCATAAATATGATCAAAATCATATACAATATTAAGAGAACGTATAAGAAAGTAAGGGAGTTTGTGATGAGAAGAATTGTTTCAGAAAAAAAGCTGCTTTGTATGCTGTTGGTGTTGACACTGTTATTACCGTTTTTTACTACAGGTTGTGGTTTAGAGAAAACAGATGATCGTAAACTTAAGGATCTCTCCTATACTATTTTAGAGGAAAAAGACATTCCACAGGAATTTTTAACCGTGATAGAGGAAAAGAAGGAAAATATTTTTAAATTGACCTATACAGATCAGGAGAATTTATACATAGCTATTGGTTATGGCGTCCAGGAAACGGGCGGTTACAGCATTTCTGTCAATCAATGTTATTTGACAAAAAATGCCATATATTTTGATACAACATTGATTGGACCCTCCAAAGGCGAGAAGGTCAATGAGGTAAAATCTTATCCATATTTGGTAATTAAGACAAAATATTTAGAAAAAAGTGTTGTTTTTGAGTAGAAAAAACGATAGGAATCTTGTTTTAAATGTGTTAAGATGATAGACAAGGCGTGATTACAGGGTTGTGCAGCTTTTGCACAATCCTTGTGTATGTCCAGTGTCAAGGGTGCCTGAGGCATTTTTAATGCATGATAGAAAAGTTTGGGAGGACAAGCAGATCGTGCATGATTTTGCGCGAATCGTTTATAATAGAGAGTAGTAGTTCATTCGTAGTTCTCAATCAGGCACAGAAATAGTAATTTTGCATAAAATAAGCTAACAGGGAAAGATTTACAAATGGATAAAGTGTGTTATAATAGTACATAAAGTTTTCTGTAAGCATTTTGGCGAAAGAAAAGATATGTTACTATAATAACTTCTTGTACGAAAATAGAGCATAGAGGTGCAATATGGAACAGTATGTGATTAGAGGAGGTAATCCGTTAGTTGGAGAAGTGGAGATTGGCGGAGCAAAAAATGCAGCTTTGGCAATTCTGGCAGCATCCATTATGACGGATGAAACCGTAACAATAGATAATTTACCCGATGTACGGGATATCAATGCTTTGCTCCAGGCGATGGGCGATATCGGAGCAATCATAGACAGAGTAGATGCGCACACCGTGAAGGTCAATGGTTCTTTTGTGAAGGATATTCCGGTGGATTATGATTCCATGAAGAAGATCCGAGCGTCCTATTACTTATTAGGTTCCCTCCTTGGAAAATACAAGCGTGCAGAGGTGACATTGCCTGGCGGCTGTAACATTGGAAGCCGTCCAATGGATCTGCATATTAAGGGTTTTCGCGCCCTGGGTGCTCATGTGGAGATCCGCAATGGAGCTGTGGCGGCGGAAGCAGAGAGACTGATTGGCAGCCATATTTATCTGGATAAGGTATCTGTAGGGGCTACGATCAATATTATGATGGCGGCAGCTATGGCAGAAGGAAAAACTACGATTGAAAATGCTGCAAAAGAACCACATGTAGTGGATGTGGCCAATTTTTTAAATAGTATGGGTGCGAATATTCGTGGCGCTGGTACAGATGTTATTCGTATTGTAGGAGTGGAAAAGCTGCACAAGACGGAGTATTCTGTGATTCCTGATCAGATCGAGGCAGGTACCTTTATGTTTGCAGCGGCAGCCACAAAAGGGGATGTCACCGTGAAAAATGTAATTCCCAAGCACTTGGAAGCAACTACGGCAAAGCTGTTGGAGGCGGGCTGTGAGGTGGAGGAATTTGACGATGCAGTTCGTGTGGTAGCCTCCAAACCATTGCGGCATACCCAGGTGACAACACTGCCCTATCCTGGATTTCCGACAGATATGCAGCCACAGATGTCTGTGGTTTTGGGGATTGCGCAGGGAACCAGTACGGTGACAGAGAGTATTTTTGAGAATCGGTTTAAATATGTGGATGAATTGACACGTATGGGGGCAGATATCAAGGTTGAGAGCAACATCGCCATTATCAATGGTGTGAAGAATTTTACTGGTGCCAGAGTGAGTGCGCCAGATTTGAGAGCGGGCGCGGCGCTTGTGATTGCTGGGCTATCTGCGCAGGGCGTCACGATTATAGATGATATTCATTATATTCAGAGAGGTTATGAGGCCTTTGAGGAGAAATTGGAAGGACTGGGTGCACAGATTCAGCGCGTGAATACGGAGAAGGAGATTCAGAAGTTTCAGTTTAAGGTTGGATAACAGCAGGTATAAAATCAAAGATTTGCGGGAATGGTAATTAAAAATGCACATTAGATGTGCAAAGGAGGACAGATTATGTTATATCCGATTTTAACACCATCCCGCTTTTTGTGTGATTTAAGCGGCGTATGGAACTTTAAGCTAGATAACGGAAAAGGTTTTGAAGAAAAATGGCAGGAAAAGCCGTTGAAAGACGCCATGCCCATGCCTGTGCCAGCTTCCTATAATGATCTCAAGGAAGGCGTTGATTTCCGAGATCACTACGGCTGGGTGTTTTATCAGCGTGAGATTGCTCTGCCAGCGGCCGTTGCTGGTGAGCGTGTGATGCTGCGCTGTGATGCTGTGACCCATCATGCTAAGGTCTATCTGGATGGGCAGTTGATCTGCGAGCACCGAGGAGGATTTTTGCCGTTTGAGGCGGAGATTACAGAGCAGATCACAGAGGGCGAACATCTTTTGACCATTGCAGTGGATAATGTAATCGACTATACTACACTTCCGGTCGGCGGCAAAGCGGACATGTTGGGCGGTCTGATGGGAGGTATAGCGGAAAGCGGCGAGAGCAAGCAGCAAAACCATCCCAATTTTGATTTTTTTAATTATTGTGGTATCACAAGGCCAGTGCGAATCTATACGACGCCAAAGGAATATATTCAAGATATCACATTGGTTTCTGAGGTGAATGGGGAACATGCAGATATCCATTATCAAATTGAAACCTCCGGCGGTGAGAATGCTTCTAAAGATTGTAAGATTGAAGTATTTGACTGTCAGGGAAATTTGGCAGCGGAGGGGTCAGATACGGAAGGAACATTGCATATCGCTTCGGTACATTTATGGCAGCCTTTGAATGCGTATCTATATCAGGTGAAGGTAACGTATGGCAAAGATCAGTATACGCTGCCTTATGGGGTGCGTACTGTGCGTGTGGAAGGCGAGCAATTCCTCATCAATGACAAACCATTTTATTTTAAGGGATATGGCAAGCATGAGGACACATTTCCAAATGGCCGTGGCATTCACCTGCCCATGAATACGAAAGACATTTCACTGATGAAATGGCAGGGAGCCAATAGTTTTCGCACAAGCCATTATCCATACAGTGAGGAGATGATGCGGCTCTGTGACCAGGAAGGAATCGTTGTCATTGATGAGACTACGGCGGTAGGCGTTAATTTACAGTTTGGCGGCGGGGCTAATTTCGGCGGTGAGAAAATCGGAACCTTTGACCCCGAGAAAGGTGTTAAGACACAGGAGCATCACAAAGAGGTAATCAGAGATTTGATTTCCAGAGATAAAAATTATGCCTGTGTGGTAATGTGGAGTATTGCCAATGAGCCGGATTCCGCTGCGGAGGGTGCTTATGAGTATTTCAAGCCATTGTATGATTTAGCCAGAGAACTGGATCGTCAAAAACTGCCCTGTACGCTGGTCAGTGTACAGATGGCCGATCCAGAAAAGGATTGTTCTGGTAAACTGAGTGATGTGATTTGTCTCAATCGTTATTATGGATGGTATTATGGCGGGCCAGATTTGGAAGGACCAAAGCTTGCCCTGCGCAAAGAACTTGATTATTGGAAAAAATTAGGTAAGCCTGTGATTTTTACCGAATATGGCGCAGATACTGTCATGGGATTTCATGATGCTACTCCAGTGATGTATACCGAGGAGTATCAGGTTGATTATTACAAGATGAATAACAGTGTTTTTGACGAATATAGTATGGTTGTCGGCGAACAAGCATGGAATTTTGCAGATTTTGCCACTAGCCAGAGTCTGTTGCGTGTGCAGGGAAATAAGAAGGGAGTCTTCACCAGAGACCGCAAACCTAAGCTCGCTGCGCATTACTTTAGGGAGCGTTGGAAGAGTATACCAGATTTTGGGTACAAAAAATAATAGTAACTATTTAAAACTTGATGCCATAGATATGTCAGCTAAGTTTTTATACGACTCTGCAAAGGGATCTATCTATGGCTGAGGGAATTATCATCCTCATAAATACGAAAGTCAGGTTCTTTCAAAGAAATTTGAAGAACCTGGCTTCCTTTTTAATTAGGGTGGATAGATACAAATAACATGTAAGAACATTATGGATTTTTGTATACATTACATTTTTAAGAGTGGTTGTTCTATATAATCTTTATAATCTCAAGTTCTGGTTTTGAGAGCATATCAATGACAGAGCCATCATCTAATTGGAGCATTGGTCTAGTCAAATGATGGGGATTAATCATTACAATATTTGCACTCCAGCCGTTGTTTAAAAGTACACGGTTGCGCTGGTAAGAGTTGGCAATCCGTTTTAAAAAGGTCAGTATGTACTTGGGATGATATTTTTGCAGGCCGTCTTTTTCAAATATGTCAATTACTTGGAAAGGACACAGCGGGGAACGGTAAGAGCGTGCCGCTGTCATGGCATCATATACATCTGCAATGGCAATGATGTGTGCAAAATTATCAATTTCATCTGTAGTCAGACCTTGTGGATAGCCAGAACCATCACAGCGCTCATGATGCTGTAAGGCTGCTTTTTTTACATGGTCGTCCATCGGCAGTGACTTTAAAAGTTTGTAACTGAATAGAGGGTGCTGTTTAATCATTTCAAATTCTTCATCCGTGTATTTGCTGCATTTGTTTAAAATCTCATCTGGGATGGAGGTTTTGCCGATATCGTGGAACAGTCCGCACAAAGCCACAAGTTCAAGGTCTTCGGAGGAAAAATGCATCCATTTACCCATAGCCATAGCGATCAGTGTTACATTCAGACAGTGGGAATATACACTGTCATCGTTGAGGCGCATATTGTGCAGTTTGTCAAACATCTCCACACTGGTATGGCATGAAGCAACCAGTGTGGAACAATCTTTCAAAATTTGCCGAACGTTCACTGGTGCTTTGGGATTTTCAATAATGCCATCAAAGATCTCACGCAGCAAGTTTAGTATTTTTGAGTATTCAATCTGAAATTTCATAAATTCGGGTTTTGCTTTTACCCGCTGCGCATAGGAAGGATTGGCAGCACGGCTCCAAGTTGGAGTTTGTATCTTAGGTTCCTGTGCAGCAGAGTTTTTCTCAGAAATTTCCGTCTTATGAGACTGTTCCATAGGAGCAGCTTCAGAATCCATAATGGGAACATTATGAATGCTGTAGTAGGACAGCTTAGAAATCAATTCGGGAGTCAGTGTTGTATTGGCATCCATGACCATCTGTCCGCGATTTGTATAAATTGTTTCTGCGGTAACCATCCCTGGTTGTAAATCGTCGATTAGTAAATTTTTCATTGGCGTTCTCCCTGTCTTGTGGCTGAGTACAAAAATAAAAGCTTCTACTTTTTATTTTAAAAACAAAGCCAGCATTTGTCAATAAAGAAATCCTGTTTGAATTTGCAAAATATGTTAATTCAAAACATATCCTTGACAGAATCAAAAAAAAAGAGTATGTTATACATAAAGATTTGAAAATTCCATATTGTAATAATTTCTCTTATTCAGAGTGGTGGAGATACATAGGATCTGTGAAGCCACGGCAACCCCTCTACGGAAGGTGCCAGCCTGAGCGAGTAATCGAACAATAAGAGGATTTGATTATCTTTATAGACGTCGGGTCCGCTTATCTTATAAGCGGACATTTTTATATATTAGGAAAGTTCTATGAATTTCCCTAATATATAATGTTATGCGCGCTCGTGCGAATGGAAGATGTCACTGCGTGACCGCACTCGGCGCTGCAAAGCAGGATTATTTGTTTTACACATTAAGGAGGAAATTAAAATGGAAAAAAGATTATTTACATCAGAATCTGTCACAGAAGGACATCCAGACAAAGTCTGTGATGCAGTGTCAGACGCAATTTTGGATGCGTTGATGGCGCAGGATCCCATGAGCCGTGTAGCTTGTGAGACAGCCGCATGTACGGGATTTGTATTGGTAACTGGTGAGATCACTACAAAGGCACAAGTGGATTATTCTCAAATTGTCAGAGACACTGTCAATGAGATTGGGTACAACGATGGGGCAACCGGTTTTGATGGAAATACCTGTGCAGTGATGATTGCCTTAGACCAGCAGTCTGCAGATATTGCTATGGGTGTCGATAAGGCATTGGAAGCCAAAGAGAATAAAATGTCAGACGAAGAGCTGGAAGCTATTGGAGCTGGAGATCAGGGAATGATGTTTGGCTATGCTACCAATGAGACGCCAGAGTTAATGCCATATCCTATTTCATTGGCTCACAAACTTGCACTTCAGCTTACAAAGGTGCGCAAGGATGGGACATTAACTTATCTGAGACCAGATGGAAAGACACAGGTGTCTGTTGAATATGATGAAAATGGCAGTCCCAAGAGATTAGAGGCAGTCGTGCTTTCTACACAGCATGATGCAGATGTTACCCAGGAACAGATTCATGCAGATATCAAGAAGCATGTATTTGACCCAATTTTGCCACAGGAAATGATTGACAGTGAGACCAAATTTTTTATCAATCCTACCGGCCGTTTTGTGATTGGCGGACCACATGGAGATGCAGGACTTACTGGACGCAAGATTATTGTAGATACATATGGCGGATATGCACGTCACGGCGGCGGTGCTTTTTCTGGAAAGGATTGCACCAAAGTAGACCGTTCAGCAGCTTATGCAGCGCGCTATGTAGCAAAAAATATTGTTGCTGCAGGCTTGGCAGATAAGTGCGAGATTCAGCTCTCCTATGCCATTGGAGTGGCACAGCCCACTTCTGTGATGGTAGATACCTTTGGAACAGGGAAAGTTTCAGATGAAAGGCTGGTAGAAGTGATCCGTGAGAATTTTGATCTCAGACCAGCGGGAATTATTAAAATGCTGGATTTAAGACGTCCGATTTATAAGCAGACGGCTGCATATGGACATTTTGGGCGCAATGATTTAAATCTGCCCTGGGAGACAACTGACAAGGCAGAGGAGTTAAAGAAATATTTGTAATAATTAGTCAAAATTTTATGGAAATAGGAAGTCATACCATTCTATTTTATTTGGAATAGGTGGAAAGCAGCGAGATACATCAATGATAAATAAAGAATCAGATTGTTTGTTTTTAGATAAGCAGTCTGGTTCTTTTTTGTATTTAAATCAGGAGAGTATTCTTAGGTTGTCAAGATTATGAATACATTGATAAAATAAAAATGTATTTTAATAAGTCTGTCACAATCCCACTGGCTTTAGACGGTGGGTTAAGATAGCCAAAAGTGATGTTTTATGTTATACTTATGTCCATGAGAACATGGAAGTCAAAAAAATGAGGTGATGTTAAATCCTGTGTGATTAAAACAGTATGCTATCGACACGGTTAGAAATACAAAATGGATGTTTTTTCATGCTACAGTGAAAAATTTTGCTGGGAAGATTAAAAAACACAAGAAAGAGGACAATTAAAATGAGAAAACCAAAGAAAAGATGGAATACAACATTGTGTGTTGCACCTTATATTATCAATAGTTTGCTCAAAATCTATGTGATTATAAAAATAATGCAAATATGGAATAACCCTCTTGTGAAAGGAATACTGACACTGGGAAATGGATTTGAGGCAGAGGTTTCATTTGAGGATATCATAAAACTGATCGAACAATTACTGCATTGGAATCAAATATTTTCAGCGATTAAGGCGATGTTTTACGTTCAGTTTGCTGTTGGCATATATGGTATTGTACTATTCTGGTATCTATGCCGTGATATTAATAAAGTTTGTGCACAATATGAAGGTGGCAATGGGAAACAATCTTCAAATTATTTGATTGTGCTTTTGCTTTCCATTCCCACATTGGGCATTTATTATCTGTACTGGGTATACAAACAGGGAAATCGCTTATGGAGGGCGGATCAGAATTATTACCGAACGGGCAGTTGGGACAAAGGCATCGTCTATCTGTTTCTGGTATTGTTTGGAGGAATTACATGCAAAATTACGACTTGTATTTTTGTGGCCATGTTGATTCATAAGATAAATCGTCTGTGGGAAAGCGGGCAAAGCATGAGTAATTAACATATTGCTTCTCTGGTAAATGACCTGAGCCAAGCAATGAATCTCAGAAAGAGTTGTTTGGTGGGGGAGAACCTAGGAAAAATGACATTGTATCATAGAATTTATAAATATAAGGAAGTGATTACATGAGAGAGATATCAGAACAGACAATTACTTTACTTGCGCCAAATGCCAATGCCGTCAATAATGGGAGAAAAATTTCCCTAAAGGGCGGCTTTGTGAAGCGTTTTCGTTCTGAGGATGATACTTTTTACATGGGTGAATGCAGCGGGAGCGGCAAATCAAACTATATTACCTCGGCAGATTTTGTGGAGGAACAAAATCCGGTATTTCGCTGTTCATGTCCAAGCAGGCAGTTTCCCTGCAAGCACAGTGTGGCGCTGCTTTTTGAGATCAATCAGGGCAGGGAATTTGAGCTGTTTGAGATTCCAGAAGACATCATAAAGAAGCGCCAGAAAAAAGAAGCACGCGCGGCCAAATCTGCTGTGGAGAAAAAAGAGGGGAAACCCAAGATCAATAAAGCAGCGCGCACTAAAAAAATAAAAAAGCAGCTTGAGGGACTGAAGTTGACGGAGGATATGATGAAAAATCTTCTGCAGGCTGGACTGGGAACAATGGGCGGCAGTTCTATTAAGACTTATCGTGACCTGGCAAAACAGCTTGGAGATTATTATCTGGCAGGACCGCAGCTTTATGTCAACCGGCTGATTCTGGAGATGGAGGAATTTCAGAAGGATGGAGAGAGCAGTCATTATCGAGAGGCAACCCATATATTGACTCAGCTGAGAGCCATAGTAAAAAAGGCAGATGCTTATCTGAGGGAGAAGCTGGAAAAAGAGGAAATTGGCGATGATGACAATATTTTATATGAAGAGCTTGGTGGTATCTGGAAATTAGATCAATTACAGGCATTGGGCTTGAAAAAGGAGAATGCCTGTCTTTTGCAGCTCTCGTTTCAGATATTCTATGATAAAGCAAGAAAAGAATTTATTGATATTGGCTGGTGGGCAGATGTGGAGACTGGAGAAGTGTCTGTGACACGCAATTACCGTCCCATTAAGGCAATACAATATGTAAAACAGGAAGATACCGTTTTTGAGACAGCGTCCATCCCTGTGCTGACTTATTATCCAGGGGAGGTCAATCGACGCATCCGCTGGGATAGTGCCAGTTACCATCCAGCAACATGTGCAGAACTTGAGTGGCTTGCCACACATGCCCAGACGAATCTCCCCACAACCGTAAAAACGATAAAAAATCATATCAAAAATACTCTTTCTGATAATTTTGTGGTGTTGCTGTTTGCCTTTGCGCAGATTGGTACGATTGGAGATGCATATGTGATGCGTGACAAAGAGGGAAATACGATTCTATTAAAAGATATGCCTGGAATGGAAGAGAGTGTTTATCGTCTGTCGATGTTGACAGAATCTTCTCTGCTGGTGGGACAAGTGTTGTTGGGGGCATTTTTCTATGAAGAGACAGAACACCGGATCAGTGTGCAGCCTTACAGTATTGTCACTGGCGAGAAGGTTGTACGCCTGTTATATTAAGAAGAAAGAAGGTAGCTATCATGAATTTAAATCCCCTCTATGAATTAAAAGAACGATTGCAGTCCAGTGTTATTGCA
Source organism: Lachnospiraceae bacterium (assembly GCA_910575005.1). GTDB lineage: Bacteria > Bacillota > Clostridia > Lachnospirales > Lachnospiraceae > Petralouisia. The sequence continues at coordinate 99,388 of CAJTCL010000005.1, read as the reverse complement.
GGGTTATCCCTTCTTTCTGAGGATTTTCGGCTTGTCCGCGCAGTGGAGCAGATGGAATCTTTGGCCAAAGTTTCGCCGGTGTTTGAGAAAATCTATCGCTCGGCACAAGGGTTATTGTCTGAGGAGTGTAAAGACAAAGCAGATACACTCTTGGATCTATTGGCATTTTTGGACGCCGTTCTCACCACCCAGGCAGTGACTAATGTTGAAGGCGAGCTGCAACCGCTGAACATGATGGAAGGAGAGGCGTATTCCAATGCTCCATACAGTCAGATTGCCCCCTTATTGGATGCACTGACCACTGCTGGAAATGGCCATTACAATTTGGTTGTAGATACACATAAGAGAAATCCAGAGATTTTTTCTGATTACCGCCTGCGCAGTGCACTTGTGTCTGGTTTAAATGCTGGCTATTCAGAGCTTGCAGAATACATAGAACTTTGGCTGTCTAAGGAAGATGATTCCATCGTGCCTCTTTTAAAACGAGGATTTGATCCTCAGGGCAAGAAAGAGATGGTACGCCGCGTGCATGTGATAGAGGCAGTCTCAGGGGCAGAGGAAAATCAGTGGTATTTATCCCAATTGGAACATGCCACAAAGGATGTACGGGCAGCGTTGATTTATGCTCTGTGCCACAGTCCGGAAAATCAGGAGACTTTGATTGGATTTACCAAAACTGAAAAGAGAAATAGTAAGAAAGCCGCTATGTGGGCTCTGTCGCATATGAAAGATACAGAGAATCTGGAATTTTGGCGCACGCAGATTCAGAAAAGTCCTGTTAGCTGTGCAAAATATTTGATTTCTGCCACCAGTGATGGTCTTTCTGATTTGATTGCAGAGGCGATTGGCAAGGTGCTGGATGGATTGCAGAAACAGGTGGAGAGCGGCAATCTTGTGTTGTCGGATAAGGATTACAGAAAATTACAAGAATTATTTGTCGCTATGTCAAGGAAGGCTTCAGAAAAAATGCTTGACATATACCGCAGACTGGCAGCGGACGATTTACTGGGGCGCATGAAGACAGAAAAAGGCAAGCCAGTACAGTTTGCCTCCCAAGGGCATGTTGACAGAACGGTTTCTCATCATATCGCCGGACTTTTAGCAGATTCTTTGGTATGGAATACAGATCAGAGGCTCTTTGATTTGGCAGAAGAATTATATCAAAGTAAAGGGGAAGTGTTTCTTGAGCCGGTGTTGACAGCAGCATTTCTGACAAAGCCGGCAAAAGAGATCTACGAAACATATGCTTCTTTGGCAGCCAGCGAGGGAATAGTTAATAAAGAAACTGCACAACAGAAGCAGGCGCGTTTAGGAATTATGAATACATTTGCTGCTCTGGTCTGGGATATACAAGGAAAACAATATCAGTTGGTGCGCATTCATTATGATGAGTTTACAGAAAAGTGGCAGTATGTGGGCAGAGACATTTTGGAAAGGCCAGATATCCGCTGGTATCAACTTTTTGTAAATCCCAAAATCAAAAAAACAGGGATTTTTCGAATCAATGAATATATCCATACAGTTGGTTATACGGCTAGGTACAACATGAATTGGGATGCTGTACTGCAGCATTTGATTTGTTCCTCGGATAAAGAAATATGCGATGTTTTAGGACATTATTTTTATCAGCGTGCATTGTTGTCTAAGAATATCACCGATGCCTACAGTTATTTTCCAATGCTGAAATTATGTGGTTTTCAGGGTGGCCGAGGTCTTATGGTCAAAATTCTTCAAAAGGGCACGGTCATATTTTGGAAATTTGAGAGTATGATGCGCGAAGCGCCAATGTCCCTGGCAGATCAGTTGGAGGAATTGGAGGAGATTAAGAAGCTTGTAGGGGAGGGTAAGATTGCGATTACCAATTGGAATGAGGACAGGGTACAGGGATTATATACCGATTTGGTAAAACAATTGCAGCAGGAAACAAAATGATTGGATGGCGTTCTAGAATATAATAGAAAGGAATTTTAGAAAATGGCAGCAGAGACAAAGGTACAGCGTCTGCCGGCGGAGCAGATGTTTCAAAAAGAGATTGACGCCTTGATTGCGGCGGAGAAGGAGCCAATTCCCACAGGGTGGAAAATGTCCCCCAAATCCGTGTTGACTTATATCACTGGAGGAAAAGTGGGTAAGACAGTGATTACTCCGAAATATATTGGGCACAAACGTTTGGTGGAGATTGCGATTGCTACTCTGGTAACAGACCGAGCCTTACTATTGATTGGAGAGCCTGGCACGGCAAAATCCTGGCTTTCAGAGCATCTGACAGCGGCAATCAATGGTGATTCCACCAAAGTAATTCAGGGTACAGCAGGTACAACAGAAGAACAGATTCGCTATTCCTGGAATTATGCCATGTTGATTGCCCAGGGGCCATCTCCTGAGGCGATGCTCAAAAGTCCGGTATACCATGCGATGGAGAGCGGCAGTATTGCCAGAGTGGAGGAGATTTCCCGATGCGCCTCCGAGGTACAGGATGCTTTGATCTCTATTTTATCGGAGAAGCGGATTTCTGTCCCAGAACTTGGACTGGAGGTCCCTGCACAGAAAGGTTTTTCTGTGATTGCCACGGCAAATACCAGGGATAAGGGGGTAAATGAAATGTCCGCCGCCCTCAAACGCCGTTTTAATATTGTGGTGCTTCCGGCTCCGGCTGATCTGGAATCAGAGATGGATATCGTTAAAACCAGAGTGACCCAGCTCTCCGAAAATCTGGATTTAAATGCTAAACTGCCAGAAGAGGAAGTGATAGAGAAAGTATGTACTATTTTTCGGGAATTGCGGCTTGGCGCAACGTTAGACGGCAAGCAGAAGATTAAGCCGACTACAGGAGTATTGTCAACCGCTGAGGCGATTTCTTTGCTGGCCAATAGTATGGCGCTGGCAGGCAGTTTTGGCAATGGCAAAATTACAGATTACGATCTTGCCGCCGGCCTGCAGGGAGCAGTTGTCAAGGATGATGACAAGGACAGCATTGCCTGGAAAGAGTATCTGGAAAATATTCTCAAGAAAAGAGGATTAAAATGGTCTGGTCTCTATCAAGAATGTAAGGAGCTGAATAAATAATGGATAAAATGGTTCAGATCAGAAAGGCAGATCAGCCATATATTTTTGGTATTCGGCATTTGTCTCCGGCAGGAGCCTGGCATCTGAGAAGGCTTCTAGATCAGGTAATGCCAGAAATTGTCTTGGTGGAGGGACCCAGTGATTTTACAGAAGAACTGACTTTTTTAGGCGATCTTTGTACCAAACCGCCAGTGGCAATCATGGCATATACAGAGGAGACACCGATTCACACCATATTATATCCATTTGCCGAGTATTCACCGGAATATCAGGCAGTTCTCTGGTCGCAGGAACACCAAAGACAGTGCCATTTTATTGATCTGCCTTCCAGTGTCTTTCTTGCCTTTCAGAGCGCGGCAAAGAATTCTGATGATGTGGGGGAAGAAGAGAGTATCACCGTCTACCGCCGGCTGGGAGAATTGTCAAAAGACAAGTCCCATGAGACGTTCTGGGAGCGGGTGATGGAGCATTCTAGTGAGGGCGAGGGATATTGGAGAGGGGCGGAAGCATTTGGAAAGAACTTGCGTGAGCTGACGGAGGGCAAAGACCATGATTATCCAGAAACCCTGATTCGGGAAGCCTATATGAGACGCAAAATTCAGGAGACGATTGCCTCTGGGATTACCCCAGATAAAATCGTGGTGGTCACAGGAGCATATCATGTACAGGGGTTAAAGAATGATTTGCCGGCGCTGAGTGATCAGGAATTAAAACAACTGCCCTCTGTGGACGTCCAAAAAACGTTGATGCCTTATTCTTATTATCGTCTCTCTTCCCGTTCTGGTTATGGTGCAGGAAACAAAGCGCCGGCATATTATGATCTTCTCTGGGAGGGATGTCAGAGACAGGAAGCCGATTTTGCAGCGCGCAGTTATCTCTCAAGGATTGCTGCCTGGCAGCGTAAAAATGGGAATATTGTTTCATCGGCTGAGGTGATTGAGGCAGTCCGGCTGGCCTTTTCTCTGGCCGAACTACATGGCTATCAGATTCCGGCACTGCGGGATTTGCGGGATGCCGCAGTTACTTGTATGGGACATGGAAATTTTGCGAAGATCGCCCAGGCAGTCGCCGACACAGAGATTGGAACGGCCATTGGTTCCTTGCCGCAGGGCGTGAGCCGCACTTCGATTCAGAATGATTTTTACCGGCTGTTGGATGAACTGAATCTCAGGCGTTATTGTTCGGTGACAGCGGATGATCTGCACTTAGATCTGCGGGAAAAGTTGACTGTGAAATCACAAAAGTCTGCTTTTCTTGATCGGGAGCGGTCCTTTTTTCTGCATCGCCTGCGGGTGCTGGGGATTTCATTTGTTAGTTGGCAGCAGGTGCAGCAGGAGAAGGCGACCTGGGCGGAACATTGGGTTCTGCGCTGGACACCAGAGGCGGAGATTCAGATTGTGGAGGCACAGTTAAAGGGAGACACTGTACTTCTGGCAGCTTCCTTTCAGATGAAAGAGGAGGCACAAAATGGCGGCAGTATTGCCAGTATTGCCAAGATCATAGAAGAGTCCTTTCTGTGCGGAATGCCAGAGACTATAAGTTATGCCACCGCAATTCTGCAAAAAATTGCGGTGGAAGCGGCCGCTGTGGAGGAGATTGCCAAGACGGTGCAGAGCTTATCGTTGGTCATTCAGTATGGAAGTATTCGCCAGCTTTCTAGTGAGGCTTTACTTCCAGTGCTGGAGCAGCTTTTTTTGCGTGCCTGCCTGCTTTTGCCGGGAAGCTGCGTCTGTGATGACAATGCTTCCAAAGAAATGATTGAGGGAATTGGAAGCTTAAATGAGGCAGTGCTGCACCATGAATTTTTGTCAGAGGAGCGCTGGATTGCAGTGCTGACAGAGATTGCTGTTAGGGATGATTTGAATACTAAGATTTCCGGCTACGCGGCGGCAATTTTGCTCGAGAGAGGGAAATACAGCAATACAGAATTAGAGCTGCAGGTAGAGCGGCGGCTCTCCAAAGGAGTTCCCGCTGACTTGGGCGCTGGGTGGTTTGAAGGGCTTTCCATGAAGAACCGCTATGCTTTGATCACCCGTATGAGTCTCTGGGAAAGTTTAGATCAATACCTAGATACTTTGGATGACGAGGAGTTTAAACGGGCGCTTTTATTCCTGCGCCGTGCTTTTGCTGACTTTAGCGCGCGTGAAAAGAGTGATATTGCGGAAAACCTCGGGGAACTGTGGCAGTTGAATCCGCAGCAGGTCAGTGAAACGGTAAATATGCCCTTGACAGAGGAAGCACAGGAAATGCTGGAAGGCTTAGATGATTTTGATTTTGGGGATATTTGAAAGGTGTGGTGTAAAATATGGATGAGACAGAACGCATGAAACGCTGGCGCCTGATTTTGGGCTCTGAGAGCAAAGAACGCTTTGCCGCTATGAATGGAGAACAGGAGCCTGTACTGTCAGAAGAACAGGCATTGATGGACCAGGCACTGGCAGCAATTTATAATCACAGCAGTTCTGGTGGTTTTGGGTCAGGGAGAGGAGCTGGTAATGGGCCTTCCAATCCTCAGATTTCCAGATGGTTAGGAGATGTGAGAACACTTTTTGAAAAGGATTTGGTTACAGTGATACAGTCAGATGCTATGGAGCGCTGTGGTTTGCGTCAGCTTGTATTTGAGCCGGAGCTTTTGGAAAATATGGAGCCTGATATCAGTCTGGCTTCCACAATCCTGATGTTGAAAGAGCAGATTCCCAAACGTTCCAAGGAGAGTGTGCGCGCTTTTATTGCCAAAATCGTGGAGCAGATCAATAAATTGTTGGAAGCAGATATTCGCCGTGCTGTGACAGCGGCAATTAACCGCAGACAGCATTCTCCTATTCCCTCGGCAGCGGCAATGGATTTTCCATTGACTATCCGCAGAAATCTTAAAAATTATAATCCAGAGCTGGGAACCATTGTGCCAGAGCATTTCTATTTTTTTGACCGCACGGTTGCCTCTGCTGCCAAGCAGTGGACGGTAATTTTGGATGTAGATCAGAGTGGTTCAATGGGGGAATCTGTGATTTATTCTTCTATTATGAGTTGTATATTGGCGAGTATGGCTGCCATACGGACGCATATTGTTGCTTTTGATATGAATATTGTGGATCTGACAGAGAAATGCGATGATCCTGTGGATTTGCTGTTTGGATTCCAACTTGGCGGGGGAACGAACATTGACAAGTCTGTGGCATACTGTCAAAAATTTGTGGAAAATCCCGCTAAGACGTTATTTTTCCTGATTACTGATCTCGAGGAGGGAGGCAATCGAGCCTCGCTGTTACATCGACTTAGAGAATTGAAAGAATCGGGAGTGACCGTTGTCTGTCTGCTTGCCATTGCTGATGGCGGCAAGCCATATTATGATGCACAGATGGCTGAACGTGTGGCTGGGCTTAAAATTCCTTGTTTTGCCTGTAATCCACAGATGCTGCCCGCACTGCTGGAACGAGCCTTTCAAGGGCAGGATCTTGGGGCCTTTCGCAAAGAGTTTGAGAAACGCAAAAAGTGAATCGGCGCTTGCAAACAGATTTAAGATATGCTATATTAAAGGCATAAAGAAAAAGCAACCGCCCACAAGGGGTTGACCAATAAAAAAGCAGCAATGCCACCCTATTACCTGCCAAAGTACAAGGGTGGTTTTTGCTATGTACAGTTACTTACAAAACGTAAACACGAATGTAAGCAATGCCAGAAGGAATAAGCCAAATGTCAGCAATTCCATAAGAGAAATATTATTCCTGCGTTTTCTCTTTTTCATTAGCATCACCCCCATTCTTTTTAGAATGAGGTCAACGCACCCTGTATCACGATTGCTCTTTGCGGATTATAACATATCTTTTACCATTCTACAATAATATTTTTTGTTACATTTATTTTAAAGCATTGTCGATTGTGTTTTTGAAAAAGTATCTTTTTAAATCAAGTAAAAGTAAATGTTATTGGGCGTAAACAGTAATTTTTATGCAAATTTTAGACTTTTTTAGAAAATTTACATAGGATTTTTGGCGAATCATTGCTATAATAAAAGTTATCACAACTTTTTAGGAACGAAGGAATCGAGATGAAGTTACGAACCAGACTGATTATTTCTTTTTTTATCATTATTGTGGTGCCTGTGTTATTGGCAGTAGCCACCGTGTGGGGATTTGGGCAGTATCAGATGAAAACGATACGCCAAATCTATAATACAGACGGCAATGCATATGAATATTTTGTCAATTCTTTCAAGGCTTTGAGCCATTTTACCAAACCTACTTATGAGAAACTCCAGAAGGTGGCCAAAGAAACGCCTGAGAACTTGGAGGATCAGGCATACTTGGATAAAATAAATCAGGAGTTGGAGAAAAAATATTCTTATCTGATTGTGCGGCGTGAGGATAAACTGGTTTATGAGGGCAATAAAGAGACAGATGAATCTTTGAGAGATGATTTGCCTGAATATGACAGTGATGTGCTGCAGAGTGCCGGTTCTGGATTCTATCTGGAAGGAGAAGAACAGGCGTTAATTAAACAGATAGATTTTGTATTTGAGGATGGGGAGCGCGGAAGTGTCTTTATCATAACTTCTATGGAGCGTCTGCTTCCAGATATCAAAGGGATTTTGATTGATATGATGATCTCTATTCTGTTGATTTTGATATTTACGGCAGGGATGCTGACCGTATGGATTTATCAGGGGATTATCAATCCAATTCATAAACTTCAGGCGGCAGCACAAAATATTAAGGCGGGTAATCTTGATTTTACGATTGAGGCAGATGGCAAAGATGAGATTGGGGAGCTGTGCAGAAATTTTGAGGAGATGCGCGGTCGTCTGAAGGAATCAGAAGAGGAGAAATTAGCAGGGGAAAAACAAAACAGAGAGTTGATCAGCAATATTTCCCATGATTTGAAGACACCTATCACAGCGATTAAGGGTTATGTAGAGGGAATTATGGATGGAGTGGCAGACACTCCACAAAAACAGGACAAGTATATTCGTACGATTTACAATAAGGCAAATGAGATGGACACATTAATCAATGAGCTGACCTTGTATTCCAATATTAACACCAATCGCATACCCTATAATTTTAATCGCATCAATGTGGCAGATTATTTTGATGATTGTGTGGAGGAAGTGGGATTAGATCTAGATGCCAAGAATATCAGGCTTAACTATATTGACTATGCAGATAAAGATGTGTTGATTATCGCAGATCCTGAGCAGCTTCGGCGTGTAATTAATAACATTATCAGCAATTCTATAAAATATCTTGACAAGGAACAAGGGTTTATCAATATTCGTATTCGGGATGTGGGAGATTTTATTCAGGTGGAGATTGAAGATAACGGCAAAGGGATTGCTGCGAGAGATCTGCCCTATATTTTTGACCGTTTTTACCGCACGGATGCTTCCCGTAATTCTTCTACTGGAGGAAGTGGTATCGGTCTGTCCATAGTAAAAAAGATTATCGAAGATCATGGTGGTAAAATCTGGGCTAACAGTAAAGAGGGCACTGGGACCATTATGTATTTTGTAATTCGCAAATATCAGGAGGTAGCAAGTTGAGTAAAGTTTTGATTATCGAGGATGAAGTGGCAATTGCAGATTTAGAAAAAGATTATTTGGAGCTGAGCGGTTTTTCCGTTGAGACAGAGAATAATGGCAATCAGGGACTTGCACGCGCTTTGAGTGAAGATTTTGATATGTTTATTTTAGATCTGATGCTCCCAGGTGTGGATGGATTTGAGATTTGCAAGAAGATTCGTGAGAATAAAAATACACCTATTTTAATGGTTTCAGCGAAAAAAGATGATATTGACAAAATAAGAGGATTGGGATTGGGGGCAGACGATTATATTACAAAGCCCTTTTCACCTAGTGAGCTGGTAGCAAGAGTAAAGGCGCATCTCTCTCGATATGAGCGCCTGATTAACAGCAATGTTCAGGAAAATGATATGATTGAGATACGGGGATTGAAGATTGATAAGACAGCGCGTCGAGTATGGGTCAATGAGGAGGAAAAACAGTTTACCACCAAAGAATTTGATCTGTTGACATTTTTGGCACAGAATCCCAACCGTGTGTTTAGTAAGGAAGAGTTGTTTAGTAAAATTTGGGATCTGGAATCGGTGGGAGATATTGCTACTGTGACCGTGCATATCAAAAAAATTCGAGAGAAGATTGAATTAAATACCGCAAAACCACAGTATATTGAGACAATTTGGGGAGTGGGCTATCGCTTTAAGTTATAGTCAAATACCTTGTGGGAATAAAAATGGTCTCTAACGATTATGTCAATTGGCTTTTACAGAGGATTTGGTTATGCAAAAAAAGATAGAAATTATCTACGAAGATCAGTATCTTGTTGTCTGTCGAAAAATGTCAGGAGTTCCAGTGCAGACGGCGAAAGTGGGACAGCAGGATATGGTAAGTCTGTTGCGCAGTTATTATGTAGTAAAAGGGGAAGATACAAAGATTTTTGTGGTACATCGTCTTGATCAGCCGGTGGAGGGAATTATGGTGTTTGCCAGGACGAAACAGGCGGCCGCGGATTTAAGTTCCCAGTCCAGGCAGCGGAGCATGGATAAGTGTTATTTGGCGCTGGTAGAAGGAATATTGAAACCGTCTTCTGGTGTCTTAGAAGATGAACTCTTGCGGGATGGGAAATCGAATACTTCTAGTGTGGTGCCTAGTGGATCGCTAAAAGCGAAACGGGCAAGGCTTTCTTATAAAGTGCAGCAAGTATGGCAGTTGGAGACAGGACAAGTGCACAAGAAGAATGAATCAGGACAAGAGGAAAAATTTTGGCAGTCTAACGGAAAAATAGATTTTATTTGTCCAGACAAAATCAAAGAAGGAGCAATTAGCCTGCTTGAGGTAAAGTTAGAAACCGGACGTCATCATCAGATACGGGTACAGATGGCACATGCAGGCCATCCATTGGTGGGAGATAAAAAATATAATCCCAATTGTCCGCCAGGTTATCTGCCAGTGGGATTATGTTCCGTTAAGATCGCATTTCGCCATCCTGTTACTAAGAAATTTCTAGAATTTACTTTAGAACCTCAGGGAGAATTATTTCAATATTTTTCCACCTGTGCGCGTGTAGTCTGATTTGGATGTTTGCAGGTTTTAGGACAAGCGATGATCGGTTTAGCAACCGCTAGAAGGGAATAAAAAAAGAAAATTCGCGCATACTGGTTTTATGAAAAATGAAATGAAAGTAAGTGTGCAGAAGATTGGAAAGATTATGGGAATTACTCTGGCCGTTTATGTCAGCATTCGTTGGCTGCTGCCGCTGGTTCTTCCCTTTTTTATCGCTTTTTTGCTGGCAAAACTTCTCAATCCGCTGGTGGAAAAATTAGAAGAAAAATTAAAATGGAAAAGGAGTATCTGGTCCACCATTCTGGTAGCGATTTTATTTATCTTATTGGGTCTGCTGTTGGGTGTATTTTTTAAGATTTTGTTGGAACAGACGATCCATGTAGCAGAGAATTTTGAAGAATACAAACGGCAGGCAAACAAGTTTTTTGAAGAGTGTTGTTGTCAAGTGGAAAATCTTACTGGAATTGAGGCGGAATCGATTCAGGACGGCGTACAAAAGCAGCTTCCAAATTTGATGAGTCAGGTTCAGACCAATATGCTTCCAGCATTGATGAATGGAACGATTTCTTATGCGAAAGGTATTTTTGTATGTGTAGGGATCTGCTTTGTGGTGGTTTTCAGTACAATTTTAATTTTGAAGGATTACCGAAAAATAAGGGAATCTCTGGAAAATCATCCAATTGGCAGAATGAGTCTTAGAGTCTGCCGGAAGACATATGAAGCAGGGGGCGCATATATCAAAGCGCAGATTATTATTATGTTTATCATCACTGCAATCTGTGTGGCAGGTTTATATCTGTCTGGCAACCAGTATGCTCTTTTGACAGGCTGTGGGATTGGAATATGCGATGCTATGCCATTTCTGGGAACAGGGACTATTTTTGTGCCCTGGGCTGTGATTGAAATGCTGCAAGGAAGATATATGCTGGCAGCGATTTATACTGTGATTTATACGATATGTAGTATTATGCGGGAGATTTTGGAACCAAAGCTGGTAGGAAATAAATTGGGGATGCATCCGCTGTCTGTAATTGTCAGTATCTATGTGGGACTTGGAATTTATGGATTATGGGGCTTTGCACTTGGCCCATTTTCTTATATTCTAATTCGGGAAATTTACTTGACAATCTGAAATATTTGTCATAGAATAACCATTATCAATAAAAAAATAAACATGGAATTAAGTGTTGAGAAGGAATAGTAAGGATAGGAAGATGTACAGAGAAGGGATCATTGCTGAGAGATCTCCCATATCAATATCCAGAACCCGCCTTGGAGCTGCATATGAGGGTATGCCGTTTGGCCGCGTTAAGGTATAGAGAGAGTGATCAATGATCATTAATCAGGGTGGTACCGCCGGATTTCCGGTCCCTATTTAGGGATTGGATGTTCGGCGATTTTTTTATCTTTTCGGAAATTCCTTCAGCTTCCCTAAAAGATAAAAAACAATTGTCACATGTAAAAACGCTGAAGCGTTCTTGAATAATAGGACATTCATACAGATTTCCTATCATATAAATCACTCATAAATGAAGGAGTTAGGAAGCATAAAAGGACTAGTCCGCGTTGTGTTAAACTTGTATAATTAAATTATAAAATAAAGGAGAATGATCATCATGGCAAAAGACAAAAAATTGGTGGAAGCAATTACATCTATGGAAACAGATTTTGCACAGTGGTACACAGATGTAGTAAAAAAAGCAGAATTGATTGACTATTCCAGTATCAAAGGCTGTATGGTAATTAAGGCGGCAGGCTATGCAATTTGGGAGAATATTCAAAATGAGCTTGATCGCAGATTTAAGGAGACTGGAGTAGAAAATGTATATATGCCCATGTTTATTCCTGAGAGTCTGCTTCAGAAAGAAAAAGATCATGTAGAAGGGTTTGCTCCAGAGGTAGCCTGGGTGACGCATGGGGGGGTAAATCCTTTACAGGAAAGATTGTGCGTCAGACCAACATCAGAGACATTGTTTTGTGATTTCTATGCAAATGACATTCAGTCATACCGTGATCTTCCCAAACTCTACAATCAGTGGTGTTCTGTTGTTCGTTGGGAGAAGGAGACCAGACCGTTTTTGCGTTCCCGTGAATTTTTATGGCAGGAAGGGCATACAGCACATGCAACTGCACAGGAGGCAGAGGAGCGCACAATTCAGATGCTGAATTTATATGCAGACTTCTGTGAGGAAGTGCTGGCAATGCCGGTAGTGCGCGGCCGCAAGACGGATAAGGAAAAATTTGCAGGTGCAGAGGCTACTTATACGATTGAGGCTATGATGCATGACGGCAAAGCTCTGCAGTCTGGTACGAGCCATAATTTTGGTGATGGTTTTGCAAAGGCTTTTGAAATCCAGTATACTGACCGTGACAATAAACTTCAGTATGTACATCAGACTTCCTGGGGCATGAGTACTCGGCTAATGGGCGGTATTATTATGGTACATGGAGATGATTCCGGTCTGGTGCTGCCTCCGATGATTGCACCTACACAAGTGATGGTGATTCCCATTCAGCAACACAAGGAAGGGGTATTGGAGAGAGCACAACAACTGATGGAACAGTTGAAGGAAGCTGGGGTCAGAGTCAAACTGGATGACAGCGACAAGAGTCCAGGATGGAAATTTTCTGAGCAGGAAATGCGTGGGATTCCAATTCGGATTGAGCTTGGTCCTAAGGATATCGAAGCTGGAAAGTGCATTTTAGTGCGCAGAGATACCAGAGAAAAGATAGAGTGTATGTTGGAACAGGTGGCAGAGACGTCAGAAGAGTTGCTCAAAACCATTCAAAAAGATATGTTTGTGCGTGCAAAAGAACATCGGGATTCTCATATCTCAGAGGTAAAAACGTATCAGGAATTTAAGGATGCGGTAGAACATAAGCCAGGATTTATCCGCGCAATGTGGTGTGGAGATGTGGCATGTGAGGATAAGATTAAGGAAGATACCACTGCAACAGCGCGTTGTATGCCGTTTCATGACCAGGAAGCAATTTCCGATGTGTGTGTCTGCTGCGGAAAACCTGCCCATAAATTGGTGTATTGGGGAAAAGCGTATTAATACATTTGTAACTATTTTGAACCCTTTGAAAATAGTTATTCGGACTTTTCAAATTTATTTCAAAAGAGATGAATAACTATTTTTATGAGGGTGATAATTCCCCAATCCCCTCATGAGTAGGGGAAGGGTGAAGTGTCGAAGACACTTACTTGTACCAGGATAAGTATTTTATTGGTGCAAATACCAAGCAGAATCTGCATATTGTTGTGGGAAATAATAAATTTAATCCATGAAATAAGAAGGCTGCACCGATCTAATATCATCTGATGCAGCCTTCTAAACTATGCTGTCCATTGGACTTTACCTCATTCTTTCCGAAATCTTAAGATTCCCTTCTGAAATTTTGATACCTCTGAATAGCTTCGTATGTATCCATATCTGAATGTTTTCGGCTGGATATTCATACATGTTCTCTTATTTTATTTTGATTCAGGGCTTCTTCCGAAAATTCTCTTGATTTCTTCTGTAAAATGTCTAAATTCTTCTATGAAATTTATTTACATCTGTAAATTTTATAACCTTCCTTTTGTCTCAAATATCTGACATTTGTGAGAGGCTATACTGATCTCTCCATTCCGAAAATACAAGGTCGGATGCTTTCGTATTGATAATACTCTACTGTTCTTTTTCGCTGGGATGTGACAATCATCACCTTGGATGAATTTGCTCCTATCCGTTGTGAAATCTCCCAGTTTCTATACTATCAGTTTAGAAAAGAACCTTATTGTAATTTCCCATTCCAGAAATCTGAATACCGATCAGCTATGATTAGAATATTTGTTTCAAAAGTCTGTGTCCATAATCTACATCTGTAAAACTTCTTTAAAAGAATTTAATTAGGACCTTTTTTCTTGTACCTCTGTGTTCAATTATTCAGAGGGAAAATAAACTTAATTCTTTGGTGGACTATACCTTCCTTTCTTAAATTATAGGGTAGTTCATCTTGTTTTCGGTGGTCTCTACCTCCTGTTCTGTAAATCTGTTTTGTTTGTTTTGATGAGTTTATTATATCTAACAAAAAGGAAAATGTCAACAACTTTTTTAAAATTTTTATATTAAAGGTACTTATAATTGCAATAAAATAAATAAGCATGAGAATATTCTGAAAATTATACGTGATGGTTTATGAATACCTATAAATTGTATACTTTCTGATAGAGAAAAAAGTAGGAAAACAGTGATACTTTCTTTTGTACATAAAACGAAATTCTCTGGTTTGTATCCTAAAACATCATATTTATATATTATAATAAAAATAGAATCACAGATAACAATTCTATCTGTGATTCTATAAGTGACCAAATTATGTAAGAGATGCTTCATAAGCTGCGCGGCATGCTTTGGCGAGCTGATCTCCACAGGAGGTTCCACGACCATTGCAGGAGATACCGCTGATTTTTTGTTCTACTTGTTCTACGGTCATTCCCTCCACCAATTTGGGAATTGCCTGCAGATTACCATTACAACCGCCTGTAAACTTTACATTTTTAACAATATTTCCGTCTAGTTCCACCTCAATCAATGTGGAACAGGTTCCTCGTGTTTTGTATAAATAACTCATTATGTAGTCTCCTTTCTGTAGATATACTCAATAAGGAAAAAACAGGGAATTTCCTTATTGAGTATATCACGAAAATATTGGAGATAAAAGGGGATTTCATAGAAAATTCATAATTCGTTCATGGGTTTAAGTATTGTTTATAGAGGGGGAAAGTGTTACAATGTAAGAAGTTGTCCGTGAATACGGAAGAAGTGTGACAGTTTTTGTCAAATAGAAATAGGAGCATTGTATATGGGTATTATAAACAAAATGTTTGGCACACATAGTGAACGGGAATTGAAGAGAGTTTATCCAATTGTGAATAAGATCGAATCTTACCGTCCTTCTATGATGGAGATGACTGATGAGCAATTAAGAAACAAGACAAAAGAATTTAAGAAGAGGATGGAGGATGGGGAAACACTTGACCAGATTCTTCCAGAAGCCTATGCAGCTGTCCGGGAGGCAGCCCGAAGAACTTTGGGCATGGAGCATTACCCTGTACAGCTAATTGGCGGCGTGATTTTGCATCAAGGCCGTATTGCGGAAATGAAGACTGGTGAAGGAAAAACCCTGGTATCTACCTTGCCGGCATACTTAAATGCTTTAGAGGGTAAGGGAGTACACATTGTCACTGTCAACGATTACTTGGCACACCGTGATGCGGAGTGGATGGGTAAAGTACATGAATTTTTGGGATTGACGGTGGGCGTAGTCTTGAATACTATGGATAACGATGAGCGTCGAGAAGCCTATAATTGTGATATTACTTATGTGACAAATAATGAGTTGGGATTTGATTACCTGCGTGATAATATGGTTATTTATAAGGAGCAGTTAGTACAACGTGACCTTAATTTTGCCATTATCGACGAGGTGGACTCTGTGTTGATTGATGAGGCGAGAACGCCTTTGATTATTTCTGGACAGAGTGGAAAATCTACCAGCTTATATGAAGCCTGTGATATTTTGGTAAGACAGATGGTGCGCGGCGAGGATATGCCAGAATTTTCCAAGATGGATGCCATTATGGGTGTGGAGCATGAGGAAACAGGAGATTTCATTGTAAATGAGAAGGATAAAGTTGTAAACCTGACAGCAGATGGTGTAAAGAAAGTGGAGAATTTCTTCCGCATTGAAAATCTTGCAGACGCTGAGAATTTGGAGATTCAGCATAATGTGATTTTAGCACTGCGTGCTCATAATCTGATGTTCCGTGACCAGGATTATGTGGTGCAGGATGAGAAAGTTCTGATTGTGGACGAGTTTACCGGCCGTATTATGCCAGGACGCCGTTATTCTGACGGTCTGCACCAAGCGATTGAGGCAAAGGAGCATGTGAAGGTAAAACGAGAGAGTAAAACGCTTGCCACTATCACTTTTCAGAATTTCTTTAATAAATATAAGAAGAAAGCCGGCATGACAGGTACCGCATTGACAGAAGAGAAGGAATTTCGGGATATTTACGGCATGGACGTTATTGAAATTCCCACGAATAAACCAGTACTGAGAAAAGATCAGCAGGATGCGGTTTATAAGACTAAGAAGGAAAAGTTTCATGCAGTGGTAGATGAAATCGAGATGGCTCATGAAAAGGGGCAACCTGTGTTGGTTGGTACAATTACGATTGAGACCTCTGAGCTTCTTAGCGGGATGTTAAAACGTCGTGGCATTCAGCATAAGGTCCTCAATGCAAAGTTTCATGAGATTGAGGCGGAGATCGTAGCAGAGGCAGGGCAGCATGGTGCAGTTACCATTGCCACAAATATGGCTGGACGTGGTACGGATATTAAGCTGGATGATGATGCTAAGGCGGCTGGCGGCCTAAAGATTATTGGTACAGAGCGCCATGAATCCAGGCGTATTGATAATCAGCTAAGAGGACGTTCTGGACGTCAGGGAGATCCAGGTGAGTCTCAATTTTTTATCTCTCTGGAAGACGACTTGATGCGTTTGTTTGGTTCTGAGAAATTGATGAGTATGTTTAATACTTTGGGAGTACCAGAAAATGAGCAGATTCAACATAAAATGTTGACTAGTGCCATTGAAAAGGCACAGATGAAGATAGAGAGCAATAACTTTGGTATTCGTAAGAATTTGTTGGAATATGATCAGGTTATGAATGAACAGCGTGAGATTATTTATGCGGAACGCCGCCGCGTGTTAGATGGCGAGAGTATGCGCGATGTGATTTATAAGATGATCACAGATCAGGTTGAGAATACAGTAGATACATGCATTTCTTCTGATCAGGAGAGTGAGGAGTGGGATCTGAACGAGTTGAATCAGCTTTTGACCCCGATTATTCCGCTAAAGCCTGTGACCTCAGAGGATGTACAGAATATTCGCTCGAATGAATTGAAGCATCGGCTCAAAGAGCAGGCTGTAAAGGCTTATGAAATGAAGGAAGCAGAATTTCCAGAGGCGGAGGCAGTTCGTGAATTGGAGCGCGTAGTACTGTTAAAGGTGATTGACCGTAAATGGATGGATCACATTGATGATATGGATCAGCTTCGCCAGGGAATTGGTTTGCAGGCGTATGGACAGCGTGATCCATTGGTAGAGTATAAGATGAGCGGATATGATATGTTTGACGGTATGATTGCCAATATCCAGGAAGATACAATACGTCTTTTGTTCCATGTGAGAATTGAACAGAAAGTTGAGCGCGAGCAGGTCGCTAAAGTGACAGGAACCAATCGTGATGAATCTCTTCAAAAAGGTCCTAAGAAGCGGGAAAATGTTAAGGTATATCCGAATGATCCTTGTCCTTGTGGCAGCGGTAAGAAGTATAAACAGTGCTGTGGCAGGAAATAAAGAAAAATGACAATTGTGTGTATAAAATGATGAAGTTGCCGCTTTACGGTTTGATTCGTTAAAGCGGCAACTTTTATCAATTTTTGAAAAAGATTCCTGTTTTTTAAAACTGCAAGTAGCGAATATTGGTGCGGTGAATGCCAAAAACCAAATTTTGGTGGTTTATGATAGATCGCAATCTGCCCCCTGTCATCAAAGTATTGGTGACAGGGGGCAGATTATGTAAATATATTGCTTTAGAAATCAATTTCTTCATCATAGAAACATGCTTTTAACAATTTTTCCATCTCTTCTGGTGTAGGAATTCTGGGATTAGAGCCAGTGCAGGCATCAGAAATTGCCAGTTTTGCAACTTCTGGAAGTTTATCCATAAATTCTTTTTCATCAATGATGCCATCTTCATAATCCTTAATGCAAGAGGGGATTTCCAAGGATGCATTCATGGATTTCAGTTCTGCGATCAAGGCATCGACCAGTTCCTCTGTGGATTCACCCTTTAATCCAATAAAGCAAGCAATCTCAGCATAGCGCTTGGCAGCTTCTTCGTTCTTGGCGTTATATTTGATTACTTTGGGGAGGTACATAGCATTGGCACATCCGTGAACAATATGCCCGCCGCTGTAAGCAGCTCCAGTCTTATGTGCCATAGAGTGAACAATTCCAAGCAGAGCATTGGAGAATGCCATACCAGCCAGACATTGCGCATTGTGCATCCGGTCACGGGCTTCCATATCACCATCAAAGGATGCTTTTAGATCGCGATGTATCATCTTGATGGCATGTAAGGCCAGTGGATCTGTATAATCACAGTGCAGTGTGGAGACATAAGCCTCAATCGCGTGGGTCATAGCGTCCATTCCTGTGTGGGCTGTCAATTTTTTGGGCATGGTCTCAGCAAGTGCCGGATCAACGATAGCAACATCAGGCGTAATATTGAAATCAGCCAGAGGATATTTGATACCTTTCTCATAATCGGTGATTACAGAGAAAGCTGTAACTTCTGTTGCGGTTCCCGAAGTGGAGGGGATAGCACAGAATTTGGCTTTGGTACGCAGCGTGGGGAAATTAAAAGGAGTAATCAGATCCTCAAAAGTGGTCTCTGGATATTCATAGAATGCCCACATTGCCTTGGCTGCGTCAATAGGAGAACCGCCTCCCATAGAGATAATCCAGTCAGGCTGAAATTCGCGCATTTTCTCTGCGCCTTTCATAACAGTTTCCACACTTGGATCTGGTTCTACGTTTTCAAAGAGTGCCACTTCCATGCCAGCTTCTTCCAGATAGCCAACTGCACGATCCAGGAATCCAAAGCGTCTCATAGAACCGCCGCCAACTACGATAATGGCCTTTTTGCCAATTAAATTCTTCAGTTCTTCCAGGGACCCTTTTCCATGATATAAGTCTCTTGGTAATGTAAAACGTGCCATAAAAAACCTCCTAAAATTAATGTTGATTCAAAATTGCCAATATGTAAACATTAACCAAATCTTATCATCATATTGCATAAAAGTCAATTAAAAAACGAGATAATTAATAAATAAATTATACAAATTTGTGCTGTGTTGTCTATAGAGAAATGAATGACTTTTTCTCTGAATTTTGAATGAAAAAAATAATTTTATTGTGTCTTGTTCTGTTATGTGCTATAATGCAGTTTGATAATGTGCAAAATAACAGTACTAGTCTGCTGTGAGAGTGAATAGCCTCTGCGTTTTGGTGTGTTAAGTTTAACACCTGCGGTCTGAACAGATTGTTTTAGCTCTTTCGGGGATATGGGTCAAAGATTAAGAACAAAGGTGGTCAAATGAAAGAAAAATTAAAGGTGTTTTTCTATAATTACCGACATGGGTGGATTTTATCCTATTTTGTGATCTATCTGATGTGGTTTACTTATTTGGAGCAGACTGTGACGAGGCGTTTTCATGTGGTTCATATGGCTGTAGATGATATGATTCCATTTGTAGAGATTTTTATTGTGCCATATCTGCTATGGTTTGGTTATGTAGCATTGGCAATGGCATATTTCTTTTTCAAAAATGTGCCTGATTTTTATAAACTTTGTATTTTTTTGATTGTAGGCATGACGATATTTTTGATTGCCTCAACAGTGTATCCAAATGGGCATTATTTAAGGCCCAGAGTGTTTGAACGAAATAATATTTTTATTACCTTGGTCAAAGGATTGTATATGGTTGACACTCCGACCAATTTATTTCCCAGTATTCATGTTTATAATTCTATTGGTGTTCATCTGGCAGTGATGCATAGTGAACAGTTAAAAGACAAAAGGTGGCTGAGGAGAGGATCTTTTGTCTTGATGATTTCTATTGTGGCGTCAACAATGTTTTTAAAGCAGCATTCTGTATTTGACGTGATTACAGGATGTATTACAGCGCTTGTGATGTATACTTTGGTTTATGCGAGAGATTGGCAGACCAATCGCAAACGTTCCTATCAGAGAAGATATAGAGAAATTTAAGATAAGACACAACAGGGAGGAACAGAAGCTTATTGACAAGCTTTCGCTCCTCCCTTATTATTGAGAATTTAAAATGAGAAAGCTATCTTTTTATGTTAGTACCTGGTTGGTATCTGCCTGAGGTTATGGTGATTCGCCTAATCTCAGTTTTTATGGGAACTGATCAGTTTTTTTCAAAAAAACGGTCGATTTCTTGTTTTATGGATTCTGGTGCAAGCGATTTGGATAGATATCCTTGTGGTTTCAGTCCAATCACTTTTTTTACACTTTCGCGATCTACTTTACTGGTCAAGAAGATGACCGGAATATCTTCAAATTCTTTTTCTGAACGAATCATTTCCAGAATCTGACTTCCATTACAGACTGGCATCTCATAATCTAACAAAATCAGATCAGGTCTGTCGAGTGTAATGCTTCTAAACGCAGATAAGCCAGAGGTTGCTGTTAGTGTCTCATAATCTTTGCCTAATAGCATCGTCATTGTTTTTAACATAAAGTCCGAATCATCTACAATGAGAATCTTCTTTTTTTGGCTTATGGCAGCTTTTTCGGCGTTATTTTGATTTAAATATTGCTTGACTTTGGCCATCGTGTTTTCTGTAATAGTTGAGCTTCCGTCTTCCGTTGGGAGCAGATTGCCTGTAGTCATACAATATGCAAAATATCCTTTTCCAGTATCAAATAATAAACTGAATTGCGGGCTGTGTTTTTCAAATACTTTTTGAAACTGTTCATAGGTCAAAAGCTGCTCTGTCTTGACATCAGCTTGCGCCAAGGATGGAAAATGTCCCTTAATGTGTTCCACAAATTGTCTTGCAGTATATCTGGCAACATTCATCAACATAACATTTACTGTTTTGGATTTTGTTTCCATTACGCTGCCTATCGTATTGATGATCAGTTGTTCCTCAAAGACCAGCAGAAATTCCCAGCTCTTTTTTTCTTTGGTGCAATAAATTAAGCGGTAGTAAATTCCATTTCCGAACTTTTCACCGCCGTAACAATTGCTGATCAATCGTGAATCTAACTGAAACATGCCATGTAATTGATTGAGGATTGCCTGCCCCATTACCGTCTGTTCTTCTTCGGGTAAAAGATTTTCCCACTGTTTCATGACTTCTCCGCTGACGATCGCCTGATCTTCTGTTAATGTGTGGCCAATTAACCAACCCGCGCACACACCCAGAAAATGTTCGACGGAATTTTCTGAATAATCTGATAGTTCTAACTCTTTTTCCAGAGAAGGCAATGTTATTTTGCGGAAATTTTCATGAATACGCTTATGTAACTGAAATCCAGCATAATCAATAGAAGCCATATATTGTTCCTCGTCTTGAAAATGTTTGAGCGCATGATCCTTAAAATATTTTACTGCTTCTTGACAAACCCACTGGCTTTTCTCTGCTTGTTGTCCAAAATCAAAAAGCTTATTGAGAATGCGAAACAGTTTTTTGTGTTCTTTGTCTATAATGTCTACACCAATATCATACCGATTGTTCCATACCAATTGATTTCCCATAGATTTTCTCCTTTATAGTTTTAATAAAAATTTTTTGCAGGCAGAGATGATTGCCATACCTGATTGAAACGAAGTTGTGCAAACGCTCTCTATAATTATAATCAAATAGTAACCACTTTTTTTAGTCTAATTTTCACATTTTATGTACTTTTTTTCACAAACTGGAAAATTTTTCAGGGATTGTCAAAACAGATACATGTGGAGATAAATGGTAACTTTGATTGGCTGTAAGAATCATGCGTCTGGCCGGATGCATCTTTTGGTGTACTTGAATTTTTTTAGAAATATGATAGAATAAGAAGATACAGAAGAAATATGGAAAGATAAGCCGAAAGGATGTGCCCAGTGAAAATTATTAGAATACATCTAGTAGAAATTGTGGCGGCGATTCTGTTTATAATACTGATTCTCTTCTTCTATCGAGGCAATAGAGAGCTGTTGGGTACAACAGGAGATATGTCCTATAGCAAGTATTGGACGTATGTTGCCAAGGAAGGCACAAGAGAATATCAGATACTTCCAGAATCGATAGAGGCAGTCGAAAAACAGGGGAAAATCATTCTAAGGAAACAACTGCCAGAGGATATTGCTTCAATCAATTCCATTTGTTTTTATACATCCCATCAGCTTGTGGAAGTATATATTGGCGGGGAATTGGTTTATGAGCGTAAGGTTCCGCCGGGAGCAAAAAGCATGACGCCAGGAAATTGCTGGAATTTTGTTCAGCTTTGGGAGGAGTATGCCGGTCAGAGCCTGGAAGTACATATTAAGAATTGTTATGATTCGGACAATGTAAAAGTACCAGAGTTTCTCTATGGTTCATCGGCTGCTGTGATATTAGGGCAGATTAAGAGCAGATTTTTGTCGTTGATAATTAGTTTTATTATGTTTGCTATGGGTTTGATGCTGGTGGCAGGTTGGTTTACATTGGGAAAGAAAATGCATTTTCATCAGGGGATTCCTTGGCTAGGGCTTTTTACAGTCTATTTTGCAGTATGGTCAGCCTTTGAGACACAGATTCCGGCTATCATGTTTGGCAGGGAACTATTGTGCAATCATATTACAATTATGAGTTTAAAACTCATGCCCTTACCCATTATTTATTTTATTCAAATTATTTATTTTAAGAAGAACAGCCGCCTGATGAATTTTTTGGCCTGGGCCAGTGTGTTGGAGTTTGCAGTCAGTTTTATTGGCCAGTGTGTTGGCTGGTATGATTTGCGGCAGACATTGTGGGTCACACATTTATTGGGGATTTTTATTGCGGTAACAGCTATGGTATTGGGGCTGCGTGTGCTTTTGAAAAAAGGCGGCAAGACTTCAGAGCACGGTGGAAAGTTATGGATCAATATTATCTGTATTTGTATTGTTGGTGTGTGTATGATTCTTGATGCTTTGAACTATTACTATGGTTTTTTTGATGATGTGGCTAGTTTTTCCAGAATTGGCTGTCTGATTTATATCTTTGTGCTGACCAGGCAATTTGTGGATGATTCTGTGAAACTGATACAGGCAGGGCAGCAGGCGGAGGTGAATCGAGAGAAGGCAGAGCTGGATGGCCTGACCCTTTTAAAGAATCGCCGCAGTTTTGAGTTAGATTTGCACAAAATTCATCATGGGGACTTTCAGTCCTATGGTGTGGTAATGTTTGATCTCAATAATCTCAAACAGATGAATGACCTCTATGGACATGGTATGGGGGATTGTTATATTATCACGGGCAGTGAGATTATTCAGGATGTGTTTGGGGAGTTTGGAGAGGTTTATCGAATTGGCGGAGATGAATTCTGCCTGCTTTCAAATAAAATTACAGCAGAGATCTATGAGGAAAAGAATAGACAAATGTGTGATTGGCTTGCGAGTCTTCGTGGAACTCAGGTAAAAGACTTTATGCAGATTGCCTCAGGTTTTGCGAAATATAATCGCAGTATAGATATGAACTTACAGGATGTAATTGAACGTGCTGATATGAGGATGTACCAGTGTAAACGGACACAGAAGCAAAGTAAGAGTAATGGAGAAAAAATTTAACAGGAGGTAACTGAATATGCGGTATATGCCTATGGCAAGAGTACAGACAGGAATGGCGTTAGGGCAGGATATTTATGATGGGGAAGGAAAACTGCTGCTAGGCAGACATTTGATTTTAGAAGATGCTTCTTTAGAGGAATTACTGCGGTTGGGATTTACAGGAATATATATTGATGATGAATTTTCTGAGGATTTGACCATTGCCCAGGTGGTACGTCCAGAGTTTAAGCGGGATGCTCTGGAAATTGTACATAGTCTGTTTTTAGAACATAAAAATTATTCTATGGAACAAGATAATATCCAGCAGGTGGTAATGGATGTGCTGGGAGATGTAATGGGCAACAGTGATTTGATGTGTAATATGTTAGACATCAAGACATATGATGATTATGTATATTTCCATTCGGTAAATGTTGCGGTATTGTCTACAATGATTGGTACAGCATGTGACATGAATCAAGAAGAACTTGATATTTTGACGACAGCAGCATTGCTCCATGATGTTGGGAAACGCTTTGTGGAGGAGGATGTGCTCAATGTAAAGCGGGCATTGACGGAAGAAGAACGCATTATGATTGTACAGCATCCAAAGTTAGGATATGAATTTTTGAAAGATAATTTTGATTTTACACCAGAAGTATATGAAAGTGTACTGCAGCATCATGAATGGTATAATGGTTGTGGATATCCTTTGCGCAGATCAGGTTCAGAGATCCCGATTTATGCGAGAATCATTAAAATAGCAGATGTATATGATGCCTTGACCTCTAAGCTTCCCTACCATGAGGCGCTTCCGCCTTCTGAGGCAGTAGAGTATATTATGGCAAATGCTGGGGCAGAGTTTGATCCAGATCTAGTGGATGTGTTTATCCGTAAGATTGCTATGTATCCGGCAGGGTGTGAGGTGAGTCTTTCTGATGGAAGAACAGCTGTGGTAATGGAAAACAATGAAGAATATATTTTAAGGCCGAAGGTTAAGGTGATTCCCACAGGAGAAATCATTGATCTGAAAAAGGATGACAGTGCAAGAAATCTGACTATTCTGGAATTAAATTTGTAACAGGATGTGAGAATGTGGCGGGACAGAAAGAGAGAATTGATACATTACTGGCTGAGAGCTTCAAGGAGCTTGCCTTAAGTCAGCCCATTGAGAAGATTACAATCAAAGCAATTACAGATCGGGCAGGAGTAATCCGTCCTACATTTTACAATCATTTTCAAGATAAATATGAGCTTTTGGAGTGGATTATACGTGTCCAGATTCTGGAACCGACCAGACCATTGATTCATGCAGGGATGATTGATGAGGCTTTGATGTTGGTCTTTACCTCCGTAAAAGCGGAGCAGGAATTTTATGGGAAGGCAGTACGGCTGGAGGGGCAAAATTCTTTTGAGGAGATTACGAGGAATTGTATTGAAGAACTTCTAATGGAAGTGATTCGAAAAAAGAGCCAGACTGGGAAACAAAGACATCCGTGGCTGACGCCAGAGCATATTTCTCAGTATTATGCACAGTCCATGTGTTTTGTGGTGGTGAATTGGATTCGCAGCGGTATGACAGTAGAACCAAGAGAGATTACAGATATTTATAATTATATTATAACCCGTTCCATGAGTGAAGTGATGGAGGAACTTTAATGGTGAAATAAATACTTTTTAGGTTTGAAGGGCAGTTAGCGACTAACAAAATCGTGTTTGGGGAACTACATATTTTTCCGTGTGTATAGGTAATACGACAAAGTATTGAAAATGTATTTTTGTGATAGACAGCAAAAAAAGATTGAATATTCCTTTATTCAGTCTTTTTTTTTATACTCTTTTTGAAGATAAAAATAAAGAGCGAGAGGAAGAGGAAAAATGATTAGATTTGGAAAAAGAGTTGTAAAACTGCGTATACCAATACTGATTATAAGCTTTCTGCTTTTGATACCGTCGGTATTGGGCATTGTAAGCACCAGAATTAATTATGATATTTTGTCCTATCTGCCCAAAGATATAGAGACGATGAAAGGACAGGATATCTTGATGGATGAATTTAACACAGGTGCTTTTTCCATCTGTGTGATTGAGGGAATGGAGAATAAGGATATTTCTGCTCTTCGAGGTAAGATTGAGGAGGTTCCCCATGTAAAGACTGTGATCTGGTATGATTCAGTCGCAGATTTGTCAGTACCAATGGATATTTTGCCGGAAGATGTGAAGGAGACTTTTGTAAAAGGCAGCGACACCATGATGATGATTATGTATGACACATCTATGTCATCAGATGAAACAATGGAGGCGGTTAAAAAAATTCGCAGCTTGGCCGATCAGCAATGTTTTGTCAGTGGAATGTCAGCGGTGGTAACAGATATCAAAGATATCTGTAATGAGGAAATGGTGGCTTATGTGGCAATTGCCGGTGCACTTTCCTGTATAATTCTTGCCTTGACAATGGATTCCTTCTTAGCGCCAGTATTTTTCTTGTTGAGTATTGGCATGGCAATTTTATATAATCTGGGAAGTAATATTTTTTCTGGTGAGATTTGTTATATTACGCAAGCGTTAGCGGCAGTGCTTCAGTTAGGGGTGACAATGGATTATTCCATTTTCCTGTGGCATAGTTATGAGGAAAATCAGGAGCGTTATCCAGGTGATAAAAAACGTGCGATGTCACATGCAATTTCCAATACTCTTGGCTCTGTGCTCAGCAGTTCTACTACCACGGTAGCAGGTTTTGTGGCGCTTTGTTTTATGACATTTACGCTGGGGATGGATTTGGGAATTGTGATGGCTAAGGGAGTCTTATTTGGAGTGGTTTGCTGTGTGACAGTGCTTCCCTCTCTGATTTTGGTGTTTGACAAACCGATTTCCAAGACAAAACATCGCCCACTTATCCCTGATTTGGGTGGAATTGCTCCGTTTGTGGTAAAGCATTATAAATTATTTGTAATTATCTTTTTGGTTATACTGGGCCCAGCAGTGTATGGTTATACTCACACTGGAGTGTACTATGATCTTGCAGGGACCTTGCCAAAGGATCTGCCCAGTATTCAGGCAAATGAGAAGATGGATCAAAGTTTTCAGATGAATACCACTCATATTTTACTGCTTGACAGCAAATTATCCCAGAAAGAAGTGGGAAAATTGAAAGCGGAGATGGAAGAGGTGGATGGAGTATCTACTGTATTGTGTCTTGAGTCTATTGTCGGACCGGCAGTTCCAATGGAAATGATTCCTGAGGATGTAAAGAAAAAGCTGATGACAGACAATTATCAGATGATGATGATTAGTTCTGAATACAAGATTGCATCGGATGAAGTCAATCATCAGATCACAGAGTTAAACAGTATTTTGAAAAAATACGACTCTCAGGGAATGCTGATTGGAGAAGCGCCATGCACAAAGGATTTGATTAACATTACAGATAAGGATTTTAAAGTGGTAAGTGTAGTTTCTATTTTAGCAGTCTTTCTAATCATACTGATTACCTTTAAATCTATTTCTGTTCCAATTATCCTGGTGGCAGTGATTGAATTTGCAATTTTTATCAATATGGGGATTCCGGCATATACAGGGACAGTGTTACCGTTTATTGCCTCAGTTGTAATTGGAACGATACAGTTGGGCGCAACCGTAGACTATGCCATCTTGATGACTACACGATACCGCAAAGAACGAGGTGGCGGGGCTGACAAGAAAGAGGCGATTACCATTGCTCTGTCCACTTCAATTTCTTCTATTGTTGGAAGTGCCTTGAGTTTCTTTGCAGCCACAGTTGGGGTAGCATTTTATTCTAAGATTGATATGATTGGTGCACTGTGTACACTGATGTCAAGAGGGGCAATTATAAGTATGTTTGTAGCGATCTTTATTTTGCCAGCAATGTTTATGGTATTTGACCGAGTGATCTGTTCTACCAGCATTAATTTTGGCCCTGCAAGGCATAATAGGATAAAGGAAGAAAATATAAATACGATTTAATAAAAATAAAGCAATAAATAAAGCAAAATATAACAAGTTGAAATGAGAAAATATAAAATTAATTAATAAATTAGGAGGTTGCTGAAATGAAAAATATGGAGTTGAAAAATAAGTTTAAAAATAAATACATGATTCGTGTGGCGGCGGGGGCAGTTGCAATTGCGGTCTTGGGAACTAGTGCTGGAACAGGCGGCTCTATCGTCCGTGCGCAGAAAGATAAAAAAGATGCACAGGAATCTCACAAAGACAGTAAGACAGATAAGAAAGAAGTTGAAAAAACATTAAAGAAGGTTCTGTCTGCCTCAGAGGAAACGGAGGAAGCGAGCAAGGAGGAGACAGTCTATGTTGTCGCAAATGCAGATGGTTCTGCAAAAAATGTCATTGTCAGTGAATGGCTGAAAAACAAGGATGGAGAAGCAACCCTAAAGGATGCCTCTGATTTGAAGGATATTGAAAATGTCAAGGGGGAAGAGACTTTTACACAAAATGGAGATCAGATTACCTGGGAAGCAGGGGGCAACGATATTTATTATCAAGGCACAACAGATAAAAAACTGCCGATTACAGAGAAAGTGACTTATTTTCTGGATGGAAAGGAAATGGAACCACAAGAAATAGCAGGCAAAAGCGGAAAAATCAAAATTAGATTTGATTATACTAATAATGAAAAGACCACTCAGATTGTGGAGGGAGAGGAGCATGAAGTATATGTACCTTTCACGGTGCTGACAGGAATGATTTTACCAGAGGATTACAGCAATGTAGAGATTACCAATGGAAAAGTAATTTCTGATGGGAACAGAAAGGTTGCAGTAGGTATGGCAATGCCTGGACTAAAAGAAAGCTTGGATATTCAGGAAGAAGAACTGGATGGAGAAGTAAAAATTCCAGACTATGTGGAAATTACCGCAGATGTGGAGAAATTTTCTCTGGAAATGACAATGACAATTGCTATTAATGATTTGTTGGAAGGCAGAGATTTGGGAGAAGCTTTTGATGTCAGTGAATTGGAAGATGATATGGACACTCTGACAGACGCATCAAAAAAGTTAGTATCTGGCAGCAAGGAACTTACTAAGGGACTTAGTACTTTAAAGAATAGTATGAAAGAATTTACCACTGGGGCAGATACTTTAAAGGATGGAATCAGCAGTTATACCAGCGGCGCTTCACAGTTAAATGATGGAATTCAAACACTTTCTGGATCCTCAGGTGCTTTGATCAGCGGTGTTTCAATACTGAATGGCAGCGCGGCAGACTTAAACAGTGGTGTGGCACAATTAGATCAGACTTTGAAGTCAGAAATGACAGCGGAAGAGAAGGCATCTTTGATACAACAGGCGGATGAGGCCATTGAAAGTACCTTCCAAGATCAAAATTCAGGTACTGAGGCTATTAAAAACCAGGCAGCAGCTACATTTTATGAGAGCCTGGCAAATAATCAGACAGCGAAGGAGCAAGTATCTGCGGGACTGGGGACCTATACAGAGACAATTCTAGATTCCGTATTAGAGACAGCCTATACCCAAGTTGCAGGTGACAGCGCCAAGAAAGATCAGATGGCACAATATAAGCCTCAGGTAGTTCAGGCAGTCACACAGGCGGTGGTTCAGCAGGTAACACAGTCTGTGACATCCGGCGTTATGTCAACAGTGATTCAGCAACAGGCCGCAGCGATGGCAGAGCAGGCTGGCGGCGCATTAAATGCAGAGGCAGTGGCAGCGATCTGCAATGCGGTCAATGAAGCAGTGAATACAGAAGGTTCAGAGGCACAGAGCCAGATTAATGCATTGGTAGCACAGCAGGATATCAATGGTTTGGTGGCTTCCAATGTGGAAGCACAGATGGCACAAGTGGAACAGCAGATAGATGCAGCATTAAATTCAGAGGAA
The DNA here is from genome assembly GCA_910575005.1 of Lachnospiraceae bacterium. Lineage (GTDB taxonomy): Bacteria > Bacillota > Clostridia > Lachnospirales > Lachnospiraceae > Petralouisia. The sequence goes on along the minus strand of CAJTCL010000005.1, from coordinate 69,944 downwards.
GGTAAGGCACAGATCAAGGCCACTGTTGATGATCTGGTAAATCAGACGGTAGCCACAGCGATGGCTAGTGATACACTTCTGGCCGGTATGGACAGCACTGCGGCACAAATTGTGGCTGGAATTGCAGATGGAGCGAAAGATACTGTAGGCGCAGCAGTGGCAGATACAGCAAAGACTGCGGCGAAAACTGCGGCAGAGGCGGCGACACTCACAGCCGTGGATGGTACAAAAGCACAGATTTCAGAAGCTATCAATGCAACAGATTCGGCAAGTGGTTACAGTCTGGTCACAGGTATGCAGGCTTTGAGCCAGGGAACGCAGACGATGAGTGATAATATGCCTGCATTGACTGATGGTATTCATCAGCTCACGGATGGGGCAGCGCTTCTGGTTTCAAATAATGGTGCCTTGACAGATGGAGCCTCAAAGCTTTCAGGAGCTGCTACGCAGATTGGGGAAGGTGTACAAAAGTTGGCAAAGGGTTCTAATCAACTGATGGATGGTATGATAGAGTTTGACAAGGAAGGAATTCAAAAGCTGATGGACGCTTATGACGGAGATGTAAAAACGCTTTTAAATAAGCTTGAGGCTGTGGTGAATGCAGGAAAAGAATATCAGAGCTTTACAAGAGTGGCTAAAGGAACCAAGGGTTCTGTAAAATTTATTTTCCGCACAGAGGCGATAAAAACGGAGGAAGAATAGAACAGAAAGCATAGGAGCAGCGTTATGGATATGATAGAAGAAGTAGTAATTCTTTTGGGAATCTCTCTGGATGTTTTTGGAGCTATGGAGTGCCAAGGAGCTTTAGTTGCCAAAATTGAGAAGAAACAGCTTGCAGTATTTTGTGGTATTCTGGCAGTGGGGCAGGCAGGTTTTCTGGGAATTGGCGGTTATATATCAAAACTCCTATGCAGAGACAGAATGCATTCACAAGATATCTTTCTGGGGCAGGTGGCTGCGGCGACAATCTTTCTTTGCCTAGGATTGCGTTTATTCCTTAAGGCCTGGAAAAATGAGCAGATTATAGAACACAGAGTGGAAAATGTGGATGTAAAAAGATTTTTGGTACGTTATATCCGCGGCAGTATGTTTACACTTTTAACAGGGATTGCCTTTGGATTGTTGGGAAAGCGCCTTTTATTTTTGCTGCTGCTGGTGGCGGCGTTGACAATAACAGCGGTGATTGTTGGAATGTACACTGGTTTTCGTCTGGGGTATGAACATAAATTAAAAGCATATATATTGGGTGGAGCATTACTTTTTGCAGGCGGAGCAACAGTGATTACTCGGTATATACTGTGATAATAGTATGACTTGAACTATCAAAGATCAAAAAGAATTTCACACTATGGGATTCTATAAATCAAAAGAGTGCAAAACAGTCATTTTAATTTGTATATAAAAAACTTTCCAAAAGAATGTAACTCACACAAGAGAAAACTATTGTTCCATAATTGTGTTTCATGTGCAAAGCCTCCAAATCCCTCATAAATGAAGGGCTTGGAGGCTTTGTTATAGTTTTATTTATTTTTTAATCTTAATTTTTTTCACTGCACTGAATTTACCAAGCACTTTTAATTTCTTAGAATCCAGTTTATAAGCTTTTACCTTGACATAATAGGTCTTGCCCTTTTTCAGTTTCTTAAGGGTGACAGTATTTTTCTTACTGTAAACTATTTTGGTATTTTTGCCTTTCTTAAATTTCTTATCTGTGGAGTAAGTAACTTGATATCCAGCCGCCCCACTCACTTTCTTGATAGAAACCGTAAGCTGTTTGGATTTCTTATTTTTAAGGCTAGAAATCTTAGCAGTTCCTACCTTTACTTTAGTCCATTTTGCAGTCAAAGTAAGGTTTTTGGTAATAGGCTTACTAAAGTTGTATTTTGTCTTTCCATTGTACCAACCTGCAAACAAATAATTCTTTTTGGTTGGGTTCTTTGGTCTGCTTACTTTTTTGCCGCTTGCTATTGTCTGAGTATTAACTTTGGAACCGCCTTTGGTGTCAAATTTTACGGTATATTTTTTGATTGCAGGCGGCGGTGTTACAGTTTCAGCTTTTTTTACAGTAACGGTAAATGATTTTGTGCGGATTTGATCACGAACTGCTTCTGTGCCTTTTACCGTGATGGTTGCAGTCAGCACAACTTTTGTATCTGTGTCTTTGGGACGTGTTACTTTTCCAGCGGAGGTAATTACCTTCTCATTGGAGGAAGTCCATGTTACCAGCGCGCCATTAGAAGTGCTTGCAGGTAGTTTCAGGTCAGAAGTAACTGTTGTTGTGGTTAAGTTCAGTTCTTTTTCAGCTGCATCTGCCTTTTCAATCAATCCAGGCGCATCTGCGGCATAAGCGGTGTTGTATTTCATCATCAGGTTGTGATGTTCTTCAGCGGTAATCGGCATAATAGTACCGTGGCTGGCGTCTGGTTCCGGCATAGAGTAGATCTTGGTGTCGCCGACAGTTTCATTCTTTCTGTTGCCAAGAACATTGAAGTTTCCTTTGGTGATATCATCAGAAAGTCCTGGGAAAACAGTTACACCAGTTTGGTCAGCCATCAGGCAGTAGATATCATCGCCTGTCAGGTCAAAACCTTTTAATTTTGCAATTTTTTTGGCATTTTCAGTATCATCTTTGTTTAGTTTAAAGATGGTGGGGCCTTCGATCTGACCGCCGGAGACATCCAGAGAGTTGTTATGTACCAGCTCCCAGTCAGCGGAAGTCAGAGATTTGCTTCGTTCGCAGTAAACTCTCTTGCCTGGAGTGCCAATTTTATTTGGAGCTTTATCTTCATTCTTGATATAGCGGTAGAAGTATTCGCCGACCTTGATGACAGTGGCATCAATCACGGAGACTTCTGTGTCAATCCATACTTTTGCCGGAGAGAAGCTATAGAAGTCTCTGGTGGTAGCATAGTATATTCTCTGTTTGCTGTTTCCGTCGTCAGATACTTTGGACGACCAGAATACCACATACTGTCCAATGGTGTCATCCCAGTATGCTTCCGGCGCCCAGGTACAGCCGGCAGTGTCAACAGCTACTTTACACTCTCTCTGCTCTGACCAATTTACCAGATCTGTGGATTCCCAGACCATAATCTTCTGGCTGCCTTTTACCTGGTTGTCATCCCAACTCTGGCCAGGATATTTTTGACCATCCTGTTCAATACCTGCCACAGTGAGGTCAGTAGCGATCAGATAGAAGCGGTCTCCCTCAGTAGAACGGATAATAAAGGGATCGCGCAGCCCGTGGGTGCCAAGTTTAGATTCCAATACAAATTTGCTATTGTTTAATGCCTCAAAATTTAAACCATCTTCACTGATACCAAAGTAAATCCGTTCATCTTTGATATTAGCATATGGGAAATAGGCAAAGATATAGTCGGTGGTTTCCGGCATGTCATATGCTTTTTTCACATTGCACTCAATGGTTTTATCTTTGGTTGCAGAATCCAAGGTGATGGTGGCAGTCAATGTCACCTTGGTATCCTGGTCCGCGGGTCTGGTGACAACTCCAGCGAGAATAGTTCCATTGTCTTTGGAATTGATAATGGTATCATTTGAGGATTTCCAGGTAATTGTAGAACCCTTAATTTTCCCAGTAGTTGGCAGAGTGATATTGCCGCGGATATTGGAGGCATTGGGGATGGTGAGTTGCTCAGCCATCATGTCAACTAACTGTTGGGGAGTAGCATCTCCCAATACAGTGAAAGTCAAAGTTTTATCTATGCTGACCTCGCCTCGTGTAACCGTGGCAGTCATTGTTACAGTTTCATCTGTAAGAGGACGTGTCACTTTACCATTGTTTGCGATTACTTCTGGTTTGCTGCTGACCCATTTGGAGATCGCAGCTTCTTTGTCAGTTTTGCCGCCAATGGTGGTTTTGGCAGGAAGCGTCAAATCAGCAGTAATTTTGTCTTTGGATTTATTGCTTCCCAGGCAGTCGGCCTCTGACAGATCAATGTCAGCAGCAGAAAAATCACCATCTGCCAGATTTTTGAGCATAGTATCAATTTCTGTAGATAATTCTGTCACCTCTGCATCAGACATTGCTTTGTCATAGATACGGAAATCAGCTACTTTGCCTTGGAACTTAGGGTCGGGTTTGCTGCCTGTATTATAGAAGGACCAACCCATATAACCATCTCTTTCATCTCCAGCGGTCATCAGATCTTGCAGAGTGAATGTTCCAGCATCACCTTCTGATAGAACAGTTTCTGCCTGTTTCTCACCGTTTTTATAGAAGATGAATTTTCCGCCATCGGAATAGGTTACAGTGACATTCTGCCATTCATCCTTATTTAATGCTTCTGTTCCGTTAATAACAGACTCATGACTCCATCCAGGAGAACCGTTGCCAACGCCGCCGCGCATAACACTGCCTTGATTTGTACTGCAGCAGCCTGTAAAATATAAATACTTTGAATTGGAAGAACCAATGCCAAACATCCAGCTTCCAGGAATATTTTCACTAATTTTCACCAACATATTAACAGTAAGTTCAGTTACATCGCTGCCAATGGTGCCGTCAGGAATATCCACATAACCTCCGGTCATATCCAGAACATCAATGCCTTCAATTGTTGTGTTTGTGACAGAACCATTTTTTACTCCGTGATGAGCATTGCCTGTCAAGTCCTTTAATTTTCCTTCATCATCAGTAACTGTGGTCATATCCCAATGAAGAATCATATCTCCATCGGTGGAGGCTGCCTGAACATTGCCAAAGCCATTGGTAGGCACCATTGTCACAGCCATTGCAAACGCAGTAAATCCAGCGATTGCAGATTTTAGGTACGTTTTCAATTTCATTTCTTATCCCTCCCTGTATTTGATAAAAAGTTAAGGCAGATAGAAAAAATAAGGCTATATTTTATCTGCCTTGTGCACATTGTAGCACAAAAAAAGTTGTAAAGAAAGGTTTATTTAAAAGATCATCTAAAAAGCGCTGGATTTAAATTGTTTTTTTTGGTGATGTTGTGGAATGAATGATTGGTAAGGTGTATAACGGTTGATTTTATAAGTGAAATTTTATATTATCTTTGCAATTTACCAGATTGTTGTTATAAGGAAAATAGTGAGCTTGATTATTATATTAAAGTGACAATTGCTAAATTATCCTCTTTGGGCGTAAATGTAGAGGATCTCACACTTTAATTGTATCAGTAAAAAAGCCGGAAAGCTTAAGCATACAGCTTTCCGGCCTTTTTATCATATAAGAATTCCTTAGGATTTCCTATCTGAATAAAAAACAATGATCACAGGGGCTTTCTTCCTGATTGCCAATTTGGGGATGTATTTGACGAAATAAATAAATTATTCTCGAATATGGTCTAGTCCCTGAGCAATAATGGTAAGGACATGGGAATCCAATAGGGAATAGTAGATCGTCTTTCCCTCACGGCGGTTTTTGACCAAGCGGTTTTGTTTTAAGATACTGAGCTGGTGGGAAATAGCACTTTGAGACATGCCCAATTCCTGCGCAATGTCATAGACACATTTTTCCTTATCAATCAATGCATATAAAATTTGCAGTCGTGTGGGAGTTCCGAATATTTTAAATAATTCTGCTAGTTGTTCAAATTCCTTCTGATTCATGAAAATTCCTTCTTTTTCTGCTGAAATATTTGTAAACTTATACAAAGTGTCAGATAAATTTGCCACTTAGAATAACAAGATTTATTGATTGTGAGTATAAATAGTGAAATAAGTTGCCAGCATTTAGAGATTGTGATAGAATACGCACATGAGCTAATCTATTTATTGTAACATAGTGTGAAAATAAATTCAACTGGAAAAGAGCCATGAAAATATTACTAACAGCGATTAACGCTAAATACATTCATTCTAATCTTGCTGTATACAGCCTAAGATCTTATGCAAAAGATTATCAAGAGCATATCCAGATTGTAGAATATACCATCAATCATCGCGTGGAGTATCTGCTGCAAGAGCTTTATAAGCAAAAGCCAGATGTGCTTTGCTTTTCGTGCTATATCTGGAATATTCGTTATGTGCAGGAATTGATCACTGAGTTTCATAAACTTCTGCCCAGTGTGCCAATCTGGGTTGGAGGGCCGGAGGTCTCTTATGAGTCAGAAGTATTTTTGCGCAATTATCCTATGGTGACAGGAGTTATGATTGGGGAAGGGGAAGAAACCTTTCGGGAATTGTGTAAATATTATATTGAACAGAAAGATACACAGTTGTATCAGATTTCGGGACTTCTGATTCGAACTATACATGGGAATTTTGTGAGAACGACTGAGCGAAAGCCCTTGGATTTGGATCAGTTACCATTTTGCTATACAAATTTAGAGGATTTTAACAATCGCATCATATATTATGAGACCAGTCGTGGCTGCCCATTTTCTTGTAGTTATTGTCTTTCGTCGATTGAAAAAAATCTGCGCTTTCGTTCATTGGGATTGGTAAAACAGGAACTACAATTTTTTCTTGATCATCAAGTACCGCAGGTTAAATTTGTAGACCGTACATTTAACTGTAATCACAGACATGCCACAGAGATATGGCAGTATCTGAAAGAGCACGATAATGGTATCACTAATTTTCATTTTGAGATCTCAGCAGATTTATTGACAGAAGAAGAGCTGACATTGATTGCTTCTTTCAGACCAGGATTGATTCAGTTTGAAATTGGTGTTCAATCTACTTATGAGCCAACGATACAGGAGATTCACCGCACAATGAATCTGTCGCGGTTGGAAATGGTGGCAGCACAGATATGCCAGGCTGGAAATGTCCATCAGCACTTAGATTTGATTGCCGGACTTCCCAAAGAGGGATTTGAGACTTTTGCAGAATCTTTCCGACAGGTGTACGCCATGAAGCCACAGCAGCTTCAGCTTGGCTTTTTAAAAGTGTTAAAGGGTTCAAAGATGTATCGACGTCAAGGAGAGTATGGCTTGGTATTTCAGGAATATCCGCCTTATGAAGTGCGCACTACCCGCTGGATTACTTATGAGGAGATTTTAAAGATTAAGCTGGTGGAGGAAATGCTGGAGGTGTATTATAATAGCGGACAATTTGCATTGACCATCAAAGTGTTGGAGCTGACAAAGAAGAATCCCTTTGCGTTGTTTTTAGAATTGGGAGAATTTTATGAGAGACATGGCCTGCTGGCTATGAGCCATTCTAGAATGCGTCGTTGTGAGATTTTGTTGGATTATATAGAAGAAAATGATGCTTCTCATCGAGAATTATATCAGGAAACCTTGACATTTGATCTGTATCAACGCGAAAATATGAAGAGCCGTCCCGTTTGGGCGCCTGAACTTTCAACATTTAAAGATGTTTTTAGAGTATACTGTAAGAAAGGAAAGTTGTCCCATTTGGAACCTTTTTGGTATGATATGGAGACCATTAGGCAGGTCAAAACATTGACAGCCTATCCTGACAAAAATAAAACACAGAGTTTTTACCTGTTTTGTTATCAGGAAAGAGATGCGCTTACTGGGCAGGCAACGACAGTGCGTGTGGAGGGAATATAATGTTGGAAGCATATGTAGCTGTCGATCTGGAGATGACAGGATTGCACGCCCGCACAGACCGTATTTTAGAAATTGGTGCTGTAAAAGTAGAGCAAGGAATCGTGAGTGAGACATATCAACGTTTGGTCAATCCAAGGATGGAGCTGCGGGAGGAAATTATAAGTTTGACAGGGATTACCAATCAGATGGCAAAACAAGGCAGTGATACTGGTGAGGCAGTGGAAGGATTTCTAAAATTTGCGAAAGATCTGCCGTTGGTGGGACATAATATTATCTATGATTATAGTTTTTTAAAACAGTATACCGTCAATCATGGAATAGTATTAGAAAAAGAAGCAGTAGATACTTTGAAGCTGGCACGAAAGTTTCTTCCTCAAGTGGAAAAGAAATCTTTGGATTATCTCTGTGAGGTGCTAAAGATTGAACGAGCCAGAAATCATCGGGCATTGGAGGATGCCAAAGCGACGGCAGAATTGCTGGAGTATCTAAAAGCACATTTTTACACCATTGAGCCAAAAGCTTTTGTGCCAAAATTACTACAGTACAAAGTGAAAAAACAAAGTCCAGCTACTTCTGTGCAAAAAAGGCACTTGAAGGAATTGGCAGAGTATCATAAAATAGAACTGGATCGGGAGCTGGACAGTTTGACACGTAACGAAGCCTCCCGAATCACAGATAAGATACTGGCATCTTATGGCAAAGTACCCAGATAGCTGTCCAGCGTGTTGAGAATGGGGGTTTTTGACAAGGAATTAAGAGCCTGGGCGGACGGTTTGAGGGCTTTTAGTTTTTCTGTTTCACCTGATTGCGCATAGAGTTTTGCCAAAAGCTGCCAGGTTGCCTTGATATCACTTCCGATAGATACTGCAAAGGCAAGTACAGAAACGGCCTCTTCTGGGTGGTTCAGTTCGTTAAGGCGTTGTCCCCAAGTATTTAAAGTGCGTACCAATAGCGTAAAATTTTGATCATATTGGGTCAGCAGCGGCAGATTTGCGGGTCCATATTTTAATTTTAAATCGGTGTTGCTGATACCGGTAAGGTTCAAAATTTTTTTCTCTTTCAGTGTAAGAACCTGTTGTTCGCATTCCTTTAATATATCATCACGAAAGAGGGCAAAGGGAAGTGTGACATTGGAGAACTGTATATAATCGAGATGTGAGATGTCCTGTTTGCGAGTGCTGTTTGCAGCATTTTCCCGATTCCAGAAAGCGTTTTCCGCAGCCTGATTGATACGATTTGCTTTAAAACGTTTGTAGGAGACGACCACAATAAAAATAATCGTCCATCCGATGATAAGAATAAGAGCCATATCAATAATATTCCTTTCTAAAATATAATGGAGGTGAAAGTTATGTTAAATTTTAATAACCCTAAAACCAAGAAAACATTTGCGGCAGTAATTGCCTTGATTCTGGTGGTATCTATGGTGTTGTCTGTATTTCTCTCTGCATTTGTATGAAAAGAGCCAGTACCTGTTCATAATATACAGAAAGAGTTGTCTTATGTCAATGAAATTCGTGGTTTGTGTATCTTGAAAAATTGCATTTTTGTGTTAGAATAGGACTGGTAAAGTGTCAACGAAGCAAAATAGTAGGAGAATAGATTATGAAAAAGAAGTGGAAAAAATATCTCTCGATTGTCGGTGTCTTTTCCGTATTGGCACTGGCAGCATTTGTGACCATTCCAGTAAATGCCGAGACAGATGAGAACTCTACTATTCCGCAGCGAGTATATTTTGGCGAAGTTTCAGTGGGGGGAATGACTCAGGATGAGGCAAAACGTGCAGTAGAAGAATATATAAGCGGGATGCAGAGCAAGAATGTAACACTTCAGGCTGGTAAAAATACGGTACAGGTTCCGGTTTCCCAGCTTGGCATTTCCTGGGGTAATCCTGAGATTGCCCAGGAAGCGGCAGGACTTGGAAAGAGTGGTAATTTGATTACCCGCTATAAGGCGATGAAGGATCTGGAGAATCAGGATAAGGTCTATGAGCTCGCCTATAAAGTTGATAGTCAAAAGATCAGCCAGGTGCTTGAGAGCAATGCAGAACAATTGAATACGGAAGCCGAGGATGGTGGTCTGACCAGGGAAAATGGTTCGTTTACTGTTGTTCCAGGCAGCCAGGGCGTGACTGTCAACATTGAGAAATCAGTAGAAATTTTGGAAAAATATTTTTCTAAGGACTGGAAAGGGGAAGCGGCAACTATTGAGGTTGCGGCGGACGTGGTGGAACCCAAAGGTTCTGAGGAAGAACTGGGCAAAGTAAAAGATTTGTTGGGTTCATTTCATACATCTTATGGCAGTTCTGGAGGAAACCGTTCCCAAAATGTACAAAATGGGGCTTCTAAGATCAATGGCTCTGTTATTTATCCGGGAGACAGTTTTTCTGTCTATGAGACGGTCAGTCCCTTTGATGCAGAAAATGGCTATGAGCTTGCAGGTTCTTATGAAAATGGTACTACCGTAGAGACTTACGGTGGAGGAATCTGTCAGGTGTCTACCACTCTATACAATGCGGTGATCCGTGCAGAGCTTGAGATAACAGAGCGTTTTAACCATTCTATGATTGTAAATTATGTTGATCCTTCTGCGGATGCAGCAATTGCAGGTACTTATAAGGATTTGAAATTTACTAACAATACAAAAGCGCCGATTTATATTGAGGGCTATACCGCTGATAAGGTGATTTATTTTAACATTTTTGGTCAGGAAACCAGACCAGAAAACAGAGAAATTAGTTTTGAGAGTGAAACATTATCTACCACAAATCCAGGGACAGAATATCGTGCGGCTCCCGGACAGCCAATTGGATATATGAGTCAGACGCAGTCTTCTCATACTGGATATACCGCACAGCTATGGAAAATTGTCACAGTTGATGGTAAGGAGGAGAGCAGGGAAGTCTTTAATAAGAGCAGTTATAAAGCTTCACCGACGGTAATATTGGTGGGGACAGCCTCAGCAAGCCCGGATGCAGTCAATGCGATCAATGCAGCGATTGGAAGTCAGAGTTCGGGGGCAATTCATGAGGCAATTGCCCAGTGGAATGATGCGGCACTGGCAGCACAGCAACCGCCAGAACAGCCACCAGTAGATCCGAACAATCCGAATCCGGCTGACCCAAATAATCCAGTAGACCCGAACAATCCGAATCCAACTGACCCGAATAATCCAAATACAGAAGGAGAAAATTCAGGTAATGAAAATCCAGGTAACGAGAATCCGGGAGGCGAAAACCCAGGTAATGAAAATCCAGGTAACGAGAATCCGGGAGGCGAAGACCCAGGTAACGAAAATCCAGGAGGCGAAAACCCAGGTAATGAAAATCCAGGTAACGAGAATCCGGGAGGCGAAGACCCAGGTAACGAAAATCCAGGAGGCGAGACGCCAACGGATAATAATGGAGGAGAGAATCCAGAGAGCGGCGATTAGTTCTTGGAAAAACGTTTGCAAGGCTGTTTCCATAGCGGAACAGCCTTGACTTAGATTATATGAATATATCAGATGGAGATGTCATCACCTCCATAAGTGGTGAGTTCATAGCGAAAAGGAGAGGCAGGCGTGCGGAGATGAAAATTGGAAAAGTGCCGGAAAGTGTACTGAAGCGATCTGTATTTCGACAGATTCATACAAAGCGTGATGAGATATTTCTAGGAGCTGGCATTGGCGAGGACTGTGCAGCCGTAGAACTGCATGAGGATGAAATGTTTGTGGTTTCTACAGATCCGATTACTGGAACAGCGAGAGACATTGGAAAGCTTGCGATTCATATCACAATGAATGATTTGGCTTCTGCTGGGGCAGAGCCTGTGGGAGTGTTGTTGACGATTCTGCTTCCAGAAGATGCAAAGGAATCAGATTTAAAAGAGATGATGGCACAGATGGAAGCTGTTTGTGCCCAGGCAAGTGTGCAGATTATGGGTGGCCATACGGAGGTTACAAAAGCGGTAAACCAATCAGTAATCAATGTCTGTGGGGTTGGTAAGGTCAAGAAGAGCAAATTGGTGACAACCGCAGGGGCAAATCCAGGGGATGATATTTTGGTGAGTAAATGGATTGGCCTGGAAGGAACCTCTATCATTGCCAAGGAAAAGCAGCAGGAACTTTTAAAGCGTTATCCTATGCGACTGATTCAGACAGCGCAGGCCTTTGACCAATATCTTTCTGTACTGCCGGAGGCTGCAGTGGCCGTGAAGTCCAGCGTTAGTGCGATGCATGATGTGACAGAGGGAGGAATTTTTGGGGCTCTCTGGGAACTGGCAGAGAGTTCTGGCGTTGGACTGGAGATTGACTTAAAAAAAATACCTGTGAGACAAGAGACAATTGAAATAAGTGAATTTTTTCAAATCAATCCTTATGAACTGATTTCCAGCGGCTGTATGCTGATGGCCTCACCAGATGGAAATGAACTGCTGCGCAATTTACAAAAGGCGGGTATTCCGGCGGCCTTGATTGGTAAAGCGATGTCAGGCAATGACAGAGTATTGCTCAACGAGGAGGAGAGACGTTTTTTGGAGCCTCCAAAAACAGATCAGCTCTATAAGGTGATTTAAGACAAAGAGAGGATAAGAATGATGGAGATGAGAGAAAAGATTTTAACTTTTATCGAGAAAAACAGTCGCGTGGATTTGAAGGATCTGGCAGTTATGCTGGGAGTAGAAGAGGCTACTGTGGCAAATGAACTGGAAGCTATGGAAGAGGAGCACATTATCTGTGGGTATCATACTCTGGTGGATTGGGAAAAGACCAGTATTGAGAAGGTCAATGCCTTGATTGAGGTGCGTGTCACACCACAGCGCGGCAGAGGTTTTGACAGTGTGGCAGAGCGCGTCTATAATTATCCAGAGGTCAATGCAGTATATTTGATTTCTGGGGGATATGATTTGTTGGTGACATTGGAGGGCAAGACACTGCGCGAGGTGGCACAGTTTGTGTCTGACAAATTGTCTACCTTGGAATCTGTACTCAGCACCAAGACAAATTTTATCCTTAAGAAGTATAAAGATCATGGTACTGTGATTGCCAAACCTCAGGATGATGAAAGGATGTTGGTGAGCTTATGAGAAACCCATTGTCTGAACGCATTGTTGACATCCCATTTTCTGGAATCCGTAAGTTTTTTGATATTGCCGCAGAGATGCAGGATGTAATCTCATTGGGGGTAGGAGAACCCGATTTTGATACGCCCTGGCATATTCGTGACGAAGGTATTTATTCTCTGGAAAAAGGCAGGACAGCTTACACTTCCAACGCAGGTTTAAAAGAGTTAAAAATGGAGATTGCCAAATATTTGGAACGCAGATTTGAGGTATCTTATGATTATGATACGGAAATGATGATTACTGTGGGCGGCAGTGAAGCTATTGATTTAGCAATGCGTGCCATGCTGGATCCAGGCGATGAAGTGCTGATTCCACAGCCTAGTTATGTGTCCTATGTACCCTGTGCAGCATTAGCCAATGGAACGCCAGTGATCATCAATTTGCAAGAAGAAAATGAATTTCGTCTTACAGCGGAGGAATTGAGAAATGCAATTACTTCAAAAACAAAACTTTTGGTGCTGCCTTTTCCCAATAATCCTACTGGCGCAATTATGGAACGAAAGGACTTGGAGGCGATAGCTGAGGTTATCATAGAGCATGATTTGTTTGTACTCAGTGACGAAATTTATGGAGAACTAACCTATCTGGATCGTCATGTGACAATTGCTTCTCTGCCAGGGATGCGGGAGCGGACCGTATTGATCAATGGTTTTTCCAAAGCATATGCAATGACTGGCTGGCGTTTGGGTTATGCCTGTGCTCCAAGAGTGATTCTGGAACAAATGCTTAAAATTCATCAATATGCCATTATGTGTGCTCCTACCACCAGCCAGTATGCGGCTGTGGAGGCAGTGCGCAATGGAGATGCAGATGTGGCTCAAATGCGTGAAGAATACAATGGCAGACGGCGTTATCTGATGCATCGTTTTCAGGAAATGGGATTGTCCTGTTTTGAACCTTTTGGCGCTTTTTATGCATTTCCATGTATCAAAGAATTTGGGATGAGTTCAGATGAATTTGCCACTCGCATGCTTCAGGAGGAAAAGGTAGTGGTGGTGCCAGGAACTGCGTTTGGAGATTGCGGGGAAGGATTTTTGCGAATTTCTTATGCGTATTCTCTGGAAAAATTAAAAGAAGCGTTAGATCGGATGGAAGGATTTATCACAAAAATCCGTCAAGTCTGATAACTTTTATATTTGCATAGACTTTGCGATAGGAGATGGAGAAAAAGGTGGAAGAAATAAAGAAGAAAGGATAAATTACAAACACACATCTTTCCACCTTTGTGTTTGTGCCTTATAATGAAAATGTAAATATTTTCGCTTGAGGCTTGGTGCAAATAATGTCAAGATTAAATATCGTGCTTTATGAGCCGGAGATTCCGGCAAATACAGGAAATATTGGGAGAACCTGCGTTGCCACCGGCACAAGGCTCCATCTCATTGAGCCTCTGGGATTTTTGCTCAATGAAAAAGCACTCCGACGTGCTGGTATGGATTATTGGTCAGATCTGGATGTTGTACGTTATATCAATTGGGAAGATTTTCTGACCAAAAATCCTCAGGCCAAAATCTATATGGCAACTACCAAAGGACGCAAGGTTTACACAGAAGTTTCCTATGAATCCGATTGTTATCTTATGTTTGGCAAGGAAAGTGCCGGCATCCCAGAAGAAATATTAAAAGAGTATTCAAATACGTGTGTGCGGATCCCTATGATTGGAGAGACACGTTCCCTGAATTTATCTAATTCTGTGGCAATTTTGTTGTATGAGGCATTGCGGCAAAATCATTTTCAGGAAATGAAACTGCAAGGAGAGCTGCACCATCTAAATTGGGATGAGGTAGAGACATGAAATTTATAGAGGCTAGAAAACTGATACATGAATATATCCGGCGCGATGAGGAAGGAAATGTGGAGAGCATTCTTACAGCTTTGGATGAGGTAGATCTGGATGTCAAACAGGGAGAATTTGTGGCGATTCTCGGACATAATGGTTCTGGAAAATCTACCCTTGCTAAGCATCTGAATGTGCTGCTGCGCCCTGGCGGTGGAACGTTATGGGTGGATGGCAAAGATGCAGAGGATGCAGACAATCTCTGGGCGATTCGGCAGAATGCAGGTATGGTATTTCAAAATCCCGATAATCAGATTATTGCCAGTGTGGTTGAGGAGGATGTGGCCTTTGGCCCAGAAAATATCGGCGTGCCAACCGATGAGATCTGGAAGCGGGTGGAAAAGAGCCTCAAATCTGTGGGGATGATACAATATCGGGAACATTCGCCTAACAAGCTTAGCGGCGGGCAGAAACAGAGGGTTGCGATTGCTGGTGTCATGGCAATGGAGCCCAAATGCATTATCCTTGACGAACCTACCGCGATGCTTGATCCGAATGGGCGCAGGGAAGTGTTGGAGGCTGTGGAACAGCTTAATAAAGAGAAAGATGTCACTATAATTCTCATTACGCACTATATGGAAGAGGTTATTTATGCGGATCGAGTTTATGTGATGGATAATGGAAAAGTGGTGATGCAGGGAACGCCCAGAGGAATATTTTCTCAGGTTGACACACTCAAAGATTACCGTTTAGATGTGCCGCAGATTACATTATTGGCCTATGAACTGCGTAAGGAAGGCTTGCAAATTCCAGAGGGAATACTGACCAGGCAGGAGTTGGTGGAGGCAATATGTCGATTATATTAGATAAAGTCAATTATGTTTACAGTGAAAAAACTGCATATCAGATTCAGGCATTAAAAGATATCAGTTTAAAAATTGAAGATGGAGAATTTATCGGTGTGATCGGCCATACTGGTTCTGGAAAATCAACGTTGATTCAGCATTTCAATGGATTGATGAGAGCCACTTCTGGCGGCATTTACTATCAGGGACAGGATATCTATGATCAGGATTTTAGCTTTCATAAATTGCGCGGTAAGGTGGGCTTGGTGTTTCAATACCCAGAACACCAGCTATTTGAAACAACAATTTTTGCAGATGTCTGTTTCGGCCCTAAGAATCAGGGCTTTCGTAAAAAAGAAGCAGAACTAAAGGCATTTACGGCGCTGCGCAGTGTGGGGCTTCCTGAGGATTATTGGTATCGTTCTCCTTTTGAACTTAGCGGTGGACAGAAACGGCGGGTTGCAATTGCCGGAGTGCTGGCAATGGAACCAGAAGTGTTGATTTTAGATGAACCTACCGCCGGATTAGATCCCAAAGGGCGTGACGAAATCTTAGATCAAGTGGCTAAATTGCATCAGGAACGTCAGTTGACCGTGATTTTAGTGTCACACAGCATGGAGGATGTGGCCAAGTATGTAGAGCGTTTGATTGTAATGAATCAGGGCAGTGTTCTATTTGATGGTACGCCTCAGGAAGTGTTTTCACATTATCAGGAATTGGAGTCTGTGGGGCTGGCAGCTCCTCAGGTCACATATCTGATGCATGATCTTCGCAAACATGGAATACAAGTAAAAGGCAATGCCACCACATTAGAGGAGGCAAAACATTCTATTTTGCAGGCGTTTGCAGAGAAAGGAAAACCGATATGTTGAGAGATATTACAATCGGGCAGTATTATCCGGCAGAATCTGTGCTTCATAAGTTGGATCCAAGGACGAAACTGATGGCGACATTGATCTATGTGGTTTCTTTGTTTGTATTTCGTGGGTTGGCAGGATTTGTGGCTGTCACCGTGGCCTTATGTTTGGTGATATGGCTTTCTAAAGTTCCCGTTGGTTATATGGTTAAGGGATTAAAGGCTATCGTCGTGATCTTGTTGATTACAGCAGTTTTTAACTTGTTTTTGACGCCGGGAGAAACAATCTTTATAGTTTGGAAGTTTAAGATAACTTATGAAGGATTGCAAAATGCAGGCTTTATGGTTATTCGTTTGATATATCTGATTTTGGGAAGTTCTGTATTGACTTTGACCACGACCCCAAATCAGTTGACAGACGGACTTGAGAAATCTATGAAACCCTTGAACAAGATTCATGTCCCAGTACACGAGATTGCGATGATGATGTCAATTGCTCTGCGTTTTATTCCAATATTGATTGAAGAAACTGATAAGATTATGAAAGCGCAGTTGGCCAGAGGCGCCGATTTTGAGAGTGGAAATTTACTAAAAAAGGCAAAATCTATGGTGCCTTTGTTGGTACCGTTGTTTGTCTCTGCATTTCGCCGGGCCAATGATCTTGCTATGGCGATGGAGGCACGTTGTTATCATGGTGGTGCGGGCAGAACGAAGATGAAGCCTTTGAAGTATAGGCGGCTTGATGGAGCAGCTTATATCATTGTGTTTGTTTACTTTGCAATAGTGATTTGGCTCAGAGCAGCTTAACTATTCGCAAACCCATAAAAATGGGAAATCAGGATCTTTAAATTTATTTGGAAGAGTTTGCATTATACAGAATATTACAGAAAAATGGAGGAATATGTGAAGCGGATTAAGTTGGTGGTGGCATACGATGGGACGAATTATTGTGGCTGGCAGATACAGCCGACAGGGATTACGATAGAGGGAGTACTCAATCAGACATTGACACAGCTTTTGGGGGAAGAGATTCGGGTGATTGGTGCCAGTCGTACCGATTCTGGCGTACATTCTCTGGGAAATGTGGCAGTATTTGACACAGAAACGAGGATTCCACCAGAAAAGATTTGTTATGCCTTAAATCAGCGGCTGCCAGAGGATATTGTGGTGCAAAGTTCCTGTGAGGTGGCCAAAGAGTTTCATCCCAGGCATTGCTATAGTGAAAAAACTTATGAATATCGCATTTTAAACCGTAAGATTCCAGTGCCGACGCTGAGGAGATATACTTATTTTTATTACCGCAGTTTAGATATAACAAAGATGCAGCAGGCAGCACAGTATCTGATTGGAAAACATGACTTTCAAAGCTTTTGTTCAGTAAAGAGCAGTGTAGAAAATACTGTGCGTCAGATTCTTTCCTGCAATGTGGAGAAATCTCAGGATGACGTAATTACCATTCGGGTGACTGGGACGGGGTTTTTATACAATATGGTAAGAATTATTGCTGGAACGTTGATTCTGGTAGGGGTTGGAGAAATGAAACCAGAACAGATTCCAGAGATTTTAAACCAGATGCAGCGCAGTGCGGCGGGACCTACTGCTCCTGCGCAGGGATTGACAATGATCGGGATTCAATATAAATGTACAAAAGATTAAGGTGTCGAAAAATTATATTTTGATGTTTTATTTTTGGTAAAAAGATAAAAATAGTTGAATTTTTTTGAAAAAATATATATAATTTGTGTAATATCGACCGTCATGAAATAAATAAATTCTAGTAATTGAAACCCAAAAAATGAAAAATACGAAAGGGGCTTTATGTATGTTTCAAAAGATTGATCGGATGAAGATCAAGGATAAGCTGGTTTATGGTTATGGTTTAGTGATTGGCCTGATGGTAATTCTTACTGTATTTGCGTTGATTGGACTGTTTGTTGTGCAAAGCAAGATGAATGATTATATCAAAGGTGCCCAGGCAGCAGATACAGCAGTGAAAGAGTGTCAGGTGAATACAAATGTTGCAGCGAGAAATATTCGCGAGATGGCGTTGAATGCAAATCACAATAGTTTTGCAAATTATGAGGCAAATGTCAAGGAGAGTGCTGAGATTATAGGAAGGGCTCTAGAGGATTTGCATAATGCAAGAGTTGTCAGTAATGAATTAAATCAACGCTATCAGACAGCTATTGAGAACTGGCTGCAAAGTGGTTACAGTATAATAGAGACTTTGAAAGATGGAGATGCAGGAGAAGGAGCTAGGCGGATTATCAATGAATGTGCACCAGCTTTGGAGGAAGCAGATGCAATTTCCAAAGAAATTGATGAAGAGACGGATTTGCTCAAACAAAAAGCAGTAAATATTGCTACCCAAACGGTGATATTTGTGACAGTTGTTATGGTAGTCCTTCTGACAATCGCGATCTTTTTAGCAATAAAAATTGGAGGTATCATTGTACGTGGGATTGTGTCTCCTCTGAAAGAGATTGAAGGCGCGGCGGTTGAGCTTTCTCACGGAAATTTACATACAGAGGTTTCCTATGACAATGAGGATGAGATTGGAACCTTGGCTCATGCATTGCGCAGTTCCATTCGGCGTCTTGCCTCCTATGTGGAAGATATTGACCGTGCCATGAAAGAATTTTCCAATGGGAATTTTGATGTGAAGGCAAATGTGGAATATCGTGGAGATTTCTGTGGTATTGAGGAGTCTTTTATGGGCTTTGAAAAGAATATGGCAGATATGGTCAAGAATATTCAAACTGTGGCAGACCAGGTGAGCAGAGCTTCTGAGCAGATT
This sequence comes from Lachnospiraceae bacterium, assembly GCA_910575005.1. GTDB lineage: Bacteria > Bacillota > Clostridia > Lachnospirales > Lachnospiraceae > Petralouisia. Next base: position 51,062 of record CAJTCL010000005.1, on the reverse strand, counting down.
TCTTCAGGGTCTTCTGAACTGGCAGAGGGAGCTACTGAGCAGGCAGGGGTGACAGAGCAGCTTTCTGCAGGGATTGAAAGTGTATCTGAGCAGATTGAGTTAAATGCAAAAGAAGCACTTGACATTAGCATTGAGGTTCAGCAGGTAGGTGTGGAGATTGATAATAGTAATGGAAAGATGAAAGAAATGGTGGATTCCATGAATCACATCAGTGATTCTTCCAATGAGATTAGCAAAATTATTGCCACGATCAATGACATTGCTTCTCAAACAAATCTTTTGGCTTTAAATGCATCTATTGAAGCAGCACGTGCTGGAGAAGCCGGAAAGGGGTTTGCGGTAGTGGCAGACCAAGTATCACTGTTGGCAGCGCAAAGTGCGCAGGCAGCGAAAGAATCTACTGCTTTGATTGAAGAATCTGTCCAGGCGGTACAGGGCGGAATGAAGATTGCCAATGAAACTGCAGAGCAGCTTGAACATGTGGTAGCTGGCGCCAAATCTATCATTCAGAAAGTAGATATGATTGCACATGCTTCTGAGCAGCAAGCCGGAGCTGTGACACAGATTAACAGTGGGGTTGACCAAATCAATCATGTGGTACAAAATAATTCCGCAATGTCAGAAGAATGTGCTGCTTCAAGTCAGGAGATGACAGCACAGGCAGAGACATTAAAGGAAATGATTCGTCAATTTAGAGTAGGCAAGTTTTGAGGAATTTGAAAATATAGAAGTCGTAATTAGGAGGCGTGGTATGGACAGATATCATTTGTGCTGACGAGTGAACTGCAACTCCTAAAATCAAATTAAAAAATAGTTGACAGATACACAGTATTATAATAGAATGTTATGGTATGCAAATTAGAAATGCAAGCCTTACTCCGGCGAAGCGTTTTTGCTTTGAAGTACAAGGAAAAATGTAAATGGTGTGAAACAGATAGAACGGATGGAATCTTACTATAACTGGGAACAGGGTTTTGTTTGGAGACCACAGGACGGCATTCGGATATCAGAGTAACATTGTAAAATTCAAGGAGGTAACATTTGATGAAAACTTTTATCGCCAGCGCTGCTGCAATTGAAAGAAAATGGTATGTAGTTGATGCGGAAGGGAAGACATTAGGCCGCTTGGCATCTGAGATTGCAAAAGTATTAAGAGGAAAGCATAAGCCGATTTATACTCCTCATATGGATACCGGTGATTATGTAATTGTGATCAATGCAGAAAAGGTGAAGGTAACTGGCAAGAAATTAGATCAGAAGATTTATTACCATCACTCCGGATATGTGGGAGGAATGAAAGAAACCACATTAAAGAAGATGTTGGCAGACAAACCGGAAAGAGTGATTGAGCTTGCTGTCAAAGGAATGCTCCCGAAGGGACCTCTGGGAAGACAGATGTATAAGAAATTGTTTGTCTATGCAGGACCAGAACATAAGCATGAAGCTCAGAAACCGGAAGTTTTGACATTTTAAGGAGGTAAAACAAGATGGCAGACGCAAGATATTATGGAACAGGTAGAAGAAAAAAATCAATTGCCAGGGTATATCTGGTACCTGGAACTGGTAAGGTGACAATTAATAAAAGAGATATTGATGATTATTTGGGTATGGAAACCTTGAAAGTGATCGTTCGTCAGCCCCTGGTGGCAACAGAAACGGTTGATAAATTTGATGTACTGGTAAATGTTCGCGGTGGCGGCTACACAGGGCAGGCGGGAGCTATCCGTCATGGTATTGCCAGAGCTTTGCTGCAGGCTGATTCTGATTTCAGACCAGTATTAAAATCAGCGGGCTACTTAACTCGTGACCCAAGAATGAAGGAGAGAAAGAAGTACGGACTGAAAGCAGCTCGTCGTGCACCACAGTTCTCCAAGAGATAATTTTTTTACAATTTCAAAAAGTACTCAAAATCCCCGAAAGGTTAGTGTTTTCGGGGATTTTTTGCAAATGTTCCACTATTTTACTGTATTTACTCCATGCACCAGAGTATATTTTCTTATCAGCTCGTACATAGTATCTCTGGTTTTTCTTTATCTGTTATGATTCTTTTTTTGCATTTACACTATATTTAAACATGGGAATTTAAAAAGATAATTAGATTTTTATAATGAGAAAATAATGATTGTATTTGAGAAAAATACCTATTTAGAACCAAAACCGCAGACATGCCAGCTTAAATTCTAAATAGGTACAAAAAGCATAAAAATCGGGGTAACAGGATTCGAACCTGCGACCTCACGGCCCCCAGCCGTGCGCTCTAGCCAAGCTGAGCCATACCCCGAAACATATAGTAGTCTATCATAGGAATAAAAAATTGTCAACTGTAAAATATTGAAAAACAGAAATTATTTGACTTTATGAAAAATAGAATTATAATAAATAGAGAAACTACAAAGGAAAGAAAGGTAGGATTATGAAAAAGACAGAGAAGACAGAAGCAAAACAGCAACGTTCCCAGATCAAAAATCAAAGATCAGGGGAAAAAAAGCAGAACTCAAAGAGAATCCATCAGAAACCGAATAGCGGAAACAAGAAATCAAAAGGAAAACGCAAGAGACTTTGGATTTGGTTGTCAATGGGAACAATAATCGGATGCCTTTTCGTTTATATAGGAATAGCAGTTTATTTTAATGAACATTATCTTCCAGGTACAACAATCAATGGGGTTGACGCATCAGGAAAAAATGTGGAAGATGTGGAACAGCAGATTATACATCAGACTAAGGGATATGAGATTAGAATAGAAGGGCGTTATGAGGAGGAAGAAATTATTACAGGTGAAGATATCGCCTTGAAAACTGTATTTGATGGTTCTTTGCAGAAAGAATTGAGAAAACAAAATGGTTTTGCCTGGCCAATATCTTTATTTGAGACAAATCTAATTGAAGTAGAGACTATGGTAGATTATGATAAGAAGGCAATGAAACAAAAGGCTGGCGAGCTTAAGATGTTAGATAAAAAACAGATGGAACAGCCAGAGAATGCTTTTGTGTCAGAATATTCCAAGGAAGATGGATATAAGATTATGCCTGAGGAAGAGGGTACCACTGTCAATAAGAAAAAGTTTCTCAAGAAATTGGGAAAGGCAATTTTAAATTTGCAGTCCTCGATATCACTGGAAGAAGAAGATTGTTATACAAAACCTACGTATACCAAAGAATCTCAGGAGCTGAAAGATTTGGTCAATAAAATGAATCAGTATGTGAATACAGTAATCACATACCAATTTGGAGACCAGGAGCAAGTTTTAGATGGAGAGACAATTAGCCAGTGGGTCACGCATACAGAAAATTTTGAAGCGCAGTTGTCAAATGAGCAGGTTACAGCTTACGTAGATCAGTTGGCCGAAACATGGAATACGGCTGGCAAATCCAAAAATTTAAAAACTTCCTATGGGACTGAGGTGACAGTGAGTGGCGGTGATTATGGCTGGAGGATTGATCGGGAAAAAGAGTCACAGGCGTTGTTTGATCTAATTCAAAAAGGAGAGTCCGTTGCCAGAGAGCCAGAATATGACAAATGGGCGAACAGCCGCAGTGGAAATGATTATGGAGATACATATGTGGAAGTAAACTTGACATCACAACATTTGTTTTATTATAAAAATGGTGAATTGATTTTAGATACAGATTTTGTATCAGGAAATGATGCTAAGGGCTGGAGTACACCTGTCGGTGCTTATGGACTGTATTATAAGGAACGGGACAAGACACTCAGAGGTGAAGATTATGCGACGCCCGTATCTTATTGGATGCCGTTTAACGGCGGAGTAGGGTTTCATGATGCCAATTGGAGATCTGCTTTTGGGGGAACTTATTATAAAAGAAATGGATCTCACGGCTGTGTTAATATGCCTTTTAGCGCAGCACAGACATTGTATGAAAATATTGAGCCAGGATGTGCTATTTTAGTATACAATCTGTCAGGTTCAGAAAGTGCGCAGACAAAGGCCGAGGAAGAGGCAGAGGCAGCAAGAGAAGCACAGGAAGCAGAAGCAAGGCAGGCTGCAGAAGCAGAAGCACAGCCAGTAATTGCGGCCATTGACAGTTTAGGAGAGATTACACTAGAGCGAAAGGAAGCTGTAATAAATGTCAGAAATCAGTACAATGCGCTTAGTGATTTGGCAAAAGAATATGTAGGTAATTATGCAGTGTTGGAAGCAGCAGAAGCAACGATTGCGCAGCTCGAGACAGATACCATAGATCAGCAGGCACAGGCAGAAGCGCAGCCAGTGATTGATGCAATCAATGGATTGGCTGGAAGAGGTATCACATTGGAGATGAAAGGAGAGATTGAAGGAATACGGGCTCAGTATAACCAACTATCAGAAGCAGCCCGCAGTAAGGTGACGAATATCTCCATTTTAGAAGAGGCAGAGCAGATTCTAAGTGAGTTGGAACAGCAACAGCCAGAACCAGATCCAGAGCCGGAACCGCAGCCAGAGCCGGAACCGCAGCCAGAGCCAGGGTCAGAACCAGAGCAATGATAAGACAGGATTGTCGATAACACTGTGGGGAATGAGTATGAGGTGATGCGATGGAACAGTTAAATGAGAAAAAGCTGACAATTTCAGATGTGGCAGAAGCTCTGGGAGTGTCTAAATCCACAGTATCCAGAGCCATCTCTGGTAAAGGGAGAATTGGAAAAACAACCAGAGAGCGGGTGTTGACTTACATTGAAAAACACAATTATAAACCCAATGTCCTTGCCAAAGGTTTGGCGCAGTTAAAAACATATAATATTGGTGTAATGCTGCCAGAGGATTATTCAGTAGTTGATTTGCCTTTTTTTCAGACATGCCTGATTGGAATTGAGGAGACAGCAGTCAGTATGGATTATGATATTTTGCTGACCATGAGCCGCGAAAATGATTGTGGGCAGCTTGTGCGGATGGTGGAAAATCATAAGGTGGATGGAATTGTGCTAATGCGGACCTTTACCAAAGATATTCATATCGAGTATTTAAAATCCCAGGGAATCCCATTTGTGACCGTGGGAAGTACCAATGACCAAGATGTGATCCAAGTAGATAATGACCATAAGAATGCTTGTCGGGAGCTGATTTCCATCCTCCTAATGAAAAAACTCAGCCGTATTGGGCTGATTGGAGGGATTGAATCTCATGTGGTGACTCAAAATCGGCTCAAAGGCTATATTGAGGCTCATAAAGAGGCAGGGATTGCCTTGAATCAGGACATTGTTTTTGTAAATGTCGAAAAAGAGATTATGATTCAGCGTGCGGTGGAAAAGCTTCTGCAAGAACAAGTTGATTGTATTGCCTGCCTGGATGATGCTGTGTGTATGCATGTATTGAATAAACTGCGAAAAGAGCATATTGCTGTGCCAAAACAGATGAAGGTGGCATCTTTTTATGATAGCTCTATTTTGGAGAATAATCTTCCTTCCATTACCTCGCTCTCTTTCAATGCCAGAGAGCTAGGAACAGTGGCATGTAAGACACTGATGGAGCTGATTGAGGGAAATGCTGTGAAGCAAAGGACGCTGTTAGGATATGAAGTAATACTAAAAGAATCTACGATGTAAGAAACAGAAGTTTATCGACAGAATATACAAGTTTAGTAAATTTTAAAGGACAGATACTTATGAGAAAGTGTTAGAGTATCTGTTCTTTCTTTAATTTTAATTAATATTCTATGATAATAAAGATTTGTTTTAGTGTTAAAGTGGAAGAGGTCAGCAACATTATTGAGATATAAACTTAAATATAAGAATACTGCGGAACATCTTGAGCGCAAGTGATAGTTTGTGACAGAAATTTTTGTTGAATTTGTCATTTGCATCTAAGAAATATTTTGAAAAATAGGTTTAAATTATTAAATATTTAGTAAATAATAACAGTAAAATAATGGAAAAATATCGGTAAATTTACCAAACAATTCAGTAAAACAATTGTGAATAAAAAAATGCCGTTTTTATAGGAATGGTAACGTTTTCATAAAAAGGAAGATACAGAAAATATGTGCAATTTCTATTAAAATATGCCTGTGAAAGTGGTTGTCTGTATGTTAAATGTGGTAATAGTGACGAAAAATTCTTAGTCACATTACACAAAAAAAACGGAAAAAAACTGGAAAGTGTTGACATTGACATCAAATCACATCTTTGGTAAACTTATGGATATAGAACAACCGATTGCGCAAAGTGCGCATTTGTTGCTCTAAATTATAAAATAAGTTTTAGGGAGGAAAGAATATGAAGAGAAAACTTTTATGTGCATTGCTCTGTGCAGCAATGACAGCAACAATGTTGGCAGGATGCGGCGACAAGAAAGATGATAATGCTGCTGATACCAACCAGGAAGCAAGCAATGACAACAGTGCATCAGATGAGAGTGCATCCAGTGACAACAATGCAACAGATGAAAGTGAAGAAGCAGGCGATTCAGAGAGTTCCTCTTCTGAGGGCGGCAACAAGTTGACTGTATGGTGCTGGGACCCAGCATTTAACATGTATGCTATGGAGACCGCAGGTGAGATTTATAAAAAAGATCATGCAGATTTTGAATTGGAAGTAATTGAGACTCCTTGGGATGATGTTCAGAGTAAATTGACAACCGCTGCAACCAGTGGAAGTTTTGAGACATTACCAGATATTATCTTGATGCAGGATAATGCATTCCAGAAGAACGTTATTTCTTATCCAGAGGCATTTGTTGATTTAACAGGCGCTGTAGACTACAGCAAGTTTGGTGAAGCTAAGACTGCTTATTCTGTAATAGATGGCAAGAACTATGGTGTTCCATTTGACAATGGCGCAGTAATTGCTGCTTACAGAACTGATATTTTGGAACAGGCTGGCATGAAAATAGATGACTTTACAGATATCACATGGGATGAGTATCTGGAAAAAGGTAAAACTGTTTTAGAAAAGACTGGCAAGCCATTGCTTTCCTGCCAGGCTGGTGAATCCGATGTTATCATGATGATGCTTCAGTCTTGTGGATCTTCTTTATTTGATGACGAAGGAAAGCCAGCAATGGTTGACAATGCTGCTTTGAAGAAAGTTATGGAGACTTATGCTGCTTTGAAAGAAGCTGGAGTATTGGTAGAGGTAAATGACTGGGATCAGTATATTTCTACTCTTACTACTGAGACAGTAGCAGGTACCATCAATGGATGTTGGATTATGGCATCTATCCAGACTGCAGAAGATCAGAGCGGAAAATGGGGCATTACCAATATGCCAAAACTTGTAGATGTAGAGAACGCAACAAATTATTCTAACAATGGTGGTTCTTCTTGGGCTGTTACCAGCAACTGCAAGAATGTAGACTTAGCAAAAGATTTCTTGGCAAGCACATTTGCAGGAAGCGTTGAATTATACGAAACTATTCTTCCGAAGTCTGGTGCGCTTGCTACATATCTGCCAGCTGGTGATTCTGATGTATACGGAGAGCCTTCCGAGTTCTACGGCGGCGATGCAGTATTCTCAAAGATCACAGAGTTTGCAGGAAAGATCCCCAGCAATAATACAGGTGTATATTACTATGAAGCACGTGACGCTGTAGCAACAGCTATGCAGAACGTTGTTGGCGGCGGCAATATTGACGATGCACTTAAAGAAGCACAGAGCACAATTGAGTTCAATATGGAGCAGTAGGAACATTGACCATTTACTTACGGTAAATCTGTAAGTAGATATGGGCAATCACCTGTCCGCAGTGCATAGAAGTAATTGCATTCAATAAAAACAGTGTGGGGGCCAGCAAGTTTGCTGTCCCCCAACTGATTTATAAAGGGGGTAAAGATGTGAGCCAGACAAAAGAAGCCAAAAAAAGAAAAATGTCATTGGAGAAAAGGCATAATCTCACCGGCTGGATATTTTTGACGCCAGCAACATTGATGATTGCAGCCATGAGCTTTTGGCCGATGATCCAGGCATTTATCCTGTCTTTACAGACTGGAACAGCTAATAAGTTAAAGTTTGATGGATTCAGCAACTATTCCCGTATGTTTAAGGACACAGTCTTTATGCAGTCCCTGGGAAATACGTTTCTCTATCTGATTATCCAAGTGCCGATCATGTTAATCTTGGCATTGATCCTGGCATCTATGTTAAATAATAAGAATCTTCGCTGTAAAGGTTTATTCCGTACTGCAATTTTCTTACCTTGTGCAACATCGCTTGTTTCTTATGCGATTATCTTTCGTTCTCTTTTTGGAGTAGACGGTTTTATCAATTCCGTGTTGATTAAGTTTGGAATTTTAAATACAGGATATAATTTCCTGGGTCATGCAACCAGTGCAAAAATTGTAATTATTATTGCATTGATTTGGAGATGGACCGGATATAATATGGTATTTTATCTGTCCGGATTACAAAATATAGAATATTCTGTGTATGAGGCTGCAAAGATTGACGGAGCAAGTCCAATGCAGACTTTCTTTAAGATTACAGTTCCGCTGTTAAAGCCAACCATTCTTCTGACAGCAATTATGTCTACCAACGGAACTTTGCAGTTGTTCGATGAGTCTCTCAACCTGACAAGAGGAGGCCCATCCAATGCAACAATCACAATGTCTCATTACATTTATAATCAATCCTTTAAATATGTGCCAAAGTTTGGATATGCAGCAGCAATGTCCTTCCTGATCTTTATTTTGGTAGCTATTCTGGCATTTGTACAGATGAAAGTAGGTGACAAGCGTGACTAAGACAAAAAGAGCGAATGCGTTAATGTATGTAGTTTTGATTATTGTATCGCTGATTTCGGTATTTCCACTTTACTGGATGCTAATCAGTGCCACCAATAAGAGTATAGACGTCAGCAGAGGAACTATGCTCCCAGGAACGGCATTTTTTGACAATCTTAAGGCATTGTTTGCAGCGCAGCCTGTACAGACAGCAATGTTTAATTCCTTTAAATATGCTATTATTTTGACCATATGCGCGCTGATCATCTGTTCTCTTGCTGGTTATGGTTTTGAGATTTATCATGATAAAGGTAAAGATACAGTAATGTCTATCTTGCTTTTGGCAATGATGGTTCCATTTGTGGCAACACTGGTTCCGCTGTTTCGGATGTTTTCCGCAGCAAAGCTTTTGAATACTACAATAGCATTTATTTTACCGACAATCTCTACGCCGTTTTTGATTATGATGTTTCGGCAAAGCGCCCGAAGCTTTCCACATGATATCATTGAAGCCGCACGGATTGATGGCTTAAACGAAGTCCAGATATTTTTCAGGATGTTTATCCCTACCATGCGTTCCACTTATGCAGCGGCGATGACGATTACATTTATGAATGCATGGAATAACTACTTATGGCCAAAGGTAATGATGACGGAAGACGGCACTATTACTATGCCAATGTTGGTAGCAAACCTTACAGAAGGTTATGTTACAGATTATGGAGTATTGATGTTGGCCGTATTGATCTGTAGTCTTCCCACCGTGATTATTTTCTTCTTATTGCAGAAGAGTTTTGCAGAAGGTATTACGGGAGCAGTAAAATAATGAATGTATATTTGGTTGGGCAGCACTTTTATGGTGCTGCCAAACTATTGTAAAACAGAATTTTATTAAATCATATCTGGAGGTAATTTATGTCACAATTTGATTATGGGAAAGTGAAAGACCCCCTATTTTTTGCGGAAAATCGTGTAGAAGCTCATTCTGATCATATCTATTATGCTTCAATGGAAGAATGGAAGTGTCAGAATACGAGTTTTCGTTATTCTCTGGACGGGCTATGGAAATTTTCATATGCGAAAAATTATCAGTCTGCAATTCCAGGATTTGAGGCGGCGGAATATGACTGCAAATCCTGGGCAGATATTAAAGTTCCAGCGCATATCCAGATGGAAGGATATGACAGTCCTCAATATGCCAATACCCAATATCCCTGGGATGGAAGAGAAGATATTGAGCCTGGTGAGATTCCATCCTACTTTAATCCGGTTGCAAGTTATGTAAAATATTTTTATGTTCCTGAACATATGAAAGGTAAACCTCTGTATATTTCCTTCCAGGGGGCAGAAAGTGGAATGGCGCTGTGGCTGAATGGGACTTACATCGGTTACAGTGAGGACAGCTTTACGCCTTCAGATTTTGAATTGACCCCTTATCTTGTAGAAGGAGAAAATAAGCTGGCGGTACAGGTCTTTAAGTGGACTGCCTCGAGCTGGTGTGAAGATCAAGATTTCTATCGTTTTTCAGGTCTTTACCGGAGTGTATATCTTTACACTGTGCCAGAAGCTCATGTGCAGGATATTCGTGTGCGGACATTGTTGGATGACCAATATAGAAATGCTGATCTGGAATTGTGCTTTCAAGGTCTTGGTACAGGGAAACTTTTTATGACCTTGCAAGATGGAGATCATATTGTGGCACAAGCGAATGCGCAGTTAGAATCAGAGTTTATGGTGACAATTCCTGTGGAAAAACCAGTGCTTTGGAGTGCAGAGCAGCCGAAACTCTATCAATTGTTGATTGAAGTAAAGAATGAGGATGGCGAGACAGAGGAAGTATTTTCACAGATGGTGGGCTTCCGGCGTTTTGAAATGATTGATCATGTAATGTGCATCAATGGAAAGCGGATTGTATTTAAAGGAGTAAACCGCCATGAATTTAGCTCCAAGACAGGACGTGTTGTCAGTGAAGAGGAGCTGGTGCAGGATATTATCACCATGAAACGGAATAATATTAATTCCATTCGTACTTGCCATTATCCCGATGATTCCAGAATTTACAGTCTTTGTGATCAATACGGATTGTATATGATTGCGGAATGTAATATGGAGAGTCATGGAAGCTGGGAGCCAATTCTTAGGAATGAGATTGAGGAGGAAACGATAATTCCAGGAAACCATGAGGAATGGCAGCCAATGATGCTCGATCGTGTCAATTCCTGTTTTCAGAGAGATAAAAATCATCCAGCAATTGTAATTTGGTCTTGCGGAAATGAATCTTATGGTGGAAAGGTTATCTTTGAAATGTCTCAGTTGTTCCGCAAGTTGGATCCTACCCGTTTGGTACATTATGAAGGGGTATTTCAGGATCGCCGCTACAATGATACCAGCGACATGGAAAGCCAGATGTATCCTTCTGTGGCAAGTATTAAGGAGTTTTTGGAGAAGGACAGAAGCAAACCCTTTATTTGTTGTGAATATACTCATGCAATGGGAAATTCTTGTGGAGCAATGCACAAGTATACAGATTTGACAGATACAGATCCATTGTATCAAGGTGGTTTTATTTGGGATTATATTGATCAATCCATCGAAAAGAAAGATCGCTATGGCAAGAAATTTCAGGCGTATGGCGGAGATTTTGGGGAACGTCCCACGGATTACAATTTCAGCGGAAATGGTATTGTCTATGGCGGTGAGCGTGATGAATCTCCGAAAATGCAGGAAGTAAAATTTAATTATCAGAATATCACAGCTGAGGTTTGCAGAGATAAGGTCCTTGTCAAGAATAAGAATCTTTTTGTAAATACGAATCAATATTTATGTGTAGTTTTATTGGAAAAAGATGGAAAATTCATTCAGCAGGCATCTCTTAACACAGATGTAGAGCCTTTGTCTGAAAAGGAATATCCATTGCCAATTTCCGTACCGAACGAACCTGGTGAGTATGCTGTAACTGTTTCTTTCCGTTTAGTAGAAGAGATGGATTGGGCGCCTGCAGGACATGAAATTGCGTTTGGACAAGCAGTATTTACTGTGGAAGGCCAGGCAGCGCCAGTGAAAACGGATGAGTTGACGGTAATCCGGGGAAAATGGAATATTGGTGTTCGTGGAACCCATTTTGAATGTATGTTTAGCGTTTTAAAATCTGGATTGGTGTCCTATCGTTATGGTGGCAGAGAACTAATTGAGAAAATTCCTATGCCCAATTTCTGGCGTGCACCGGTAGATAATGACGAGGGAAATCAGATGCCTTCCCGTTATGGTCAATGGAAGATTGCCAGCATGTATATTGGCAAGGATCCAGATTTTGAGGGAACACAAAATCCCAGTTTGGAACAGAAGGAACACAGTGCAGTAATCACTTATCATTATCTGATGCCAACTGTACCAGCAAGTAAATGCAGTCTTGCCTATGAGGTATTTGGAGATGGAACCATTACGGTTACTCTCAGCTATGACCCAGTGAAGGAACTTTCGGATATGCCAGAGTTTGGTGTACTCTTTAAATTTAACGCAGATTTTGAAAATGTGGAATGGTACGGCGATGGGCCGGCAGAGACTTATGCGGACCGCAGGCATGGCGCTAAACTGGGTATCTATCGTAATAAAGTGGCAGACAATATGGCAAAATATCTGGTGCCTCAGGAGTGCGGAAACAAAACTGGTGTGCGTTGGGCAAAGATTACTGATAATACTGGCAAGGGCATTCAGTTTACCGGAGATAAGATATATTTTTCTGCACTGCCCTATACACCTCATGAGTTGGAAAATGCTATGCATCCTTATGAACTGCCAGAGATCCATTATACGGTTGTACGGGTGGCCATGCAGCAGATGGGTGTTGGTGGTGATGATAGCTGGATGTCTGAGGTGCATCCAGAATATTTGCTGGATGTCAGCAAACCGATGGAATTTAAGTTTAGTTTCAAGGGTATTGTATAGAGAAAATATTAAGATCTAATTGTGCCATTTGGCATTTTATGAAAAAATAAAGGAGGAAGAATATGGATAAGTTTGTAGTAAATATTATCCATCGCCCGGAGATGGTGCCAGAATATGCAGAAAAAGTGACCGGACATGGAAAGGCAGAGGATATCGGAAGGAAAGCGCTGTTGACGGAGTCTTTAGATATCTTTAAGACACAGCAGCGCCTGGCTCATGAAAATGGCTTAAAAACCACGATTCAGATGACCTATGCAAGTCTATTTAACGAGGAGGCAGTGGCCTTGGCAAAGGAAGATCATGAAAAATATGGTGATGAGATTGCTTTGTCCCTGTTGGGTTTACCATGTAAGGAGTTCCGTGAGAAATATAATACCAAGGATTTCTGTATCTGGATGTTTTCTATGGAGGATAAGAAATCAATTGTAGATGATGTATTTGAAAAGTTCCATGAAATTTTTGGCTTTTATCCAGAATCCACAGGCTCCTATTATATGGATGCAGATCTGACGAATTATATCAAGGAAAAATATCCTTCGGTAAAATGTGCGGTTGCCACCTGTTGGGAGGAGGGGCCTAAGGCATATCATACTTGTAATAATTCTTGGTATACTTTGTTTGATGGTGGTCCCTGGGCGCCCTGGATTCCTTCAAAACAGAATACGCATGCGCCGGCAGCCAGCAAAGAGGAAGACAGTGGGATTGTTGCGATTCCTCATCTTTCCAGGGATTTGATTGCCTGCTATGATGGCAATGGTTCCAATTTTGGCACGCATCCGCAGAATGTACTGCGAGGGATGATCTATGACAGTGAGACATGGGAATATCCATATCTATATAACTTGATTGACCAGTATCGTTCTCTGGAAAAATACAACAACGGATATGCTTATAATATGATGTTTGTTGGACCAGGCTGGATGAACAAGATGGGACGCTGGGAATCTCCCTATGAATTGTTGGAAAAATCATATTCCGATGGCTGTGCTTACTATGGTAAACTCAAGAAAGAGGGCAAGCTGGTAGATATGACAATGGCTGAATTTGCAGATTACTATCGCGAGAAGAAAGGTTATACAGAGCCAGAGTGTGCACTTTGGAGAGATATTCTGTATGGCTCAGACAAACAGCTTTTCTGGTACTGTGATCCCTATATGCGTGCCTGTGTCAATATGGATCAGGGCGGTGCAATAGTTGATTTAAGACCATATGCGGCAAAATTAGAATGGCCAGTTGGAATTGGAACGAAGCATGTGCAGGATGCCTCTTATCCATTCCTGATTCAAGAGAAATATCGTGCCGGATATTTTACACATTATGCAGGAGAGGGAACAGTAAGGAGCGCTAAGCTCTCCTATAACGGGGAAGAGGTAGATCTCTGCCTCTGCCGCACAAAGGCACATTTCTCACAGGAGGGCAATATCAGAATCTTGACATTGGATCCAGTAGAGATTGAATTTTATGACTTGACGGTGAAACTTCAGACCAAGATTTCATTTGAGGAGGGAAGCTCTAATATTAAGATTGAGCGGACAATCCTTGAGATGAGCAATCCTGAGGCTAAGGTGGAATTGAATGAATATATGGTGGCATGTTATGGCACAACGGAATATCCAGAGGATATGACAGGCATTACCCTAAAGTGTGAGGGAACAGAGGAGAAGACTATTTCCTATGAATATAAGTGCAGGGAAGCACAGCTTGCAGGAGCTAAGGCTGTCAGTGCGGTGATCCCAGCAATTGAGACTAAGGTATCTCTGACATCATCTTCCAAGGATGCTGTGGGATATATCAGAGAGGGATATGCATTCTCTCCAATGTTCACCTTAGGTTATACGAAGACAATCTCAGATAAGGAGGTATTTGCAACATGGCTCAATCTGGAAAAGGCAAATTAAATTACAGATGTCCTTCCTGCTTTATGCGGGATTTGGATATTGATATGTTTTATGACAAGGATAAGGATGAATTTTATTGTATGCGTTGTCAGTATACAGGAAATGAGAAAGATGTTCTGGAAAAGAATGAAATGATTCGTTTCCGTTATCGGGCAATGGCAAAGCGCATTACTAAATTCGATTTTGACTAACAGGGATGAGGGCAGCAAGGAAAATTTTTGCGCCCTCATTTTTGGATGGGAAAGAGGAGAAAGCTATGGGAAAAATTTCAGAGAAAAAGAAATTTATCAAGGGAATGGATGTTTCCTCCCTTATGGAATTGGAGTCACTGGGAGCAAAATTCCAGGATGAAGATGGAGATCAGAGGGATTTGCTCACCATATTACAGGAATATGGAACCAATGCCATAAGGCTGCGGCTGTGGAATAATCCTTGTTCTTATCAGGGAGAGCCTTACGGGGGCGGAAATAACGACATGGAGACAACGATTGCTATGGCAAAGCGGGTAAAGGAGCGTGATATGTCTGTGCTGCTTGATTTGCATTATAGTGATTTCTGGGCGGATCCAGGCAAACAGATTAAGCCCAAAGCGTGGGCAGACTTTACTGGCAAGCGGCTGGAGTATGCGGTATATGACTATACGCTCGCTGTGCTGCGCAATTTCAGGACAGAGGGTGTGTTTCCAGATATGATTCAGATTGGCAATGAATTGTCTAATGGCCTGCTGTGGCCAGATGGAAAGCGCCCAAACTATGAGAATATTGCTATGCTCGTCAATGCGGGGATTCGTGCTGTGCGCACAATGGATCCAGATATTCCAATTATGATACATCTGGACAATGGCGGCAACAATGAGTTGTATCGTGAATGGTTTGACAGCTATTTTGAAAATGATGGCGCTGACTTTGATATCATTGGCTTGTCCTACTATCCATTCTGGCATGGCTCTCTCGCTGACTTGGAATATAATATGAATGATCTTGCAAAGCGTTATAAAAAGGAATTGGTGGTTGCCGAGGTTTCTATGGGCTTTACGATGGAGGACTATGCAAAATATGAGAAGCTAAAACCCCAGGAGCGTAAGGGAATGGCGACAAAGCCTGAGCTGGTAAAGAAAATTGATTATCCGATGACCAAACAAGGACAAGCAGATTTTATGGCAGATCTGATGAAGCGGATTGCAACAGTTCCCGATGGTCTTGGCAGAGGATTCTTCTATTGGGAACCCGCTTGGATCCCAGTACCAGGCAGCGGCTGGGCAACAGAGGCTTCTTTAAAATACATGAAGGATCCAGGACCATGCGGCAATGAGTGGGCAAATCAAGCGTTGTTCGACTATGAGGGCAGACCATTGCCGGCGTTGGATGTCATTAAAAAGTTTCATGGATTAGAATAGTTATAAAATTGTTATTGTACCAAAAATCTGATCCCCCTCTAAGCAGATGAATGAGAGAAATTTCTGCTTTGGAGGGGGATATTTTTAATCACTCATATACTTATTTCAACATATCTATAGAATTTTTTGGGTTTTGGAGGGGGATATTTTTAATCACTCATATACATCCTCTTTTTTTTTATGGGCATTCGTGGTAGAATAGGGAGAATGTGGAGTAGTTATACTGAGCGTCAGATAAATCTGTCGCACAGCATAATATGATGCGCACAGCCGCATAAGGAATTATGCCACTTTGCGGCTGCGGCTGGCGCGATACTCACAGTAGATTTCATCAACCGTGAGTATAGGAATAAAAGAAAGAGGATGAGAAAATGATTTCAGAGAAAATGCAGCAGGCAGTTGCAGGCAGTTCCGCCATTCGCGCCATGTTTCAGGAAGGCAGGGCAATGGCTGCTAAGATTGGCGCCGAAAATGTTTTTGATTTTAGCCTGGGAAATCCAATGACACCAGTGCCCGCAGAATATAACCAGGCAATTATTGACGCTGTAAAAAATGAGAGTTCCTTAGAGCTTCATGGTTATATGGATAATGCCGGCTATCCAGAGACCAGACAGGCAATCGCGGACAATCTCAATCAGCGCTTTGGGACAGCATTTGAGCATAAACATATTGTGATGACAGTAGGTGCAGCAGGCGCGTTGAATGTGGTGTTTAAGACGATTTTAGATCCAGAGGATGAAGTCTTGGCGTTGGCGCCTTATTTTGGGGAATATCGCGGATATGTTGCCAACCACCAGGGGATTTTAAAAGTGGCAGAACCAAATCAAGATACTTTTCAGCCGGATTTTGCAGATTTAGAGAGTAAAATTACCGAGAAAACAAAGGCAATTATTATCAATAATCCGGTTAATCCCACAGGAGTGATTTACTCAGAGGAGACTATTCAGAGAATGGCAGCGCTTTTGGAGCAGAAACAGAAGCAATATGGCCATGAGATCTTTATGGTTTCCGATGAGCCTTACCGAGAGCTGGTCTATGATGGTAATAAAGTACCATTTCTGACAAAATATTATGACAATACATTTGTGACCTATTCCTTTAGCAAATCCTTGTCCATACCTGGAGAGCGTATCGGTTATATTGCTGTCAGTCCACAGATGGCAGATTGTGAACAGACGTGCAGCGGATTATCTGTGGCTAATCGAATGTTAGGATTTGTAAATGCTCCGTCTTTGATGCAAAAGGCTTTGATTCCCTGTATGAATTGTACCACAGATGTTGCATATTATGACCGCAATCGGCAATTGATTTATGGAGCGTTGACAAAGTATGGGTTTACCTGTATTAAACCTCAAGGGGCTTTCTATCTGTTTATCAAATCTCCAGATCCAGATGAGAAGAAATTTGTGGAAGCGGCCAAGAAACATCATATTCTGCTGGTAGGCGGGACAACCTTTTCCTGTTCAGGTTTTGTGCGTCTTGCTTACTGTGTTTCTTATGAAATGATAGAGCGTTCTCTGCCTGCATTTGAAGCGTTGGCAGAAGAATACGGATTATCTTGAGGGGAGAACTTATGGCAGCTTGGGAAGAAAATGTGAGAAAGGTTGTCCCTTATACACCAGGGGAACAGCCAAACCGATCTGATATCATAAAATTAAACACCAATGAAAATCCTTATCCTCCTGCGCCTGGTGTGGCTGAGATTTTAAGGGAAATGGATGTACAAGGACTGCGGAAATATCCAGATCCGACAGCGGATGATCTTGTCAGTGCGCTTGCAGAATATCATGGTCTGCAAAAAGAGCAAGTTTTTGTGGGCGTGGGCTCAGATGATGTGCTGGCAATGAGTTTCCTGACGTTTTTTAACAGTCAGAAGCCAGTTTTATTTCCAGACATCACTTATTCTTTTTATGATGTCTGGGCAGAACTTTTTCGCATTCCCTATCAATGCCAGCCGTTGGATGAAAAATTTCAGATCCGCACCGAAGATTATCTTAAGGACTGCGGCGGGATTGTAATTGCCAATCCCAATGCCCCCACAGGAACTTGGAAGGAGCTGGCAGAGTTAGAACAGATCATCGCTGGTAATCCTGAGGTCATTGTTATCATAGATGAAGCATATATTGATTTTGGTGGGAAGTCCGCATTCAGTCTGCTGCCCAAATATGACAATCTTTTGGTGGTGCAGACCTTCTCGAAGTCCAGGAGCCTTGCTGGTATGCGCATCGGTTATGCATTGGGAAATCAGAAACTGATAAAATATTTAAATGATGCCAAATATTCCTTTAATTCCTATACGATGGACACTGTTACCATTGCAATGGGCGTGGAAGCAGTGAAAGATAAGGTATATTTTCGGCAGACTTTGCAGAAAGTGATTAATACGAGAGAATGGACCCAAAAACAGTTAAAGAAGCTTGGTTTTGTTTTTCAAGATTCCCAAAGCAATTTTATTTTTGCCAGTCATCCAAACATTGCAGCCAGAGATTTATTTGAGGCATTAAAAGCAGAGGGAATTTATGTGCGTTATTTTGCAAAACCTAGAATTGACAATTATCTGCGGATTTCCATTGGCACAGATCAGGAAATGAAGGCCTTAATTTCATTTCTAGAACAGTATTTAGGAGAGAATCTATGATAAAAATGATTTTGAAGGGCGTCGTGATGGGGGTAGCAAATATTATTCCTGGCGTCAGCGGCGGCACTATGGCGGTCTCTATGGGAGTCTATGATAAGATGATCCATGCGGCGACACATCTGTTTTCTGAATTTAAGAAAAGCATGAAGATTTTAATTCCAATTGTGATTGGAATGCTTTTGGGCATTGTAGTTTTGGCACGGATTATTGAGTATATGTTTGCAAAAGTGCCTTTTCAGACAAACTTATTGTTTATCGGCCTGATTATTGGGGGACTTCCGGCAATTGGTAAAAAAGTGAAAGGTAAAACGATACGCGTAGGACATATTCTGGCTTTTCTATTGTTTTTTGGTCTCGTGGCAGGGCTGGCGTTGTTAGGGGAACAGGAAGGTGCGGCAGCAGATTTAAGTTTTAACCTGGTCAATATAGTAAAGCTTTTTGGAGTGGGGATTGTAGCTTCTGCCACAATGGTAATCCCTGGTGTCAGCGGCTCGATGATGTTGATGCTGATGGGTTATTATAATCCTGTGCTCAGCGAGATCAATAATTTTATTGACAATCTGATTCATTTTAATATGCCAGGCATTTTAGAAGGCTGTAAGGTACTGGTTCCGTTTGGAATTGGCGTTGTGATTGGAATTTTTGCCATCGCCAAAATCATTGAGGTGATTTTTGACAGATTTCCAGAATATGCATATTGGGCGATTATCGGCCTGATTGTGGCCTCTCCAGTGGCAATTCTTGTGATGAACAGTTTTGGCGCGATCACCATTTTCACAATCATTTCAGGTATTGTTGCTCTTGTGGTTGGAGTTATTATTGCTCTAAATCTTGGGGAAGAATAAGAAAATCAAGGTTCTAAAAAGTATAAAATCAGGCGTTAGAGAGTTTTTTTATTGACTTTCAAAATATAAAATAATATGATTAAAATAGATACTATTCAGAGCCAAAACACCAGATCTGCCAGACATGCTGTCATGGAGTTCTGAATAGTTGTGAATATCGTTAAAAATCAACAACTTTTTAATTGAGTTAAGATACAGAAAGGAAGAAGAAAATGTATTCATTTGAGGAAGTGAAAAATGTAGATTCACAGGTGGCAGATGCCATCACAGCAGAGATGGAGAGACAGAACAGTCATATTGAGTTGATTGCATCGGAAAACTGGGTCAGCAAGGCTGTTATGGCAGCGATGGGAAGCCCCATGACCAATAAATATGCAGAAGGATATCCAGGGAAACGTTATTACGGTGGTTGTGAATGTGTGGACGTGGTGGAGAATCTGGCCATTGAGCGTGCCAAAGAGTTGTTTGGCTGTGATTATGCCAATGTACAGCCTCATTCTGGTGCCCAGGCAAATATGGCAGTGCAGTTTGCAATGTTAGAGCCAGGAGATACTGTGATGGGAATGAATTTAGATCACGGCGGACATTTGACACACGGAAGTCCAGTTAATTTCTCAGGTTCTTATTTTAAGATTGTGCCATATGGCGTCAATGACGAAGGATTTATTGATTATGATAAGGTCAGAGAGATTGCCCTCGATTGTAAGCCAAAGATGATTATTGCAGGGGCAAGCGCCTATGCCAGAACCATTGATTTTAAGAAATTCCGTGAGATTGCAGACGAAGCAGGAGCATATCTGATGGTAGATATGGCACATATCGCTGGACTTGTGGCCGCAGGCATCCATCCTAGTCCATTCCCACATGCACATGTTGTCACCACTACCACGCACAAGACCCTGCGTGGACCAAGAGGCGGCATGATTTTGGCAAATCAGGAAATGGCAGACAAGTTTAACTTTAACAAAGCAGTGTTCCCAGGAATACAGGGCGGCCCTCTGATGCATGTGATTGCTGCAAAAGCAGTATGCTTCAAGGAAGCTTTGGAGGATAGCTTTAAAGAGTATCAGAAAAACATTGCCAAGAATGCCCAAGCTTTGGCAAAAGGATTGACAGAACGAGGAATTAAGCTGGTGTCAGGAGGAACGGACAACCATTTAATGCTTGTAGATTTGACACCTTTTGAGCTGACCGGCAAGGCAGTAGAGAAATTATTAGATTCCGTAAATATAACCTGTAATAAGAATACTATTCCCAATGATCCGAAATCTCCATTTGTGACCAGTGGAGTTCGTCTTGGTACTCCTGCAATTACCTCCAGGGGATTTACCGAGGCAGATATGGACAAGGTTGCAGAATGTATTGCCAAGATAATCAAAGAAGGGGAAGCGGCATCTGAGGAAGTGCGTACAATGGTAAAGGAACTGACAGATCAGCATCCACTGTAAGAGGAAGCGTGTTCTTGCAGAAGTAAGAAAGAATAAAGAATCCTGCTTTGCAGGATTCTTTGTTCTTGATAGGAATTCCTGGGGATTTCCTAGTAATATAAAAAACAATTATATACAGGGCAGTCGATTTGATTTGCCCATGTGTTGTAAGGGAGGGAACGACTATGGAAGACGCTTATATTTTACAGCTTACGAATTCTAAATTTCAGGATCTGTATCTGTGCTTTTGCGGGGTATCTGAATGTGAACCATCTCACAGCTTTGGACCGGCAATCCGTCCGAATTATATTCTGCATTATATCTTGTCTGGAAAAGGCAGTTATCAAGTGGGAGACCGCAAATATATGCTGCAGCAAGGGCAGGGATTTTTGATTGAGCCAGAGACTTTGATTTTTTATCAGGCAGATGAAAAAGAACCCTGGACTTATTTATGGGTAGGGTTTGCCGGTATGCAGGCAGAAATATTTTTAGAGGATTTAGGGCTGAATGCCAATCAACATATATTTCAAAGTAAATATGGCGAGGAATTGAGACGGATTGTCAGTGAAATGTTAAAGCATCATAGCGGTTCCCAGACGAATCAATATGATCTTCAGAGTCTATTGTATCAATTTTTTGCAGTGCTTACCAGAGAAGTACCAATGAGTGCTGTCGTGGAAGAGACTCAGGGAAGCATCTATGTGAAGAAGGCAGTCAATTTCATTCGCAACAATTATTCCCAAGGGATTGGCGTGACAGAGATTGCAAAGCATACAGGTGTCAGCCGCAGTTATCTGTACAAGGTGTTTCAGGAAAATCTTAAGGTATCGCCAAAAGAATTTTTGACACGTCTGCGAATCATGCGCGCGCGGGAGCTTTTGGAATTGACACAGCTGACAATTGAATGTGTAGCCGTCTCTTGTGGCTATCAGGACGTGTTGGTATTTTCCAAAGCATTTAAACAATTTATGGGGAGGTCGCCCAGTTTTTACCGCAAGTTGTATCGCAGAAGCCAGCGGGACAAGCTGGAGCAGCAACATTGGGAGATGATGGAGCTTTTGGAAACATTTTGACTGTTTTTGCATACAAAACACTCTGTCAATACGTGATGAAAGTATTTATAATAAGTCCATCAAAGAATCCAGACATATGAACGATTCTTAGAGAAATATGGTGGAAAGAGGCAGAGGAGGAAACGAAAATGAATATTGTATATCATCAACAGTCAAAAGTATTTCATATGTATAATGAATCTATCAGTTATGTGATGATGGTTTTGAAAAATGGACATTTGGGTCATTTGTATTTTGGAAAAAAGATTCATGACAGAAAAGGGATGTCAGATTTATTGGAGTTGGCGGCGCGGCCGATGGCGTCTTGTACCTTTATGGGAGATAAAGCATTTTCCCTGGAACATATCAAACAGGAACTGCCGGTTTTTGGGACTGGTGATTATCGCAGTTCAGCCGTAGAGATTAGCCAGGAAAATGGCAGCCGGATCTCGGATTTTCAATACCATTCCCATCATGTGGATTCTGGAAAACCTTTGTTGACAGGACTTCCAGCAACTTATACAGAGGATGACGATGAAGCGTCCACACTGGTGATTGATTTGTTGGATCCAGTCACAAAAGTCAGGGCTGAGTTGTTTTACACGATTTTTGCCGAGGGAGGAATCATAGCCAGAAGTATCTGTTACCACAACGAGGGTGCACAGGCACTGAAACTTGAGCGGGCACTCAGTCTTTGTCTGGATTTGCCAGATTGTGAATATCAGTGGCTGCAGTTGTCCGGTGCCTGGTCAAGAGAGCGGCAGATCGAGATACATAAGCTGGCAAGTGGAATCCAGGCGATTGGCAGTATGCGGGGGAATTCTTCCCATCATCACAATCCTTTTTTGGCGCTGAAACGTCCAGAGACCACAGAAAGTCAGGGGGAAGCGATCGGTTTTAGTTTGATCTACAGCGGCAATTTTCTGATGCAGGCAGAGGTGGATGCGCATGATGTCACCAGAGTGCTGGCTGGAATCCATCCTGATACATTTTCCTGGAAATTAGAACCAAAGGAGTGTTTTCAGACGCCGGAAGCAGTTATGATATATACGGATCAAGGTTTAAATGGTATGAGCCAGACTTTCCACAGATTGTACCAGAAACGTCTGGCAAGAGGCTATTGGCGTGATCGGGAACGTCCGATTCTAATCAATAACTGGGAGGCAACTTATTTTGATTTTACGGAAGAAAAGCTGCTTATGATTGCAAGCAAGGCCAAAGAATGTGGCATAGAGTTGTTTGTGCTGGATGATGGCTGGTTTGGGGCGCGGAATAATGACCAGGCTGGATTGGGAGACTGGATGGCAAATCCGGCTCGTTTGCCAAATGGTATCGCTGGAATTGCACAGCGTATGGAGGAAATGGGAATAAAATTTGGATTGTGGTTTGAGCCAGAGATGGTGAATGAGGATTCAGATTTGTACCGTCGGCATCCAGAGTGGGTGATTTCTGTTCCTGGGCGTGCAAAATCACATGGCAGATATCAGTATGTACTGGATTTTTCCAACAGGGAAGTTGTGGACTGCATCTATGAAATGATGGCAAAAATTCTTGGCCAGGCCAAGGTTTCCTATGTTAAATGGGATATGAATCGCAGTATCACAGAGTGTTTCAGTTCTAATCTGCCCCCAGAGCGTCAGGGAGAAGTGTATCACCGTTATATCCTCGGAGTCTATGACCTCTATGAGCGATTGACACAGCAATTTCCAGAAGTTTTATTTGAGTCCTGTGCCAGCGGCGGAGGCCGCTTTGACCCTGGAATGCTCTATTATGCGCCGCAGGGGTGGGCCAGCGATGACACGGATGCGGTGGAGCGCATGAAGATCCAGTATGGCACTTCTCTGTGCTATCCAATCAGCAGTATTGGTACTCATGTATCAATGGTTCCCAATCATCAAGTATATCGTCAAACGCCCTTACACACCAGGGCAAATGTGGCATATTTCGGAACATTTGGATATGAGTTGGATTTGAATAAGCTGACCGAGGAGGAGATTGCAGAGGTTAAGACTCAGATAGCATTTATGAAGCAATACCGCAGGCTGCTGCAGTTTGGTACTTTTTATCGGATTAAGAGTCCTTTTGCGGAAAATGAGATGGCCTGGATGGTGGTCAGCGAGGACAAACGAACGGCTATTGTGGGGTGGTATCGCGTATTGAATGTGGTGAATGGCCGATTTACCAGAGTACGTCTGCATGGATTGGATCCAGAAATTTGTTATCAGATTAATGCAGATAGTTTCTGTTGTTATGGGGATGAACTGATGAATCTAGGGCTTTGCACAACAGATAGTACTGCCGGAGAGGTACGAAGAGAGCAGACGCCGTGTACCGATTTTGAGTCTCGACTGTATGTATTAAGTGCTGTGGAGCTAGAATAGATATAGGTTGCAAAAATTTCCAAAGCCCTTTATAATGATGGAATCATAAGAGAAATGAGGATTATATCTGTGACGAGAAACAAAGGAAAACGATTGAATCAATATCTGGGCGATTATGTAGTATTTGATTTGGAGACTACAGGTGTCCGTCCAAGTGTTGATCAAATTGTGGAGATTTCTGCCATTCGGGTGCGCGGGCATCAAGTTGTGGAGGAGTATTCCACATTGGTCAATCCAAAGATACATATTCCAGCAGCAGCCACAGCAGTAAACCATATTACAGATCAGATGGTAAAGGATGCACCTAAGCTTGCCGAGGCTTTGGGAGGATTTTTGCAGTTTGTGAGCAATGATATTTTAGTGGGGCATAATATACATAGCTTTGATTTAAAATTTATCTATGATGGCGCCGAGCGTCTATTTGGGCAAGAAGTGGAAAATAATTATATTGACACACTTTTTATGGCCAGACAGTGTCTGCCGCAGTTATCTCATCACAGACTTTCGGATGTGGCGGCATACTTTCATATCAGTACGGCGGGCGCGCATCGCGCTTTGGCTGACTGTGTGATGAATCAGAAATGTTATGAGGAATTGGGAAAAATTCAGGATAAGAAGCAACAGGCAGAGCCGGAAGTATTGTGTCCAAAATGTGGCGCACAGATGGTAAAGCGCAGCAGCATCTACGGCCAGTTTTATGGCTGCAGTGATTTTCCCAGGTGTCGGGGAATCAGAAATATCTAAGACAAATTGTAAATCATATAAAAAATGATAGAAAGTGTGAGGTATAGATGAAGTCATTAGTGATTGCAGAAAAGCCCAGTGTGGGCAGAGATATCGCCAGGGTTCTGGGCTGTAAGCAGGGCGGCAATGGTTACCTGGAGGGAAAAGAGTATGTTGTAACTTGGGCACTTGGGCATCTTGTGGAGCTTGCAGATCCAGAAAGTTATGGCAGTCAGTGGAAGGAATGGAAGATGGAGACCCTTCCCATGCTTCCAGAGCGTTTGGAGATTCAAGTAATTAAGAAAACTGGACATCAGTATCAGACAGTCAAATCTCAGATGTACCGCAAGGATATCGGACAAATTATTATTGCCACAGATGCAGGGCGGGAAGGGGAATTGGTGGCACGGTGGATTATTCAGAAATCGGGGATAAAAAAACCGATGAAACGGTTGTGGATTTCTTCTGTTACTGATAAGGCCATTCGTCAGGGATTTTCCAATCTTAAGGATGCCCGCGACTATCAGAAATTATATGAGGCAGCGGTGGCACGTGCAGAAGCAGATTGGCTGGTGGGATTAAATGCGACGCGTGCGCTGACAGTCAAGCATAATGCACAGCTCTCCTGTGGCAGAGTGCAGACACCGACGCTTGCTATTATCGCCAAACGAGAGGCACAGATCAAGGCTTTTTCCCCAAAAGTGTATTACAGTTTAAAGATGAAGGGCAAGGGCATTTATTGGAGTTGGAAATCACCACAGAATGGTAACAGTACGTTCTCCAAAGAGGAAATCCAAAAAGCGCTGGAAAAAGTGACAAACAGTACAGCAGTGGTACAGGAGGTCAAGAAGAAGCAGCAGAAATCTTATGCGCCAAGGCTCTATGATCTCACTTCTTTGCAGCAGGATGCCAATCGGATGTTTGGATTTTCGGCAAAACAGACCTTGGATTATATGCAGAATTTATATGAACGTCATAAGGTTTTGACGTATCCCAGAACAGATTCCCGTTATCTGACCGCAGATATTGTAGAGACAATTCCAGAACGTTTAAGAGCATGCCGCAGTGGGATCTATGCGTCAATCTGCGGCAAGCTGTTGAAGACTTCTATCAAAGGAAATAAGTCGTTTGTAGATGATAAGAAGGTATCGGACCATCATGCAATAATTCCCACAGAGCAGGGAGTAAATCTAAAGGATTTGGATTATGGGGAACGTAAGATTTATGAGCTTGTGGTCTCTCGATTCCTGGCAGTACTTTTGCCGCCGTGTGAGTATCTGCAGACGGAAGTGACAGCAGTATGTGAAGGTGAATGGTTTACTTTAAAGGGAAGAATTTTAGAGAACCCAGGCTGGCAGGAAATCAAAATTTTGCAGAAAGAATCTGGTATTTTAACAGAGGATGAAGAAGAATCAGATGGAAGAGAATCTGGTTTAGAGGGTTCTGCGGCGGAGATTATGACAGGCAGTATTCCTGATTTTTCCAAGGGGGATAAAATCTTATTTTCAGATGGAAAAATTATCGAAGGAAAGACAAAACCACCATTGCCATTTACAGAGGCAACACTTCTGGCAGCTATGGAAAATCCCGTAAAATATATGGATAGTACAGATCAGAAACTTAAAAAAACCCTTGGAGAGACTGGCGGTTTGGGGACGGTTGCTACCAGGGCAGATATTATAGAAAAACTATTTCACAGTTTTATGATTGAAAAACGTGATCAATATATTCATCTGACTTCCAAGGGCAGACAGGTTTTAGAGCTTGCGCCGCAAGGATTGACTTCTCCAGAGCTTACAGCAAGATGGGAGCAGGAACTTGCTGATATTGCCAAAGGTAAAACAAAAAAGAAGAATTTTGAGGCAGAGATCCGTACTTATACGGTTGATATTGTAAAGGATATTCAGGTATCTTCTAAGACATACCGTCATGACAATCTTACCAATAAGAAATGTCCGCAGTGTGGCAAGTTGATGCTTGAAGTCAACCATAAAAATGGCAGGATGCTGGTGTGTCAGGACCGAGCATGCAGTTATCGTAAAACATTATCTAAAGTTACAAATGCCCGTTGTCCTCAGTGTCATAAAAAAATGGAATTGGTGGGAGAGGGAGAACAGAGAAAATTTATCTGTGTCTGTGGCTATCGCGAGAAATTGTCTGCTTTTGAAAAGCGTAAAAAAGAGAGCGGGGGCGGGGTATCAAAAAAAGATGTTTCCCGTTATATGAATAAGATGAAACAGGAGGCAAAAGAACCAGTAAACAATGCGTTTGCAGATGCTTTGGCAAAAATAAAACTGTAATAAGATTTATATTGATTTTACAAATCGGTGTATGTTAGAATAGGAAAGAGATTTTAATTATATTTCGAGCAGTACGATAAAAAGGAATGAAAAGTGCGGCAACTGCTCCGTTGGAGGTAGAAATGGAGAATCATATCATATTGATTGCGGATGATGTGGAAATTAACCGCAAAATGCTTAGTTTTATTTTTGAAGAGCAGTATCAAATATTGGAAGCAGCAGACGGCGTGGAGACCATAGACTTGTTGGAAGAACATCATGATACGTTATCGCTGATTTTCTTGGATCTGATGATGCCGAACAAATCAGGACTGGATGTCTTAGAGTATATGTCTGTAAAAGGTTATATGAATTCTATTCCAGTCATTATGATTACTGGGGAAGCAACTGTGAAAAGTGAGGTAAAGGCGTATGAATATGGGGTTTCTGATATTATTTATAAGCCTTTTGAGCCAAAAGTGGTGATGCGCCGTGCCCAGAATATCATAGAGTTATTCCAGAACAGAATTGATATTGAAAAGAAACTGGAAAAACGTACCAAGCAGCTTCGTGAGAGTAAGGAAAAGCTGGAGCGCAACAATGAATTTTTGATAAATGCGCTGAGTTCTGTAGTAGAATTTCGCAGCCTGGAATCTGGTGAGCATATTCAGCGAGTAAAATATTTTACACGCATTATCTTAAAATATGTCAAGGATGAATTTCCAGAATATGGACTTACCGATGAATCTTTGAAGATGATTGTCAATGCATCAGCGCTGCATGACCTTGGAAAAATTGCGATTCCAGACAGTATTTTGTTAAAGCCAGGAAAACTGACGAATGAAGAATTTGAGGAGATGAAAAAGCATACCATTTATGGCTGTGAGCTTTTGGAGAATTTTAAGCAGGAAGAAAATGAGTTTTATAAATACTGTTATGATATCTGCAGACATCACCATGAGCGTTATGATGGGAGGGGTTATCCAGATCGTTTAAAAGGAGATGACATTCCTATTTGGGCACAGGTTGTCTCTGTTGTGGATGTTTATGATGCGCTGGTCAGCAAACGTGTATACAAAGAGGCGTATGCAGTGGAAGAAGCAGTAAACATGATTAAGAACAATGAATGTGGCGTTTTCTCTCCTAAAATTATGGAATGTTTTGATATGGCCAAAAGCGAATTTTTCAAAGCCACAGAGACCAAATTTTCTTATGTAGATAGTAGCTTGTAAAGTAAAAACCGTTGTCATAACTATCACCAATTCTTCATACATTATAAAAAAAGCAGTGTATGAGGGATTTTCGTTGAAAGGATACATAGAGGAACGGGCAATTAATATAGCTAATTATATAATTGAGGAGAATGCTACTGTGCGCCAGACCGCCAAAAAGTTTGGAATTAGCAAGAGCACGGTACATATGGTAGTAACAAAATGGAACGGTAAATATGAGGATAAAATAAAAAGACAAGTTATATAATGAAGACAAGAAGAATTTGAAAAGTAGAAGCATCTTTGAGAGCGGTGAGTGAACTGACCCTCAAAGGTGCTTTTGTTGTTACCAAGTATTAAAAAATTGAGAAAATAATTTTCAGATAGTTTTTAGGCATTGCTGCAAGACTGACAAATACTTATTTGACAATGCATGTTATGGTTTGAGTTTCTGTCAGAATGAAGGTACTGGTAAAGATCAGGAGTTTACTATGGATTCCAATACTGTGAATGTGGATGGTAAAACGGCATTATTTTCGCGGTCTAAGACTAAGAAAAATGGAGACAATTATACTATATTTGTGAAAAATAAAACAAAAAAACAGATACAGGTAGATTATGCAGGAATCTTTAAATCGAAAGAGGGCAGAAAAAAATTCTTTTCAAAATGGTTCCAGTGCGAGATTGAAAAATACATATAAGAATCATTGTGATATAAGCCACAAGATAAAAATCATAGATTGTGGAATAGAGTGTGATAGAGTATAATTGTGGAAAATGGGCAAGAAGGGGGTGAATATATGCCTAGAACAGTAGGGATAGGACATCAGGATTTTGAAAAAATACGGATAAAGAATACCTTCTATATAGATAAAACTGGTTTTATCAAAGAATGGTGGGAAGCGGAGGATGATGTGACCTTGATTACTCGTCCGCGGAGGTTTGGCAAGACTTTAAATATGAGTATGTTAGAAAAGTTTTTCTCTGTCAAATATGGAAAAAGACAAGAGTTGTTTGAGGGACTTTCGATATGGGAGGATAAAAAATATCAAAGTCTACAAGGAACGTTTCCAGTTATAAATTTGTCTTTTGCCAATGTGAAAGAAAAAGATTATCAGGGGACGAGACAATCTATCAATCAGATTTTGGAAGATTTGTATAATAAAAATATATTTTTAATTGAGGGGAATCTTTTGACAGACAATGAGAAAGCATATTTTCAGAGTGTGAATGGTGGCATGAAAGAGATAACAGCAGTATGGGCAATTCATAAAATGTCTGATTTTCTTTCTCGTTATTATGAAAAAAAAGTGATTATATTGTTGGATGAGTACGATACGCCAATGCAGGAGGCATATGTAAATGGATATTGGCAGGAACTAGTTGGTTTTATCAGAAGTTTGTTTAACTCCACATTCAAGGATAATCCATATCTAGAACGAGCAATTATGACTGGAATAACGAGAATAAGCAAGGAATCTATATTTTCAGATTTGAATAATTTGGAGGTTGTCACCACGACATCTGATAAATATGCGGATGTGTTTGGTTTTACAGAAGCAGAAGTATTTGCGTCACTAGAGGAATTTGGACTGTTAGATAAGGCACAGGAAGTAAAGCTGTGGTATGATGGCTTTACATTCGGCAGTCAGAAAGATATTTATAATCCGTGGTCCATCATAAATTACTTGAACAAGAGAAAGGCAGGGTTGTATTGGGCCAATACCAGCTCAAACCGCCTGATTGGAAAACTTCTCCGAGAAGGAAACAGGGAGATCAAGCAAGCATTTGAAAGACTTTTGGCGGGAGAGCACCTCATAACACCGATTGAGGAACAGATGGTATATGACCAATTAGATACGAATGAATGGGCAATCTGGAGCTTATTGCTGGCCAGTGGATATTTAAAAGTGGTCAGTTATGAGAAATATGAGGAAATCGAGGATGATTTTCAGGAAGTGAATTATGAGCTGGATCTGACCAACCATGAAGTAAGGCGGATGTTTGGAAGGATGATCAAAGGATGGTTTGCAGAGAATCGGGCGGATTATAATGATTTTATCAAGGCGCTGCTGATAAATGATGTGAAGGCAATGAATGTCTATATGAATCGCGTAAGTATGGAAATGTTTAGCTATTTTGATACAGGAAAAAAGGCATCCCAAACCGAACCAGAACGTTTTTATCATGGCTTTGTGCTGGGGCTGATGGTGGAATTGGCAGATCGTTATATAATAACATCAAATCGAGAGAGCGGATTTGGAAGATATGATGTGATGCTGGAGCCTCGGAATAAGTCAGAAGACGCCATAATAATGGAATTCAAGGTACAAGATCAGGAAGAGGAAAAGGAGCTTTGTGATACGGTAAAGGCAGCCTTAGCACAGATCAGTCAAAAAGAATATGAAGTATATCTAACCACAAAAGGAATTTCCAGTGACAGAATACGAAAATATGGTTTTGCTTTTTGTGGGAAAAAAGTATTGATTGGAAGTAATCAAAAATAATTATGGGACAATCAGGACTATTTTTCGTTTTGCAATCATATGTTAGAAAAACATGAAATGAAAGCAAATAAACGGAATAGGGAGGTGGTTCTGATTCCCAAGAATCAAGATTTAAAATATCATTTTCATAATCCAAACACGCCTAAAGTTACGGCGGATTACATATTAAGAATTCTTCTAAAGGTAAACCGCAAAAAAATTGACCAGATTTTGCAGGATGAAGCCTTAAAATGTGCCAATATGGAAAGGTAATGATATGAATATAGCTGCTTATTGTCGTGTATCTACCGATAAATCAGATCAGTTAAACAGTTTAGAGGCACAAAAGAAGTTTTTTACAGAGTATACGGAAAAAAATGGACATCATTTGGTAAAGCTCTATGCAGATGAAGGGATTTCGGGAACCAAAATTAAGAATCGAAAAGAATTTCTACGATTGATGGACGATGCAAAACAAGGTCTGTTTGATATGGTGGTGGTAAAGGATATCTCTCGATTTGCCCGAAATACGGTCGATCTTTTACAGAGCATTCGCACTTTGAAATCCTTAGGAATTGAGACAACCTTTTTAACAGCCAATATGACAGTTCTAGGTCAATCTGAATTTGTGATTACGATATTTGGAGCTTTGGCGCAGGAAGAAAGTGCTAATACTTCCAAACGTGTAAAATTTGGCAAGAAAATTAATGCTGAAAAAGGGCGGGTGCCTAATCTCGTCTATGGTTATGATAAGACTGTTGGAGAATATTTTGATATGCAGATCAATCATGAGGAAGCGAAGGTGGTACATCAAATTTATGATTTGTATACCAAAGAGGGGTATGGAGCAGCGAAAATTGCCAATATGCTCAATGAAAGGGGCCTAAAAACCAAGCGAAACTGTAATTTTAGCCAGAATGCAGTCCGCCGTATTCTCACCAATAAATTATATATTGGAAAAATTATCAATGGCAAGCAGGAAGTCACCGATTTTTTGACTGGAGTGAGAGAAGAAAAGAAGCAAGAGGAGTGGATGGTCACAGACCGTCCTGATTTGCGGATTATTGAACCAGAGCAGTTTGATAAAGCGCAGCAAGTTTTAAAAAACCGTCATGGAGCTTTTCATATCAAGAGTGAACGCCAAAGCAATAAATATCTTTTTAGCACACTAATTAAATGTAAAGAGTGTGGATGGTCTTTTCGCAGGAGTGTCCGTACTTATAAGAATACGTATGTCCGTTGGGTTTGTTCGGGACATAATGGAAGGGGAGCAGACTGTTGTTCTAATACTGTGACATTAGGGGAGGAGGAGTTAGTACAAGCACTGGAAAATTATTTTTCAGACATACTAACATACAGAAAAAAAATTATAGATTACGTAATCAAAGAATTTCTAAAACTATATCGAGCAAAAGATGAAAACGTGAATATACAAAGAAATTTGTTGGACAAGATGGTAAAGCTCAAAAAGACTCGTCAAAAATATATGGACATGTATACAGATGATTTAATTAGCCGCCAGGAATTGAATCAAAAAATGGGCGATCTGAAATCACAATTAGAAGTTTTGGAGAATGAGTTAAAGTTGGTGGAATACAATTTAAACCAAGGGGATCAATTAAAGGATATTCTGAGTAGGACATTTAAAAGTATTGAGGATATCACTGCTGTCCATGATATGAGTAATGAACAGCTTAAGCAGATTATCCAAAAAATAGAAGTAGATCATGAGGGGAATGTCGATATTTATCTGCGTCTTTTTGAGGAGTTAGGTTTTGAAGATACCATATCAATTAACAATAATCATACAAAATAACAAGGAAGCGTTTTTTATTTCCTTGTATTAAGAAATCGGGGCTGCCGCATTAAGACAACATCATAATATAAGATATAGAAAATTCTGATTGCAGAAGATACGATATCCGTTATGTTTTGTTCTTAATACGACAGCCCCAAAAACAATGATCAGCCAGATTGTTTAATAAAGTTCAAATTTTTGTACCATTTTATTTAATATTTCTGCCTGGGAAGCCAATTCTTCTGAAGTAGCAAAGGTTTCCTGGGAAGCAGCAGAGTTATCTTGTATTCTATGGGCGATCTCTTCAATTCCTATATGGAGCTGCTTCATGTTTTCTGCTTGGATAGCAGCATTTTCGGCTGTTACTTGGATCTTTTCATTTACTTGGTCTACGGCATTTACAGATTCTTTCAGGGAGTCCATAGCGCCAACAGCAATGCTATTTCCGTTGTTGATTTCTTTGAGTGAAATCTCGATCAATTCTCTTGTGGTGCTTGCTGCTTTGGAACTCTCTAACGCCAGTTTTCCAATTTCATCAGCCACAACAGCAAATCCTTTTCCAGCTTCACCGGCACGGGCAGCTTCTATGGAGGCATTTAATGACAGAAGATTGGTCTGTGAGGCGATATCTTCGATGGTTTGAATAATTCCAACCACCTGCTGAGAAGTCTGTTGGATTTCATTCATGGCATTCATCATTAACTGCATTTTTTCCTGATTTTGCTCAATCATTGAGGTGGCCTGTGCAGTTGCTGCGGCAGAAGCTTCTGCCTCTCTGCGGCTGTCTTCTACTTGTTCAGCAACGGTATTTGTGGTTGCTGTCAGCTCTTCAATAGATGCGGCCTGTTGTTCTGCACTTTCTGCCAGGACTTGGGAAGCAGTGGCGAGTTCAGTAGCTCCAACAGAGACATGTTCAGAGCTTGCATGGATTCCAACCATAACTTGATTCATAGAATCAGAGATATTGAACAAGGCAATTTTTATTTTCTGAAATTCACCAGCATAATC
Source organism: Lachnospiraceae bacterium (assembly GCA_910575005.1). Taxonomy (GTDB): domain Bacteria; phylum Bacillota; class Clostridia; order Lachnospirales; family Lachnospiraceae; genus Petralouisia. The sequence continues at coordinate 17,321 of CAJTCL010000005.1, read as the reverse complement.
ATGTTTGAGATCAATACTTAACTTTCCGTCAGCAATTTGTGCCAGTACTTCTGCAGTTTCATCAATGTATATAATATATTGTTTTAGACGATCAACCGTTTTTTGGATGGAATCCCCTAGTTCTCCAATCTCATTCTCACTAGTTATCTGTAAATTGACATCCAGGTTTCCAGCAGCAAGCTGTTGTGCAGTACGATTTAGCTCCAAGATGGGTTTTGTCAGATTTGCAGCGCTCTTCTTGATGCTGATTGCTATCAGTGTGATACCAATCGCAAAGATAATGATCAATGCAACTACCATCGCAATTAATATGGCATGATATTCTGACATAGGCAGGCTGCTGAGTACAATATATCCAGTATCTCCAGCATATTGTAATGAGCCATATTTTGTAATGCCATCTGTTCTATATTTTAAAAATTTATTGGTTTTGGACGTAACAGCATCTCTGACATTTTGAGATATGTCTACATCGTTAATATTCTTTTGAATAATATTATTATCAGGGTGATAAAGGAAGGTGCCATTTTCCGATAATAACAAGATATAGCCCTTATGACCAATCTTGTATTCACTCATAAGTTGTGTCATGTGATCTAGTGAAATGTCCATACCTACTGCGCCAAGAACGGCTCCAGTCGCATCATCATAAACCGGAGATGCAGCGCTTAAGATCATCTTTCCAGTGGAGGAATCAACATATGGTTCTGTAAGAATAGTTTCTTTGTTCTCAATACAGTGATACCATCCGCGTCCGGTGATATCCCAACCCTCTTCACTTATAAAACCATCAGACTGTGTGAGGACACTTGCATCTAAATCTGAGATCCATACAGCCATGACATTTTCAGTATCTGTATTTGAGATATTGATGAGATTCTCCATAACAGAATCCATTTTTTTTGTTTGCCGGATATCGTCTCCTGCTTTTGTGTTCATCATGACATATTTGATTTCTGGGTTGGCAGCCAATTGTTCCACACTTTTTGTATATTGTTCTAAAAATCCTGTCAGTTGATTTGCGGCTGCATTGGATTCTTGAATTAGTTCTGTTTCTTTTGAGGTAATGCTCAGCCATCCTACCATATAGATTGAGACAACAGCGATTATCAAAAGTACAAGAACGACACTGCCTCCAATTCGATGGAGAATTTCATCGGCGATTCTTTTTTTTGAATTAATTTTATTCTTTTGTTTTTTCATAGTAACCTCCCTGGTATCTTTATCCCTTCTTTTTTATTATATCGTTATTTTTCCGTTAATACAATAAAAATTTGGATTTTTTTTGTACATATTTACCATTAAGAAGGATTATTATGTGATCTCAAAGTGTGGATTGCAGAGTTAGAAAACGTATCTTTTTGTTACAACAGTACATAAAGATGTAACAGAACGGCTTGTACAGATAAATCCAGCGCTTGCATCTCAGGCACGTAAAGTATTAGATGTCAATAAATCAGAGCGGCATATTCGCGGCGGGCTGGCAACTAGAGAAAAATATCTTCACCAAAAAGGGGCTGTTTGAAGGCAGCCCTTGGTCAAGTATTTGATGTTAAAATACATCAATAAAAATGATTAAATTATCACTATACAATCGAATTGATATGTGCTAAGATAAGACACGTAAAAGCAAGGAAGAGGAGTAGTAGCTGCGGCGGAGCTTACAGAGAGTCATCGGTGCTGGGAGATGGCAGCGCCAATACAGTGAACTGGCCTTGGAGCTTCCGGCTGAAATGGGACAGGAAGATCATAGAGATCATGTTGTTAGTATACAGATATGGGGCTTCTGTCAAGAAAGTAGGCCAGGGCGGGTTCTCCCGTTATAGAGATAAACATGAAAGTGCTGGAATCAGTATGGAGTGTGGATGAGTGCATGGAAACATGAAGTAGAGTGGTACCGCGTGGGATTAATATATCTTTCGTCTCTATTATCGTTGATAGTAGATTCGGAGGATTTTTTATATATTTCGGAAAGTTCTGTAACTTTCCGAAATATATAAAAATAATATGTGAGTCTTTGTTTTTGAAAAGATTAAGAAGAAAAATATGTAACTATTCACAACCCCAAGCCTCAGACATTCCAGTGAAGCTGTCATACGCCTCTGCTGAGGCTTTTGCCTGCGGATTTTGGGATTATCAGACTAACAAAAAATAAATATTACTTCCTTTTCAAATAAATTTGCAAGGTCTGAATATCTATTTTTATAGTGTACGAAATAGATACAAAAATACAATGTACTTTTGTACAAAATGGAGGAATTAACAATGAAAAATTATGAGAAGTATGTGAGACAATATTTTATGCCCCCAGAAGTAACGTATGACTGGGTGAAAAAGGAATATATTACAGAGCCGCCGATTTGGTGCAGCGTTGATCTGCGGGATGGAAATCAGGCTTTGGTGGAGCCGATGAGCTTAGAGGAAAAATTAGATTTTTTCCAGCTTTTGGTAGATGTAGGATTTAAGGAAATAGAAGTGGGATTTCCAGCAGCTTCTGATACAGAGTATAATTTTATGCGAGCTTTGATTGAACGGGATATGATTCCACAGGATGTCACTGTCCAGGTATTGACACAGGCAAGAGAACATATTATACGCAAGACATTTGAGGCTGTAAAGGGTGCGCCTCATGCGGTTGTACATTTATATAATTCCACTTCTTTGGCACAGCGGGAGCAGGTATTTAAAAAGAGTAAGGAAGAGATTAAACAGATTGCTGTGGATGGCGCCAAGCTGTTGAAAGAACTTGCAGATCAGACAGAAGGTAATTTTACGTTTGAATATAGTCCAGAGAGCTTTTCAGGGACGGAGATAGATTATGCATTAGATGTATGCAATGCGGTACTTGATATCTGGCAGCCGACACCAGAGAAAAAATCGATTATCAATCTGCCTACCACGGTGGAAAATGCCATGCCTCATATTTTTGCTGGGCAGGTAGAATATATGAGCAAACATATGCATTACAGGGAAAATGTGGTGCTTTCACTTCATCCGCATAATGACCGCGGTGTGGGAATCTGTGACGCAGAATTTGGAATACTTGCCGGGGCAGACCGAATTGAAGGGACATTGTTTGGCAATGGTGAGCGAACTGGAAATGTGGACATTGTCACTTTGGCCATGAATATGTTTTCTCATGGTGTGGATCCGAAATTGGATTTTAGTGATATGTCTCGAATTGCAGAAACTTATGAGCGCTGTACTAGGATGCAGGTATCACCGAGACAGCCTTATGCCGGAGAACTTGTCTTTACTGCGTTTTCAGGTTCTCATCAGGATGCGATTGCCAAGGGAATGGCCTGCAGAGAAGAACATATGCAGGAACCCTGGACTGTACCATATCTGCCAATTGATCCTAAGGATGTGGGACGTACTTATGATTCGGATGTGATTCGTATCAACAGTCAGTCTGGCAAAGGCGGAGTAGCCTATATTTTAAAACAGAATTATGGAGTTACTATCCCTGAAAAAATGCGCGAGGAAGTGGGCTATACGGTAAAAGGAATCTCAGATCGCCGTCATATGGAACTGTCCCCACAGTTAGTTTATCAAATTTTTGAGGAGCATTATGTAAATAATATGCCCTATTTTCAGATTCCAGAATGCCATTTTAAACAAAAGGGAGGAATGGTGGCAGAGGCTACGATTTCACATGGTGGGCAGGTTCGTGTGGTGACTGGAAATGGAAATGGCCGACTGGATGCTGTGAGCAATGCCTTAAAGCAATATTTTAATATCAGCTATGAGTTGTCTGTCTATGAGGAACATTCACTTTCCAGAGGTTCTTCCGCGAAAGCGGTCTCCTATGTGGGAATTTCCTGTAATGGCATTCAGTACTGGGGTGTGGGAATTGATGAGGATATTATTTCTTCATCCATAGACGCGCTCTGTGTGGCAGTCAATAAATTGGAACAAATTCGTCAGAATGAGCAGTGTCGGGATGAACGGCTCAATGAGATTATGAATTATATTCATGAAAATTATCTCACAGTGACATTGGATGAATTGACAGAAAAACTGCATTTATCAAAGCCTTACCTCTCAAAGTATATTAAGGAGAAATCTGGTAAGACGTTTGGTGAGATTGTCAAAAATGTGCGTATGGGAAAGGCAAAGACCCTTCTTAAAAATACTAGTATGACAGTAGAAAATATTGCTGACAGTGTGGGTTATCAGAATGTGGAACATTTTAACCGTATGTTTAAAAAGAAATACGACATGACTCCGATACAGTTTCGCAACAGCAATCTCAAAAAAATCTGATTCTAATAGGGAAGAACATCAAATGTTTAGAATGAAATGATCTACAGGCCAGGGGCTGTGTAAAATTTTTACACGTCCCTGGTGTTTTTTACTTTAACTTTATAGGACAGAGAATAATATTGGTTATCAAAAGTGTTAAAGAGATACCTGTTAAAATATAATGTTTACTCTCCAAATACCTCCATTTTTGAATGACTACATTCTAGTACAAATTCAAAACGCTGCTTTAGGGGATGATGGTTCTTTTTCGTAATGAATCCAATACTGCTAAGAGAAGCAGGATCGTTATTTTTCTTAAGGTTCTTGGCAATCCATAAATTATGCATCAGGAAATAGTGACGATCAAGAAGTACGTGATGTTGTCAGAATGCGAACCCAAGCAGTTAGGGACAATGTGCAAGATTATTGGAGGAAGCTGTTTGAATTATATTTATAAAAGTAGGAATGTATTTCCAATTATATGATAGAAATCTATGATATATTAATATACAAACTGTTAGATAGACGCTGAAAAATTGGTATCTATGAGAGAAAGAAGTGTTGTTTTAAATAAGAAAATAATTATTGTTGAGGGCTATCTGGCTTCAGGGAAATCTACATTTGCAATGAAATTGTCTCAATCAATAAAGGTACCTTATTTCATCAAAGACACATTTAAGGTGGCAATATGTAACAATATTTCTATCGCAAATAGAAGTGAGAGCAGCATATTTTCAGCGGTCACATTTGATGCAATGATGTATGTGGCAGAAAGATTATTTAAAACAGGAAATCCTATTATTATGGAAGGTGATTTTGTCCCTGGTGGTGTGAAAAAGGTAGATGAGGCTGGGATGATTCAGCAATTGATTAATCAGTACGGTTATACTCCGTTGACTTTTCAGTTTACAGGAGATACGCAGATATTATATAAACGGTTCATTGAAAGAGAGAAGACCGTTGAAAGGGGACAAGCAAACAAAATTGGAGAAGATGTCTCTATAGATGATGTTATGCCAGCGCTAGATTCCAGGGAGACGTGATATGAATACAAACCAATATTGATTTGATTGTATTGGGAATGTTAAAACGAGAATCTTTAAGTGCATACGATATTCAAAAACTGGTGGAATATCGCAACATTTCAAAATGGGTAAAAATCAGTACACCATCCATCTACAAAAAGGTTATCCAGTTAGAAAAAAGGGCTTATTACAAGTGAAAGTATGACAAAAGAACAACAGCAGGAATGTTTGAATCATATATCTGCTTGACTTTTATGTTGCATTGTATGATAAAAAAGTACAGAACAAAAGTTCGATTTTGTTCTGTACTTTTTTTGACTTATGTGTTATAATGAAAAACCAAATGACTGGATAATACTATGTGTATTATTTGTTGTTATTCAGTACTATTTATTTTCAAAAACGCGGTTTTGTGACCTGGATTCATGTAATCAATGAGATAAAGCTAAATGAATAAAGGCGGATATTTTAGTGAACTTGAAAAAATTTATTATAGAGAGATGAATTAGGTGCGGCAGTAACTGCCGAGTTTTTCTTAGCAGTTTAATTGAAATACAAAAGGTTCAAGTGTATTTCAAGAAAAAGATATTCTTAAATCAAAGAAAATTGAAAAGGAGTAAAAGCAATAATTATAAACTTTGTAAACATGGTTGAATAGACTGCATGAGCCATTGTAAATAAAGAATATGGAAAGTAGCTAAAAAATGATTTGACTACACGCGTGTAGCGGATTTATTGAAGGGTATAGCAAGAAGTAATAATACCAAATAACTATGATAAAGAGGAGGCTAATGAGAAAGATGAACTGATTTCACCAGAAAATTATAAACAAACATATGATAACATTATTAATCTGATTGAGACAGCTAAACGTAAAGTATTTGAAACTCTTAATCTTCAAACAGTAAATTTATTCTGGCATATTGGACAAGAACTTAAAGATAATATTTTAAATGGACAAAAAGCAGAGTATGGGAAAGCTGTTGTAAAAAATTTAAGCAAAAAATTAGAATTTCGATAAGGACGTTCCTATGAGAAAAGTTTTGTTTTTCGAATGATCCAATTTTATGAAGAATTTTCTGATTTTGAAAAAGTTGCTACATGTAGCAATTTTTGCTCAAAGGGGGTGTTTTTAAGTAGATTGGTAATAATTGTGTAAGGTATTTGTACAATTAAGCAGAAGAGGTTTTAAGGAATGAATTTCTTCCAAAATGGAAATATTCACACGGAGGATATTATCATGGATTATTTTGAATTAGTATCACAATATCAACCCACAGGCGATCAGCCCCAGGCCATAGCAGAACTAGTAAAGGGATTCAAAGAAGGCAACCAGTTCCAGACCCTTCTCGGCGTCACCGGTTCCGGTAAGACCTTTACAATGGCAAATATCATTCAGGCATTGAATAAGCCCACTTTAATTATAGCGCACAATAAGACATTGGCAGCCCAATTATATGGAGAATTTAAAGAATTTTTTCCCCATAACGCAGTGGAGTATTTTGTCTCCTATTACGATTATTACCAGCCGGAAGCCTATGTTCCCTCCACAGACACCTATATTGCCAAAGATTCCTCTATCAATGATGAGATCGACAAGCTGCGCCTGTCAGCTACAGCAGCTTTGGTGGAGCGAAAAGATGTGATTATTATCTCCAGTGTATCTTGTATCTATGGCTTGGGTAGTCCGGTGGACTATAAGAATATGATGTTGTCTTTGCGGCCTGGAATGGAAAAAGACCGTGATGAGGTGATACGAAAGCTGATTGATATTCAGTATACCAGAAATGATATGGATTTTCAGAGGGGAACTTTTCGAGTGCGAGGGGATGTAGTGGAGATTTTTCCGGCAAACTTTGGCGAGACAGCTATTCGAGTTGAATTTTTTGGAGATGAAGTTGACCGAATTACAGAGATTGATGTCTTGACGGGGGAGATTAAGAGCCAGTTGGAGCATATGGCAGTATTTCCTGCCTCCCATTATGTGGTGGCGCCAGAGAAAATCCATCAGGCAGCAGTGGAAATTGAAAAAGAGATGGAGGAGCGTGTCAAATATTTTAAGGGAGAGGACAAGCTCTTAGAAGCGCAGCGGATTGCTGAGCGCACAAATTTTGATATTGAGATGCTCAAAGAGACAGGATTTTGCAGCGGCATTGAGAATTATTCCCGTTATCTGTCAGGATTAGAACCAGGTGAGCCGCCAAATACGCTGATGGATTATTTTCCAGAAGAATTTTTAATTATCGTGGATGAGTCACATATTACCATTCCCCAGGTGCGGGGAATGTATGCCGGAGATCAGTCGCGCAAAAGTACGCTGGTGGATTATGGATTCCGCCTGCCCTCTGCCAAAGATAACCGTCCCTTAAATTTTGAGGAATTTGAGAGTAAAATAGATCAGATGTTGTTTGTATCGGCGACTCCGAATGTCTATGAGAAAGAGCATGAGTTACTTCGCACCGAACAGATTATCCGGCCTACTGGCTTATTAGATCCAGAAGTGGATGTTCGTCCTGTGGAGGGACAGATTGATGATTTGATTGGAGAAGTAAATAAGGAGATTGCTGGTAAACATAAAGTATTGATCACTACACTTACCAAAAAAATGGCAGAGGATTTGACAGATTATATGCGGGAAGTGGGGATTCGGGTCAAATATCTTCATTCAGACATTGATACTTTAGAGCGCGCTGAGATTATCCGTGATCTGCGGCTGGATGTGTTTGATGTATTGGTGGGCATTAATCTATTGCGGGAAGGGCTGGATATTCCTGAAATCACCTTGGTGGCCATCCTTGATGCAGATAAAGAAGGATTTTTACGTTCTGAGACTTCTCTGATTCAGACGATTGGACGAGCAGCCCGCAATTCCGAGGGGCATGTGATTATGTATGCGGATGTGATTACAGATTCCATGCGGGTGGCGATTGAGGAGACCAATCGCAGAAGGAGAAAACAGGAAGCTTATAACAAAGAACATGGGATTACGCCTACCACGATTCAGAAATCTGTCCGAGAATTGATTGCTATTTCCAAGAAGGTGGCCAAAGAAGAGTACCAGTTCCAGAAAGATCCAGAATCTATGAGTAAAAAGGAACTGGAAAAATTAGTCGGTGATATTCAGAAGAAAATGCAGGCGGCGGCAGCAGAACTGAATTTTGAGGCAGCGGCAGAACTGCGCGATAAGATGATTGAATTAAAGAAAAATCTGCGGGATATGTAACAAGAAGATTTTAAGATAAAGGAGTTTACAGATGGCAAAATCAGAAAAACAATACATTAAGATCAGAGGCGCCAATGAACATAACTTGAAAAATTTGGATGTAAATATTCCTAGAAATGAATTTATTGTTTTGACAGGTTTGAGTGGTTCAGGAAAATCTTCTCTGGCATTTGACACAATTTATGCGGAGGGGCAGCGCAGGTATATGGAGTCTCTATCCTCTTATGCAAGACAATTTTTGGGACAGATGGAAAAGCCTGATGTAGAGCGGATAGAGGGACTTTCCCCAGCTATTTCCATAGATCAGAAGTCCACAAATCGCAATCCCAGATCTACCGTGGGGACAGTGACAGAAATATATGATTATTTCCGACTGCTGTATGCAAGGATTGGGATTCCACACTGTCCGGTCTGTGGGAAAGAAATCATGAAGCAGTCGGTAGATCAGATGGTAGATCAGATTATGTCTTTGTCTGAGGGTACAAAGATTCAATTGCTGGCGCCAGTTGTACGAGGGCGCAAGGGCACACATCAGAAATTATTTGCACAGGCCAAGCGCAGTGGTTATGTTCGAGTACAGGTGGATGGAAGTATTTATGATTTGTCTGAAGAAATTCCTTTGGATAAAAATATTAAGCACAACATTGAAGTTGTGGTAGACCGCCTGGTGGTAAAGCCAGGGATTGAGAAACGTCTCACAGATTCTGTAGAAAATGTTCTGGAATTGGCGGAAGGACTGATGACAGTGGACGTGATTGGCGGGGAGCCAATTAATTTTTCCCAAAGTTTTTCTTGTCCAGATTGTGGGGTCAGTGTGGATGAAATTGAACCGCGGAGTTTTTCTTTTAACAATCCTTTTGGCGCTTGTCCAGACTGTTTTGGGCTTGGCTATAAGATGGAGTTTGATGTGGATCTGATGATTCCAGATAAATCATTAAGTATTGCACAGGGAGCAATTCAAGTGATGGGCTGGCAGTCGAGTACAGACAAAGGAAGTTTTACCAATGCCATTCTTACTGCTTTGGCAGAGAACTATGGGTTTGATTTAGATACACCTTATGAGGAACTTCCCAAAAAGATTCAAAATGTATTGATCAATGGCACGAATGGAAAAGAGTTGAAAGTACATTATAAAGGACAGCGCGGGGAGGGTGTCTATGATGTGGCTTTTGAGGGATTGATACGCAATGTGCAGAGGCGTTATCGTGAGACGGGTTCTGATACCATGAAGCAGGAATACGAGCAGTTTATGCGGGTGACGCCATGCAAGACCTGTGGCGGACAGCGGTTGAAACGGGAAGCGTTGGCAGTGACGGTCTCCCAAAAAAATATTTATGAAGTCACATCTATGTCCATTCGGAATTTGCAGTTATTTTTACAGGAGATGGAATTGACCAGTCAACAGCAGTTAATTGGGGCTCAAGTACTGAAAGAGATTCGGGCGAGAGTGGGATTTTTGGTTGATGTGGGACTGGATTATCTGACACTTTCCAGAGGAACAGGAACCTTGTCTGGCGGAGAGGCACAGCGGATCCGTCTGGCCACTCAGATTGGTTCTGGCCTGGTAGGGGTGGCATATATTCTGGATGAGCCAAGTATTGGGCTTCATCAGCGGGATAATGATAAACTTTTGAATACGCTGCGAAATTTAAAAGATTTGGGAAATACTTTGATTGTGGTGGAACATGACGAGGATACGATGTTTGCAGCAGATCATATCGTGGATATTGGGCCGGGAGCCGGAGAACACGGCGGGAGGCTTGTAGCACAGGGGACGGCACAGGAAATCATGCAGAGTCCAGAATCCATTACTGGAGCATATCTGAGTGGAAAGATAAAAATTCCTGTGCCAGAAACCAGGAGGAAGCCCACGGGGTTTCTGAAGATTAAGGGAGCAAAAGAAAATAATTTACAAAATATCAATGTCAATATACCATTGGGTGTGATGACCTGCATCACAGGAGTTTCTGGTTCTGGAAAATCGTCATTGACCAATGAGATTTTGTACAAACGCCTGGCGCGCGATCTAAATCGTGCCAGAGTGATTCCAGGAAAGCACAGAACAATAGAAGGGATTGAGCAGTTGGATAAGGTGATTGATATTGATCAGTCGCCGATCGGCAGGACGCCTCGTTCCAATCCAGCCACATATACAGGTGTATTTGATCAGATTCGAGATTTGTTTGCGGCAACCCCAGACGCCAAGGCCAAAGGTTATGCCAAGGGAAGATTTAGTTTTAATGTCAAAGGCGGCCGTTGTGAGGCCTGTTCTGGTGACGGAATCCTTAAAATTGAGATGCATTTTCTGCCAGATGTCTATGTACCCTGTGAGGTTTGCGGCGGCAAGCGCTACAACAGGGAGACATTGGAAGTAAAATATAAAGGAAAGAGTATCTATGATGTGTTGGATATGACCGTGGAGGAGGCCTTGACATTCTTTGAAAATGTGCCTTCTATTCACAGGAAGATTCAGACTTTGTATGATGTGGGTCTTTCTTATCTGAAGTTGGGCCAGCCTTCCACCACACTGTCCGGCGGGGAAGCCCAACGAATTAAACTGGCTACAGAATTAAGCCGCCGCAGTACAGGGAAGACTATTTATATCCTTGACGAACCAACAACAGGACTGCATTTTGCAGATGTGCATAAATTGACTGAGATTTTACAGAGATTGGCGGAAGGCGGCAATACAGTGGTAGTGATTGAACATAATCTGGATGTGATTAAGACAGCGGATTATATTATTGATATGGGGCCGGAAGGTGGAGACGGCGGCGGAGCTGTGATTGCCAAAGGAACACCAGAGGAGGTTGCCAACGTGGAAGGCTCCTATACAGGAAAATATATCAAGAAATATCTTGAAAAATAAGAACAAGTGTAAAGATATGGGATTTGTCTAGGAAAATAGACAGATTCCATATTTTTATATCATAAAATGCTGTCATTTAGGGATTACAGAAGTATGCATAGCTATTTAATCTTTGAAAAAGTTCTTAGGACATATACAAAAAGGAGCCGCGCATATCAATTTTATGCGGCGGCTCCATAGTATTCGGGGAGTACCTCCTGGATTCCGAAGAACCCAGGAAGCATGAGTTATGAAAAATTATATTAGCTTGTCAGCTAGTACAGGTACTAGTATAACCAAAGATTGTGACCGATATGTGAAAAAATAGAAAAGAATTTCCAAAAAGTATAAAAAAAATATAAATTTTTATAAGGAGTTATTTGGAAAAGGTTAATAATAGGGTTTTTTTTACATATTTGAAAAAAACACTTTGAAAATTCTCTATGATTGTATATAATGTAGATGTATATGGAAAAATAGAGTTATTATGTTCAACGATGTTTAGATAGAGAAACGAAAGGGGACAAATGTGATGTCTACAGATATTGGAATCGATTTAGGTACAGCAAGTATCCTTGTATATATAAAAGGAAAAGGCGTCGTGTTAAAGGAGCCGTCTGTGGTTGCGTTTGACAGAGATACAAATAAGATAAAAGCCATCGGAGAAGAGGCACGTTTGATGCTTGGAAGAACACCCGGAAATATTGTTGCGGTAAGACCTTTGCGTCAAGGGGTTATTTCTGACTACACAGTGACCGAAAAAATGTTAAAGTACTTTATCCAGAAAGCTCTTGGTAAGAAGAGCTTCCGCAAACCACGGATTAGCGTCTGTGTTCCAAGCGGTGTCACTGAGGTGGAGAAAAAGGCAGTAGAAGATGCTACCTATCAGGCAGGCGCCAGAGAGGTTTCTATTATTGAGGAACCGATTGCAGCAGCCATCGGTGCAGGTGTTGATATTGGTAAGCCTTGTGGCAATATGATTGTTGATATTGGTGGAGGAACAGCGGATATTGCAGTAATTTCTCTGGGAGGCACAGTGGTAAGTACTTCCATTAAGATTGCTGGGGATGATTTTGACGAGGCAATTGTCCGATATATGAGAAAGAAGCATAATCTTCTGATTGGAGAGCGTACCGCAGAGGATATTAAGATTAAGATTGGGACTTGTTTTCCACTGGCACAGAATGATACTATGGATGTGCGAGGGCGTAATCTGGTAACAGGACTTCCCAAAACAGTATCTGTTTCTTCAGAGGAGACAGAGGAAGCTTTGCGGGAGGCAACGATTCAGATTGTCGATGCTGTCCATAATGTATTGGAGAAGACACCGCCAGAGTTAGCAGCAGACGTGGCAGACCGCGGCATTATTCTTACAGGAGGCGGAGCGCTGCTTCGCGGATTGGAAGAGCTGATTGAGGACAGAACAGGAATCAATACAATGACGGCGGAGGAACCAATGACTTGTGTAGCGATCGGCACAGGAAAGTATGTGGAATTTTTGTCGGGAACTGCCAAAATGGAGGAGTAACAACATGGTAGGCAAGAGCGTATTTTAAAAGATATCAGGCAGAGCCTACATTACAAATCCAGCAAAATAGATGGGGAACAGATTAACTGGCACATAAAGGAGCAGAAAATATGGTAAAAGGATTATATACGGCCTATACGGGAATGCTTAACCAGCAAAACCGCATGGACGTACTCACCAACAACCTTGCCAATTCTGCCACCAACGGATTTAAGAAGGAGGGTTCTACCTCTCAGTCCTTTGATGAGCAATTGGCTATCAAGATCAAAGATACCTCAGCGTATAGTTTGCCCAAGACCTTGGGTGATGTCACTCTGGGGGTTAAGATTGGAGAATGTTATACGGATTATGGACAGGGAGCATTCCGTGTCACCGATAATGTCTATGATATGGCAATTGACGGAGATGGCTTTTTTGCCATTTCCTATACGAACAAAGCGGGAGAGGCTTCCGTAAAATATACCAGGGATGGTGCTTTTACCGTGAATAGGGAAGGCTATCTTATGACCAAGGACGGTGATTTTGTGCTCAACCAGGCAGCGGCAATGGGAGGCAACCCAGGGCAGGGTGGCTACATACAAGTAGATCCCAATCTGCCTATTGTAGTAGATAAAAATGGGGACATCTACCAAAATGATATGTTGGTGGCACAAATTGGAGTGGTGGATTTTGCCGATTATAATTTTTTGGCAAAATACGGCGAGAATATGTATGATCTTGTAGATGGCGGGCAGGTGCAGGTTTCTGAGGCGCAGGTGAACCAGGGAACCTTGGAGATGTCCAATGTCAATGTGGTTTCTGAGATGGTGGAGATGATCAATATCACCCGTGCTTATGAGAGTAATCAGAAAATTATCCAGACCATAGACAGCACATTAGAAAAAGCCGTTAATAGCATAGGTAAGGCATAGAAAGGAGTTTTTTCATTATGATGAGATCTTTGTGGTCGGCAGCGTCCGGCATGATTTCCCAACAGACAGCGGTAGATACCATTGCCAACAATCTGGCAAATGTGAATACTACTGGTTATAAGAACGAGAAGACAGAATTTAAGTCTCTGTTATATCAAACATTACAGACTAGGACTACCACAGCAAATGGTGAGGAAAAGCCTATATCTGCACAGGTCGGTTTGGGAACCAGAGTGGCAGCGATTACTTCCAATTTCACGCAAGGTCCGCATCTTGACAGTGAGAGTTATACCGCAATGGCAATAGATGGAGACGGCTTCTTTGCAGTTAGAGGAGCTGATGGAAATACATATTATACGAGAAATGGTGATTTTAAGCTCAGTGTAGGGGAGGATGGAAATCTTACCCTGGTGACAGCAGATGGTTTCCCTGTATTAGATACCAACGGAAATCCGATTGTATTCCCAGGCGGTATCCAGGCAAGCAAGATGATGGTTTCCCAAGAGGGAGCGCTTGGTTATCTGGACGGACAGAATAATTATGTGGCTTTAAATCAGTCAATTGGATTGTTCCAATTTAACAATCCCGCTGGACTTGATAAGTTGTCCAACAGTCTTTTGGGTGTCACAGATGCTTCTGGTGAGGCGATGAATGAGGCGACTACACCAAATCTGGTTTTGAGTACTGTCCGTCAGGGGTATCTGGAGGGTTCCAATGTACAAGTGGCAGATGAGATGGTGAACTTGATTGTGGCACAGAGAGCATATGAGATGAATTCCAAAGCAATTCAGGCATCAGATGATATGCTTGGTCAGGCAAATCAGTTAAAACGATAATGGAATAGAAAGAGGGAAGCGTTATGAGTCTTAGCGTAGAAGGATTGGGTAATTTATATGATACTGGTAAGACCTCAAATTCAACCAATAAGCTGGAGGAGACATTAAATTCTGATTTGTCTAAAGCTACCGAAGAGGAATTGATGGGAGTCTGCAAAGAATTTGAGGCATATTTTACAGAACAGATGTTTAAGGCCATGCAGAAGATGATTCCAGAGTCTGAGAGTGTTTCTTCATCTACCAGACAGCTTCAGGACTACTATAAGGAACAGATGGTTCAAAGTTATGCAGAACAGTCCGCACAGGGTGAGGGTCTGGGGCTTGCGCAGATGCTCTATGAGCAGATGAAGCGCAATTACGGTCTGGAATAGACTTGTGGAGACGCTGAGCGGATATGTAGAGCATATCGTATTTCAGAATAGTGAGAATGGTTATACCGTATTAAATTTTGTCAGTGGGGAAGAAGAGATTACTTGTGTGGGAATATTTCACGGGGTCAGTGAAGGAGAATCCCTGGAATTGAGAGGGGATTACGCCACACATCCCACATATGGCAAACAATTTAAGATGGAGTCCTTTCAAGTAAAACCGCCGGAGGATGTGCTTTCCATTGAGCGTTATCTTGGTTCCGGCGCTATTAAGGGCATCGGGGCGGCGTTAGCCGCCCGAATTGTCCAAAAATTTCAAGAAGATACCTTTCAAATCATTGAAAATGAACCAGAACGGCTGGCAGAAGTTAAAGGTATTAGTGAACGCAAGGCAATGGAGATTGCAGAGCAGGTGGAGGGGAAACGAGAACAGCGTCAGGCAATGATTTTTCTACAGCAGTATGGTATTTCTCAGACACTTGCTATAAAAATATATCAGACCTACAAACAGGAGCTATACAGCATATTAAAGGAAAACCCATACCGTTTGGCAGATGACATCCAGGGTGTGGGTTTTCGCATTGCCGATGAGATTGCTTCCCGTGTAGGAATTCATATGGATTCTGACTTTCGGATTCGCAGTGGTATCTTATATACTTTAGTTCGCGCATCTGTGGAGGGACATACTTGTCTGCCGGAACAGTTATTGAGCAGCAGAGCAAGTGAGCTTCTGGGAGTATCGCCACAGTATATCGAGAAGCATTATATGGATCTTGCCATAGACAGAAAGCTGGTCATCAAGGAGATAGATGGGGTACATTATATCTATGCTTCCAGTTATTATTATATGGAGATGAATACAGCAGTTATGCTGAAGGAATTGGATATCTCCTATGATGTGCCTGAAAAAGAGTTGAGCAGACGCATCCATTCTATTGAAAAGAGTACAGGTTTGGAATTGGACGAGCTGCAGCGAATGGCAGTGAGAGAGGCAGCCCGCAACGGTCTGTTGGTGATTACTGGAGGGCCAGGTACAGGAAAAACAACTGCGATCAATGCCATTATTCGTTATTTTGAGATGGAAGGGATGGATATTTTTTTGGCAGCCCCCACAGGGCGGGCAGCCAAGCGCATGAGTGAGACAACCGGTTTTGAGGCCAGAACCATTCACAGAATGTTGGAACTTAATGGAGGAGTGGAAGGGACAGAAGGATTTGAGCGCAATGAACAAAATCCGCTGGAAACAGATGTAATCATTGTCGATGAGGTGTCTATGGTAGATACCTCGTTGATGCATGCAATGCTTAAGGCGGTAGTGGCAGGGACACGGCTGATTTTGGTAGGAGATGCCAGTCAGCTTCCCAGTGTGGGCGCTGGAAGTATCCTTAGGGATATTATAGAATCTGATCAATTCCATGTTGTCCGTCTGACACGGATCTTCCGCCAGGCGGCGCAAAGTGATATTATTGTCAATGCCCATAAAATTAATCGTGGCCAGGAAGTGATCTTGGATAATAAAAGTATGGATTTCTTTTTCTTAAAACGGTTTGACGCCAATGTAATTATCAGTGTAGTGATTCAGCTTATTCAGCAAAAACTTCCCAAATATGTGGATGCAAAACCCTTTGATATCCAGGTGTTGACCCCAATGCGCAAAGGATTGCTGGGCGTGGAGCGCCTGAATCAGATCTTACAGCAGTATCTAAATCCACCAGACAAGGATAAAATACAAAAGGAACATGGTGAGATTGTATTCCGTGAGGGGGATAAGGTGATGCAGATTAAAAACAATTATCAATTGGAGTGGGAAGTTCGCAGCAGATATGGGCTTACCATTGACAAAGGCATGGGGGTTTTTAATGGAGATATGGGCTTGATTCGCAGTGTTGACAATTATCAGGAGATTGTAACTGTGGAGTTTGAAGAGGGAAGGATGGTAGATTATTCGTTTAAGCAGTTGGATGAACTTGAGCTGGCCTATGCTATTACGATTCATAAATCTCAAGGAAGCGAATATCCAGCGGTGGTAATTCCTCTTCTCACAGGTCCCAAAATGCTGATGAATCGCAATCTTCTCTATACAGCCGTCACCAGAGCTAAGAAATGTGTGACTTTGGTTGGCAATGATGTTACTTTTCAGAATATGATTCAGAATGTTAGTGAACAGAAGCGCTATACAGGATTAAAAAATCAATTAAGAGAAAAGGCAGAGACCACGACAAACGCATGAATGAATAAATTATGAACATTTCATCCATTTTTTGGTATAATCAAAGAAAAAAGGATGGATTTGTTCATGAAAGCACTTTTAGATTATGTAAGTACAGTTACAGATAT
>CAJTCL010000004.1 GCA_910575005.1 Lachnospiraceae bacterium | reverse complement strand
AAAAAGAAACGGTATGCAATCGGTACGAATCCAGAAAAACATCTGGAGCAGATTATAAATTTATAAAAATTTATTAGTTGTATGGATTTGGTCGTGAAACACATTCGTGCGTTTGTCGTGGCTAAAACATAGATTAATGTTGACTTTAGTTCTGTATTTTGCTAAAATGAAAGCGTTCACTTGCATGGAGGTGAAAATATGGATCAGACAAGTCAAAAAATCATTGATGCAGCGATGATTTTGATTCGTGAGAAAGGATATGTGGCAACAACCACCAAAGAAATTGCAAGAGCAGCAGGCGTCAATGAATGTACTTTGTTTCGCAAGTTTAAAAATAAGAAAGATATTGTATTGCAGGGAGTGAATCAGGCGGGCTGGAGAGCCAACGTAACACCAGATATTTTTAAAAATGTCAAGTGGGACTTACAGGCAGATTTAGAAATGTTTATGAGAGCATATATGGATCGGATGACGCCAGATTTTGTAAATTTATCAATTGGATTGCGAGCTCCTCAATTGTACGAGGAAACAGCACCATTAATTATGCAGGTTCCACAAGCTTTTTTATCATCGTTTACAGACTATCTGAATCAGATGTGTGAAAGGGGAACCATAGCGCCATTGGATTTTCCAGCTCTTGCTATGACTTTTTTTTCGTCGACGTTTGGCTATACGTTTTTAAAGGCCTCTTTTGGCGACAAACTTACAAAAGTGGAAAAAGAAGAATATATCAAAAACAGTGTGCAAATGTTTGCCAAAGGATTAAGTCAAATACTAGATGAGTGAGATCGGTACTGTTTGATAGCAGTACCGAAAAAAATAACTATAATGCGTGCAAGTACTTGCATAAATATTTGAATGGAGGAATTGTGGATGCAAATAACAGGTGCACAATTAGTAGTCAAAGCATTAAAGGAGGAAAAGGTGGAGACCCTGTTTGCCTATCCTGGAGGGCAGGCAATTGACTTATTTAATGCATTGTATGGTGAGAAGGAGATAAATATTATTTTGCCACGGCATGAGCAGGGATTGATACATGCTGCCGATGGCTATGCCCGCTCTACGGGAAACGTAGGTGTCTGTCTTGTGACAAGCGGGCCGGGGGCAGCTAATCTTGTGACTGGGATTGCCACAGCGAACTATGACAGTGTGCCGTTGGTATGTTTTACCGGTCAGGTTCCAACATATCTGATCGGAAATGATGCATTTCAAGAGGTTGATACGGTTGGCATAACAAGAAGTATATGCAAATATGCAGTGACAGTGGGAAAGAGAGAGGATTTGGCCAAGATTATTAAAAATGCTTTTTATATTGCCAGAACAGGAAAACCTGGGGTAGTTGTGGTTGATTTACCGAAGGATATTCAAAGAGCTTATGGGAGTGATTGTTATCCCACAGAAAATTCAGTTCATGGCTATAAGCCGGATATTTCTGTATCGATTGGACAAATAGACAGAGCATTGGAACTACTGAATAAGGCTCAGAGACCAATATTTTTGGCAGGAGGAGGAATTAAAATTGCCCATGCCCAAAAAGAGATGACTGAGCTTGCAGAATTGACACATGTTCCAGTAATTACAACGATAATGGGAAAAGGGGCAATTCCCACAACAAATCAATTATATATTGGAAATATTGGGATTCATGGCAGTTATGCTGCCAATTCTGCCATTAGCCATTGTGATGTTTTGTTTTCCATCGGAGCCAGATTTAATGATCGTATTACTGGGAACACGGAAGAATTTGCACCAGAGGCGACAATTATTCATATTGATATTGATGCAGCAGCTATTTCTCGTACTGTTGCTGCGGATGTTCCCATTGTGGCAGATGCAAAGCAGGCTATCGACATATTGCGAAAAAAAGCTCGGCCATTGCATCTTTCCAACTGGCTGTCACAAATTAATAGCTGGAAAGAGAAACATCCGCTTGCTATGAAAAACATTGGTTTGACCCCTCAAATGATTATACAGTCGATCAATAAAATTTTTACCAATGCTGTGATTGTCACAGATGTTGGACAGAATCAGTTGTGGACGACACAATTTATAGCGCTTGATGAACAGAAACAGATGTTGACTTCTGGCGGTTTGGGAACGATGGGATATGGTTTTCCAGCTGCAATAGGAGCCAAAATTGGGAATCAGCAAAAAGATGTCATTGTGGTGTCTGGCGATGGCGGTATACAGATGAATATTCAGGAGATGGCAACGGCAGTTGCTTATGAACTGCCAATCATTCTATGTATATTGAATAATGGATATTTGGGCAATGTCAGGCAATGGCAGGAAATGTTTTATGACAAACGTTATTCCAGTACCTGTATGCGTTATCGCAGAAGCTGTCCAGTTCCCTGTAATCAGCCAGGTGAAGATTGTCCCCCATATACTCCCGATTTTATAAAATTAGCAGAAAGCTATGGTGCATATGGAATTCGTGTAGAAAAAGAGGCGCAGATCGAACAGGCTTTGATCGCTGCAAAGCAAAATTCTAAAGTACCCACGGTGATAGAATTTATCATAGATAGAGAGAGTAATGTGATGCCGATTGTTCCGCCTGGTAATTCTTTAGATGATATGATTTTAGCAGAGAGTATTGTCAACGGTGTAGAATAAAAGTTGGGCCATTCAATCCAAAGATTTACACATTGCATTATGGAAATGCCTGTAACTGGTAAAAT
This sequence comes from Lachnospiraceae bacterium, assembly GCA_910575005.1. Classification (GTDB taxonomy): domain Bacteria; phylum Bacillota; class Clostridia; order Lachnospirales; family Lachnospiraceae; genus Petralouisia. The sequence goes on along the minus strand of CAJTCL010000004.1, from coordinate 245,779 downwards.
GGTATGCTTAACTTAAAATCAAACATTGTTTCTGAAACAGACAGTATCATGTATAAGAAAAAATATTTACGATTTACAATATATGTGATAAAATTAACATAGTAAAATGGTATGGAAGGAGCAGCATGGCAGTGAAGGGTGGCATTATTTCTCCCAATTTACCAAAGAAAGGATGAGGAAGCATTGTTTACAAATTTAAAGGTGCGTACAAGATTGATTTTACTGACGGCTGTTGCGGCAGTGTCCATGTGTGTGATGGGCTATATGAATATGAGCAGCATGGATAAGGCATACCAGCAGTCGATATCCAGTATGAAAGAAGTGCTATATGATGATTATGATGCGCAGATCAAAGGACAAGTTGGAAATGCAATTACGCTGTTGGAAGAGATTTATTTAGAATATCAGGAAGGGATATATACAGAAGAGGAAGCAAAGAAACTGGCAGCGGATATGGTAAGAGAGCTGCGGTATGGGGACAGCGGATATTTCTGGATTGATACCTATGAGGGGGATAATGTAGTTCTTTTGGGTGAGGAGACAGAAGGGACAAACCGACTGGAGACAGAGGATAGTCAAGGCTATCAGATGATTAAGGATATCATTAAGAATGGTCGCCAGGAAGACGGAGGATTTACTGAGTATTATTACACTAAGGAAGGCAGTACTGAGACTTATCCCAAACGTGCATACAGCAAAGCGTTTGAACCTTGGGAATGGGTAGTGGGCACCGGAAATTATGTGGATGAGCTAGAAGAGCTAGCTGTGGAGAATAATGCACCTGTAAAGAGTATATTTCAGACAGCTCGAATGTTGTCTATGACATCTATTGCAGTGGCAATTGTGCTTTTGATTTTGATTGCGATTCTGATTGTGACAGATATTACAAGATCTCTAAATGCGGCTGCCGAGCAGATGAACAGTATGGCGCAAGGAGATTATGCCAAAGATTTTATGAAAAAATTTTTGGGACGGCGTGATGATTTCGGTCATCTGGCCAGATGTATTGAAGATATGAAGTCTGCTATGGTAAAATTAATCAGCCATGTACAGGCAGAATCCGAGACCATTAGTGTTGCTGCCGGTTCGGTAACAGAATGTGTGGCAAAGCTGAATGATGATATTGCTAGTGTATCTGCAGCTACACAACAATTGTCTGCGGGGATGCAGGAGACAGCAGCCACTACGATAATGGCGGATGAATCGGCTGGCGAAATACATACTTCTGTACAGCACATTACAAGTCGTTCTCACGATGGGGCACAGGGAGCTGCCGAAATCAAAGGCAGGGCAGAGCAGACAAATACTAAGATCAAAGGCGCTCAAGAGAAGGCGGCACTTCTGAAAAATGAGATTCAACAAGACTTAGAGACAGCACTAGAAAATGCAAAGGTAATAGACCAGATTTACGAATTATCTGGTGTGATTATGAATGTGGTGTCTCAGACAAATCTGTTGTCCTTAAATGCATCAATTGAAGCAGCAAGAGCAGGGGAAGCAGGGAAAGGCTTTGCAGTGGTTGCAGGAGAAATCGGGACTCTGGCAGAACAATCCAGACAGACCGTGATCAAGATACAGGATGTGACACAGGAAGTAACAGAAGCGGTGGAAAATCTATCTTCCAATGCAAGAAAATTATTGGATTTTGTTGTCAAAGATGTGACAGCAGATTATGAAGGATTCCTTACAATTGGAGAACAATACCGTCAGGATGGAGCTTCTGTGGATGAATTGATGAGTGAATTTAGTACGATTGCCCAAGAATTGTATGGCAATATGGAGGGAATTAAAAATTCCATAGGTGACATTTCTAAGGCAGCAGAAGAAGGAGCAGAGGGAACGACAGAGATTGCACAGCGGGCATCTGTCATTGCCTGTGAATCTGCAGAAGTGTTAGAACAGGTGACGAAGACCAAACAAAGTGCAGAGACACTGCGTGCGGAAATTTCAAAATTCCATGTAAATAAAGAGTTGTAAAAAAAAGAAAAAAAGTGTTGACAAAGTAAGGTCTTTTATATATAATAGCTATTGTGAGTTCCACGAGACAGGAAATAATAAGTAAAGTTTTGTGGAGACATAGCTGCAGGAGTGGCGGAATTGGCAGACGCGCAGGCTTCAGGTGCCTGTGGTAGCAATATCGTGTGGGTTCAAGTCCCATCTCCTGCATTAGATGACGCAGATTTGAATATGTAAGGCTGCTTTTTTGAGAGGTAGCTGTGGTAGTGATAAGGATAAATAAGCGTTGAAAAATTCAGAGAGTCGGAGAGTGATTTGCTTTCCGGCTCTCTTTTGTCACAGCATATTATTTATTTTCAAGGAGGAAGCCTATGAAGGGAAATTTAGCTTATCAAGAAGAACTCTGGGAAGAAAAATTAAATGGAGAAATTATTCTTATGTCTCCACGGCCATCGGTAAACCATAACACTATTGCTTCTAATATCTATTATGAGTTCCAAACTTACTTAAAAGGAAAAATATGTAGAGCTTTTAATGATGGGGTGGATGTATATCTCACAGAAAATGATCGTGTTATTCCAGACGCCATGATTGTCTGTAATAAAAACATAATCAAACCAGATGGCATTCATGGTGCGCCTGATTTGGTAGTGGAAGTGTTGTCGCCCAGCACATTCAGAAATGACAGAGGATATAAGAAAAACTTGTATGAAAAAGCTGGTGTAAAAGAATATTGGATTGTTGACCCAACTGTGCGTACCATAGAAGCCTATCTTCTTTTGGATGGCAAATTTGTTTTGGATGAGGTGTATGCGCTTTTGCCTGAGGGGTTAGGGATTACAGATCAAGAACGGGAAGAGAGCAAAAAAGAGATTCCAATATCTCTCTATGATGATTTTGTGATTCCTCTACAGGAGATATTTTATAATTTGTTTTAAAAGGAGGAATCGTATGATTTATCGAGCCAACCCGAGAAATCAAGAACAATTATCAATCCTTGGTTATGGATGTCTGCGTTTTTCCAGAAAAGGAACAGGCATTGACCAGGCAAAAGCAGAACAGGAGATGAAAATTGCCCTTGCACATGGGGTAAATTATTTTGATACAGCATATACCTATGGTGGGAGTGAAGTATGTCTGGGAAAATTTCTGGCAAAGGGTTATCGTGATCAAGTAAATATTGCGACCAAGCTCCCGCACTACTATATTAAAAAGGAAGAGGACATAGAACGCTATTTTAGAGAACAGCTAGAGCGGTTACAGACAGATCATGTAGAATACTATTTGATGCATATGCTCAATGATATTGCCGCATGGGAGCGATTGCAAAGTTTAAAGATTACAGAGTGGATTGCCGACAAGAAAGCACAGGGACAGATTCAAAATATTGGCTTTTCCTTCCACGGAAATACCGAAAATTTCTTGAAAATTTTGGAGGCGTATGACTGGGATTTTTGTCAGATTCAGTATAATTATATGGATGAGCACTCCCAGGCGGGGCGAAAAGGTCTCAAGCGTGCTCATGAAAAAGGGATGGCAGTCATTATTATGGAGCCGCTCAGAGGCGGTCGTCTGGTGCAGGGCCTGCCAAAGTCAGCAGTCAAGCTGCTAGAGCGTGAGGAACCAAGAAGAAGTCCAGCAGAATGGGGGTTGCGCTGGTTATGGAATCAGCCAGAGGTGACAGTGGTGCTTTCTGGCATGAATGATAGTTTGCAAGTGGAAGAAAATGTGAGAATTGCCTCACAGACAGAGGCAGGATGTATGGACAGCCATGAGTTGGAGGTGATCGAGAAGGTAAAAGCGGAAATTAACCACTGCATGAGAGTTCCCTGTACTGGTTGTGGTTACTGTATGCCCTGTCCAGGGGGAGTAGATATTCCTGGCTGTTTTTCTGCATATAATACAAGATATACAGATAGCTGGTTTCAGGGAATGAAAGCATATGTAATGTGCACTACCCTAAAGACAAATCCCACCAATGCCTCAAAATGTCTCAAGTGTGGAAAGTGTGAACAGCATTGTCCACAGAGTATTGCAATTCGCAGTAAATTGGAGCAGGTGAAAAAGCATATGGAAAATCCGTTGTACCATATAGCAAAAGCAATTGCAGGACGAATAGGAAAATATTAAAGTGAATGATTATACTTTGCAGTTTTATAAAATTTGGCTGTCAGAGTAATTCTCATAAAAATTTTTTATAATGGCTGTTTATTCGCAAAATCTGCGGTTTTTTGAGAAAAAATAAAGGAAATGAGGAATTTATGGGGAATATATCAATTAGAAGATAATTTTTGCCTCTGCAGCAAGAATGCCAGGGGCATTCTTGGACAGTTGGAGGTGAAATTAAATTGCTCATAAGAGAAAACATGGAATTTTTAGAGCGAAACTATTTAAGCCCTTTCGCTACATTGAGTGAAAATTCCAGAGGAAGAGACAGAGAGGAAGCACAGTGCGATATTCGGCCTGTATTTCAGCGGGACCGTGACAGGATTCTACATTGCAAGTCATTTCGGCGTCTAAAACATAAGACACAGGTATTTTTAACTCCCAGAGGTGATCATTACCGAACCAGGCTGACTCATACATTGGAAGTCTCACAGAATGCCCGTACAATTGCCAAAGCGCTGCGGCTAAATGAGGATCTGGTGGAGGCAATTGCACTGGGACATGATTTAGGACATACACCGTTTGGCCATGCGGGGGAGCGCATACTCAATGAGATCTGTGAAGGTGGATTTAAACATAATGAACAGAGCGTCCGTGTGGTGGAAAGATTGGAAAAGGATGGGCGGGGGTTAAATCTGACCTGGGAAGTACGTGATGGGATGCTCAATCACCAGACCAGACTAATGCCATCCACTTTGGAGGGTAAAATTGTGCGCCTTTCGGATAAAATTGCATATATTAACCATGATATTGATGACGCAATTCGGGCAAAGATTCTCTCGGAGGAGGACATTCCCTCTGAATATAGGGAAATTTTAGGGACAACGACCAGAAAGCGTCTCGATACATTGATACATAATATTATCACGAATAGCCCTGGGAAGAATGACATTTGTATGTCACAGGAAGTGGAGAAGGCCATGAAAGGGCTCCGAAAATTTATGTTTGAGAATGTATATTTAAATCCAGTGGCCAAATATGAGGAGGAGCGGGCAGAGGATTTGCTGAGCCGGTTATTTTCTTATTATGAGAAAAATATTGATGAACTGCCTAAGATGTACCTTGCAATGCTCGACCAGGGCGAGACCACAGAACGCGTGGTATGCGATTATATTGCGGGTATGACCGATCGTTATGCGATTGCTAAGTTTGAGGAATTTTTCATGCCGAAAGCATGGCAGGTGAATTAAAGGAGGTATCAATGGCATATTATTCAGATGAGCTGATTGAAGAAGTTCGTTCTGCCAATGACATTGTGGATGTGATTTCTGGATATGTACGTTTACAGAAAAAGGGCAATGACTATTTTGGGCTTTGTCCATTCCACAATGAAAAGACACCATCTTTTTCTGTTTCCCAAAGAAAACAGATGTATTATTGTTTTGGGTGTGGTGCAGGGGGAAATGCGGTTACTTTTCTGATGCAGTATGAGAATTATAGTTTTCAGGAAGCGATGGAAGCACTTGCGCAGAAGGCAGGAATTACATTGCCCAAGCAGGAAATGTCTGGAAGGGCAAAGCAGGAAGCGGACAAGCGGGCAAGACTTCTAGAGATTAACAAGGTGGCAGCTAAGTATTATTATGCACAGTTGCGGATGGAACAGGGGAAGATTGGACTGGATTATTTTATAGGACGTGGACTTAGCCAGCAAACTATGAAGAAGTTTGGTCTGGGATATGCCAATAAGTTTAGTGATGACTTGTACAAATATCTTCGTCAACAAGGATATGAGGACAATATTTTAAAGGAATCTGGACTGATCTCGATTGACGAGAAGCGAGGAGGGCATGATAAATTTTGGAATCGCGTGATGTTTCCTATTATGGATGCCAACAGCCGTGTGATTGGTTTTGGAGGCCGTGTGATGGGGGATGGTTCGCCGAAATACTTGAATTCACCAGAGACAGCCATATTTGATAAGAGTCGAAACTTGTATGGATTGCACTTGGCGAGAAGTTCTAGGCGCAGTTATATTCTTTTATGTGAAGGTTATATGGATGTGATTGCCTTGCACCAGGCTGGATTTGACAATGCAGTGGCCTCTTTGGGAACTGCTTTTACTGCCGGCCATGCCAATTTGCTCAAACGCTATACCAAGGAGGTGTATTGTACCTTTGACAGTGATGCAGCAGGAATTAAGGCGGCGCTGCGGGCAATTCCTATTTTAAAGGAGGCTGATATAACAACCAAGATTGTGAAAATGAAGCCTTACAAAGATCCTGACGAGTTTATAAAAGCGCAAGGGGCAGAGGCATATGAGGAGCGCATAATGGAGGCGCAAAATAGTTTTCTATTTGAAGTCGAAGTGTTAGAACAGAACTATGATCTAAAGGATCCACAGGGCAAGACTGCTTTTTCCAATGCTGTTGCAAATAAAATTCTGCAGTTTGAGGAGCCATTGGAGCGAGAGAATTACATAGAAGCAGTAGCGAGAAATTATCAGATGGGCTATGACAATCTGCGCAGTCTGGTTTTGCATCAAGGTACACAGGCAGGGTTGGTCAGAGCAAGCAAAGCTTTAAAATCTGGCATTCAGGAGAAAAAAAAGAAAGAGGATGGTATGAAGCAGTCACAGAAGCTAATGTTGACTTGGTTGATTGAAGAGCCAGAGCTGTTTGAGATTGTCAAGCCATATCTTGGACCCGAGGATTTTACAGAAGAGTTGTACAGGCAGGCAGCGCAGCTTTTATTTACCCAGTACCAGGAAGGGAAGCTTAATCCGGCTGGAATTGTCAGTATGTTTACAGAGGAAGAACAGCAGCGAAAGATTGCAGAGTTGTTTCACACCAGCCTTAAAGAACTTGCAACGCCAGCGGAAAAAGAAAAAGCATTGAGAGAAACTATCATCCGTTTGAAAGAAAACAGTATTAATTATCGTTCAAAGCATTTGGAACCTACCGATATGGCAGGACTGCAGAAGCTTGTTGCAGATAAGAAAAGTGTGCAAAAGCTTTACAGTATGGAATTTGGTATATCAGATGGGAAATAAGGACAAAATATAAACAACGAATGGAAGGAAGAAACGAAATGGAAGAAAAAAGTGCGAAATTTATCGAGAAGCTGCAGGAATTGTTAGCAATAGCAAAAAAGAAAAAAAATTTTCTGGAATATCAGGAAATCAATGATTTTTTTCGGGATATGGAGCTGAATGCAGAGCAATTTGAAAAGATTTTGGATTTTCTGGAAGCCAACAATATTGATGTGCTGCGGATTTCCGATGACGATGATGATATACTCATTGATGAAGATGACGAAGTGGAAGTTGAGAATATCGATCTTTCCGTTCCTGATGGAATTTCCATTGAAGATCCTGTTCGCATGTATTTGAAGGAGATCGGTAAAGTTCCGCTATTAAGTGCGGAGGAGGAGATTGAGCTTGCAAAGCGTATGGAATTGGGAGACCAGGAGGCAAAGAAACGTCTGGCTGAGGCAAATCTGCGTCTGGTAGTATCAATTGCCAAACGCTACGTAGGGCGCGGAATGTTGTTTTTAGACTTAATTCAGGAGGGAAATCTAGGATTAATCAAGGCTGTAGAAAAATTTGACTACCGAAAAGGATATAAATTTTCCACATATGCTACTTGGTGGATTCGTCAGGCGATTACCAGAGCCATTGCAGATCAGGCGCGAACAATCCGTATTCCGGTGCATATGGTGGAGACCATCAATAAGTTGATCCGCGTTTCCAGACAACTGTTACAGGAATTGGGACGGGAACCTTCTCCTGAGGAGATTGCAGAGGAGATGAATATGCCAGTAGACCGTGTGCGGGAGATCTTGAAAATTTCTCAGGAACCAGTGTCTTTGGAGACTCCAATTGGAGAGGAAGAAGACAGCCATCTGGGAGATTTTATCCAGGATGACAATGTACCTGTTCCAGCAGATGCAGCAGCATTTACACTGCTCAAGGAACAATTGGTGGAGGTACTAGGAACCTTGACGGAACGGGAACAGAAAGTTTTGCGTCTTCGGTTTGGTCTGGATGATGGGCGTGCCAGAACCTTAGAGGAGGTCGGCAAAGAATTTAATGTGACCAGAGAGCGTATTCGGCAGATTGAGGCCAAAGCGTTACGGAAGCTCCGCCATCCAAGCAGAAGCCGCAAGCTTAAGGACTATCTGGATTGACGCAGGAGAAGAACGTATGTTACAGTTATCAAAGAGGATGCAGGCGGTGGCAGATTTGATCGGGAAAGTGGATGTTCTTGCAGATGTGGGGACAGACCACGCCTACATTCCCGTTTCTTTGGCGGAATGTGGCAAGCTCAAAAAGGCCATCGCTATGGATATCAATCAAGGTCCGCTTATGCGTGCACGTGATCATATTCAGCAGTATGGTGTGTCAGATTACATAGAGACCAGGCTTTCAGATGGTTTGAATGCTCTAAAGCCTGCAGAGGCAGATACGATTGTGGTTGCTGGTATGGGCGGAGCATTGATGAAGCGCATTTTAACACAGGGAGAAACTGTTGCACATTCCGCAAAGCGTCTGGTATTACAGCCACAGTCAGAACTTATGGACTTTCGCTGTTTTTTATTGGAACATGGTTATCAAATTGTGGCGGAAGATATGGTATATGAGGAAAATAAATTTTATACGATAATGGCAGCAAAACCAATGCAAGTAAATCAACAGGTATCTGGATGCTGTCTTTCACAGACAGAATTGAAGTATGGCCCATTGTTGATTCAAAAGCGTCATCCAGTGCTAAAGTTATATTTACAGCGTCAACAGAAGCAGAAACAGGAGATTTTAGAGCAGTTAAGTGTAAATGCCAAGCGTGATATATCTAGGCGGAGATTTCAGGTGGAGCAGGATCTAGCGGAAATTGAAAAAGTATTGCAACTATGGAAGGAGCAGTAGTATGAAATGCAGTGAGATCATATTAATATTAGAGGAGCAATCCCCAGAAAAATTTGCCTGCGACTGGGATAATGTAGGACTTTTAGTGGGAGATTTTGATCAAGAAGTAAAAAAAATTTATATCGCGCTGGATGCCACAGAAGAAACCATAGCCGAGGCAGTCAAAGAGAAGGCAGATCTGCTGCTGACGCATCATCCCATGATTTTTAAAGGGTTAAAAAAAGTCAACAATCATGATTTTACTGGGAAACGTGTGATAAAGCTGATTGAGAACCATATTTCTTATTATGCAATGCACACTAATTTTGATGTCAAGGGCATGGCGGAATTGGCGGCGCAGAAAATGTCGTTGACGGAATGTCAAGTGTTGGATATCACTGATCAAGGAGAGCAGGGACCAGAAGGGGTTGGAAGAGTAGGGTATTTGCCAGAAGAGATTTCCCTTGAAACCTGCATCAGACAGGTAAAAGAGGCATTTGAAGTTGATATGGTCAAGGTATTTGGAGATTTAAGCCAGAAGGTGAAAAGAGTTGCGATTTGTCCAGGTTCCGGCAAGAGTGTGATTTCATGTGCGCTTAATGCCAAGGCGCAAGTGTTGATCACAGGGGATATAGACCATCATGAAGGAATTGATGCAGCCAGTCAAGGGCTTGCAATTATTGACGCAGGGCATTATGGAATAGAAAAATTGTTTATACCCTATATGGCGCAGTATCTTGAGAAGCATACAGAAGGAATCGAGATCCAAGGGCAGCCCGTAAAACAGCCATTTTTGTTTGTATAGCGGAGGAAAAAGATGGAGGAAAAGAAATATAAGATTTTGATTGAGGGGGAGGAGAAGGAGTATACAGCGGGAACCACTTATCTAGAGATCGCACAACAGTACCAGTCGAAATTTCAAGATGATATTGTTTTGGTGCTTTTTAACAATCGTCTCAGAGAGCTTTGGAAAAAAGTAAAGATAGGCGGGGAACTTTCTTTTGTGACAACCAAAGATAAGGCGGGGCGCAAAGCCTATCGCCGCAGTCTTACTTTATTGATGCAGCGTGCGGTTTATAATCTGGCAAAAGAGGATAAAAAACCAGTTTCTGTGAAAGTGGAGCATTCGATTGGCCAGGGACATTACTGTGAATTATTGGGAGAGACAGCAGATGAGGCCTATATAACAAGGCTTAGGCAGGAAATGTACCGTCTGACAGAAGAAAAACGTCCAATTCAAAAATCAAGTATTTCTACGGATGAAGCGGTGAAGTTGTTTGGTGAACTGGGAATGCACGATAAGGAGCGTTTGTTTGCATATCGCAGAAGTTCTAAAGTGAATATTTACAGTATTGGCAACTATAAAGATTATTTTTATGGTTATATGGTTCCAAATACCGGATATTTAAAATATTTTGAACTGAAATTGTATGAAGGTGGATTTGTGCTGATGTTTCCAGACAAAGATACCAGAAAGACTGCAGAATTTATCCCTTCCCATAAATTGTTTCATGTGCTGCGGGAATCTGTGGAATGGGGAGAAAAGCTGGATATTGGGACAGTGGGCGCTTTAAATGATGCGATTGCACAGGGACGGGTGCGGGATGTTATTTTGGTGTCAGAAGCACTAATGGAACGCAAGATTGGCAGGCTTGCGGAGGAGATTGCCGACAAGCCGGATAAAAAATTTGTGATGATTGCGGGTCCATCTTCTTCTGGTAAAACGACCTTTTCCCATCGACTTTCCATTCAGATGATGGCGCAGGGGTTAAAGCCACATCCAATTGCTTTGGATGATTATTATGTTGATCGGGTAGATACACCAAAACATCCTGACGGCACTTACAATTTTGAATGTCTGGAAGCTCTGGACATTGAGTTGTTTAACCAGGATATGTCCGCGCTGCTCAAGGGGGAGCGGGTGGAACTTCCCACTTATAATTTCCGAACAGGAAAGCGGGAGTATAAGGGAAACTATAAGCAGCTTCGCAAAAATGATATTTTGGTGTTAGAAGGGATTCATGGTTTAAATGGAAAATTATCCTATTCGCTGCCGGAATCTAGTAAATTGAAAATCTATATCAGTGCATTGACTCAGTTAAATATTGATGAACATAATAATCTGCCTACCACAGACGGGAGAATGATTCGGCGCATTATTCGAGATGCCAGGACACGTAATATCTCAGCCAAAGAGACCATTGCCATGTGGGATTCGGTGCGCAGGGGCGAGGAGCAATACATTTTTCCCTTCCAGGAGGAAGCAGATATTATGTTTAATTCCGCTTTGGTTTATGAATTGGCGGTATTAAAACAGTATGCAGAACCATTGTTATTTGAGATAGATAAGAGCTGCCCAGAATATGCGGAGGCGAAACGGCTGTTGAAATTTTTGGATTATTTTCTCCCAGTACCCAGTGAGGATATTGCCAAAAATTCTATTTTGCGGGAATTTATCGGTGGAAGTTGTTTCCATGTATAAAAGGGGTTAGTACACCTAATATGAAATAACTAACATCTTCATTTGTTTAGTTTTCGGTGTAGTAATGGGGAGGCGGAAGGATTGACTTAAAATGAAACAGAAAAAGGTAGAAGAGTTTCGCTATTATGAGATGCCAGTGGGACGATTTGATCGGGCATTACTTGGAGAAAAATGGATTACCACTTATCGGACAGGAGAACAGCATTTCCATAATTTTTTTGAGGTAGGTTATTGCTATTCTGGCGGAGGGGTTGTCTTTCTGGGAGAGGAGGCGCCAGAATATAAACCTGGTACCATTTCACTGATTCCCAGCAATTTTCCTCATGGAGTACACAGCGCCGAGGGTAGTGTCTGTTCTTGGGAATTTTTATATCTTGATTTTGCAGGTTTTTTAGAAAAATGTTATCCTGAGGATAAATATCGAAGAACACAGATACTGCAGCAGATTACACAGTTTCCAATTTTGATTCATTCAGAAGATTATCCAAGCTTGTCGGGGGTAGTTCGCGCAATTTTTGAGGAAAATCGGCAGCAGAAGGTTTTAAATCTGGAAGCAGTGTGCGGCTATATGTATGTGATGATTCAGGAATTGATACGCCTATATGAGGATATGAATGCGGAACATAATAAGGAAGTGCTGCATGTGGAGAAAATTCGTCCGGCTCTGGTTCATATTGAGCTGCATTATGATGAGGAGATTAAGATTAAAAATTTGGCAGAAATCTGTAATATCAGTGAGGCGTATTTTCGCAGATTGTTTGTCAATTGTATGAAGGTTTCACCTTTGGAATATATCAATACCGTGCGAATCCAAAAAGCCTGTGAGCTATTGAAAAAACAGGATATCCCCATGACGACACTTGCCTGGAAAGTGGGGTATTCTTCTGTCTCCACCTTTGAACGCAATTTTAAGAAAATTGTAGGAGATTCCCCGAAACAATGGCGATTAAAATCAAAAAAAGATAAGGAATTTGTTAGTTATCAGACCAGGGTACTCCGAGGTTGGTAAGCTGAATAGAGAAAGAAGCAGAATAAGAATTATTTAAAAATAGTAGTATGTTATGATAGGATTAAAAAGAGGAACCGTGGAGTTGATATCTCACCAAGAAGAATGGGATAAAAATGCGAGGAATATAATTGGAATATTAAAACAACTTTTAGGAAATACTGCTGTTGATATTCAGCATATTGGAAGCACTGCTATTTTTGCAATTTATGCAAAACCAATTATTGATATTGTTATCGGTGTTTGTGATTTGAATGACATTTTACCTTATATCAAATTGTTAAGACAACATGATTTTGTTTTTCGTGGAGAGGATGTTGTGGGACAAATGTTGTTTGTAATGGGTAATTTTGACAATGATACACGTACACATCACATACATGTTGTTAAATGGAATGGAAAAGAGTGGAATAACTATATCAATTTTCGTGATTATTTGAATAGTAATCCTGATAAAGCAATGCTATATGATACCTGTAAGAAAAATTTGGCATCTCAATTTCCAAAGGATCGGGAGAATTATACGTCAGGCAAACAAAAGATTATAGAGCGCTTACTGAGAGAAGCGCAGATATGGAAATCTGGAATGTAGTTAAAATTTTTCATAGTGTCGTGTCATGGGATAAACAAGAATTCTGTAAGAGCAGGATTCTTGTTTTTTATATGCACAGGGGCACATAAGGAAATTTACTACTTACGCAGTATGTGCCCCGCGCGCAGCGAGTAGAGGACAAAACTTTCTCTACTCGATTTGTATCAAAAATGCCTTATTCTGTATTGGATTTGCACACATTTCCTACTTATATGAGATTAGAATAAAAGTATTCAAGAACGCAACCAGCATTTTGTTGCTGGATGTGGGTCAACTTGCAGGGAGAAATGGTTTTTGCATTGTAGTCATCAAAAGGAGGAAGGGAAATGAGAGAAAAACAGAGAAAGAATACACATGTACTGCTTTCCCTGTTGCTGTCCGCGGCAATGGTTTTAGGAAATTTTATGCCGTTGCTGCCAAAAGATGTGCAGATGGTGGAGGCGTCTGGGGGAGAAATTCATGTCTATGAGAGTACGCCAGGGGATGTGGCATCCACAAAGTATACATTGACAGCGAATGGGACGGCAGTTCCGGTGGTAAAGTACAGTGCCAATGGCAATAACTTTGACATTGCCAGATTTTCATCGGCAGACGCTACACCGGAATATAGCGTTCAGGTGGAGGAGACAATTCATCAAGTAACAGTCTATCCAGAGAGGTATTACCCAAAAGAGAATATTCAGATCAGTGAAGATAAACACAGCGTAACATTTACCATGTCAGATCAGCTTCGTTATGCGTTTGTAATGATCAACGGAGGTCCAACAGATCAGGCAGGTAAGCCCTATCTGGCTATTATCAACGATCCGCCGGAAACAGATAAGCCGGATATCAGCGCTGCAAATGTCTTAAATGCTAAAGAATTTATGGAAAATTATCTGCAAGAGCATCCCAACAGTGGGGCACAGGAGGCGGAGCCAGCAGGAACGACCAGCGGCGGAACTGCTTATGAGGCTGGGGAGTTAGTAGAAAACACTGCCACCCAGGTACGTTTTCCCAATAAGCGCAGAATGACAGAAGATGATGTGACTTATGCATTGCAGGCGGCATTGGACGAGATTTATCGGGAAGGTTCTGCATATGACACCCTGTATTTTCCAGCAGGCGTCTATGTATGTTCTGGTTTGGAAATTCGAGGCCGCAAAGGAAAGCCTGTCACCATCTATATGGAGGAAGGAGCGCTGATGAAAAATCGTCTGCAGGAGTGTATGCAGGCAATGGAGCCGGCCATCGGTATCTGGGATTCGCAAAATATTACCATTTCAGGAAGAGGAATTTTTGATGGAAATGGTGTGGAGAATTACCGCAAAGACCGGCATGATGCCAAAGACAGTTGTCACCAGGGCGGTGTGATGATTGTGCGGTCTTCCAATATTGTGTTCAATGATACATATGTCAGAGATGCGAAACAGTGGAACTGGGAGTCTCACGGCAGCAAGAATTGTACCTTAAATAATATCAAGGGACTGACGCCTTATAATCAGCCGTGGGTGGATGGTCTTGATATGGCAAGTGCACAAGATCTGACGATTAATGGCGCGCTTACCCTGGGAAATGATGATAATTTTGCCAGCGGCCATTATAACCCTAGTGATGGATTTCCCAATACTGTTCCCGGATTTGACCAGTACAACAGTGATTGTCTGGCATGGGACACAGAAGATTCCTTCAATGTCTCTGTCAGCAATACCTTAGGATGGAGCTTTAGTGGCGGCAATGGGATTCGCTTAGGCCATGATTCCTACAACCATGCCATGAGAAACTATACCTTTGAAAATGTAAATACCATGAATTTTACTGGAGGAGGCAATGGAATTACTGTTCAGAATGGAACAGGCAACAACCGTCCTTATCCCAAATATGAAGAATTGACATTCCGCAATTGTTCTTTTGACACGACCAGAGTTGGCACAAACTTTAATATCAATGGTCTGGATGCGGATAACCAGATTGCCGCTGTCACCTTGGAAAATTGCTGGTTTTCCAATGGAGAAGCGGGAAGTTATGTCAATCAAGTCACTAACCTGGCAATTAAAAATCACTATGTGGGAGGGCAGAGAGTGACAGTCAGCAGCCAAGCGAAACTTACCACGACGGGGGTTGGCACAATTGACCATGATTGGACAGAAAATCAGGCGCCAGTATTTACTTTGCCTTCGGACAGTGAATTGACAGCAAAGACAGGGGAGGAGTTAAGGTTACGGGTAAATGCAACGGACGGAGACGGTGAAACACCTGTGCTGGCTGTAAAAGAGGGGACATTGCCAGAGGGAGCTGTGTTTGACGCAGCTTCTGGGAATTTTAGTTGGACGCCGCAGGAAAGCCAGGTTGGAAAGCATGTGATAGTGTTTACCGCAACGGACGCTCATGAGACCACAGAAAAATCAATCGAGATTCAGGTGAAATCCTCAAAATATAAAGCTGTTTCTGTTACTGCCATAGAGGATGCCACTGTGAAATCCTGGAAGACAGAAAAAACCAAGAATTATGGCGGCCTGGATTATATTCGTACCATGCGTATGGGCGACGCCCTCTCAGATGATTCCTCAGTAGGGATTTTTGGAGAAGCAGCGGGCAATGATGCCAATGATGACAGGGATTCAAAAATTTCATTTTTATCTTTTGATGCGGCAAAACTTCGCACCATGCAAAATACCATGAATAAGGCGGAATTGGTGTTGACCTATATTGGTCGTCGTGAGAGCAGCAAGACCGGAGAAGACCGTCTGATGGCAGTGCGTGTATCAGATGAGTGGAAAGAGACAGAATTAAAATGGAGTAATCTTCCAACGTTAGATACTACTTCCGTCAAAACTTCTGAGTCGTTTCCGATTGATAAAAATAATGTGGTGATGGCACAGGATGAGAAATATAATACCAGTCAAGGCATAGATGGCACAAAGGTAACGATTGACGTCACAGAGTGGGTGCAAAATTTAGATCCAACGGCAAAGACACTTTCGCTTGCGGTTTGTGAGGAAAAGGGAATAGAACTTGCATTTGTCAGCCGCGAGGGAGTTTCCAATATGACAAATGCCGCTGCTGACATGGCTCCCTCACTGCAGCTTTATGTGGAGAAAGATGCCGATGAACCAGAGGTTACATATGATTGTTTTACACCTAATAGCCAGTGGTTAGACAATCAGGGTGTGATGATTCAGGCACATGGAGGCGGAGTGCTCTGGGATCAAAAAACCCAGAAATATTATTGGTATGGAGAACACAAAGGAGAGAATAAGCTCTCAGATGGGAATATTGCCGCCATCGGTGTTTCCTGCTATTCTTCCACAGATCTCTATAATTGGAAAAATGAAGGGATGGCGCTTCCGGTGTTCAATAATCCTGCATTTTTGACCAAAGGGGAAGCATCTAATGATACACCACTGTATCTCGCCGAATCTTCCGAGGAATATCAGCAGGCAAAAGCAGACGGTAAGAAAGTCTCAGAATATGATACGCTTGAGAAATATAATACCAAAGAAGCAATTGCGTCATTCAATGCGCTCTATGCAGATATGACAGCGGAAAAGAAGCAGGAATTATATGATAAATTAAACTGGAATTGTGTGATGGAACGCCCAAAAGTGATTTACAATGCCAAAAATGACAATTATGTGATGTGGTTTCACAAGGATGGTGAGGGTGTCGGCAAATATGAGCTGGCACAGACTGGAATCGCAGTCAGTGATTCTCCAACCGGACCTTTTAAATTGTTAGATACCATTCGACCCAATGGCAACGAAAGCCGAGATATGACCTTGTTTGTGGATGAAGATGGAGCTGGCTATCTGCTCTATTCTTCAGAGGACAACTGGACCTTGTATCTGGCAGAATTAAATGAGGATTACACTGGACTGACAGGAAAATACAGCCGCAATTATGTGGATAAGAGCGGCAGCAAAGGCGTTTATGCAAGGGAGGCTCCAGCGATATTTAAAGACCAGGGCAGTTATTATCTGATTTCCTCTGGCTGTACCGGATGGCGTCCCAATGCTATGGGTTATTCCGTGACAAAAAATATCCGGCTCGGTTTATCGGAGCAGGGAGAAAATGGACCATTCCAGATGGATAATCTTAAAAATCCGTGTATAGGTCCTGAGGCAGATATTTCTTTTGGCGGACAGAGTACCTATGTATTGCCAGTGCAGGGCAAAAAGGGCAGTTTTGTCTATATGGGTGATAAATGGAATGCCAATAATCTTAAAGATTCCAGATATCAATGGCTGCCAATTCAGGTTGACAGTGAGAATCAAGATTTGATGATTTCTTGGAGTGATTCTTGGAAACTTGATGATTTTACAAATTTAAACAGCGCAGAGCGCACTGCCTTAAATCAGGCAGTACGCCAAGCACAGGGATTATCTGCAAAAGAATATGATTTTGGACAACAGAGATGGAGCAAGCTGCAGCAGCTTTTAGAGGAAGCTCTGGCATTGCCCTATGAGACACAGACAGGAGTATTGGCAGAGAAGAAAGAGGAACTTACGCTTGCCATCCAGGAGTTGAAACGGTGGAGGGCTTTGGATGCAGCTTTGGCACAAGTGGAAGATAGTGCTCCGGCCATGTATACCGCAGAGAGCTGGAAAGCAGTGCAAAATGCATATGACAGTGCAAAACTTCTGAAGGCAGATGCGAAAGAAGCAGAAATTCAAGCTGCAGCAGATGCGATTACAGAGGCTATTGGCAAGCTAAAAACAATCGAAATAGAAGAAGTAAAGGAGCTGGGTTTATCTGGTAAGATGATCCTTGCAGACAGTCAACATGTAGGAAATGAAGCTTCAAAAGCGATTGATGGAGATCAAAATACGTTTTGGCATTGTGAGTGGGGAAATTCTGCCTCACCTTTGCCCCATGCTCTGACCATTGATCTTGGGGAGGCATATGAAGATTTGTACCAGTTGTCTTATCTGCCACGCCAGGATAAAGACAGTAATGGTATTGCGACCAAATATCGGATTATGGTCAGCAATGCGGCAAAAGAGTTGTCAGAGCTTAAGGAATCGGATTTTCAGGAAGTGCGCACAGGTACCTGGGCGGAGGATAAGGAGGAGAAGACCACGATTTTCCGTACAGAGAATGCGGTAAGATTTGTAAAGTTTGAAGTGATTGCAGGAGTGGGGGATTTGGCGTCTGCGGCAGAGATTCGCCTCTTTCGAGGGATACCGAAAAAGGATCCGAATCCAATAACGCCGCCAGAAGAAAAGCCAGATCCAACACCACCAGAAGAGAAACCAGATCCGGTCCCGCCAACAGAGGAGAATCCAACACCGACGCCGCCAGGTGGAAATCAGCAGCCCAATAAAGTGAAGGTTAAGAAAGTTTCTGTCTCTGCCCCTGCTGTAAAGATTGCTGCAGGCAAGAAGGTAAAACTGAAGGTTTCTGTGACACCGAAAAAGGCTGCTAACCGTGCTGTAAAATGGAGTACAAGTAAGAAGAAATATGCCACAGTCAACAGTAAGGGTGTGGTCACTACCAAGAAGGCAGGAAAAGGAAAAATTGTCACAATCACTGCCACTGCGAAGGATGGCAGTAAAAAGAAGGGTTCCATTCGTATCAAGATCATGAAACATGCAGTCACTAAGGTTTCCTTTAAAAAACCGCCTAAGACCTTAAAAGCAGGGAAGAAAGTGACTTTGAAGGCAGTGGTAAAGACAAATGGCAAGAGCGCCAATAAGACATTGAAGTGGAGTACTTCCAATAAAAAATATGCTACGGTTACTTCCAAGGGCAAGGTGACAGCGAAGAAAGCCGGAAAAGGCAAGAGAGTCACCATCACCGCTGTGTCTACGGATGGCACGAATAAAAAGGCCAGCGTGAAAATTAAGATAAAAAAGTAGTGTCAAAATTATAATGATATAGATATGGGCTGTTACAAAGTAGCTGGTATATACAAAATATGGTATTGAGAACGCAAAAATCCATATATTGTATATAGTTACAGTTCACTCATCAGCCAATATGGAGACAATCACATGCTTGCATGATGATTTCTCCATTTGTGCTGATGAAGGAAACGCCGGTTTATGAGCAAAGTTAGCTGCAACGCAGCGGGAAAGCGCTGTAAGCGCCTTTGCGAATGGCGTGGGAGTGAACAGTAACTGTATATAAGCTGCATATTGTAACAGCCCCTTCCTTATCTTGACAGGCCAAAGAGAAAGCGGTATCATGTAATTATCAACAACATAAATTTATATCACAGCTAAGTAGGGCAGATAATCGCGGCTGCAAGTGTCGAAAGACCGCAGGTGAGGAAAGTCCGGGCTTCACAGGGCAGGATGCCGGTTAACGGCCGGTGGAGGCGACTCTAAGGACAGTGCAACAGAAATATACCGCTGTGCTCTAGTGGTACAGTAAGGGTGGAAGGGCAGCTTAAGAGACTACCGCCTGTCTGGTGACAGACAGGGCACATGTAAACCCCATCCGAAGCAAGACCGAATCAGAAGTGTTGACGTGGCCCGCCAGCTTCAGGTAGGTTGCAGGATCTGACTGGCAACAGTCAGGCTAGATAGATGATTATCCAAGACATAACCCGGCTTACAGCCCTGCTTAGAATGCTAATTGTAATTGAGAATATGTGGGGGTATTATGGAATTAAAAGTACTAAAGAATGAAGAAAAACGAATGAACATGGTAATGTTTTTGTTTTTGGCAGCGATACCAGTTGTCGCATTTGTCTACGTATTGCTGTTTAATGGCGGGGGAGCAAGAGATGCCATAGTCTTAGGTATGGCAGCATGCGGCATTGTGGTAAAATTATTAGAAAAAGTATTAGGAAAATATGCGAAATATGTCTATATCTCTATTTTGCCGGTTATGGGTGCAGTGACGATTGTTTTTGGTACGCCTGCCTGTTTTGGGGCAATGGTAGAGGCATATTTTTTAATTTTGTTTTTGGCGGTGCCATATTATGATCTGTCTTTGATCAAGGTTTGTGTGGCAGCTACTATTGTACCAAATGTAATAGCTATGGTTGTATTTTCAAAAGCGTATTTTGCAATGTATACGCTTTCCATCTGGATTTTTATTTGGATGGTGTATGTACTGGCAGTTTTGGTTGCAGTTATGATTATCGTGCGTGCGCGGACTCTGTTTTTGGCGGAGGAGAATAATGAGCATTCTGTGGAGGAAATGCTTGATAAGGTCAAGGGCGCATTTGATGAATTACAGCATTCTTCTGAGCGGATTTATAATGCTTTGCGTGAATTTGAACAGAGTACAACGGAGATTGCCTCCTCTGCAGAGGAGATTACAGGAAGTGCAAATCAGCAGATCTCACAGGTCAGAGACAGTATTGAGATTTTTAACGATCTGAACAGTGAAATTATCAATTCTGAAGAACGGGTCGCTGAGACTGTGGAAAATATCAAACAGCTCAAAGAAAAGAATGATGAGGGAATTAGAGCCATTGAGGAACTATCACAAAAATTCGAGGAAAATATTAAGTCCACAAGGGTGGCTTCGGAGGGTGTGGCATTGTTGGCGCACAAATCCAGTTCCATTGGTGATATTATTGAGAGTATTAGCCAGATTGCCAAGCAGACCAATCTCTTGGCGTTGAATGCAGCAATTGAAGCGGCCAGGGCTGGAGATGCTGGAAAAGGTTTTGCAGTAGTTGCCGATGAAATTAATTCTTTATCAAGAGAATCCGCTGCGGCCACGCAGAAGATAGATGCTATTTTGCAGGATGTGATATCCAGCGTGGAAGAGATTAAGAAGGTAATGGACAATAATAATGTGATTGCCAAAGAATCTAATGAAAAATTAGATGATACGGTAGAGATTTTTAAAACAATGTTGGCATCTTCCCAGGAAGTAATCAATGTTACAAATCTCTTGAAAGAAGAGTTGGTTCATATTGTGATGATTAAAGACCGTTTATTGCAGGCAATGGAAAGTGTGGAGGATATTTCTGAGAAGGCAGTGCAGAACACCACAGAGATAAGCGCTTCCACGGAGGAACAGGCAGCGGGGGTAGAGGATATCTTAAAATTTATGGGAAATGTACAAGGTGGAATGAATCAGCTTTCCGCCGTCTTAAATCAAACCGCGGAGGAGTAGAAAATTATCAAAGTATAAAGAATTATTAAAAGAAAATAACTCCATTGACTTCTGTGTTTTTCTGCGCTACCATTTAAGAAAAAGAGAGATTGTATAGGAGTGGAGAGGCATGAAACAGAAGATACAACATTTTATGATGGGACGGTATGGAGCAGACCAGCTTGGGCAGTTGTTTTTGGGTTGTTCGGTGGTATTTTTATTGATTTCTCTGTTTACCAGATTGGATATCTTTTATATTTTGGCATTGGGGCTGATGGGATATGAATATTATCGCATGATGTCGAAGCAGGTGGAGCGCAGATTTGCAGAAAATCAAAAATATCTTAATTGGAGATATCAGCTAGTCGTAAAGTGGAATCGCAAAAAGGAGCATTTCAAACAACGCAAGATTTATCATTTTTATAAATGTCCTTCCTGTAAGCAGAAGGTGAGAGTGCCAAAGGGCAAGGGGAAAATCTGTATCACCTGTCCAAAATGTAAGAATGAGTTTATTAAAAAGAGCTGATAGACAGGAGAGTTTTATACCTTATGATACGCCAAATGGCACACGTGCCTTTGGGTATAACATAAGGAAAGACAAAAGACTTTAATTAAAAAATATTATAATAATAACAGATTTAGGAAAATTCTTTGAATTTTCCTATTTTTTATCTTATAGGAAAGTGCTTTGCATTTCCTATAAGATAAAAAACAATTATGCGCAGCTCGCGGAGTGGAAGTTGCTGCTCTGCAACCCGCTCGCGCGCATAAAATCTTTCCCACTTGATTTGGACAATTTTTGTTGCTGAGGGGTTTTATTTATATAAGCGCTTATCAAAAAACAGATAATTGATAACAATAAGTATCAGTAAAATTGGAAGGGGTGAGGCATATGAAAGTAAAAGAGGCAGAAGCATTGTATCAGAAATATTTTGCAGCTGTATATAGCATTTGTTTTCTCTATATGAAAAATGAGGCGGATGCCTGCGATATGGTGCAGGAGACATTTTTACAATTGCTGCAAGGCCGTTTTACATATCAAAGTCAGGAGAAGACGAAAGCTTGGTTGATTGTCACTGCGTCTAATTGCTGTAAAAAACAGCTTAGAAAAAGCTGGAGGAAGAAACAGGTGGCATATGATGCTGCTCTTCACGATCGGGGAAAGGAAGATCCTGATAATTTATTGCTGCGGATGGTAGAAGAG
This sequence comes from Lachnospiraceae bacterium, assembly GCA_910575005.1. Lineage (GTDB taxonomy): Bacteria > Bacillota > Clostridia > Lachnospirales > Lachnospiraceae > Petralouisia. The sequence goes on along the minus strand of CAJTCL010000004.1, from coordinate 223,496 downwards.
TTAGAGGAAAAGTATCGTTTGCCAGTGTATTTGTATTATTTTGAGGGCTATCACAGTGCAGAAATTGCCAAGATATTGCATGTCAATGCTTCCACCATAAGGAGCCGTCTGGCAAAGGCCAGGGAATTGCTGAGGCTTGAACTTGCGCCGGAGAAAAATCTGCAGGATAATATTGGAAGGGTGTGGTGAATATGAGAAAAGACTATCAGAATATGCAAAAAAACTTGCTGCCCAGTCAGGAAAAGCAAGAAATGATCTGGAATATGATTGAAAAAAATACATATAAGAGACAGAAGAAATATAGATGTCAGCGTATGGGAGTACTTTCAGGAACGATTGCGGCGGCGATATTGGTAATCGCTCTTTGTTTGCCACAGACGGGTCTTGCAGAGAGTGTAAAGGGGATTATGCGGAAATTTTTCTACAAAGATACTGATATTGTGCAGGATGTTATGTATGATGTATATGAAGACTGTGATGAACATATCAGGATGAAAATAGAGGAAATGTTGTCGGATGGAGCTTGTATCTATTTTAATATCTGCTATGAGGCCTTAGATGAGGAGGGGGAACGCTGGCTGACCGAGAAGCGATTTGATGTCGATGATATAAGCTTTTTGCTAAAAGATCATGATTTGGAAAACACAACTGGCTGGTCAGAAAGCCTGGTGGAACAAGTAGAACTGGCAATAGACGGCTCCAGATATTTTGCTTTTCTTCACTTTGATGACAGCGGGAATTATCATTTGAAGGATGTAACACAGACATTAACTTATCCGATGTATGATGGTCAGGCAGAAGGACAGCTCACACTGCACAGTAATCTGGAGACGTTTTCTTATCGGCTGTCAGGGGAAGGTTCGCCACATCCAGATTATGAGCCTAAATATTTATATGTTTCCAAATTATCTTATGGTCTTATGGGAATCAATAAAGGCGTATATCGTGTTACTTATGACGACGGCAGTAAAGGTTATGTCAGTGAACATTTGGATGAATATGAACTTGATTTGGCGTTTACCATGAAAGATGGTTCCAAGTTCTATGTCGCTGAGTATGGGGTATCAAGTTTTTCACCAGCGATTGGAAATCCAGATTTTGATCTGCGGATTGCAGCAGGTTACTTTAATAAAAAAGGAGATCCAGACAATTATTTGAAAAATTTAACCATTCATCCAGAGAATTTAGTTGGATTGGATATCAATGGGATTCACTACAATCTTGTGCCAGAATCTGAGTATAACAAATAAATCTGTTCCTCTGCCTGAAAAAATTGCTGTTGTGCGAAGATTTATCGCGTACAACAGCAATTTACATCTCAATGATACAAAATTTTATCATTATCTGACTTGTTTTGGTCCTTTGTATTTTTCCTCGCAGTATTTGCAGCGATAAGTTTGCGTGGTCGCGTCTGTCAAAAAAAAGATCTGGTCAAGTTCTTGTTCCATAGAAGTGATACAGCGAGGATTTCGGCATTTGATGACATTTTTAATCTTTTTGGGAAGCTGAAGTTCCCGTTTTTCGACAATTTTTTCACCTTTGATGATATTGACAGTAATATTGTGGTCGATAAAACCCAGTACGTCCAAGTTCAAAGTATCAATATCACATTCGACTTTTAGAATATCTTTTTTGCCCATTTTATTGCTGCGTGCGTTTTTAATGATCGCTACACAGCAGTCGAGTTGGTCTAGTTTCAGATCATGATAAAGAGAAAGGCTGGTTCCTGCCTGGATATGATCAAGCACAAAACCTTCTGTAATAGCGCCCACATTTAACATACTTCCACCTCCAATAATGTAAGAATAAGAGCCATACGTACATAGACACCATATTGTACCTGCTTAAAATAGGCAGCTCTGGGGTCATCATCGACTTTTACAGATATTTCGTTGACCCTGGGGAGGGGATGCATTACGATCATATCCTGTTTGGCGAGAGACATTTTCTTTTTATCTAAGATATAGAAGTCTTTCATTCGTACATAGTCGTCTTCATTGAAGAAACGTTCCCGCTGCACTCTGGTCATATAAAGAATATCTAAATCTTGCATCGTTTCTTCCAAGCGTTCTACTTCCTGGAAAGGTATGCGATTTTTCTTAAGAACGTCCTCCCTGATATAACTGGGTACACGCAGTTCTTCGGGGGAGATCAATGAAAATCGGATGTTGGGGTAACGGATTAAGGCATGAATTAAAGAGTGGACAGTACGTCCAAATTTGAGGTCGCCGCAGAGACCAATTGTCAGATTGTCAAGGCGTCCCTTAAGGGAACGGATGGTAAGCAGATCCGTTAAGGTTTGGGTGGGATGCTGGTGTCCGCCGTCTCCGGCGTTAATGACTGGAATTGTGGATTTTTCTGAAGCTACCAGTGGCGCGCCTTCCTTGGGATGACGCATCGCACAGATATCTGCATAACAGGAAATGACACGAATCGTATCGGAAACACTTTCACCTTTGGAAGCGGAACTGCTGTCTTCACTGGAAAATCCAAGCACGCTGCCTCCTAAATTGAGCATCGCTGCTTCAAAACTTAATCTTGTCCTGGTACTGGGTTCATAGAAACAAGTCGCCAGTTTTTTGCCTTCACATGCATGAGCATATTTTTGGGGATTTTTCTCAATATCATTTGCCAATGTGAGCAGTTTGTCCAATTCTTCCACAGACAAATCCAATGGACTCATTAAATGCTGCATAGAATGCCTCCTATCTTATAATTAAATGGTGTGAATATTTATGACGCCACATTTTTACTATCATATAACAGAAAGGTATAAAATTCAATAGGAAAATTGGACATTTGATAATATGTATATAGGGATGATTTGAGTTTCTCCATTTTGCAATTTTTATGTGCAAAATGGATTTGCTGAGTGTAATGTTTGGGGTTGTCGCACTAAGACTTTGATTCGTTCAGAAGGTCTTAGTGCGACAACCTCGCTCTTGGAATGATCAATGATAAACAATAGGGGAATAAAAAAGCATGAAATTTGGAAAGACCATTATCTGTGAGAGAGGTGTTTTTTTGAGGATGTACGCAGTAGAAGTTTTTCAAAGATCAGTCCAACGGCCATCCAGAAAGGGGCATAATCTAGTCGAATCACTCCTTTTATGTTAGCCCGTGCCTTACTGTAATCCCAAGGGCAGATCTGATATTTTTTTAAGATACTTCCACTGATGTATTCTCCAAGAAAAATAAATATACTGTAACATATTGCCCGAATAGCGGCGGGAAATCGTCTGAGCAGCTGGCAGACCGGCTTAAGGAAGGAAGTCATGCCATAGATGGGAAACATCCACAGCGAGGTTCTTCCCATGAGTTTTAGTTCACGTTTTCGGTACGAGCCAAAGCAAGTAAATAAAATTTCCAGGCACCATCCAGTAAATCCACAAAGTAAAAAATTTTTTCCCATGAACTTTAGTATAACCAAGTTTTTGCTAAATATGTTTTTTCTGAAATAATAGTTACGATTTTAATATAGCAATTTTAGAACATAAAGATGAGTGTGAACAGGTGCTGTAAAAGATTAGAAAAAAATAAAAAAAGCCATTGACGAGTAAATGGTAAAAGTTATATAATAGTTACGTTACGAAAATTTATCACAAAGGAGTATGGTTTATGAAAAAAATGAGAAAGATTGTGATACTGCTTGCAGCAGTGATGGCAGCAGTACTGTTGGGTGGATGCGGTAACTTTGATGCCAGCGGTTACATAAAAGCTTTGCTTGATAACTCTTATAAGAATGATTCTACGGCTTTTGTGGAGGAAAAGGTTGGAACCAAGGAACAGGCAGAGGAATTATATGCACAGGGAATTGATACTGCGATGAAGAGTCTCACCTCTCAGGGAGCAATTTCGGATGAGCTGAAGGGTGAATTTGAGACCGTAGTAAAGGATGTATATAAGAATGTGAAATATACAGTTGGGGAAGCAACCAAGAAGGATGATGGCTTTGAGGTTGAAGTAAAATACCAGAAGATGAAATTATACGCTGCAGCTATGGAGACTTATAATACTGCTTATGAGGCATATATCAATGAGATGACAGAAAAGGCAACCAATGGAGAGGAGACACCTTCAGAAGATGAGATCAATGAGGCTGTATTTGGAATGCTCAAGGATGCTATGAAGGATGCTTTAGCTAATGTTGAGTATGAAGATGAGCAGTCTACCACAATTCGTGTTAATCTGGTGAATAAGGTTTATACTCCAAATGAGGAAGATGTCTATAATTTAGAGCAGATGTTATTTGATATTGAGGAAGTGTCTGCAGCACAGTCAGAATAAAAAAGGTAATTGAATAATTAGCAGAGAGAACCATTGTATCAGGTGATACAGTGGTTTTTTCAAATACAATAGAAATTCTAATGGTGTTAGAAAAAATATTTCTGGCAGGAACTCTTTGGGGTTTAGAAGAATTATGTCGCTTATACGATTTGCCGCGGGCGGAAAGGAGAAATTATGAGTCAACAAGTCAAAGAATCCATAGAAAATCCGCTGGAGACAGAACCGATAAAACAATTGTTATTTGAATTTGCAGTTCCCAGTATTATTGCTATGCTGGTCAGCTCACTTTATAACATTGTTGATCAATTTTTTATTGGCCATAGTGTGGGGGAATTAGGGAATGCGGCGACAAATATATCCTATCCTCTTTCTATTTCATGTGTGGCAATTGCACTTCTATTTGGGATTGGCGGGGCATCTGCCTTTAATATTTCAATGGGCAAAAAGGAGCAGGAAAAGGCTGTTTATTATCTTGGAAATTCCACAGTAATGTTGTTTGGCTGTGGTCTGGCCTTATGTCTGTTTACATTGTTGTTTTTGGAACCATTGCTGCATTTTTTCGGTTCTCCTGATAATGTTCTTGAATATGCAAAGACATATACTGGAATTGTAGCATTTGGATTTCCATTTTTAATTTTAACCGCAGGTGGTGGACATTTGATTCGTGCGGATGGCCGTCCTAAAATCAGTATGCTCTGTAATTTGTCAGGAGCAGTCGTAAATGTATTTCTTGATGCTTTATTTATCTTTGGCTTCCAAATGGGGATGGCAGGGGCAGCAATAGCAACGATTCTTGGACAGCTTATTTCTGGCGGGATGGCAGTATGGTTTTTAAGTCATTGCCGTACCGTAAAGATTAGAAGAGAACATTTAAAGATCCGCACAACAGTGGTTGCCCGTGTTGCCGCTCTGGGAACCGCTCCATGCAGTAATCAGCTCGCCATGATGCTGGTGCAGATTGCAATGAATAAATCACTGAAATATTATGGTTCTGTTTCTGCCTACGGAGAAGCAATACCCATTGCCTGTGCTGGGATTATTACCAAGGTAAATCAAGTATTTTTATCATTTATCATTGGTATCTCACAGGGATTACAGCCAATTACAAGCTTTAACTATGGTGCTAGAAAATTCCAGAGGGTAAAACGTGCGTATCTGTTTGCTGTTACTTGTGGGTTTGCGCTGGCCTTGACAGCATTTTTATTGTTTCAATTTGCCCCCAGACAGATTATATCTGTGTTTGGTAATGGTTCAGAAGCATATTACCGCTTTTCCATTCGTTATTTTCATATTTTTTTGTTTTGTACCTTTATCAATTTTATGCAGCCAATCAGCTCAAACTTTTTTACTTCCATTGGAAAGCCAAAGCGGGGAACCTTTTTGTCTCTGACAAGACAGATTATTTTCCTTTTGCCTTTGATTTTAATTTTGCCATTGTTTGCCGGAATTGACGGAATTATGTATGCGGGGCCGATAGCTGATTCTCTTGCAGGATTGATCGCATTTTTTATGGTTGGCAGAGAGTTTAGAAGAAAGGAATATAGAGATTTTCCGGCGCCATAATTTTTGTTTGATGACGCCGGAGTGTTTCATTTGCGCATATTTTTCATTAATTGCATCATCAGATCTACCTTCTGCTGTTCCTGGGGAGGAAGATTCTGTTTTAAGACTTCAATAATGAGATCGCGTTCTCCTGAGGAAAAATCCATCCCTTCTTTGCTGGCACGTTCAGAAGCGTTTTTTAAGGATGCAGCCATATTTTGGGGATTGGAGCCAGAGGGAGAGGTACTTTGAGCAAGGCTCATTAAAAATTGTAATTTTTCTGGAGAAATATTCTGCAGTTGCGGGTTGTTCAATAAATCCTGTGGGTTCATAGCATTCCTTTCTTTTTTGGGAGCGAAATATGGTTAAGTAAACAGGGTTCCATAAGTAGAAAACATCTGCACAAAGGTGATCATATTGTCAATGACGTCTTTTTCCTTTTCCGTGCAGTAATCACGTATGGCACTCAGCATTTGCAGCGGCGCATTCTCGTCATTCTCTTCCTCAGAACACATGCGCAGGTTGTTTTCTGGATTTTGGAACAATGCCATCGTGCGCTGTAATTCCATAAATTTTACCATCATGGCCATGCTTCTTTGACGGGAGCTGTTCAGATAGGGAAGCGCCGCTTTGATCATTTCCAAGTGTCGGTCCTGAATCAGTGTATCAATTGATTCCATTGCATTCACCTTTTTTATTTTAATTTATGTGTGCGTTGAACGGATTATGACAAAGGGCTTATGCATGTTGTGCAAAGTGGTTATCAATGTTGTGTTCTTATGCTGCATTTCACTTAGGAGCACTCTTGTGAATCTTGGTACCCACTTGTGCCGCCATTCATATATTATTAGGAATGCTAATAATTTTAGGAGGATGGGAGATGGGAAGATTAGTAATAGATGGCAACAGTGTATATGAAATTGATGAAGAATGTATAAGAAAAAGAGAACAGCAGGAAAGAAAGAAGGAAGGGAAACCAACAGAGGATAAGAATTGGGATAACAATAAGAGAAAAAACAGGTAATATTATTATAGTGTATTAACACGGAAACGCTTTTTCTATTAAAATCTGATAATAAGGGAAGCATTAAAAAAGAAAGTGAAACAGAACCTTGAATGTGCTATAATTGGACATATCAAGGTTCTGTGTTATCAAAGGGAGGCAGTAATTATGGGAGTTTTAGGAGCATTTATGCTTCCGCATCCGCCGTTAATTGTACCAGAGATCGGCAGAGGCGAGGAAAAAAAGATTCAAAAGACAGTGGATGCATATCACGCAGCAGCGAGAAAGATTGCTAAGCTTAAACCAGAGACAATTATTGTGTGTTCACCGCATTCTGTGATGTATGCAGATTATTTTCATATCTCTCCAGGAAGCCATGCACAGGGTGATTTTGGACAGTTTCGGGCAGGGCAGGTGAAAATGAATATCCCATATGATATGGAATTTGTGCAGGAATTATGTCAAAGAGCTGGGAATAGGGATTTGCCGGCTGGCACAGAGGGAGAGCGGGACTCACGGCTTGATCATGGGACAATGGTACCGTTGTATTTTGTAAATCAATATTGGACAAACTATCAGCTTGTGCGAATTGGGTTGTCTGGACTGCCGTTTGGGATCCATTTTGAGCTGGGAATGTGCATCAAAGATACCATAGAAGCACTGGGACGCAAAACGGTGTTGATTGCCAGTGGTGATTTATCGCATCGGCTAAAAGAAGATGGTCCTTATGGATATCAAAAGGAAGGGCCAGAATATGACGCCCGTATTATGGAACTTATGGGACAGGCAGATTTTGGAGCACTTTTCAAGTTTTCAGAACGTTTTTGCGCAGAGGCAGGAGAGTGTGGGCACCGTTCTTTTACGATTCTGGCGGGCGCCTTGGAAGGCTTGAATATCCAGGCACAGCGTCTGTCTTATGAAGGTCCGTTTGGTGTTGGATATGGTATTTGTATCTACGAAATCGAACAGAACTAGGAAAGGAGAGGTAGGATGGGATTAGCAGACAGAGAGGACGCTTATGTACAGCTTGCACGCAAATCAATGGAAGCGTACGTTCGTACAGGCAGAGTACTTCATGTGCCAGATAATCTTCCAGAGGAAATGTACAACAATAGTGCAGGGGTGTTTGTATCTATCAAGAAACAAGGAGCGCTGCGGGGATGTATTGGGACACTTCAGGCAGTATGTCCATCTATAGCGGAAGAGATTATTTATAATGCCATCAGTGCTTCCACGAGAGATCCAAGATTTCCAGCGGTGGAGGCAGAAGAACTGGAAGGGTTGACTGTGAGCGTCGATGTTTTGGGAGAGATGGAAGAGATTGATTCGCCGGACAAGCTGGATGTGAAACGTTATGGGGTTGTTGTGACGAAAGGACGCAGGCGTGGACTGCTGCTGCCGAATCTAGAAGGCGTGAATACCGTAGAAGAACAAGTGGCGATTGCCAAACAGAAGGCCGGCATTGGTGATCAGGAAGAAGTACAGCTGGAACGCTTTGAGGTTGTGCGCCATTTATAGTGCTGGAGGTTAAAAATGAAGGCAGTTTGCAGAACTTGTATGCATACCTGTAATCTGGAATCGGGACAGAGAGGTATTTGCGGGGTCAGAAAAAATGAGGATGGGCGTATCGTGTCAGAAAATTATGGGTGTGTAACATCTTTGGCTTTGGATCCAATTGAGAAAAAACCGCTGAAAATGTTTTATCCTGGAAGCATGATTTTGTCTGTGGGCAGCTTTGGCTGTAATTTAAAATGTCCATTTTGTCAAAATCATGAGATTTCCATGATGCGCCTTGCGCAGATGAAAGATAGTTTGCAGTACAGAATGCGAGATATAGTAAATATTTCTCCACAGGAACTGGCACAGAAAGCACTGGATGGTCAGAAATCTGGAAATATTGGTGTGGCTTTTACTTATAACGAGCCATTGGTTGGCTGGGAGTATGTGCGTGATACAGCGAAACTAGTCAAAGCATATGGCATGAAAAATGTGCTGGTGACAAATGGGACAGCCTCAATGGAAGTATTGGAAGAAATTCTTCCTTTTATAGATGCAATGAATATTGATTTAAAGGGATTTCAGGAAGAATATTATCGCAAACTTGGTGGCAGCCTGAAGGCAGTTCAAGAATTTATCATCCAAGCGGCACAAGCGTGTCATGTGGAACTTACTACCCTGATTGTGCCTGGCGAAAATGATACTGTTTCAGAGATAAAAGCGGAGGCTTTGTGGATTGCCAGAGAAGTTGGGCAGCATATCCCACTGCATATCACCCGTTTTTTTCCCAGATATCAGATGCAGGATAGAAATGCCACAGATGTGCAGTTAGTCTATCGCCTGGCAAATCTGGCAGGCAAATATCTAGAGCATGTATTTGTGGGAAATTGCTAGGATGAATGATTGATAATCTCTGAAATTAGATTACCCTAAGAATATAAGAAGTCAGCATACAGAGCAAGGGCACTGCATGGCAATGAGTGTAATCATCACTGTGCAGCGCCCTTTAGCAGCTAATCTAATTTTGCTGTTTCTCTGTTCTTAGGCAGTCAATCAGATTCTGCTGTTTCTTTGTTCTTTGGCAGCTAATCAGATTCTGCTGTTTTTCTTTCGTGTCCGTCAATGATGTCTGCTTGTGACTGTTATTTACCAGCCATCTGTCTTTCCTGGGCCTCGATCATTTTCTTCACCATATAGCCGCCGACAGAACCATTCTGTCTGGAGGTTAAATCTCCATTATATCCGTCTTTCAAAGGTACGCCGATTTCGTTTGCAACTTCAAATTTAAACTTATCCAATGCGCTTTTTGCTTCCGGTACTACTGCTTTGTTTGATGAATTAGACATATCGTTCCCTCCTGTTGTCTTTTGTTATGCTTTCTTTTGTTTTGTTCATTGTCAGTTAAGTGACAATCTGTTGTGACCTGCTGGACACAGTGATAGTATATGCACAGATGAAACGATTAGACATGTAGTTCTTTCCGTTTTTTACAAAAAATGTAACATTTAATCGGCAAGCAGTGTTAATCCGCTGATATCAGGAGAAGCCACCAGAGAATAATTTGTATAGTAAACTACAAATCCTGGTTTACTGCCGTTTGGCTTTTTGACATTTTTCTTTTCTAAGTAATCAATTTCCACTTTGTCATTTTCTCTGCCTTTGGAATAGTATGCAGCAAGCCGTCCTGCTTCCTCAAACGTACGGTCAGGAAGTTTTTCACCATTGGTTTTGACGATTACATGTGAGCCTGGGATTCCTTTGGCATGGAACCACCAGTCGCATCCAACAGCAAATTTAAAGGTTAGATCATCATTTTGGAAATTATTTTTTCCTATATAAATATGAAATCCGTCAGAGGATAGATAGTGAAAAGGTTTGCTTTTTATTTTTTGTCTTTTGTTTGTATGCTTTTTTTTGATATAACCATATTGGGTCAATTCTTCCTTGATTTGCGTTAGGTCGTCCTCGGATACAGCGATATCAAGAGAGGTGGATATGGATTCTAAATGCTCAATTTCTTCTTTGGTTTCCTGTGTCAGATCGGTGAGTGCTTCATAGGTTCGTTTTAATTTATTATATTTGTCAAAATATTTCTGGGCATTTTCCAGTGGGGTCAATTGGTGATTCAGCGGAATGGTGATTGTCTCGTTGGTATAGTAATTGAGTGCGGTCAAGGATTTGGCATCTTTCTCAAGATTATAACCATAAGTGTTGATCAATTCGCCATATACTTTATATTTTTCCCTTTTCTCGGTATCTTTTAATTGTTTTAGCTGCAAATCAAATTTTTTGCGGCTGCGTTCTAAAATTGTAGACACTACCTTGCGCAAATCCACCGATTTTTGACGGATGCGGGTATAATTGTTCTTGTCAGCATAGAAAGTTTCCAGTACTTGAGAGATACTAGGGTATTCTGTGACAGTAAAATCTGCATATTGAGTCAGTGTGATGGCAGAAAATTCTATAGGTTCTTTGCCATTTTTTATAATATTGGGCGAAAATGCGCCTTCCCTAATCTCATCCATCAGCCAGGAAAAATGGTGGTAGAGGTGCAGTTTTTCTTCCTCAGACAATGCCTGAGCCGGCCGGTCTCCATCCAAATCAGCGCGGCAGCACAGCTCAGAGGCAGCCACAGGACTGATTCCAGTATAAGTCATATAGATGTTTTTTTGTAAGCTGTATGGCTTGGAGCAAGCCTTTTCAAAAAATTCTTCTTGTGAGGTGGTAAGTGGATTGCATTTTTCTTGTGTTTGTGGAATAAAATAAGTCCTTCCTGGAAGAACCTCGCGCACCGAGCTGACCTGAGCAGAAATATGTTTGATGCTGTCAATGATACGGTTATTCTGATCACAGAAAATAATGTTACTGTGTTTTCCCATAATCTCTACTATTAGCCACTTATGGCACAGATCCCCAAGCTCATTCAGGTGTTCAATTTCAAATTTAATGATACGTTCCATATTTGGTTGTTCTATTTTTGTGATTCTGCCATTGGCAATATGTTTTCGCAGCAGCATACAGAAATTTGGCGCTGTCATTGGACTGGGTTTATTCTCTGTTGTCAGATAAATTAAGGGCAGAGAAGCGCTGGCAGACAATAACAACCGAATTTGTCCACGGTTTCCTTTGATTGTCAGCAGAAGTTCATCATTTTCTGGCTGTGCAATTTTACTGATTCTGCCGTTTTGTATGGTTTCATTTAACTCTTTTACAAGATTTGCAATTACAATTCCATCAAATGCCATAGTCATTCTCCTTTTGTATGTTCATGATTCGCTTATATAATTTCAAAGTTTCGCTCTGTTGTACTAGTATATCTTATTTTTTTTAAAAAAGAAAGTTTGACTATTTCCAATATCTGTTTTATAATGTCTACATCTATGCATATAAGTAAGTTTTAGAGGATCAACACACAGGAGGATCTGTATGATAAGAAGTATGACCGGTTTTGGACGCTGTGAAGCTGGAGATGGGACACAAAAGATCACAGTGGAAATAAAGTCGGTGAATCATCGGTATCAGGATATTACAATCAAGATGCCAAAGAAGCTGAACTGTTTTGAGAGTGCAGTTCGCAGCCTTTTAAAAGCTTATATTCAGCGGGGCAAGCTGGATATTTTTATTGCCTATGAGGATGGTGCTGAAAATAAGATATTATTAAAATACAACAAAGAGATTGCCAAAGAATATGTGAAATATATGCGGCAGATGGCAGAAGATTTTGCGCTGCCGTTAGAACTGGATGCATCTAAGTTATGCGCTTGTCCCGAAGTTCTTTTAATGGAAGCACAGGAGATTGATCAAGAGCAGTTATGGCAGCTTTTGGAGCAGGCGATCAAAGAAGCGGCAGAACAGTTTGTAGATACCAGAATAAGGGAAGGAGAACAGCTTTGGAAGGATTTAATGGGTAAGCTGGATCAGATGTCTGATTATGTAGACCTGATTCAGCAGCGTGCGCCTCAGATTCTTACAGAGTACCGCAGAAGATTATCAGATAAAATGCATGAGCTGCTTGGTGATACCCAGATTGATGAGAGCAGGCTGTTGACAGAGGTTGCCATTTTTGCAGACAAAATCTGTACAGATGAGGAGATTGTGCGTTTAAAGAGCCATATCAACAATATGAGAGATACTTTTCAGATGGAAGGAAGTGTTGGCAAGAATCTTGATTTTATTGCACAAGAGATGAATCGTGAGGCTAATACCATCCTTTCCAAAGCAAATGATATTGAGGTTTCTAAGATTGCGATTAATCTTAGGGCTACCATTGAGAAGGTGCGGGAGCAAGTTCAGAATATTGAATAGGGAAGAATGAAGGGAAAACAGATGGAAAAAAAAGGGATTTTGACAGTAGTTTCTGGTTTTTCAGGCTCTGGAAAGGGAACCATTATGAAACAGCTCATAGAGGAGCATCCTGATACTTATGCGCTCAGTATCTCTGCCACCACACGCGCTCCCAGAACAGGAGAGAGACACGGAAAGGAATATTTTTTTGTGTCCGCGGAAGAATTTGAGCAAATGATTCAGGAAGGTGAGCTGATTGAATATGCGCAATATGTGAATCATTACTATGGGACCCCCAAGGATTATGTACAGAAGCAATTAGAACAGGGCAAAGATGTGATCTTAGAGATCGAGATTCAAGGTGCGCTGAAGGTTAAGGAAGCTTATCCAGATACTTTGCTGCTGTTTGTCTCCCCGCCCAGTGCAAAGGAATTAAAGGATCGTCTGGTAGGCAGAGGGACGGAAGAGGAATCTGTCATTGATATGCGGCTGAGCCGTGCCTGGCAGGAGGCGCAGGGAGTGGAAAATTATGATTATTTCGTGATCAATGATGACTTGTCAGAGTGTGTACAGCAAGTGCATTCGATTATTCAAAATGAACATGCCCGTGTGGGGAAGAATCAAGTGCTGATAGAAACGATCAGAACAGAATTGAAGCGTTTTGCGAAAGGAGAATGATTATTATGATGCTACATCCCTCTTATACAGATTTGATGAAGGTTGCAAACAGTGGCGTGGAGATTGGTGAGGAGCCAGTAGTAAATAGTCGTTATTCTATTGTGCTTGCAACCGCAAAGAGAGCAAGACAGATTATCGGAGGTGAGGAGCCGATGATTGACAACCCTTCTCATAAGAAACCTTTGTCCATCGCTGTGGAGGAAGTCTATAACAGTAAGGTGACAATTGTTGGGGAAGAGAATGACGAAGAAGAGGTTACATTGGATACACAGAGTGAGCAGGCCTTAACCAGCGCTTTATCCCTGGAAGATTCAGAGGCATAGGCGCTCACACTGGTATCATTTAAGGATGATACCACATCATTTTATAGAATATATAAAATGATGTGGTATTGTCACCTATTAGGAGAAAAAATATGAAAATCTTGTTTGTTTCCCTTGGATGTGACAAAAATCTGGTGGACACAGAATTTATGATAGGTGCATTGGGAGCCAGCGGCCATACATTTACCAATGTAGAACAGGAAGCGGAGGTTATTGTGATCAATAGCTGCTGTTTTATCAATGACGCCAAGGAAGAGAGTATTCAGACTATTCTGGAAATGGCAGAATACAAAGACAGTGGGAGCTGCAAAGTATTGGTTGTTGCAGGTTGTTTGGCACAGCGTTATCAAGAAGAGATCCATAAAGAGATTCCTCAAGTGGATGTCTTGCTTGGCACGAATTCTTATGAGGAGATTGTCAAGGCTTTAGACGAGGCGCAAAAGGGAAAACATTATGAAAATTATCAGTCTTTAGAAGGACTGCCTGTCCATCATGCCAAGCGTTCTCTGACAACAGGAGGACATTATGCACATTTGAAAATTGCAGAAGGTTGTGATAAAAACTGTACTTACTGTATTATTCCCAAAATTCGCGGGCGTTATCGCAGTGTGCCGATCGAAGAATTGACAAAACAGGCAAGGGAGCTCGCGGCGCAGGGCGTAAAAGAGTTGATTTTGGTGGCGCAGGAGACCACGCGTTATGGTGTGGATCTATATGGAGAGAAGTCTCTTCATAAGCTGCTGGATCAATTAAATGAAATTCCTGGAATCCATTGGATTCGGATCCTGTACTGCTATCCTGAAGAAATTTATGAGGAGTTGATTTGTGCGATCAAGCGCAACTCCAAGGTCTGCCATTATCTGGACATGCCGATACAGCATATCAATGATACGATTTTAAAGCGTATGGGCAGGCGGACAACAAAAGCAGAGCTGACTGAGAAAATCCAGCATCTAAAGGAAGAGATACCAGACATCACGCTGCGGACAACATTGATTAGTGGATTTCCCGGTGAGACAGATCAGATGCATGAAGAATTGATGTATTTTTTAAATGAAATCGAATTTGATCGTCTGGGTGTGTTTCCCTATTCGCCAGAAGAAGGTACGCCGGCGGCAGAATTTACAGACCAAGTGGAGGAAGAGCAGAAAGCAGAGTGGCGGGATGCGGTCATGGAATTGCAGGAGGAGATAATCTTTGACAAAAATGAGGAGTTTATAGGTCAGGAATTGTGGGTGATGGTCGAGGGAAGAGTGGACGGTGAGAATGCCTATGTGGGCAGGACATACCGAGATGCGCCTGAGATTGACGGCTATATTTTTGTCAATACTGATAAAGAGCTAATGACAGGGGATTTTGTGAGGGTGCGTGTCACAGGAGCATATGAATATGATTTGATAGGAGAGATGATACCATGAATTTACCAAATAAATTAACGGTTCTGCGTGTAATTTTAATCGTCCCCTTTGTGGTCTGTATGCTTGTGCCGAGCTTAGGAGAGACAGGAATGTATGCGGCAGTGGCAATTTTTATCATTGCCAGTCTCACTGATTTGTTGGATGGAAAAATTGCCAGAAAGTACAATCTGGTCACAAATTTTGGAAAATTTATGGATCCGCTTGCGGATAAATTGCTGGTGGCTGCTGCACTGATCTGCCTGACAGCCAATGGAACACTTGCCGCATGGATTTCTATTATTATTATCAGCCGTGAATTTATTATCAGTGGCTTTCGCCTGGTGGCTTCTGATAATGGGATTGTCATTGCCGCAAGTTACTGGGGGAAATTTAAGACAACTTTTCAGATGGTAATGATTGTAATGCTCATTTTAGATTATGACAACAACATATATCAAATGTGTGCAATGGTTGTCACCTATGCAGCGTTGATTTTAACGGTAATTTCTTTGATTGATTATGTTGTGAAGAATAAAGCAGTACTGAGAGAGCAAAAATAAGGGTGATTTAAAATAAATATCAGTGGAAGGTGATATGTTATGACAGTAGAGTTGATCTGTGTGGGAACAGAATTGCTGCTTGGAAATATTGTCAATACCAATGCAGCATTTATTTCAGAAAAATGTGCGATGCTTGGGCTTTCCATGTATTATCAGAGTGTGGTCGGAGACAATCCAGGGCGTTTGGAAGAAATGGTAAAGACGGCAATGAAACGCTCAGATATTATTATTTTATCTGGCGGGTTAGGACCAACACAGGATGATCTCACTAAGGAGACCGTGGCCAAGGTTATGGGAAAGAAATTGGTCGAAGATCAAAAAGCGCGCCAAGAGATTCAATTGTTTTTGGAAAGGCGTGGACGTACCATTACAGAGAATAACTGGAAGCAGGCATTGGTACCAGAGGGGTGTCAGGTATTATATAATGTCAACGGTACAGCGCCGGGGCTGATTGTTAAAGATGATAATACTTGTGTCATTCTTCTCCCAGGCCCTCCAAATGAGTTAGTTCCAATGTTTGAGGAACAAGTATATCCCTATCTGCATAAGCTGCAGCCAGAAATCATTTGTTCTAAAATGATAAAGCTCTGCGGAATCGGCGAGAGTTCAGCAGAGACAAAGATCTTAGACTTGGTGGAGGCTCAGACGAATCCCACAGTGGCTCCCTATGCCAAAACAGGGGAGGTACATCTGCGGATCACTGCCAAGGCGGAGAGTGAAACAGCGGCTTACAAGCTGATGGAGCCAGTGGAAGAGGTATTGCGTCAGAGATTTGGAACATTGATTTATACCGATGACCCGCAGGTGACACTGGAGATGGCGATCTACGAGCTGTTGAAGGCCAATAATCTTACTGTTACCACAGCCGAGTCCTGTACCGGAGGGCTGGTTGCCGGCAGGCTGATCAATGTACCAGGGATATCAGAATATCTAAAGGAAGGATATATTACGTATTCCAATGAGGCTAAGCAAAAATTTCTCGGTGTTCCGGCAGATATTTTACAGAAATATGGAGCGGTCAGCCCGCAGACGGCGGAGGCTATGGCCAAAGGAGGAGCAAAAGCCGCAGAGGTAGACGTATGTATTGCGGTAACAGGAATTGCAGGGCCTGACGGAGGAAGTCTTGAAAAGCCAGTAGGACTTGTATATATGAGTTGTTACTGCCTGGGAAAGGTGTATACAGAGAAAAATCAATACACAGGAAGCCGCAGTAAGATTCGGGAATATGCTGTGGCAAGTGCACTGACGCTATTAAGGCAGGCTATATTAGATGGCATGTGTTTTGAAAATTAAAGTTTACGAAGTGAACAAAAGAGGTGAATTATGCGGATTATTGCAGGAAGCGCCAGAAGCCTTCCTTTAAAGACAATTTCTGGAATGGATACAAGACCGACTACAGACCGGATCAAAGAAACGTTGTTTAATATACTCAATCCTTATTTAGCAGATTGTAGTTTTTTGGATCTGTTTGCAGGGAGCGGACAGATTGGTTTGGAGGCAGTCAGTCGGGGAGCCAAAGAAGCAGTTTTTGTGGAAAATAACAGGAAAGCTGCGGCGTGCATCCAAGAAAATATCACATTTACAAAGTTTACAGAGCATTGTACGCTGTTCGTTTCAGATGCTATCTCTGTAATTCGGCAGTTGGATGGCAGAGAGGCCTTTGATGTGGTATTTATGGATCCGCCATATGGCAAGAATTTAGAAGCAGACGTTCTAAAGCAGTTAGCTTCGTCCAGTCTGCTTTCTAGTGATAGTATGATTGTGGTAGAAACTTCATTAGATACAGACTTGTCTTATGCACAACAATGGGGATTTGAGATCACAAAAGAGAAAGTATATAAAAACAATCGGCACATGTTTCTTCAGTTTATGAAATAAGCCGTGTGAGGTCAACATATGAAGAGAGCGATTTATCCGGGCAGTTTTGATCCGGTGACATTTGGACATATAGATATGATTGAGCGTTCTGCAAAGATGGTAGATGAACTGGTGGTTGCAATTTTAAACAATAGTGCAAAAAATCCATTGTTTTCTGTGAAAGAACGTGTTAGTATGTTAGATGAGATAACTTGTCATCTTCCGAATGTAAAGATTACATGTTTTGACGGACTTCTGATCGATTTTGCAAGGAAGATTGAGGCTACGATAATTATCCGTGGACTTCGGGCAGTGACAGATTTTGAGTATGAGCTGCAGATTGCCCAGACTAACCGGATTATCAATTCGCAGGTAGATACCATATTTCTGACCACCAGTCTGGAATATGCCTATTTAAGTTCGACAATTGTAAAAGAGGTTGCTTCCTATGGAGGAGATATTTCTCATTTTGTGCCGGAGCAGCTAATGGAGAGAATTTATGAAAAATA
Organism: Lachnospiraceae bacterium; assembly: GCA_910575005.1. Lineage (GTDB taxonomy): Bacteria > Bacillota > Clostridia > Lachnospirales > Lachnospiraceae > Petralouisia. The sequence goes on along the minus strand of CAJTCL010000004.1, from coordinate 205,559 downwards.
TGTAACTATTCAGAATCCTATGGATGTAAAAAATTAGACTGTTCAAATTTATTTGAACAGGGCTGAATTTCTATTTCCATAAAGTGATCTCCCTCAGCACAGACCAAATCCTCTTTGAAGTGCAGGACAGCTTTGCTGGTATATCTGTGACATGGGCAAATAGTTGCAAAAATTTAAGAATTAAGGAGTAATTGTATATGAGTAGCAAAATCGAGCAGGTCATTGATGAGATAGAAGATTTCGTTGAACATTGCAGATATCAACCGCTTTCCAATACCAAGATTGTTGTCAATAAGGATGAATTGGACGATTTGTTGGCAGATCTGCGGCGCAAAGTACCAGATGAAATCAAGAATTATCAGAGGATGCTCAGCAATAAGGAGAATATCATTGCCGATGCCAGGGCGAAAGCAGATTCCATTATTGCCGATGCCCAAGTACAGACTACAGAGTTGATCAGTGACCATGAGATCATGCAGCAGGCATATGAACGCGCAGATGAAGTAGTTGCAGCGGCTACCAATGAGGCGCAGGAGATTTTAGATCGAGCGGCTATGGATGCAGATGCCATCCGAATGGGAGCTATTGAATATACAGACAGTATTTTAAAAGAGATAGAGGAAATATTGGCGAGCGCTATGGAGACTACCCAGGCGAGAAGTGAGAATTTATTACATTCTCTACAAGGATGTTATGATGAGATTCGCTCAAATCGCGGGGAACTTGGGTATGATGGGATGCAGACAGCTTCTTTGCAGGATGCAGAAGCTACCCAGAACACCTAATGCACAGCCTGGGATTATGGACGATGGGAATAGAGTAAGCTGACAAAAGTCAGAGAATGCGTCAGGAGCAGCATAAAAATCTAGTGTACTGACGTATTCTCATCATGTTTTGACTACACTAGTGTAGTAATATTTATATTTGGATAAACGTTACCACACTAGATTAACAGCAGAGACAGACCAAAGGAGATGGCAGTACAGAGCAGTTTCATTTTCAGATAAGGCAGCATGGAAAATCCTGTTTCCTTTACCATAGAAGCTGTCTGAGCAAAACCGGAGAGCCCTCCAAATGCTGTGTATGCAATCATCATAGGATAGGCATAAGCAAAGAGGAATCCCTGTTTTGCGGTATAGGATATTCCATTTGTGATTTCAGTAAATCCAATCAGCAGGCATTTTAAGGTGGAATGATTGACTGGAATCAATGTGGTCATCTGTGCTAGGATTGCAAAGAGCATGATATAGCCTCCCAGTTTAGCCAACGTCTCAAATCCGTTCATGATGCCGGCATCTATGAGTTGAAAGTTCATGGATGCTGCTTTTTTTTCTGATTTTTCCATCGGTGCATGGAAGTGTTGTTTTCGATTCCAGATCATATACAAGACAAGTGGCGGCACATAGAGAATCAGATAGGTAGCGACTCTAAGCTGAGGTTTCTTAAGGCTTTCATTTAATAGAAAACTACTGATAAACATCGGACTGATATTGTTGCAGACACAGAACAGGCGCTGTCCCTCCTCACGTGTCATTTTTCCAGATTGTACCAGATCGGCAGTTATTTTACTGCCCATAGGAAAGCCAAAGAGCAGTCCAGCCGTCAGAGGATATATGCCAGCGCTGCTAATGGGGAACAAACGTCCCAGAAACCGGTGAGCTGTTTGTGCAAAACTATCCAAAATTCCAGATTGAATCAAAATATAGGACAAAATGGAAAATGGCAGCAGCGTGGGCAGCATGTTTTCATACCAGAGATTTAGTCCGACCGAAGCCGCCTGTACCGAATCGGCAGGAAATCCCAGAACATAAAATAAAAATCCAATGATAATAATAAGATAGACAATTTTTTTCATAGTTTATTCTATGAATGAGCTGCATAAATATACCTATATACAGGAGGTTTACCATGAGAGTATGTGAACAATTAGAACCAAAGAAAGTATTTGCATTTTTTGAGGAGCTTTGTCAGATTCCGCATGGTTCCCGGAACACAAAACAGATCAGTGATTACTGCGCTGCTTTTGCCAAGGCGCGTGACCTGAAATATATTCAGGATCCGGACAACAATGTGATTATTTTTAAGGACGCTTCCAAAGGATATGAACAGGAGGAGCCAGTGATCATTCAGGGACATCTGGATATGGTCTGTGAGAAAGATAATGGTGTAGACATTGATTTTGAGAAGCAGGGACTTGACCTGTATGTGGATGGTGATTTGCTCAAAGCCAAAGGAACTACGCTCGGAGGCGATGACGGGATTGCAATTGCCTATGCATTGGCAATCTTGGATGATGATTCTCTCGCACATCCGCCATTGGAAGTGATCTTTACAGTGGATGAAGAAATTGGGATGCTGGGGGCAGAGACAATTGATGTGTCCATGTTAAAAGGGAAAAAGCTTTTAAATATTGATTCTGAGGAGGAAGGAATTTTTCTGACAAGCTGTGCAGGCGGCCTGCAGGCAAACTGTAAAATTCCAGTTTCCAGGACTGATATGGAAGGAATATGCTATGAGATTAAGGTAACAGGACTTATGGGCGGTCATTCTGGAGTAGAAATTCACAAGGAGCGTGGCAATGCTATTGTCTTGTTGGGCAGAGTGCTGACCTCCTTAAGTAATCAGGTGTGTTTTGCCATAGAGCAGATGGAAGGTGGTTTGAAGGATAATGCTATACCAAGAGAATCCAGAGCTGTCATTGTGCTGGAATCTGATCAGTCAGAACAGGAATTGTATGCACAAGTGGAAGCTTTGGATCAGGATTTAAAAAAGGAATACCGAATTTCAGATCCACAGATTACAATCCAGTGTCAGAAATTGGGGCAGGAAAAGAAATCTGTGCTGCACACTTCTTCAGCGACCAAAGTATTATTTTTCCTGCGCATGATGCCAAATGGTGTACAACATATGAGCATGGATATCGAGGGCTTGGTGGAGACTTCATTGAATGCTGGAATTATGAAGCTTTCAGAGGATCAGCTTTCCACATGTTTTGCTCTTCGCAGCAGTGTCACCAGCAGAAAATATGAACTGGCAGATCAATTGGCTTTCTTGACAGAATTTTTAGGCGGGGAGGCTGTGATAGGTGGTGACTATCCGGCCTGGGAATTTAAGGCAGATTCTTCTCTGCGAGAACTGATGGCAGAGACATATCGTGATTTATTTCAAGAAGAACCCAAAATTCAGGCCATTCATGCGGGGCTGGAATGCGGAATACTCTCTGGGAAAATTCCAGATTTGGACTGTGTTTCTTTTGGACCAAATATGTATGACATTCATACCCCTAAAGAACGCTTAAGCATATCTTCCGCAGAGAGGACATGGAAGTTTATAGTAGAATTTTTAAAACGGTCAAAAAAATAATAAATCTTGTAAATATGTAAGGAGCTTATGAATTTTTGTAAAAGGGCAGTGGTTTATTTATTGGCAATTACCGCAATCGTTTGTTTTATCACTAGATTGACAGGACAGATACAGCAGATTGCAAAGATCACCCACCTTTTGGAGGAGGAAAATACCGAAGGATTGCTGCGCCAACAACAGATTTCACCGGAATTGTATCAGGAATTTAAAAAATATGAAAAAGATTCCGAGTTTTCGCGGTATGATTATCTTGTGGCGCATCTTTTGACAGAACAGACAAAAAAAACTGAGTTGGAAGATTATTTGACACTTCTATATCAGTATCATTCTCAGGGAATTCGCAGTATGGTGAAATCCGAACAATCTATATGGGAGGATTTACAATATTTTCCCATTCCGCTGTCGCAATCAAACCCGGGGATGGAGACTTCTTTTGAAAATTCATGGATGTTTGACCGCAATTTTGGCGGGAATAGAGGACACGAGGGCACGGATATTATGGCCTCCGAGAACCAGAGGGGGCGTTATCCGGTCATCAGTATCACAGAAGGCGTGGTAGAGAAGGTGGGCTGGCTCAAACTAGGCGGATATCGAATTGGCATCCGTTCTCCCAATGGAGGATATTTTTATTATGCCCATCTCTATGATTATGCCAGAGATTTTCAAATTGGGGATGAGATACAGGCAGGGGAGTTATTAGGGTTTATGGGAGACAGCGGATATGGGCCAGAAGGGACGATAGGAAAATTCGCGGTACATCTGCATGTTGGTATTTATGTGGATAATGAGAAAGGCGAGGAACTCAGTTTTAATCCCTATTGGGTGCTGAGATGGCTGGAATCCAAGCGTTTATCTTATTAGACAAGGGCAGTGGTGTAGAATCTTAGGTGCTAAAGAAACAGCTGACAGTAGTGATATAAATAAAGTCCCATTTGGGGAGGAAGGAGAATGTATGCGGCTTGATAAATACCTTGCAGATATGGGAATTGGTACGCGCAGTGAGGTAAAACAGTACATACGCAGAAAACAGGTTTTGGTCAATGGTGTTTTAGCAGAAGGGCCGCAGCAGAAAATAGAGCCTGGAAATGATCAGATTGTCTTTCAAGGCAGAGAGATTGCATATTTGGAATATGAGTATTTTATGTTCCATAAACCAGGCGGCTGTGTCAGCGCGGTCACAGATCAGCGTTATAAAACGGTGATGGATTATATTGTGGAAAAGAATCGCAAAGATCTGTTTCCAGTGGGCAGGCTGGACTTAGACACAGAAGGGCTGCTTTTGATTACCAATGACGGCGCCTTGTCCCATGATCTCTTGGCCCCAGGCAGACATATTCCTAAGACTTATTTTGCCAGAGTTTCTGGGAAAGTGACAGAGGAGGATGTAAGGCTGTTTGCCGATGGGATAGATATCGGGGAGAAAAAGATCACACAGCCAGCGAAATTGCAGATTTTATCTACTGACAGTTCAGAATGTGAAAAAAACTGCCTGTCAGAGATAGAACTGACAATTACGGAAGGAAAATACCATCAGGTCAAACGTATGTTTGAGGCGGTGGGAAAGAAAGTGCTCTATCTAAAACGGCTCTCTATGGGGGATCTTAAGCTGGATGAATCCCTGCCGCCTGGCGCCTATCGAAGACTTACGGAGGTTGAGGTAGAACTATTAAAAAGCTAAGAAAGGAGAAGGTTATGCATAATATTGGAGTGATTACAGACAGTCACAGTGGGATTACACAGAAACAAGCGGAGAAACTGGGGATTTTTGTATTGCCAATGCCTTTTTATTTTGATGAGAAGTGTTATTATGAGGATGTGACATTATCCCGAGAAGAATTTTTTGAAAAGCTTAATTCCGGCAGAAAGGCGGCTACTTCTCAACCTTCTTTAGCAGATGTCATGAAACTGTGGAATGAGGGGTTAAAGCAATTTGAGCAGATTGTATATCTTCCCATTAGCAGCGGGCTTAGCGGCTCCTGTGCTTCTGCACAGGCTATGGCAGAAGATGCTCCGTACAAAGGAAGAGTGTTTGTGGTGGATAATGGCAGAGTGTCCACACCTTTGCACCGTGCGGTACTGGATGCATTAGAATTGGTGGAAGAAGGTTATCAGGCCAAGGAAATTAAGGAAATTTTGGAGCAGGCGCGGGATAAGATGGTGATCTATGTCGCTGTGGAGACTTTGGTACATCTGAAAAATGGCGGTCGTATTTCACCAGCGACGGCCGCATTGGGAACAGTGCTCAATATTAAGCCAGTGCTAAAATTTGATGTGGGAACACTGGACACTTTTAAAAAGTGCCGGGGATTTGCCAATGCTAAGAAGGCCATGATTGAGGCCATGCGCCATGATTTGGAGACAACATTTCGTGAGTGGTATGAGAAGGGGGAAGTCTATCTTTTGGCTGCCTCCAGCTCCTCCAAAGAGGTGACAAAACAGTGGGTGACAGAGATAGAACAGGCATTTCCAGGAATGGAAGTTTTGTGCGATGATCTATCTTTGGGCGTGTCCTGCCATATTGGACAAGGCGGTTTGGGCATTGGTTGCAGTTGCCGACCGAGGAGAAGGTGAATAAATGATGAATATGCTAGATAATATACAAGCCATTATTTTTGATTTAGATGGTACTTTGGTGGATTCTATGTGGCTGTGGCATGATATTGATGTCGAATTTTTGGAAAAACGGGGACTGAGTTTACCAGAGACTTATCAGCAGGCTATCGAGGGGATGAGTTTCACAGAAACGGCTGTCTATACCAAGGATTTATTTCATTTAAAAGAGAGCGTGGAAGAATTGAAAGCGATCTGGAATCAGATGGCAATTGAAAAATATACGCACGAAGTGCCCTATAAGCCTGGGGCAAAGGAATTTCTAGATTATTGCAGGCAGCAGGGCATTCTTTTAGGTATTGCCACCAGTAATTCTACAGAACTTGTGGAGGCGGTGGCGTCGGCGCTGGGTCTTAAAGATTACATTCAGGAAGTGGTGACATCCTGTGAAGTGTCACGCGGCAAACCAGCGCCAGATGTCTATCTGGAGGCGGCCAGAAGACTTGCCGCCACACCAAGGCAGTGTCTGGTGTTTGAGGATGTGCCGATGGGAATCCGTGCTGGAAAGAATGCTGGTATGCAAGTGTGTGCGGTGGAGGATGCTTTTTCCGCCAAACAGGAATCAGAAAAACGCAGGCTTGCGGATTATTATATCTCAGATTATGAGCAGATATTAAATCATACATATGAGGTACTGTAATGCTGCTTTTGTATATGATTACAATGGAAGACGCATCTGTCAGACTCAATGAAAACAGCAAGAATAGGAGATATCATGGAAAGGAAATTTTTACCAATCTGCAGGGAGGATATGGAGGCGCGGGGAATTAATCAGTTTGATTTTGTGTATGTAATTGGAGATGCTTATGTGGATCATCCGTCTTTTGGACATGCCATTATCAGTCGATTGCTGGAAGCATATGGTTATACGGTGGGAATTATTTCTCAGCCAGATTGGAAAAAAAAGGACAGCATTGCCATTTATGGGGAGCCGCGGCTGGCGTTTTTAGTCAGCGGTGGAAATATGGATTCAATGGTAAACCATTACAGTGTCTCTAAGCGTCTGCGCGAGAAGGATGCCTATACCCCGGGCGGCGTTATGGGCAAACGGCCGGATTATGCCACAGTGGTATATGGAAACCTGATTCGCCAGACTTATAAAAAGGCGCCGATCTTAATCGGCGGTGTGGAGGCAAGCCTGAGACGGCTTGCCCATTATGATTATTGGTGCAATAAGGTGAAGCGTTCCGTTCTATTGGACAGTGGTGCGGATATTCTTATGTATGGCATGGGGGAACACAGTGTCATTGCACTTGCAGAAGCGCTGGAAAGCGGTTTGGCTGTGGAAGATATCACTTTTGTGCCTGGGACCGTTTATAAGACAAGGAAAAAGGAAGATATCTATGACGCTCTGTTTTTGCCAAAGTTTGAGGAGGTGAAAGAGGATAAACCCGCATATGCCAAAAGCTTTTATCTCCAATATCTCAATACAGATCCTAGTTATGGGAAACGGCTCGCAGAAGGCTATCCGCATGGTATCTATGTGGTGCAGAATCCTCCAGCACAACCTTTGACACAGGAAGAGATGGATGATGTCTATGCCCTGCCCTATATGCGCGCCTGCCATCCCTCCTATCAGGCGCAGGGAGGCGTACCAGCCATTTCTGAGGTTCAATTCAGTCTTACCAGCAACCGCGGCTGTTTCGGGGGCTGTAACTTTTGTGCGCTTACCTTCCATCAAGGACGCATCATCCAATCCAGAAGCCATGAATCGATTGTGAAAGAGGCAGAGCTTTTGACGCAGGACAAGGATTTCAAGGGTTATATTCATGACGTTGGCGGGCCTACGGCTAATTTCCGTTATCCAGCATGTGAAAAGCAGCTTACCAAAGGGGTATGCCCAGAAAAACAATGCCTGTTTCCAACACCATGTAAAAATTTAAAGGTCGACCATCGGGATTATCTGCAGCTGCTGCGCAAATTGCGCAGCCTGCCTGGAGTAAAAAAAGTGTTTATCCGTTCAGGGATTCGTTTTGATTATCTGCTTGCAGATTCCGAGCAGACATTCTTAAAAGAATTATGTCTGCATCATATCAGCGGGCAGCTTAAAGTTGCCCCAGAACATATATCGGATCAGGTTCTTGAAAAAATGGGAAAGCCAAAATCTGCGGTATATCATCAGTTTGTCCGTGCGTATCAGAACATGAATCAAAAGTTGCGTAAGGAGCAGTATTTGGTTCCATATCTCATGTCTTCCCATCCAGGTTCTACACTCAAAGAAGCGGTGGAACTGGCTGAATTTTTGCGTGATTTGGGCTATATGCCGCAGCAGGTTCAGGATTTTTATCCCACACCTTCTACCATATCCACCTGCATGTATTATACTGGACTGGATCCACGTACCATGAAACCGGTGTACGTGGCTAAAAACCCTCATGAGAAAGCAATGCAGCGTGCACTAATTCAATATCGTGACCCAAAAAATTATGATTTGGTGAAGGAAGCGCTGCAGAAAACAGGACGTACAGATTTGATTGGTTTTGGCAGGGAATGCCTAATTCCGCCCAGAAAGCTGGAACATAAAAAAAGAATCTCAGAGGGAACTAAGAAGGGCGGCAAAAAAGGCAGAAAGAGAAGCCGTACAAAAAAGTAAATAACCTGAAGCAACCATTTAAAAGTCGTATGGCAGCAGTTCTGATTTGTCTAAGATTTTGGGTTCTTAATAGTTTGTTGTATTGGAAAGATCATTTGGGAGGGACTTATGCAGAGTTTTCAGATTGGGAAAAATGAAGCCGGACAGCGTTTGGATAAATATTTAAAAAAACTTCTGCCCCAGGCATCGGGCAGTTTTATTTATAAGATGCTGCGCAAGAAAAATATTACTTTGAATGGAAAAAAAGCGGATGGTTCGCAAAAGATTGTACAGGGGGATTTAGTAAAATTGTTTTTGGCGGAAGAGACTTTTACAAAATTTGCCTCTCCGCTGTTACATGTTTCTGAGGATAATTTCCCTGCAAGATTGCTGCTTGATCAAAAATATCCAGTCATTCCATTGGATATAGTCTATGAAGATGCAGATATTTTGGTGATCAACAAACCTTCTGGCATGTTGTCCCAGAAGGCAAAGCCCAAAGACGTTTCTGCCAATGAGTATATCATTGGGTATTTGCTAAAGCAGCATACCATAACAGAGCAAGATCTGGCGACCTTTCGTCCCTCAATCTGCAATCGCCTTGATCGCAATACATCTGGTCTTTTGATTGCCGGAAAAAGCCTTGCAGGTCTTCAACATATGGCCAGGCAGTTAAATGACCGTTCGGTGCAAAAATTTTACCGTTGTCTGGTTAAAGGTAAAGTTTCAGCCTTTCAGATGGTGGAAGGATGGTTAAAAAAGGAAAATCACAGCAATCAGGTGCAAATTTTTGCGTCAAAAGTGCCGGAAAGCAAACAGATCAAGACTCAATACCAGCCGCTTGCCTGGTTCTCCGTGCTTTCTAAGAATACAAAAAAAGCAGTTTTACAACAAGTGAATTTGGAACAGAGCAGAGTAAATGAGTGTTATACTTTGCTTGAAGTACACCTGATTACTGGCCGTTCACATCAGATCCGTGCACATCTGGCCTCTTTGGGACATCCAATTGTAGGTGATTCAAAATATGGAGATCCAAAAGTAAACCGCTGGTTTTCTAAAAATTTTCAGATTCAATCCCAAATGCTCCATGCATATCGCATAAAACTAGCGGATGGCAGAGAATTGACAGCACCATTAAGTTCAGAATTTCAAAAAGTATTATGTATTTGAGTTCCCTATTTTGTATAATAGCCAATATTATAGTGCCAAAAGGTCTTGCTGCCAAATTTCTTATGTTTGTCTGTCTTTCCAGTTAATGCGTTTTTCGATTGATAAATTCTGTTTTATATTTTGAATAGACAATTTTTTGACTGTGGTATAGTCCATAGTAACCAGAGAGCATATAACCAAGAGCCACAGACAGAAGATAATAGGGCATTCCCTGATAGCCGAACAGCTCAAAACAGATTAACAGGGAGGTAATCGGACAGTTGGTGACGCCACAGAATACAGCTCCCATGCCGGCAGCAGTGCACAGGGCAGGGCAGAAGCCTACAAGATTTCCAAACAGACAGCCGAATGTGCCGCCGATGACAAAGGAAGGCACAATCTCACCGCCCTTAAATCCTGCGCTCAGTGTCACAGCCGTAAACAACATTTTTAACAGGAAGGCATAAGGGACATACTCATTTTCAAAACAGCGTTCAATGATTGGCATTCCGGCCCCATTATAGTCCTGATTTTGTACCAGAAGAGTTAAAATGATAATAAAAGTTCCTCCGGTAAAAATCCGTAAGTAAGGATTGGGAAGATATTTTTTATATAGTGTCTCTCCACTGTGGAGCATAATGCAGAAAATAGTGCTTACTCCAGCACAGAGCATGGCCAGAATAGCGATTGTGACAGCATTTGTCAGATTAAATTCTGGAAGTTCTGTCAATAAAAATTGTTCTGGACTTACCTGAAAATAGGCGGCAATACCTTTGGCGGTCAGGGAGGAGATCACACAGGGAACCAAAGCTGCATAGTGCATGATTCCAACACTGACCACTTCCATAGAGAAAATAGCAGCAGCCATCGGGGTACCAAACAATGCGGAAAAAGCGGCGCTCATGCCGCACATAATCATAATATGCTGATCTTTTTCATCAAATCTCAGTAACCGTCCTAATGTATTGCCAATGCTGCCTCCAAGCTGCAGGGCAGCCCCTTCTCTTCCGGCAGAACCGCCAAATAAATGGGTCATAATGGTGGAGATAAAGATCAGAGGAGCCATTTTTAAGGGAAGATGTTTCCCAGAATGGATCGCTGCCAGCACCAGATTTGTACCAGTGTCTTTCTCATCATGCAGTACATGGTAAGCGCCGACAATGCAAAGGCCGCTAAAGGGCAGCAATAAAATTAGGGCAGGATTAGACAGGCGTGTCTCATTCGCCCAAGCCATACAGTAATGGAATACTGTCCCAGCGCCGCCGATTAAAATACCAGAGAGCACAGAAAAAAACAGCCATTTGATAAAAATAAGGAAACGGCTGATAAAATGATGCATGTAATAATCAAATTCTTCTCTCATATGTAATCTCCCATAATCTTTATATTATGCATATTCGCTCAAAATGAGTGATTTAAGTAATGAATGCGGACTTGTTGATTTGCTTTATCTTCTTATCTTACCATCCATCTTTCTAATCTGCAAGGTCTGATTTTGTAAGGTTATTGTAAGAAAATGACAGTTTTTGGTTAAGGAAAATAAGATAGAATGGTCTTAATAAGAAGAAGTTTTCGACAAGGAGGAGATAGATATGTGGACAAGAAGAGAATTAAAGGAGAAGGCAAAACAGAGATTTCAAATGAACTATTGGAAATGCATTCTTGCAGCTTTAGTACTCAGTCTGATTGGTGGGGGAATTGGCGTTGGAGCCCGCAGAGGCATTTATGAAGGAGTTTTTGGGGATTCCTCTACAGAGGAAGAGGATATCAGTATGGAGGATTCCGCGGAATATTTTGATTATGTTTACTTGGATGGTACTATTAGTTCTTTGGTTGAGGACATTGGCACTACACCGAACGGGGAATACAATGAGGGCAAGGCTATAGCAGTGGTATTTTTTATAGTGATATTTTTTATGATTGTCTGTATTGCTTTGGTAATTTTTATTCTTATCGTACTTCCGCTGCAAATATTATTGATCAATCCCTTGGAAATAGGGATTCGGCGATTTTTTGCAAGGAATCTTAGAGAACAGGCAAATATTCGGGAAATATGTTATACTTTTGATCACAGCTATAAAAATTGTGTTAAAATTCAGTTCTTCCGTGGATGGTATATTTTTTTGTGGAGTTTGCTGTTGGTGATTCCAGGAATTATCAAGTCCTATGAATATAAAATGATACCATACTTATTGGGAGAATACCCAGATATCAGCATGGAGGAAGCCTTTGCGCAGAGCCGTTCTATGATGTATGGGAATAAGTGGAGAGCTTTTGTGCTGGACTTCTCTTTTCTGGGATGGTATATTTTAAGTGGACTGACATTTGGAATTTTAAGTATCTTCTATGTGGGACCTTATGTCTATCAGACCAGGGCAGCGCTTTATCAGAAATTAAAAGCAAAGCCCACAGAGCAGTTTGAGAGAATGCCGTATCAGGGATAAGACGAGGAAAAGGAGAGGAAGCTATGGCGTATACGATTCTGATTGCAGATGATGAACAGGAGATCCGCAGTTTGCTTCGTCTGTATTTGGAAAAAGATGGTTATCAGGTATTGGAAGCGGCAGACGGACGGTCTGCCCTTTCCCTGTTGGAAAAAGAAGAAATAGATATGGCTCTGTTGGATATCATGATGCCGGAACTAGATGGCTTTCGGGTCTTGAAAAAACTTCGGGAAACCAGCAATATTCCGGTAATGATTTTATCAGCCAAAGATCAAGATGCAGATAAAATTTTGGGACTGGATCTGGGGGCGGATGATTATCTGACTAAACCATTTAACCCTATGGAGGCAATGGCGCGGATTAATTCCAATATCCGCAGATTTTACTCTCTGGGAGCAAAGAGCAAAGAATTAAAGCAGCTTCAGGTGAGGAATCTGAGATTGGACACAGAGTCCTGTGTGGTCTATCAGGATGATCAACCCATTGACTTGACTTCTGTGGAATATAAATTGTTGCGGTTATTTATGGAGCATCCAGGCAAGGTATTTACAAAACAGCAGGTATATGAGAATGTCTGGGGTGAGGAATATGCCATTGCGGATAATAATATTATGGTTTGTATCAGTCGTCTGCGTGCAAAATTATCTGAGGACAGCAGCGCTTATATTAAGACTATTCGCGGACTGGGCTATCGTATGGAGAAGGAATAGCTATGGAAAAAAAGGAGTGGAAATGGTTTCTGGTCAGACGTTTTCTGCAGATTTTAATTCTCGTCAGCCTTAGTGAGTGGTTCCTAGGTATCTTGTACGATAATTGGTTTTTTCCCTGGTTGTCTGATACAATGAACATCCAGTTTTTTGGTGCAGGTTGGGAGAATGGACAGACCATCGGTGTATTGCTGCGAGGCGGCCTGTATCTTGCGGTAATGGGAATTTGTAATCTGCTTCCTGATGTACTAGGCGTAGGCTTGCGGACATTTGCCGAATGGTGGGCAGGCAGCGCAATGACAGAGAAATTTAGCCATCAAACTGCCTGTTTAAGTCCACGCCAGACACAGATCTATATATGGGGCACGGTAGCTCTTACGATTCTGATTCTGTTGACTTTGTTGTTTCCGTATGTGATTGCTGCGCTGACATTCAGCCGTATGGCAGAGATACAGCTTAAGCGCATGGAGGAGCAGGAACGCAGGCAGAAGGAGGAGTATGACAGAAGAAAGAACTTGTTGTTGTCGGATGTGGCACATGATTTGAAAACCCCTATGACTACAGTAGCAGGTTATGCCAAAGCTTTGTTGGAGGAGAAGGCTTCACCGCCAGAGAAACGCCAGGAATATTTAGAGACCATTTACAATAAGTCTATGCAGATGAGCAGGCTCTTAAATCTTTTGTTTGAGTATGTGGAGTTGGACAGCGAGGGTTTTCAGCTTAAAAAAACAATGGAAGATCTGTGGGAGCTGCTGCGGGAGTGCGTTGCAGGGTTGTATATGGACTTTGAGGAAAAACAGATGGAACTGTTTTTAAAGATTCCAGAGGAATCTTGCCAGATGGAAGTGGACCGAGTACAGTTTCAGCGAGTCATCAATAATCTATTGAACAATGCACTGCGCCATAATTCGCCGCATACCTGTGTCTGGGTTATGGCAGAGCAGGAAGATGAGCGGATTTCCATTCGCATCTGTGATAATGGGGCAGTGATTCCAGAGCAGACAGCACGGTATATCTTTGAACCTTTTGTATTGGGAGATCAGTCGAGGAAGAGCAAGGGAGGCAGCGGGCTTGGTCTTAGCATTGCCTGGAAAATTATGGCCATGCATGGAGGCAGCCTTATGTTGGAGCAGGAGGAGGGAGAGACTTACACGAAAGCTTTTGTAATTCGATTTTTCTGTCCCCAAACCAATATAGATGAGTATTATGAGGATCAGAAGTGAGGAAAGAGAGGAATAGATTGTGGCAGATTTACAGAAAGAAATAGAGAAACGCAGAACATTTGCAATTATATCACATCCAGACGCGGGAAAGACAACTTTGACAGAGAAATTCCTGTTGTATGGAGGAGCAATCAATCTTGCCGGTTCGGTAAAGGGTAAGGCAACTGCAAGACATGCCGTATCGGACTGGATGGAGATTGAAAAGGAGAGAGGAATTTCTGTTACTTCTTCGGTGCTTCAGTTTAATTACGATGGCTATTGCATCAATATTTTGGACACACCAGGACATCAGGACTTTTCGGAAGATACTTATCGTACATTGATGGCTGCGGATTCTGCGGTGATGGTGATTGACGGCTCGAAGGGTGTGGAGGCACAGACAAGAAAATTATTTAAAGTATGTGTGATGAGACATATCCCTATTTTTACTTTTATCAATAAAATGGATCGGGATGCCAATGATACCTTTGATCTGCTGGATGAAATTGAAAAGGAGCTTGGAATTGCCACTTGTCCCATCAATTGGCCGATTGGTTCTGGAAAGAGTTTTAAGGGCGTTTATGACCGTAATACCAAAAAGGTGATGACTTTTACCGATACCTTAAAGGGCACTAAGGAGGGAACACAGCGGGAGATTGCCATTGATGATCCACAATTGTTGGAAGAGATTGGAGAAAGTTATCAATCTACGCTTTTGGAGGAGATTGAGCTATTGGATGGAGCAAGTGCAGAATTTGATATGGAGCTGGTGGCAAAAGGAGAGTTATCTCCTGTATTTTTTGGATCTGCGCTGACAAATTTTGGAGTAGAAACATTTTTGCGGCATTTTTTGCAAATGACAAGTTCCCCATTGCCAAGAAATGCGGATGTGGGAGAAATTGACCCATTTTCTCCTGATTTTTCGGCGTTTGTCTTTAAAATTCAGGCCAATATGAATAAAGCGCATCGGGACAGGATTGCATTTATGCGGATTTGTTCTGGTAAATTTGAGGCTGGTATGGAGGTAACACATATCCAGGGAGGTAAAAAAATGCGTCTCTCTCAGCCGCAGCAGATGATGGCGCAGGAGCGAAAGATTATTGAGGAGGCCTATGCAGGGGATATTATCGGTGTTTTTGACCCAGGTATTTTTTCGATTGGCGATACAATTACCACAGCCTCAGATAAATTTGCTTTTGAAGGGATTCCCACTTTTGCGCCAGAACATTTTGCCAGGGTGCGTCAGATGGACACTATGAAACGCAAGCAGTTTGTAAAGGGGATTACCCAGATCGCACAGGAGGGCGCGATTCAGATTTTTCAGGAATACCATACAGGTATGGAGGAGATTATTGTCGGTGTGGTCGGTGTGCTGCAGTTTGATGTGCTCAAATATCGTCTGGAAAATGAGTATAATGTCGACATCCGCTTAGAGAAGCTTCCCTATGAACATATTCGCTGGATTGAAAATAAGGAACTGGATCTGGATAAGCTCACAGGAACCTCTGATATGAAGAAGGTTCAGGATTTAAGGGGCAATCCGCTGTTGTTGTTTGTCAATAGCTGGAGTATTGGCATGACATTAGACCGCAATGAGGGATTGATGCTCTCAGAATTTGGAAAGAATTAAGACGATAGGAATATAACAATAACAGGAGAGGAAGTTGTTATGGATTTACAGATCATACCTGCTTATCATCATCCAAAGCAGATAGTTGAGTTGTTTTCAGAATATACCAATATGCTGATTGCTGGAGACAGTTCATTTCAGCAATATCTTGAGATTCAGAATTATGACAAAGAATTGCTGCATCTGGAAGAAAAGTATGGGCTTCCAGATGGCAGACTGTATCTGGCTTATGAGAAGGGAGAGTTGGCAGGTTGTATTGGCTTGCGAAAAATGGATTCGCAAAACAGTGAGATGAAGCGTCTCTATGTCAGACCGCAGTTTAGAGGGAAACATATCGGAGATCAACTGATTGAGAAAATAATTGCGGATGCAAAGGAAATCGGATATTCCTATATGCTGTTAGATACACTCCCTTTTTTAGAGAGTGCCATTTATCTTTACAAAAAATATGGATTTTATGAGATTGAGAGTTATAATGACAGTCCAATGAGTACTTCTATTTATATGAAATTGGAGTTATAGGAGATCAGATGTTTATTTTAGAATAGGGGGATATTATGAAATATTGCTATGCAGATACGTTATCTAATTTTATGAATATTGAGAAACCAGTATGGATGAAACAGATGCAGGATAACATCAAAGAGATTTGTGAGAAGGCGAGTGATGCCCAAATAGAGGCTTGGGAGGATTGCTTTGATGTACTTCGAGAGGAATTAAAAGAATTTGCTATTATTAATCCAGACATCCATATTATATTTGAGTATGTGTTGCGCTATACATCACATAAGCGGCCAGATGTCCTGTTGCTTTCAGAAGAGAAGCTAGCTATTTTAGAATTTAAAAGAAAAAACTCTGTGCTTATAGATGATAGAATTCAAACAGAGGAATATGCCAGGAATTTATATTTGTATCATAGTGAGACAAGACGTATGAAAAGCATTGTTCCAATACTGATGCTCACACATACTGATAAAATTGAGACATATAAAGAAGGGATAGTACACATTGTCTCAAAGGGACATCTGGCTAGTATGTTAGAGTCAAGCATGACAGAACTAAAACCGATTTTAGAATATCGAAAATGGACAGATGCGGAATATAGAATTCTTCCTACCATTGTAGAAGCGGCGAGAGCTAAAAAAGATATGATAGAACTTCCAGCATATGAAGTCGTGCGTAAAGCTGGCATTTCAGAGGCGGAAGAATGCTTAAAGCGATATGTTTCTCAGGCGCAAAAAGAAAAAAAATATATATTGGCCATAGTCGATGGTGTTCCAGGTGCTGGAAAAACACTTCTGGGAATTGATCTTGCATACGAAACATACAATGAGGCGTTAAATATTAAATCAACCTATATGTCTGGAAATGGGCCTCTGGTAGCTGTGCTGCAAGATACTTTAAAATCTGATACTTTTGTAAAAAATATTCATGTATATCTTGATCAGTATACGGACGATGGCGCCAAAGACTTTGACTTTAATGTCTGTATTTTTGATGAAGGGCAGAGAACATGGACGGCAAGACAGCGCGCTAAGAAAGGCAAGAAACGTTCGGAATTGTCAGAGGCAGCTCTTATGATTGATCTCATTGAACAGAGAGTGGAATGGTGTTTTCTGTTGGTTCTTGTCGGTACAGGGCAGGAAATCAATACCGGAGAAGAGAACGGGCTTGAACTGTGGAGAGAAGCGCTTTGTAATTCCAAACATCAGTGGGAGGTTTTATGTTCACCAAATTTGGAGGCACATTATCATGGTTGTAAAATCATTGAAGATTCTTTGCGTGAGAGGCTTAGTTTGACCAATTCTCTGCGATCGAATTGTGCTAGAAAATGGAGTAATTGTATCAATGCGTTGGTTGACGGAGATATTAGCGAAGCAAGAAAACTTTATAAAGATTGTAAACAACTCTATGGTGTATATATTACGCGAGATATAGAGCGAGCAAAAAAATTTTGTAGAGAACATTATCAAGGTGATAAGGAAAAGAGATATGGATTGCTTGCATCTTCACAATCATTTGTACTTCCAAAATATGGCGTAGATAATACATATGATAATACAAAACAGACACGGACATTTCCAGCAAGGTGGTTTAATGCTCCTGTGAATGATTCCTTATCATGTTGTGCATTGATAAAACCAGTTACAGAATTTGGTTGTCAAGGACTAGAAATAGATCTGCCAATTGTATGTTGGGAAAAAGATTTTCTGTGGAATGGTACAGACTGGGAGTTAAAATCAAAATTCGATCATCGTGAATATTCTCCAAAAGGGATGGCAGAGCAATATAGAAAAAATACATATCGGGTATTGCTCACAAGGGGCAGAGACGGCATAGTAATTTTTGTACCGCCAAGAAAGGAATTTGACAAAACGTATGATGTTCTCGAGTCAATGGGATTTGAAAGCTTATGAAAAAGGTGCATGTTGCAGCAGCAATCATATGCGATTCTGTGAAAGATATAACAAAAGTATATGCTACTGCGAGAGGTTATGGGGATTTTAAAGGGCAATGGGAATTTCCAGGCGGTAAGATTGAGAAGGATGAGACGCCGAAACAAGCACTCAGGCGTGAAATTCAGGAAGAACTGGACACAGAAATTGCCATATATGATTTGCTTACTACTATTGAGTATGACTATCCAGATTTTCACCTCTCAATGGATTGTTTTCTATGTGAGGTTGTAACAGGTGATCTAATTTTGAAGGAAGCACAGGCAGCTAAATGGTTAAGGAAAGAGGAGCTGGATTCTGTTAGGTGGCTTCCAGCAGACCTTTCTTTGATTGAAGAAATTAGAAATAAAATGAATTAAAATAAAAAATGGAAGTGGTGAAAGACAAGAAGCCTGTCATTTCTGAATTATTATACTATTGCGAGTAACATACCAATACAGGATAAGTATTCAGTCGTGAACAGCTTTCAAATCGAATTTGGGATATGATTTTGAGGGGAACACCCGAACTGTTGATTATAATATTGAGAAAATGGTTTCTTTACGGACTGTGCGAAAGAAAATTGTTATGCTTTCAAAAATAGCAGGCATATGATTGATATTATCTTATGTCTTGTCAAAGGAGTTTCCATTGGGTGAAAATCTTGCATTTATAATTGCAATCAAAAAACATGATATACATTCAAAAATGATATAATGTTTCAGCTCATACAAACAATTTTGTTTGTGTGAGCTTTTTTAGGTACATTTTTTCTATTCACCCAATGATATAAACGGTATACCAGCTTAAAACAGATGAAATGTAACCGTTTATATGATTGTAGTTTAATTCTTTGATGATGATTATTAATTATGGAAGATCAAAAATAAATTTTACACAAAAAATGCAGAAAAAAGTAGCATTAAGGGAAATATTTGCGGATTACGGAATAAGATATAGAGACATATCATTTATAGTGATAGTCCAATTGTAGTTGTATAGTGGCAAAGGAGAAGACGTATGGGAAATCAATTAGTATGGAATGAAAGATATAATATAGGAGTTGATATTATTGATAAGGAACATCAAAAGTTGTTCCATATTCTTAATAAATTGTTTCATTTTGGACGGCAGGACGAGAAAAGCCAGTGGGTGTGTCAGGAGGCAGTAAAGTACTTTAAAGATCACACGTTTCAGCATTTTGCAGATGAGGAAGCTTATATGGAGTCTATCAATTATGCTGGATTGAAGATGCATAAACGCATTCATAAAGAGTTTCGTGAGAGAACCCTTCCTGCACTTGAACAGGAATTGAAGCAGACAAACTATTCCAAAACTTCCATCAATCATTTTCTTGGTGTGTGTGCAGGATGGTTGGTCGGACATACTTTGTTAGAAGACCATATGATAGTCAGCGGTGATAGTGCGAAGCATTGGAAAAACCTCATGTCAGAGGAGGAGCAGACGGTGATGGGACAGACGATTGTCAGTCTGTTGTACAATATGTTTCAGTTGGAGTCGCGGCTGATCAGTAACTGTTATGGTGGTGAGAAATTCGGTGATGGAATTTATTATCGTTTGATTTATAGTACCAAAGAGAAAAAAAGCTGGGAGTTTTTCTTGATTTTTGAGGAACAGTTGATTGTCAATACCATTGGCAGTGTGATGGATTCGAAATCTGAGGCAGTAAATGTAATGTTGATGAATGCAGCAAGATATGTGGCGAGGCAGCTTGTGGAGCGGGTTAAGCGGCATTTTCCATCTTCAGAGAAATTTGAGATTAGGGAAGAACAATTATTGACCTATGAGCAGTTTCAAAAAGTATTTGAGAAGCGAAGTCCACAATATAGTCTGCTGTTTGATACCGGAAAAGGGTATTTTGCATATTGCATGACTTCAACAGAGATGCTGCAAAGTGAGGGCGGAGTTTCGATCATTACAGAGAATGCCATGACAGAAGTAGAGAAATATTTAAACCAGAACAAAGTTGAAAAAACGGTTCTTAACCAGAAAAAGAAATTGCTTGTAGTGGATGATTCGAGTTTTATATTAAAGATGATGCAGGAGTTACTTGACCATGATTATGAAGTAATAACAGCCAAATCAGGTTTATCTGCAATCATGGGCATTACACTTGATAGACCAGATTTGATTCTCTTGGATTATGAGATGCCTGTCTGCAATGGGAAGCAGGTATTGGAAATGATTCGGTCTGAAAAGGAATTTACAGATATTCCAGTGATCTTTTTGACCAGTCATACCGACAAAGAGAGTATTAAAAAGGTAATTGCATTGAAACCAGTGGGCTATCTGTCTAAATCGTTACCCTCGGAATCTGTGAAAAAGGAAATAGATCATTTCTTTGAAAAGAAAATGGGAGATGGATAGCATAGCACAAAGATATTGTTGCATGCGGGCCAGGAATCGTAAAAAGATTTCTGGCCTGTTTTTCTTAGTCAAGATATCTAGGCGGGTCAGTAATGGCTCGTCTTTTTTGTCTTTCCTATAAGACAAAAAACAATTATGCGCACGGATGAAAGAGGAATTTATTGCTTCGCAATATGCATCTGGCACGTCAAAGTACGTAATCCCCTCATTCATGAGGGGATTACGCACTTTGTTCAATAAAAATTGTAATATCCAGTCATTTGCAGCAAATTTGGAAACTCATATCAGAAATGAAAAATATGTGTGCTATCATTTATATGTAAAGAAAATTCTGGCGCTGTCGGGTTATCAGAATCAGATATCTGTGATAAAGAATTTTTCTATTAAAAGAAGTTTATACGAAAAATGGATGAAAGTCAAGGAAAAAATATGATGTTGTATCAGAAGGAGAAAAATGACAATGGAACAGCAAAAAAAGGATATTGAGAATCACGAAGAAAACCTCAAAGAATTGTTACGGGAAGCGTGCTGCATCACTGTGTTACTTGAGGAAAATCTGGAAATGGCAAAGGAGGAACAGAACACATTCTATACAGTAAGAACGCTGCATCGGCTTCTGAAAGAAATGCAAGATTTATTGGAAGGAGGCGAGGAAGTTCTCCAATAAAAGCATCTGTTTGTCAGAGAGCATGGAGCAGTCAATTAGCTTGTCGTTTTTGTCTTTGCTGAGGCCAAGAAGATAATCCGTAGAACAATGATAAAGGCTGGCGAGTGACATGAGTATTTCAACGCTTGGCGTGCGTTCTCCATTCTCATAGTTAGAGATAACAGCAGGGGACACACCAAGCACAGAAGCAACTTCTTTCTGTGACAGTTTATGCAGCATACGTTGGGATTGCAGTTTTTCACCAAGACCACGAACCATAAAGCACCTCCATATAGAATTAGAACCTAAATATTTTACATACTATAATTTTACAATCTGTAGGATGTCATTGGGTTAATAAAAGTATGCTTATAGCATTGAAAATATTGCGGAAAGATGATATACTAAGACATGAAAAAGTAACAAAGTACAAGAAAAATCGTCGGTTGAAAGGAGGCGGTAAGATCGGCGATACACATGCTTCAATAAGCTGTAGTTTTTATGAAAGGAAGAGAAAGAAATGATTGAGATGAAAAAGAGATTAGTGATAGGATGTATGATGGTCTTGTTATGTACTATAGTATTGGGCATGACAACATTCGCTGCCGGAGCTAAGACCATGAAAAATAAGAAATGGATATCTGGAAAAGGCGGGGTATGCCAGGATGAAGATAATGACGGAAAAAAGGAAGCATTGAGATTGTATGATACGCAATATTATAAGATCCAGATTCCAAAGCAGGGTTACATTATGGTAGACGTAAAGCAATCGCCACTTCCTGGCTGGCAGGAATATCTTGAGTGTAACGATCCAGAAGAAGACGATCCAGATGGCTTGTATGTAAAACTTTTGAATGCAAAAAAGAAGGATCTTGCAGGTTATCGTATGGAGGAGAGTAATCAAAAGTTTTCCTGGGCAGTAAAGAAGGGAACCTATTATCTGGCAGTAACGGGGGATGTAACTTATAAGCTTCGTTATACGTTTACACCTGTGCCAAAAGTAAGCAAAGCAGGCCAAACGATTGAAAAGGCTGCCACAATAAAAAAAGGCACTGCGATAAAAAATTTGTTGTTTGATGATAATTATCAGAATTACTACAAATTCCAGCTAAACAAAAAGACAAAAGTTGTATTGGTATGTGATTCGAAAATTATTGGTGGTGATTATGAAGAAATGACAGTACAGATTTGGACGAAAAAGGGAAAGGATTACAGACAGGTCAATACAAAAGGAAAGATACTTTCTAAAAATTCGACTTATGGGTTTGATGTAGAAGGTAAAAAAACCATAACATATACGCTTCCAAAAGGAACTTATTATCTGCGGACATTTGCTTTGGGCAGCGGTTATTATACCATAAAATGAAAATAACAGATGGAACGAAGCGGGAAAGATAGGTTATGGATATGAAATGTGAGCAAATAAAAAAGGAAAAAACGATCAAAGGAACAAAGAAAATAATGTTAAAACTGGCGGGAATGGTAATGCTGCTCATGCTGTGTATGGGAGCTGGAAAGGTGGCGTATGCACAGACAACCATTACCCCGCCAATGCTAAAGGTTGGCAGCACAAGCGGGGCTAAGTCATATCAATTTGAGGTCACGGCCGATCAGACACTTACCGTTCCTGTTTCTGTTTCCCAAGCGGGTAAAGTATGTCTTGAGGCGACTACAGATGCTTTCGAAGGGTACTTGCGCGTGAATTTTTCAAAAAGTCCAGATCCAAAGTCACAGGAAGATTTTATTGGTGTCGGGTTTCCACCAAGGACAATAAGCGCTTATGTCGAGACGCCAGGTACCTACTACATGCATGTAAGTACATCGGAAGTGCAGGCAACCTTAAATATAAAGGCATATGAGACGTCAATCACTGTTGGCAATGCAGGGACGCTTTCCAAAGGAAAATGGGTAGGTGCAAGTGGTCTGTATGAGAAACCAGCATATTTTAAAATTATTGTGCCTTCTTCAGGTTGTATCAAGGTAGAAACTAAGACGATCAGCAAATACGAGGATGGCATTAGTACTAAATTTACAAACAGTAAGAAGAAAAGCTTAGCACAGGGGATGGGAACTGTCTCTTATTATGGAATAAATAGAGGAACTTATTATGTCAAGGTTGACACAAATGCTGTCTATAAAATTCGTTATACATTTGAAAGCGCTGCCGACAAGAAAAATACAACAAAGAAAAAGGCAGTCAGCCTAAAACAGAAAAAAACGGAGAAAGGGCTTTTTATATTAAAAGAAAAAAAGAGCCGTTGGTACAAAATGACGCTGAAAAAAACGCAGACGGTTAAGCTGACATTTAACGCCAGCACCAATAAAAATGGATTTTCCTATGCAATCAAAGACAGTAAAGGGAAACAGATGGCCAGTAACAGCTTACCCGTCGGCAAAAAGCAGTTCAAGAAAAAATTAAAAGCGGGTACCTATTATTTAGAGATTTTCCCATCAAGTTCATCAGGATGTTATTCTATTAAGTGGAACTAAAGACAGGAAGATTACAAAAAAATACACTTGCAGGTTTATCAAAGGAAGGAGGAGTTTAGAATGAAAAAGAAAATGAAATTGAACAATAGCAGATTTCACAGATGGACAGCCATTTGGTTGGCGCTTGTGTTGGTATTTGGGATATTTACCACGCCAGTGAAGGTTTATGCCAATCCTTATGGCGGAGGTGATGGCAACTGTACCTATACGGCTTGGCGGCTTGCCTATGCCAATACTGGCATTCAGCTTCCAGGCTGGGGGAATGCTCATACATGGTATGATTCTGCCCGAAACGCTGGATATACGGTTTCAACCGTACCACGGGCGAAATCCATTGCGGTATGGAGCGGCGGACCAAGCGGATATGGGCATGTTGCATATGTTACAGAAGTCAGAGGAGATCAGATTTATATCCAGGAAGGCGGCTACAATGGGGCATACCATGAAGGTTGGGAGAATGCTTACGGCCAGACAAAGTATTACTCATCTAATCTTTTGACAATGATTGGATATATCTATCTGGGAGATACCTCTCCAACAATACCAAGTGGTTATCTGGATTATGGGCAGTCCTTTGACGCTATCATTATCCGTACAGATGTTTGGAAGCATGTTACGGTAAATGGTGATAATGTGGAACTGTCCTCAGAAAACAAAGGAGCTGCAAAACAGCATTGGCATTTTGAACGGCAGAGCGACGGTTCCTATATTATTACCAGTCTCTATGACGGCAGGGCGCTTGATGTTTCAGGGGCAGGAACTGCCAATGGAACAAATGTAGGGCTTTGTCAAAAATGGGGAACGGATAATGGTGCTCAGAAATGGTATATTTATGGGAATCAGGCTGCCAGGCGCCTTGTCCCCAAAAATGCGCCAGATAAGTGTCTGGACTGTGCCACTGGCAGTGCGGCGGCTGGAACAAATATTCAGATTTTTGAATGGAATCAGTCTGAGGCGCAGGTGTTCAGTATTTATGAAATTGAAAATAAGATGCCTAAGCGTGTAGATGATAAAGCTAATTATTTTCTGGAAGTGGGAGAGACATGCCCGATCACTGCGACTGTGGAGCCAGCGGACAGTCATTATAGGGACTTAAATTATTTCGTTGCAGATCCAGCGATTGCCACTGTAAAAGACGGCAAGCTTACAGCAGTTGCACAGGGAACAACGACACTTACCATTACTTCTGCCTACAGCGACAAAATAAAATGCACCGTTAATGTCAATGTGTCAAATACTCATCCGACAATCAAGGCAGAGATAAGAGAAATAAAAGAGAAAAGCATTGTTATATATGTAGAGGCAGAAGATGATAGATACATAACTCACCTTCGGTTCACAGTCTTGGGCTGTTATAACCCAGAGACTGACGAAAGTTTTGCGGATAGTGATGCAGGATCTACTGAAAAAGATATTGGAAGCAAATCTTTTGCCGGTGAGGTAGAAATTCCATTGTATCGTGACAAATTAGTGGGTGATGAGCATGCGATTAGTGTTGCAGCATATGATGACAGTGGAATGGATGTTGGTATTTTCATTCCATTCAAACTTCCAGGCGGCCTACAGATCCCGATGAAGACAGGGGAGACGATTGACGAGAAGACATTGTTTGAAAAGGGGGGTAAGCCCAATATTACTCCGAACGAATGGACACTGTACCGTTATCAAACTACAGATTTTGTCTCTTTTACAGAGGGTTCTAAGACAGAAGGCGCGGCGGATTACCAGAACGGCACTTATACTATGGAAAAGCCTGGCCGTTACAGTCTTGCATATATAAATAACGAGAGTGGTGAAATATTAGCCGTGACCTTCGATATTACCTGCGGCCATCATTGGGGCGGCTGGAAGACGATCCAGGAGGCAGACTGTGTAAATGCCGGAAAGCGGCAGCACACCTGCGAGAACTGTGGTGAGACAGAGACAAAGACGACAACTGCATTGGGGCATACTGTTGTAATAGATAAAGCGGTTGCGGCTACCACATCCTCTACCGGATTGACGAAGGGAAGTCACTGCAGTGTCTGCGGAAAGGTATTGGAAGCACAAAGAACCGTGCCAAAATTGACAAAAGTTACAAAGCCGAAGGCGCCAACCATCAAATTGACAACAAAGAAAAGAACTGTGCAGATTAAGATTTCCAAAGTCAAGGGAGCTTCCGGCTATCAAATCTATCGCAGCAGATCAAAGTCATACGGTTATAAGAAAATAACATCTACAAAGAAGACTTCCTACACGAATAAGGGCCTGACTGCGAAGAAGATATACTATTACAAGGTCCGCGCCTATAAAACGACGAAAGGAAAAAAGGTATACGGAAACTGGAGTAAAGTCCTGAAAATCAAAGTGAAGAAATGATTTTGTGATATAGGTATAAAAGGATCAGGCATTCTGATATATGACATATCAGGATGCCTGATTTAAGTGTAACTATTCAGACCCCCCCTGAAAATAGCAATTCAAAACGTTTAAATTTATTAGAAAAGGGATGAAAAGTAATGTAGAGTCGATGGGAGAAAACAAATGTTTAAAATTTTTAAACGTAATAAAGTGAAAAACAATAGTATGGATAAATTTATTGATGTGGAGAAATCTATGGATCAATCCAATTCATTACTTGATGAAGAGTATATAAATGTGTATTTGCAAACATGTATAAGACCATTCGGAAATTATCAAACTGCTTGGAATTATGTTATGGAAAAAATTGTCTATTTAAAAAAATCAGGTATTGAAAGACACAAAATAGATGCATTGATAGAAAATGTATTGACAAATTTAACGGAATCTTATGTTGAAAATTTTTCTGAATTCCGAACAATCGTAGATGATATCTCGCCAATTATTTTTACTTGCGAAAATCTATTGGAGCTTGGGGATGTTGTTAAGGCTAAAGTAATTGCGGATCCTTATGTTTCATATGTGGTTTCGATGAAAAATGATATGATTGGAAAACAAATTTGTTGTCAGAATAAGAAGGAAGCGTATCTATTATTACATGAGTTTAGCGCATTAAAAGATTTGCCTAAGACTAAGGATAATTATACTTATTTTATCGTTTTATATTGTAAAATTTTGGATAGTATTTTATGCAATATAAAGGAGGAAATGGGCTTTAGAAACGAACAGAAAAAAGAGTTATTATTTATTGCGAAAGAAATCAGTCCGTGGAATGCAGCAGTATGGGAGGCATTGAGCCGTACAGCAAATTCGGACGAAGAATACAATGAATACATAAAGAAGGCTTTAAAAATTGGTTATAGCCCTTTGGTAGAAGAGATGAACTCCCTTGATATGGCATCTCGAAAATAGTATAATACCATTAAGTACAGAGAATTATCTGAATTTATAGTTATTGGACCGTGGATAAAGGGAGGAAATGAAATGAAAAAAAATAAAAAATGTGCAATCTTAATCATCACAGCGTTGTTGCTGTTGTGTACTGGTTGTGGAAACAGCGATTCTTCAAGTTCCCAGACTACGGCTTCCAATTGTGCAGATACAAAAGACACATCTAAGAAAATGGATGGGCCGATTGTGACCTATGGACCGATTACGATCACGTTGCCAGAGGAATACGTGGTAAAAGAAAAATACCCCAATCACCCCATCTATTATGCAATGGATCGTGAGAGTGAAGGGGCAGAATATAGGCCTAATATTCGTTTTCTTACAAATTATAAGACTATTACTTCCAATGCAGATGTAAACAAAGAGAATCTCATTGCCGATACCAAGGAAATCTTCAGTATCATGGAAGACTCTGAATTTAAGGAAGTGGTTTCTTATGAAGAGACAGAGATTGGCGGCTATAAGGTAATAAAAGACCGGAAGAAGGAAGTTGTTTATGGGAAGCCATTGGTGGAGGAATCCTATTGCATATATGAGAAGGTTGGCACGGAAGGAACAGTTGTCTGTATTAATTATAAAGGATTAGAGAGCGATACAGAGCATTTGTCTGATTTTGAGGCGTGTTTGGAATCTGTAAGTTTAAGGACAGACATGAGTAAGAGTGAATCGGATTGGCAGCGTATATTTTATTTTAAGTCTAGATCATCTGTTAGTCCCCTTCACACTACTAAGAATTATGTCTTTTACGATCCCCTTGTGATAGAATTGCCGGATGGATATGCTGTGGAAGATAATGCTGAAAAATCTCCTGTATTTTCCCGCGCCGACGGTTCTTCGTTTCAACTAAGGTTTACAGAAGGCTCCTATCAGTTGATGTCTGATCAGACATATGTAGAAAATCTGTGGAAAGAGGAGCTTGAGAGCCAAGGAATTACAGATGTCAGTGTGATACATCATGAAGTAATCCGAATTAGTGGATATGATGGATATGAAATAGGAATTCAGGCATCCAGAAATGGAGAAAGCCTGATAAAGTTTATGTATGTGATTTTTGAAACAGCAGAGGAAGACATGACGCCCACATTTATGGTAATATATACAGCAAGTGAAGAAATCGCCCAAGGCATGACGAAGGAGGTTGACACAGCATTCAACAGTGTTCGCTTGTCCAGTGGGTGAAGAGGATAAGTGTGAGTATTACGAAAGCGGTTAAAATCCGTTTGATATTTCATTATCTTCGTAATATCAGAGTGTCTTTCAACTTCAAAAAGCAGGGCGGGAAAACGTGGAGGAAATTTTTCTGTTTTCCCGTCCTGTTGTTTTCTAAAAATTCATTCTGCTTTATTATCAGCCATGTCATACACTAGAGATTTGCAATCAGACGAAGATAGTTTCTCAAGGAGTGGATGTACACATTCTGAAAATCACAGTTTGATAGATCGGAATGTTCTTTTAGCGTTTCTTGATAGACGTCCAAAAGCAGCCGGTCAAAATTGTCACATTCTGGATTTAATGTTGGGAAGCCGAAAGCAATCCGAATATCATCGCAGATTTCTATAAATTCATCTTCCTCCAAAAAATTCATGTAAAAATCATTGTCCTTTTCGGAGTCTTCCGTCAGCAGCTTTTTTAGAAGGCTCAGCATGAAGGTGCCAGAGGAAATATCTGTCAGCCGTTTGCGCTGGACTAACAGCAGGAAATTATTATAGTTCATGAATACATTTTCAAAGATGGAGCTTAAAGAGGAGATTTCCTTATCTGTCAACCGGTCGTTATCTCCCCACTGCAGGCCAAACAGGGAATGGTAATATTCCAAGATAGGTTCCTTTTCAAGATTTCCATAGTTGGTGACAAGCCGGATGATTTGCTCGTAATTCCCATTGTATAAAATCTCAAGCTCCACATCATCAAAAAGTGCCAAATATTGCGTATTTCTGGTCGTTGCAAAAAAATTCATGTTTTCTGGAGCATTCAGAAAGTCCCAAAGATCGTTTATGGTCTGGATTTTATCATGGATGATCTGCTGATAAATTTTTGCTGTCTGCCCTTCACAGAGATTGGAAGGGGAAATTGGCTGTTCCTGGATTTGTTCATGATACTTTCTGCGGATTTTGCAGGTTTCTTCCCAACTCAGTTGAAGCTTCAAGGATGAGAGGATGATAAATTCATCCAGGGAACGGGCAGACAGTTCATTGCAATGCAGATAATATGAGAACAGACTTTGTGCTTCGCTATCTGAATCCAGATTCAGCACGAAACAGAGCCGATATAAGTTTTCATGTTTCAGCGTTGCGGCGGTTCCATTTCTGAGGGCGGTGACGGCTTTGCGGAAAGTATCATATTCTTTGGGCAAAAGGCGTTTGTCAGCGCTTTTTTTTAAAGCTTTCAACAGATCATCATCTGTAAAAGATGCGGGAAGATGATCCTGATATTTATCAAAGTGATCTTGCGCATAGTGAGAAATGCCATTCCAAATATTTTGCGGCGAGGTGTAATCCGATGGATTTAACATAATAAACCTCCTGTTTTGATTGAAATATAGATTTAAAAATATTAAGATAAATCGTAGCCATTCAGAATCAAATAAGCATGTCTTGCCTTTTATGAATTCTGAATAAATACAATAAATTATAACACAAATATAGATAAGATAGGAAGAAAATGAGAATAATTTTAGAAAAAGGAACACAGTTACGGGTGGCCGGAGGAATTCTCTATGAGATTGTCGGCACACCGATTGGAGAAGGTGGGGGCAGCATTATTTATCCAGTGAGAAGACATCTGCCCGATGAGAAAACAGGCAGCACTGCAGGTTATTTTTTGTATGTTTTGAAAGAATGTTATCCAGTGTCGCCTGAGTATGTATTCACCAGAAATGATTATGGTGAGATTGTCTCAGACGATGCAAATCCGAAAGCAGTTCAATACCTGTCTCAGATTAAAGAACATCAGCTTGCGGAAAGTAAAATCACTGGACAGATATACAGCACAGGGTTTCGCCTGACCCCAGTTTTGGAGACATTTCGGGAACTGGAAATTTCCACAGATGGAGGACAGAACTTTTATCCAGTACATAATGTTATTTCAATCATGGAATCACTGTCTGATAAGGGGCAGTCTTTAAAAACTTGTTTAAGAGAAAATAAACACCTGACAGCAGATATTGCATTTCGCATTATTGAGCAGGTGCTTTATGCGGTGCGGGAAGTGCATAATGCAGGCTATCTGCATCTGGACATCCAGGATGGGAATATCTTTGTGAAGGGACGACTGGATGATAACAGCGGCATGGTTTCCCTGTTGGATTTTGGTATTTCCAGGAAACGGGGGGAAGATGGGCTCAGTGATGTGATACAAGACCGCGTTATATATACTACCCCAGGATTTTCCGCTGTGGAGATCCTTTATGAAAACGATGGCACGCTTCGTCTAGGCCCAGGGGCGGATATCTATAGTATTGGCTGTTTGCTGCTTCTATTGCTGAGCGGCCACAGGTTTACTGCCAGGGAGTTATATACAAATACTACTGGACGATATCTGCCAAGGTTTTCTGTCAGGAAAACTCACTGTCCCCGCCATCTTGTGGAGCGGATGCAGAAGATTCTGGCAAAGGCGTTGGCGAACCAGGTGCAAGACCGCTATCAAAGCGCAGATGAAATGCTTGCGGATGTAAAAGAGTTTTTGGCGTTGCTGGAACCTTTCCGAAATCCATTGTCTGGCATGGAATATGATGCGTTTATCTGTTATAAGCATGAACCGGTGGACACTTTTGCAGCCAAGGAATTAAGAAATGCCTTGGAGCGGTATGGAAGAGGCGTATTTATGCGCAGCCACCCTATACGTCGGGTTTTTCTGGATGAGGGGGAGCTCGCCTCCTGTGCGGATTTTGGAGAAAGAATCCGAGACGCTTTGAAACATGCAAAGTGGCTGATTGTGCTTTGTTCTAAGGAAACGAAAGAATCCCATTGGGTTACGCAAGAGATTAAAACATTCCTGGAATTTCATCCTTCTTCCCATGTGCTGGCGGTAGTGGTAGAAGGGGAGCCGAAACACGTTTATCCTGACATTATGATAAAAAATGGAATAAATGCAGAAACTCTTCTGGCCGCCAATGCGCATGGAAATAATCTGAAGGAAATCCGTAAGAAGATACAAAGTGATGTGAAACTGAAAATAGCAGCACCAATTTTAAATATGACGTATGATGACCTAAAGCAGAGGGATAAATTGTACTGCTGGAAACGTAATGCAGTAGTAATCTGTCTAGGATTTCTGATGTTGACGCTTTTTTCAGGGTATGCAGCGATAAAATCGCAGCAAATTGCCGAACAGACACTCGAGATTACTAAGCAGCAAAGGAAAGCCCTGGAAAATCAGGCACGGTATCTGCTTGAACAGGCCAAAAAGAGTTTTGAGCAAAATGACCGGTTTGCATCTATCGAACAATGTCTGAAAGCCCATGAGCTTTTGCAGGATTCCAAGATTTTTCTTCCACAGCTTTATCATTTGCTGTCGGAAAACCTGGGATTGTATATGCTGCCATCCAATGTTGAAAAAACTGTTAGTCCGGAGGGGATTTTCCATCTGGAGGAGGGAAAAAAAGTTCTTGGAAAAATTTTTACAGACAGCAAGGGGAGATACTTGTTTGCCGCAGCGAGCACTTTGATTCACATATGGGACACAGAGACTTTTCAGGAAAAAAAGACGATAGAAACTTCTGATTTCGTGGAAGGGTTTGATGAGAACTGTCTGCTGGAAAATCAGAGCGGGATTCTGGCCGTCAGTTCTCGCGCAGTTACCTGTTTTGACTACGAAAAAGAAAGTATAATGTGGGAATTTCAGGGGGAAGAGAATGAACTTGTAGAAGGGACTGCAGTTTCTGAGGATCAGTCGCTGGTCGTAGTGGCAAATCCCAAGAAATTGTATGTGTTGGATGCGAAGACAGGAGCTGTGTTGGAGAAGATAGCATTGGAACTGGAAGAGGAGAAGGATCTTGTGTTTAAAGATGCGAATATTGTGATTTCTCCAGATAACAACCAGATCACATGTACTGTTGTAAAAGAGAAAGATGAATTACAAGAGAATGCCGCTAGTGAGAAATATTCCTATCGTTTTTTATTGTATGATTTGAAAAGCGGCAAATGGAATCTGCTTTCAAAGTTTGAGAATGAAAGTTCTCCTAGCATAATAAACACATTATTGCATTTTACGGATGATGGCCAGTTATTTCTAATCCATAATTTAAAAGGATTGAACATGATCACAACAGGAAAGGTTTATCATTTTACTTCTGAAAAGATGTCCATAGAGATGGAACTGTTTGATGCGCAAAGCTGCAGGCAGGTTTGGAAAGAAAACAGGGAATATCAGTCTGGTGGAGATTTATTTGCATTGAATACCACATATGATGGGAAAGAAGTTTTATGTGTTGTCTATGGAAACAGATGTGATTTTTTGAATCTTGCGGATGGAACTGTGTTGAATTTTTGTGATACTGGCGAACCAGTGATAAATATCCGTGTTTTGGAAAATGAGATGGAGCTTGTGTTGGAAAATGGAGATTTATTGTATTTTTCTCGTCAAAATGGCGAGGTAGATGGGTATGAATATTTTCCGACTAAATTAAAATCATTTTATGTTTATGGTACAGATTACTATATTCTTCCGCGGCAAGAGGAAGGTCATAATGCAGAGAATCAGATTATCAAATATCAATATGAGGTATATGATGAAAGGTATACTGTTTGCAGTGGAGGAAGCGTGAGAGGGGCTTCGTCTACGCAAAAAAGGCAGGAGGGAGAAACAGTGGCAATGTTTTCAGGTGATCGGGAAGCAGTCAGTGCGGATTGGCGCTATGCCGCTGCCTTAGAGGAACATGCGGTTATCCTTAAGGATGGCGAAGGGAATATTATACAATCACTTTCTTTTGAAGAGACACCGCTGAGCCTGTTTTTTCTTCCAGATTCCTCAGGATTTCTGATTTGTTTTGAAAAGAAGGCAGCCAGATATACGATAGAATCAGAAAAACTCGTGGAAACAGACGCCTTTGGAGATGATATTGTCGGTGGTGAATCTGATAATCTTAGTTGGTATCTGGTAGATTCTGATACAGTTATTTTGTCTGGCATCAATTTTGATCATAGTTACATACTCCATATACCAGAGGAATCTTTTGGCATATTATGTGAGATGCAAGATTTTGATCAGTATAATCCAGAGGATGACAGCCTCCGATTTGTCACCCAGCAGTTTACAACGGAAAAGGACCAAAGGATACATGATGAGTGGGAAGAAGTTGGAAAGATAAAAAGATATACAGAAGAAGATATTATTGAAAAAGCAAGAGAATTTTTAGAGCGTGGGAAAACGGCAGGAAATGTTGAGGAATCCAAGGAATTATGATAATATTAAGAATATATGTGATTATCAAAGAAAAATATACATAAGTAGAAATTGATAGGAAAATGTACGTGTGAGAGATAAGTGGAACTATGAGATTAAGTAGGAGTTAATTATGAAAAATTTACGAAAATTAGCAGGTGTTTGTATTTTCTTTATTCTTGTTTTTATGGTGATTGCACTATTTCAGTTTGAAAGAAAAGAGGAAAATGAAAGTATCCCTCTGCTTCCTGATCAGATTGAGTATTATTTTAATGAGGACTGGATTATGGTTTCTGTGGATCATGCAAAGTTATCAGAGACAGAATTAAGAGATCATGAGAAATTGAGAGAGCTAATTGAAAAGGAGCTGGCAGAAGAGAAATATAAGAAAGTAACTTTGCCATATACGGGAGAGAGCAAAGTATTAGAACTAATTGTTTTTCAAAATGTATTGCCAGAAGACTATGCAGGTTTGACCCTGAATTTTACTTCCACAAACAGTATGGTTCGTGTGGTTTTGGATGGTAAAGTGATTTATGAGTATGGATTTGAAAAAGAATTCGGTCAATCGCCTGGGGATAATAATAACTTTGTAAATCTTCCCAATGTGTTTACAGAGGGGGAATTGTGGATTGAATTGTTATCACCTTCTGAGAATGCAGCGGCAGCTCTTGGTGATATTAAGATTGAAACGCGTGATACCGTAGTAATTGGAGTGGTTAATAACAATATTGCAGATATTGGCTGCTGTCTGTTGATTGTGTTCATGGCAATTATTATGTTTATACTTGCGATCATACGGCAGTATACGCGTCAGCCAGCAAGAGGAGAAGTATTTTTAGGGCTCACCGGATTGGCAGCAGGCATTTATTGTTTTATTGGGACAGATACTCTGAATATCTTTTATAATGTCCAGGAAGCATATGAAATGCAGGAGTATTTGGTGCTGCTTCTGCCGTTGTTTTTAACATTATATTTTGATAGAAATCTACATACAGTATATCCTCATCGTTTTTCCGTGCTGTTGTGGGTGGTCAGCGGCAATGCAGCCGTGCAGATTTTATTGCAGATATCAAAGATACGAAGTCTGGAAGAAATGATAAATATTTCTGCAATGGGAGTCGGGGTAGTGTGTGTCACAGCTATTGTAAGCCTAGTGCAATATGATTACAATAACAAACGCTATCAGACATTGCCAGCGGTTTTGTCCATGTTGATATTGTTGGCCGGAGGAATCGCAAATATGATTATGAGTGTATTCTTCCAAAATCCACGCGGCAATATTGCAGGGCAGTATAGTATGACAGTATTTAGTATTATGATGGCCGCTTTGCATACTTTGCAGATTTCCAAAGAGTATCGGGCAAGTGCGGAAGAAAATGCATCTCTTTTAGCGGAGAAAGTAAAAGCGGCAGAACAGCAAAATATCCAGTTGGCACAGGCGAAACAAGAGGCTGATGCAGCAAGGCATGAAGCGTTGGCAGCAAATGAGGCAAAGGGTATGTTTTTGGCACGTATGTCCCATGAAATCCGTACGCCGATTAACGCCGTGTTGGGCATGGATGAGATGATTTTGCGGGAATCAAAAGAGCAAAACATAAAAGACTATGCGATGGATATTTATATGGCGGGCCAGACACTGCTGTCTTTGATCAATGATATCTTAGATTTCTCCAAGATTGATTCTGGGAAAATGGAGATCGTTCCAGTGGAGTATGATGTCAGCAGTATGATTCATGATTTGGCAAACATGACATTACAGCGGGTGAAAGACAAAGAGATTGAGTTTGTTGTGGAAGTGGATCATGAGATTCCTTCCAGACTCTATGGAGATGATGTGCGGATTCGCCAGGTATTGACAAATATTCTTACCAATGCAGTGAAATATACACATGAGGGAACGGTATGTCTGCGTGTGAAGAGCCGTAAAACAGAAGAGATCGTAGTACTTGAATTTGAAGTGGAAGATACAGGTATTGGTATCAAAGAGGAGGATTTGCCAAAATTGTCTGCAGAGTTTGAGCGGATTGAGGAAGATCGGAATCGTAATATAGAAGGTACTGGACTTGGTATGAGTATCACCATTCAGCTTTTGGCGCTTTTGGGCAGCAAATTACAAGTTGAGAGCGCTTATGGAAAAGGTTCTAAATTTTATTTTGAACTGGAACAAAAGATTGTTGATCAGACACCAATCGGAGATTTTGAGTCACGTGTACATCAGATTGCAGAAAATTACACTTATGATACAAGATTTTGTGCACCAGATGCCAAAGTTTTGGTGGTGGATGATAATGCGGTCAATCGCAAAGTATTTCGCAACTTGCTAAAGGAGACGCAAATTCAGGTGACAGACGCAGAGGGCGGCGCAGAGTGTTTAGAATTAGTACAGGAGAATCATTTTGATTTGATTTTTCTTGATCATATGATGCCTGAGATGGATGGTGTAGAGACACTCCATCATATCAAAGAGTTATCTGATTTCCCATGTCAGAATACGCCAATTGTTGTATTGACAGCCAATGCCGTATCAGGGGCAAAAGAAAAATATCTTGCCGAAGGGTTTGATGAGTTTCTTTCAAAGCCGATTGTACCAGAAAAATTGGAGAATATGATGAAAAGAATGTTGCCACAGGAATTATTGCAAGAAGCTGCAACAGGTGATTCTCAGTCAGCGGTACAACAGACTGGAATGGGGGTTCCAGAGGATATTGCAGAGACGCTTCCGCAGGTGGATGGCTTAGACTGGCAGTATGCCTGGATGCATT
Source organism: Lachnospiraceae bacterium (assembly GCA_910575005.1). Taxonomy (GTDB): domain Bacteria; phylum Bacillota; class Clostridia; order Lachnospirales; family Lachnospiraceae; genus Petralouisia. Next base: position 169,426 of record CAJTCL010000004.1, on the reverse strand, counting down.
TACCAGATTTGGAGTTATTGGAGTACACTGTCAAAGAGTTTTATGCTCAGATTAATTCGGCTGCAAATCGTTTAGAACAGGCATATCAGCAGCTTGCAGAGCCTGGACAGTTAGATCAGTATCGGATTCAAGTACATGCGATGAAAAGTTTGGCGGCAACCATAGGAATTTTGCCGCTGGCGGGAGTTGCAAAGATATTGGAATATGCGGCGAGAGATGGTAAAATAGATGTAGTTTTGTCAGTCACCACACCATTTTTAGAGGAGTGGCGCAGCTATCAGCAGAAATTACAAGGTGTCTTTGGCATAGAAGATGTAGCCAGAAAAGAAGTGACAGATTATTCTGTGCTACAGGCTCTTGTGGAAATGGTGCGATTTAGTATGCAGGAGATGGATATTGATCAGGCAGACCAGGTGGTTGGCCAATTGCGAGAATATGACTATCCAGAGAAAATGGCAGAAAATATTGAAAAATTGGCAGAGGCAGTGACAAATTTAGATTCAGAGGAAGCAGACCGACTTGCAGATTTACTGATTGGACAGATGGAAAAATAAATGATTCATTTAAACCACAGCAAATGCAAAAGAGGAGGAAAAGATGAAAAAAATATTATTGATAGGAAAGCTTAATAGTGTAGTAAAGGAGACTAATACCTTTTTGGCGCAGTTTTTTCATGTACAGCTTTGTTCAGAAAACGCTAGTGTTTTGGAGGGGATGTTAAAAATTGTCAATCCCGATTTAGTGTTGATTAGTTTGATCGGCGCATATGATATTGATACTTCCATCTTTTTTATGTTAAGTGATCAATATTCTAATATTCCAGTGTTGACGATCGGCACAAAAGAGGAGAGTAAAACCTTTTTTCAATATTATGAAGATGGGCAGTTTGAAAATTTAATCCGTCCAGTAGAAAATACTATCATTATGGACGCAGTGTGCAGAAGGCTTGGTTTGGACAAGGAAAAAGTGGAACAAGATGCCGCAGAAGAGAAAAAGGGGACGGCTGACCGAAAGCGAATTTTAGTGGTGGATGATAATGGAACTACACTGCGAACAATGAAGGCTATGTTGGAGGAGTATTATGAAATTGCTGTGGCCATTTCTGGAGCACAAGCGATGACTTCGATAGGCAAAAAACGTCCAGACTTGATTTTGCTGGACTATGAAATGCCGATTTGCGATGGGAGAATGACATTGGAAATGATACGTGCAGATGAGGAAATGAAGGACATTCCAGTGGTTTTTCTGACTGCAATCAATGATCGGGCCAATATTGAGGCAGTGTTGAAATTAAAGCCAGCAGGCTATTTTCTGAAACCTGCAGTTAAAGATAAGCTGTTGGTGGAGATTGATAAAATATTAAATGCTTCTTCTTAAATTTGTATCGGATGGGAGAGTTTTTCTTAGCTTTTCCTTTTCATATTAAGTTGATATGCATTCAGCGAGTTTGATGTCAAAAAATGCCAAGCGTTGGGCAATTATCATATTCCAAGAATAACCGTTCCTAAAGTTTGACCATTTCACATTGAAATCAACACCACTGACACCGCTGAGGTGGGTTGCTCCTCGCCAAAGCATGGAAGGCCCTTGAAACTGCGTTTTCCTAATATGAAACAATCTCTAATTCTAATGTTAGTAAAAAATACAAAGATTTACAATTGTGTCTTTTGCCTTCTAATCTTTCTAGGAATAATAGACTAGAAAATGGAAATAATTAAGAGGTATATAATGATAAAGCACAGGAAGAGATTTCCAAATTAAGAGAAAATTTTTATAATATTTTACAAAACAGGGCGGTAAAATGAAATATTTCCAATTACATTGAAAACTAAAAAATAAAATAAAAATATGTTTTTATTCTGAAAAGTTGTAAATATATGTTAATAAAAACAGATAAAATTGGGAATATTACAAAAAAATAGTACATGTTTTTTGAAATATTTTTAATGCGTTTTCTGAAAAATGTGATACAATAATCTAGAGTAGTGCTTAAAAGACCGGGGAGGTCCGTACATGGAAGAAAAGACAGAAAATGGATTTAGTGAACAGCAGATGAGACGCAGACGAGTCAATAAAATGAAAATGTCTATTCTCACAGGGGCTGGGGTTTGGATTATCATATTATCTGTGCTGATGGTGGCCATGTTTGTAAAATTAGTTTTTCTGGAGAATAAATTAGAAAGACTCGAGGAATCTATAATCTCCGTGCAACGGGTTGTGGAGGAGCAGAAGAAAGCGGCAGGCTCTTCACAAGAGGGAGAGAAGGAATCCATATCGGACAGTGATGCGGCCGCAGGCTCTGTGGCACAGGAAGATGGGCAGGCAGGGAACATGCCAGTAGAGACGGAGCAGTCTCGTAAAGTGTATCTTACATTTGATGATGGACCCAGTGAAAATACCTCCAAGATTTTGGATATTTTAAAAGAGCGCAACATCAAAGCAACCTTTTTTGTGGTGGGATTTGATGATGAAGCTTCCAGGGAACTTTATCAGCGCATTGTAGCGGAGGGACATACACTTGGAATGCATTCTTATTCTCATAAATATGACATGATCTATCAATCTCTGGATGCCTTCAAAGAGGATATGAGTCATCTGCAAGCTTATTTGGAGGAAGTGACAGGTGTAACACCTACAATTATGCGATTCCCAGGAGGAAGCAGTAATCAAGTAAGCAATGTGGATATGAAAGAGCTGATTCGCTATGTGGAGGGAGAAGGACTCACTTATTTTGACTGGAATATAGAAAGCGGCGATGCGACTAGTCAGGCATATACCTCTGATGAACTGGTACAAAATGTAATGACCGAAGTAGTAAAATATGATACATCTGTTGTGTTGATGCATGATACATCTGCAAAGGCAGCTACAGTAGAGGCGCTGGTGCCAATGATTGACCAGCTGCAGGAAATAGGGGCAGAACTTTTGCCCATTGATGAAACAACAAAATTGATACAGCATATACCAGTGGACAGTGTGGAATAACACTGTGCCCGCGTATGACTCATTATGGAAAATAATTTATGGAGGTTACATATATGAGCTTTTTTAAAGATTTCAAGGAAGACTTGTCTCAGGCGGTGAATGAACTGCTTCCAGGAGAAGAAATGACAGAAAATGTACAACCAGGACAATCCGATCTGCTTGTAAATACGTTAGAACAAGAAGTGGATGTGGAATCCGAGTTGAAAAAATTGGAAGGTCTTTTTGAAAAAGTGGAGAAGAATCCGCCAATGGAGGAGCCTGTGATTTTGACACCGGAAGAGCCAGATCTTCCAGAAATCAAGCTGGAGGATGTGATCCAGGAGAATGAGAAAGAAACTACGATTGATACAGACGAAATGAACCCAAAGGAGGAAAATAATTTGAGCACAGAAAATATCGCAAATGCAGAAAACACAGAAAAACAATTCAGTCTGCCTCAGGAAGTATCTGATGAAGTGACTATTATCACAGAGGGAACTTGTTTGAGAGGTGATCTGGAATCCACTGGTTCTTTTGAGCTTCGGGGTAAGATTGATGGAAATGTAACCTGTAATGGCAAGATGACCGTGACAGGCAGTATTGTGGGAAATACTCAGTCCGCAGAGTTCTTTGCTGATTCTGCAAAGATTGAGGGTGAAATTTCTACCAGTGGAACAGTAAAAATCGGACTTGGTTCCGTGGTGATTGGTAATATTTCTGCAACCAGTGCAGTGATTGCAGGTGCAATCAAAGGTGATATTGATGTGCAGGGGCCAGTAGTAGTAGATACTTCCGCAGTTGTTATGGGTAATATCAAATCACGTTCTGTACAGATCAACAATGGTGCAGTGATTGAAGGCTTCTGTTCTCAGTGTTATGCAGAGGTAGATATGGATACCCTGTTTGGAACAAAATAGGAAGGCATAGTATGAAAAGAATATTATTAAAATTAAGTGGAGAGGCGCTGGCGGGAGAGAAGCATACAGGGTTTGACGAACCTACCGTGACAGTAGTTGCCAAACAGGTAAAACAATTGGTTGATCAGGGAATAGAAGTTGGAATTGTGATTGGCGGCGGTAATTTTTGGCGTGGAAGAACCAGTGAGACGATTGACCGTACCAAAGCAGACCAGATTGGAATGCTTGCCACAGTGATGAACTGTATTTATGTCTCAGAGATTTTTCGTTCTGTGGGGATGATGACGCAGATCTTAACTCCGTTTGAGTGCGGAGCATTTACAAAGCTGTATTCCAAAGATCGTGTCAACAAATATTTTAATAAGGGAATTGTTTGTTTCTTTGCTGGAGGAACAGGGCATCCTTATTTTTCCACAGATACAGCGACCGTGCTGCGCGCAGTGGAAGTGGAGGCAGAGGGTATCTTATTGGCTAAAGCGATAGATGGCGTTTATGACAGTGATCCCAAGTCAAATCCTTCTGCAATGAAATATGATGAGGTGTCCATTCAGGAAGTCATTGATAAGAAACTTGCCGTAGTGGATTTGACAGCTTCTATTATGTGTTTGGAAAATAAAATGCCTATGTTTGTGTTTGGCTTGAATGAAGAGAACAGCATTGTGAAAGCAATAAGTGGACAATTCTCTGGAACAAGGGTGACAGTGTAGATTATATCGGAGGAATCATTTATGGATGAGAGGTTACAGCAATATAATAATAAGATGCAGAAATCATATGACAATTTGTTGGGAGAGTTTGGCTCTATTCGTGCAGGACGTGCCAATCCGCATGTATTGGACAAACTTAAGGTAGATTATTACGGAACACCGACCGGACTTCAGCAGGTGGCTAATATTTCTGTACCAGAACCGCGTATGATTTTGATTCAGCCTTGGGAAGCAAACATGGTTCGTGAGATTGAGAAGGCAATTCTGACCTCTGATTTGGGTATCAACCCTACGAATGATGGAAAAGTAATCCGCCTGGTTTTCCCAGAATTGACAGAAGAGCGCAGAAAAGAATTGGCAAAAGATGTCAAGAAAAAAGGCGAGAATGCTAAAGTGGCGGTTCGTAATATCCGCAGAGATGCCAATGATGCATTGAAAAAAATGGGTAAATCCAATGATATTTCTGAGGATGAGATCAAACAGCTTGAGGAACAAGTGCAGAAATTAACCGATAAATATATTGCAAATGTAGATAAGGCAGTAGAAGAAAAATCAAAAGAAATTCTTACCGTATAGGGAAAGCCTGTTTGAAGGGTGCATAGGGGACTGGCGTTTGCCTGTCCCTTTTTTCATATATTAATTATTAATGGGGTTTGTGGAACTTTTCTAATATATGAATAATATTATGTGCAGGGTCTGACCACTTTATTCTATCCGCTTTGTTTCTATATGATGGAGGTAAATATGATAATTCCACAACATGTAGCGATTATATTAGATGGAAATGGCAGATGGGCCAAAAAACGTGGTTTGCCAAGAAATTATGGGCATACGCAAGGAGCCAAAAATGTGGAGACGATCTGTCGGGAGGCATGGAATCTGGGAATTAAATATCTGACTGTCTATGCTTTTTCCACAGAAAATTGGGCGCGGCCTCGAGATGAAGTCAACGCCTTAATGAAGCTTTTACGTAATTATATGAAAAATTGCATGAAAACAGCAGAAAAAAATCATATGCGTGTTCGGGTTATTGGAGATATATCGAAATTAGACCAGGATATCCAGGAGAGCATTCATAGACTGGAAGAATTTTCCAAAGATCAGGATGGCTTGAATTTTCAGATTGCCATCAATTATGGCAGTCAGGATGAAATGCTTCGTGCTATGAAGCAGATGCTTGTAGATTACAAAGAAGGTACGTTTACGTTGGATGAATTAGATTGTTCAAAATTTGAATCTTATTTAGATACAAAAGAAATTCCTTCACCAGATCTGTTGATCCGCACCAGCGGGGAACAGCGTCTGTCGAATTATTTATTGTGGCAGCTTGCTTACAGTGAATTGTATTTTACAGAAGTTCTCTGGCCGGATTTTACAAAAGAGGAATTAGTAAAAGCTATTGAAGACTATAATAAAAGAGACAGACGCTATGGCGGAGTAGATACTTCTGCATCAAGATGACAGAGTATCAAACTTATAAGGAGGAATGGGAGTGTTCCGAACACGATTGTTAAGCGGAATTGTATTGGTAGCAGCAGCGCTTGTGCTGATTATTTCTGGCGGGTATCTATTGCTGGCAGGACTTTTTGCGGTATCTGTAATAGGTTTGTTTGAATTATACCGTGTGTTTCATATAGAAAAATCTCTGCTAGGTATGGTGGGATATCTGGCAGTGTTGGTCTATTATATAAATTTGGGCATTCCTTTTATTCCAGAGAAAGAAATTTTTGTATTGGGATTTTTAATTCTGACTATGGCAGTCTATGTACTGAAATTTCCACAGTACAAAGCAGATCAAGTATTTGCTGGATTTACGGGTGTGTTTTATGTGGCGGTAATGTTGTCATGTATCTACCAGACAAGGATTATGGCGGTAGGCGCCTATATTGTTTGGTTGATTTTCTTGGCTTCTTGGGGTAGTGATACGTGTGCTTATTGTGTGGGAGTCTTAATTGGTAAACATAAGATGGCGCCCAAATTAAGTCCCAAGAAATCTGTGGAGGGAGCTTTTGGAGGAGTGCTGGGAGCAGCCCTTCTTACCATGCTGTATGGCTGGATCTTTCGGGAACAGATGAATCTGGCCACCGAGGACATTTTTATTTTGGCTGCAATCAGTGCCATCGGAGCCATAATTTCCATGATTGGTGATTTGGCGGCTTCTGCAGTGAAACGGAATTATGCTATCAAGGATTACGGAAAGATAATTCCAGGACATGGTGGGATTCTAGACCGCTTTGACAGTGTTATTTTTACCGCGCCTATGCTCTATTATCTGGCAAGATTTCTGATAAGATAGGAGAAGATTATGAAGAAAATTGCATTATTAGGCTCTACTGGTTCCATTGGGACTCAGACATTGGATATTGTCAGGGAACAAAAGGATTTGGAAGTGGTGGCATTGGCGGCGGGCAGTAATCTGTTACTTTTGGAAAAACAAATTCGGGAATTTCACCCCAAGCTTGCAGTTCTCTGGGAGGAAAAAGCCGCTTCTGATCTGAGAAACAGAGTTCAGGATCTTCCAATCAAAGTATTATATGGTATGGAAGGACTTCTGGAGATTGCTGTGATGCCCGAGTCTGAGATATTAGTGACAGCGATTGTGGGAATGCTGGGAATTAGGCCCACAATTGCTGCTGTTGAAGCTGGAAAGACGATTGCTCTTGCCAATAAGGAGACCTTGGTGACAGCGGGGCATATCATTATGCCTTTGGCAAAAGCCAATCATGTGGATATTCTTCCAGTGGACAGTGAACACAGCGCTATTTTTCAATCTCTGAATGGAGAGAAAGGAAATTCTATTCATAAGATTTTACTCACTGCCTCTGGTGGTCCTTTTCGTGGGAAGAAACGAGAGCAGTTACAGGAAGTTCAGGTAGAAGATGCCTTGCGTCACCCAAATTGGTCAATGGGAAAGAAGATTACCATTGATTCTGCGACAATGGTAAATAAGGGGCTTGAGGTGATGGAGGCCAGATGGCTCTTTGATGTGGGACTAGAGCAGATTGAGGTAGTGGTGCATCCACAGAGTGTGATACATTCTATGGTAGAATATGAGGATGGGGCAGTGATCGCCCAGCTTGGCACGCCGGATATGCGTCTCCCCATTCAATATGCCCTGTATTATCCAAAGCGGCGCAGTCTCTCTGGAAAGCGTCTGGATTTCTATCAACTTGCTAATTTAACGTTTGAGGAACCTGATTACACTACTTTTCAGGGGCTTGCACTTGCTTTTGCGGCTATGAAGCAAGGTGGAAATATACCAACAGCATACAATGCTGCCAATGAAAAAGCTGTGTCATTGTTTTTGGAAAGACAAATTTCTTTTTTGGAGATTCCTGAGATAATCCAGGCTAGTATGGAACAGTGCAGCTTTGAGAAACAGCCTAATGTAGATAAAATTCTTGAGACAGAGGCAGAGGTTTATTCTTTTATAGAGAGCAGGTGGTAAGTTTGAATATTATAATTGCACTTATTATTTTTAGTATCATTATTTTATTTCATGAATTAGGACATTTTCTTCTGGCGAAGAAAAATGGCATTAAAGTCAATGAATTTTGTCTGGGACTTGGACCAACGTTGGTGGGAGTTACCAAAGGAGAGACAAAATATTCTCTTAAATTGCTGCCGTTTGGCGGTGCCTGTATGATGGAGGGCGAGGATGGAGAAAGCCAGGATGATCGTGCATTTAACAGTAAATCTGTATGGGCGCGTATCAGCGTAGTTGCGGCAGGACCTATTTTTAATTTTATTATGGCCTGGTTGTTTGCGTTGATTGTGATTGCCAGTGTGGGTTATGATCGTCCAGTATTGACAAGTGTCAGAGAAGGATTTCCTGCAGAGCAGGCAGGACTTTTGCAGGGCGATGAGATTATCTCCATGAATGGTTCTAGCACCCATTTTTTCCGTGAAGTCAGCCAATATTCCCTGTTTCATCCGGGTGAAACGGTAGAGGTAGTATATAAAAGGGATGGTAAACGGTATACAGCCACATTGACACCGAAGTTAGATCAGGAGAGCGGCAGGGAATTACTCGGTATGAACGGCAGTCCTTATCGGGAAAAAGGAAATATGTTGGAGACACTTTCTGGAAGTTTTTATGAGGTGAGATATTGGATTTGCAATACAATGGAGAGTCTGCGGATGCTGGTTACAGGTAAGGTCGGACTGAAAGATTTGTCTGGACCAGTGGGAATTGTAAAAGTTATGGGAGACACTTATGATAACAGTCAATCTACAGGAGGGACAGGATTTGCAATCCTTAGCATGGTCAATTTTTCTATTTTCCTTTCCGCAAACTTGGGAATTATGAATCTTTTACCAATTCCGGCATTGGACGGCGGGCGGCTGGTATTTCTCTTGATTGAAGCAGTGCGTCGGAAAAAGATTGATCCAGAAAAGGAAGGCATGGTACATTTTGTGGGTCTGATGGCGTTGATGGCGCTGATGGTTTTTGTAATGTTTAATGATATACGAAATATTTTATAGAGGTTTGGGACAGTTTAAACGTTTGGAACCATGTAAGTGGGCAAGTACCTATTGCATGATAGAGGTTTGGCCAGTTAAACATGTCTGGAACCATACGGCGGAAAGGAATTCTCGCTTTACAGGATTTTTTGTTCAGTGGTGAGAAGTCAAATCGCGATGTTACCTAGTGAGAGGAAATAAATTATGGAAAATCAAATTATCAGGAAAACTACCAGGGAAGTACAGATTGGCAGCCGTAGAATTGGCGGTAAAAATCCAATTCTCATACAATCTATGACGAATACACATACAGAGGATATCAAGGGTACGATTGCACAGATTCAGCAGCTTACCTCGGCTGGCTGTGAGATTATCCGCTGTGCGGTTCCAACGATGGAGGCGGCGGAAGCATTGGCGGAGATCAAAAAAGGAATCACTATCCCTCTGGTGGCAGATATCCATTTTGATTATCGGCTTGCGATTGCCGCTATGGAGTATGGTGCAGATAAGATTCGTATCAATCCGGGAAATATTGGTTCCAAAGATCGGATTCGGGCAGTGATTGATGTAGCAAGAGATAGAAAGATTCCGATTCGTGTAGGAGTAAACAGTGGTTCTTTGGAACGGGAGCTGGTGGAAAAATATCATGGAGTCACAGCAGAAGGAATTGTGGAAAGCGCCTTAGATAAAGTTCATATGATAGAAGAGTTGAACTATGATAATTTGGTAATCAGTATAAAATCTTCCGATGTGATGATGTGCGTCAGAGCACATGAGCTGATCGCAGATCAGACAGATTATCCGCTGCATGTGGGAATTACAGAATCTGGTACGCTTACCAGCGGCAATATTAAGTCGGCAATGGGGTTAGGGATGATCTTAAGACAGGGGATTGGAGATACCATCCGTGTTTCGCTGACAGGAGATCCTCTGGAAGAGATCAAATCCGCGAAAATTATTTTGCGGACACTTGGCATTCGCAAGGGTGGAATTGAGGTGGTGTCCTGTCCTACTTGCGGCAGAACGCAGATTGATTTGATTGGTCTTGCAAATCAGGTGGAGACGATGGTCAGTGATATTCCGCTGGATTTAAAGGTTGCTGTGATGGGGTGTGTGGTAAATGGTCCAGGTGAGGCGAAAGAGGCAGATATTGGTATTGCTGGGGGAATTGGCGAAGGTCTGATTATCAAGCATGGAGAAGTCTATAAGAAGGTCAAAGAAGAGGAGTTGTTAGAAGCTCTTCGCTATGAATTGTTGCATTGGAGTGAATGAAACTATGAGCAAGCTGTTTTTTGATGTTTTTCCAGATTTAAAGGTGCCATCAGAGATGGAACGACTGATGGCAGATGTAGAAGTTACAAAGGTTTCTACTAACCACCAGAAAGATCATCTCAGGGTCTATTTGCTGAGTTCCAGGCTGATTGAAAAAAATCGCATTTTTCGGCTGGAGAGTGATATTAAAAAGCAGCTCTTTCCAGATCACGAACTTTCTGTAAAGATTATTGAAAAATTTAAGCTTTCTGAACAATATAATCCGCAAAAATTGTTGCATATATATAAGGACAGTGTATTGGAGGAATTTCGCACCTATAGTCTTTTGGAATACAGTGTCTTAAAGATGGCAAAGATTGAATTTCCAGATGAGAGAAAACTTATGCTTAACTTGGAAGATTCGGTGGTGGCAAGACAAAAATCTGAAGAAATGGTACAAATTTTAGAAAAGATTATCTGCGAACGGTGCGGATTGGATGTCGATATTCGGGTGGAGTATACAGAACCAAAAGAGAAAAAACATCAAAAGGACAGTGATCTGCGTCTACAGAATGAAGTACATAGCATTATTGCGCAATCCTCTTTTGGAAATACCAAAAATAAGGAAGAACAGGAATTTTTAGAGGCAGGAGAGCCATTGGATGTGGGAGTTGTAAATTATGGACAAACTGCCGCACCATTTTCGCCAGATTCTGTGTTACTAGCGGCAGGCATTCCCCAGGAAGAATTGACAGAACAGTCAGTAGATGGTTCCAATTTAAAAGCGAAAGACCAGATAAATACAAATCAAAATCAAGTCACAGCTTCTAAAAAAGCACTAACAGACAACAAGGGGAAAAAAGGAAGTTTTGGCGGCAGAGGAAAAGGTGGTTTTTCTGGTGGTTTTAAACGTTCGGACAATCCAGATGTTGTCTTTGGGCGGGATTTTGAGGATGATACCATTTTAATTGAGCAGATTGTGGGAGAGATGGGAGAAGTGGTGATTCGAGGCAAAGTTTTAAGCCTGGAAACCAGAGAGATCCGCAATGAGAAAACCATTATTATGTTTTCTGTCACAGATTTTACAGACACTATTATGATAAAAATGTTTGCCAAAAATGAATTTGTGGCGGATATTATCGCGGAAGTCAAAAAGGGAGCGTTTCTAAAAATCAAAGGTGTTACCACGATTGACAAATTTGATGGGGAACTTACCATAGGTTCTGTGACTGGAATTAAGAAAATCCAAAATTTTACCAGCAGCAGAATAGACACCAGTCCTCGCAAACGTGTGGAACTTCATTGTCACACAAAGATGAGTGATATGGACGGAGTCTCAGAAGTAAAGGATTTGATTAAGCGTGCCATCCAATGGGGACATCCGGCAATTGCAGTCACAGATCATGGAGATGTACAGGCATTTCCAGATGCTAATCATGCCGTTTCGCCAGATGATAATTTTAAAATTCTCTATGGTGTGGAAGCATATTTAGTGGATGATCTGAAAAATATTATCGAAAATCCAAATGGTCAGAGTTTAGATGATACTTATGTGGTTTTTGATCTTGAGACAACGGGTTTTTCTCCTGTCAACAACAAAATTATTGAGATTGGTGCAGTAAAAGTATGTAATGGAAGAATTACAGAACGTTTTTCCACATTTGTCAATCCAGAAGTGCCAATTCCGTTTAAGATTGAAGAACTTACCAGTATTCGGGATGATATGGTGCTTGGAGCGCCTAAGATTGAAGAGATTTTACCAGAATTTCTAAAATTCTGTGAAGGTGCTATCATGGTAGCACATAATGCTGGATTTGATATGAGCTTTATCAGCAAAAATTGTGAGCGGCAGGGATTACCTTGTAAATATACGGTGATTGATACTGTGGCACTTGCCAGAGTATTGATGCCGCAGCTCAATCGCTTTAAGTTAGATACTGTAGCTAAGGCTTTAAAAATTTCTTTGGAGAATCATCATCGGGCGGTAGATGATGCAGCCTGTACCGCAGAGATTTTTGTCAAATTTATTACAATGCTGAAAGAAAGGGGCATAGATAGCTTAGAGCAGGTCAATGAACTTGGCGAATCTTCTGTAGAGAATATAAAAAAGCTTCCCAGCCATCATGCAATTATTCTGGCTACAAATGATACTGGACGTATCAATTTATATCGCTTGGTATCAGAAGCGCATTTGACTTATTTTCATAGGCAGCCGAAAATTCCCAAGAGCGAATTTATAAAATATAGGGAAGGACTTTTGATTGGTTCAGCATGTGAGGCAGGGGAGCTGTATCAGGCGATTTTGCGTGGAAATTCGGAGCAGGAAATTGCCAGGCTGGTGCGTTTTTACGATTATTTGGAGATCCAGCCATTGGGCAATAATGCTTTTATGCTGCGGGGGGATAATCCTGCTATGGCATCCGAGGAGGAATTAAAAGAGATTAATCGCAAGATTGTGAAACTTGGAGAAGATTTTGGTAAATTGGTGGTGGCCACCTGTGACGTTCATTTTTTGGATCCAGAGGATGAGGTATACCGCCGAATTATTATGGCCGGAAAGGGCTTTAAAGATGCGGACGATCAAGCCCCCTTGTATTTGCGTACCACAGAGGAAATGCTAGAGGAATTTGCTTATCTGGGCAGTGAGAAGGCGGAGGAGATTGTGATCACGAATACCAATAAGATTGCAGATATGTGTGAGCGGATTTCTCCTGTACGTCCAGACAAATGTCCGCCAGTGATTGAAAATTCTGATCAAATGCTGCGGGATATCTGTTATAATAAAGCACATGAGATTTATGGAAATGATCTGCCTAAAGTAGTACAAGAACGGCTGGAGCGGGAATTAAATTCCATTATATCCAACGGTTATGCTGTAATGTATATTATTGCACAAAAACTGGTATGGAAATCCAATGAGGATGGCTATCTTGTCGGTTCCCGTGGTTCGGTTGGTTCCTCGTTTGTGGCAACTATGTCTGGTATCACAGAAGTCAATCCGCTGGCGCCGCATTATTATTGTAAGAAGTGCCATTACAGCGATTTTGATTCAGAGGAAGTGAGAGCTTTTGCAGGGCGTGCAGGATGTGATATGCCAGATAAAAATTGTCCAGTATGTGGGGAACCTCTGGTCAAAGAAGGATTTGATATTCCATTTGAAACCTTTTTGGGCTTTAAGGGCAATAAAGAGCCAGATATCGACTTAAATTTCTCAGGAGAATATCAAAGTAAAGCACATGCTTACTGTGAAGTAATCTTTGGTTATGGACAGACTTATCGTGCTGGGACGATTGGTACACTGGCAGATAAGACTGCTTTTGGGTATATCAAAAATTATTATGAGGAGCGGGGCATTCGTAAGCGTAAATGTGAGATTGAACGTATTGTACAGGGATGTGTCGGTGTTCGGCGCACTACTGGACAACATCCGGGGGGAATTATTGTGCTTCCCATTGGTGAGGAAATCCATTCCTTTACCCCGATTCAGCATCCGGCAAATGATATGTCCACGGATATTGTCACAACACATTTTGATTACCACTCCATTGACCACAACTTGTTAAAGCTGGATATTCTCGGGCACGACGATCCTACCATGATTCGTATGTTAGAAGATTTGACTGGGATTGATGCCCAGAAAATTCCATTGGATGATCAGGATGTAATGTCTCTGTTTCAGAGCACAAAGGCATTAGGGATTGAGCCAGAAGATATTGGAGGCTGTAAATTGGGTTCTTTGGGAATTCCAGAGTTTGGCACAGATTTTGTAATTCAGATGTTAATTGATACCAATCCCCAGTCCTTTTCAGATCTGGTGCGTATATCCGGGCTTTCTCATGGAACAGATGTATGGCTTGGCAATGCACAGACATTGATTCAGGAAGGGAAGGCTACTATTTCCACCGCAATCTGTACCCGTGATGATATTATGACCTATTTAATCGGCATGGGTATGGAGAGTGAACTGAGTTTTACGATTATGGAGAGTGTCCGCAAAGGAAAAGGACTAAAACCGGAATGGGAGCAGGCGATGACAGAACATCAAGTACCTGATTGGTATATTTGGTCCTGTAAAAAGATTAAGTACATGTTCCCGAAGGCTCATGCAGCTGCCTACGTAATGATGGCGTGGCGTATCGCTTATTGTAAGGTTTTTCATCCACTGGCCTATTATGCAGCATTTTTCAGCATTCGTGCCACATCCTTCAGCTATGAGCTGATGTGTCAGGGCAAAGAAAAATTAAATTATGCGCTTGCTGACTATGAGCGCAGAAAGGAAACCCTGACTAAGAAAGAGCAAGATACCATTAAAGATATGAAGATTGTTCAGGAGATGTATGCCAGAGGATTTACTTTTATGCCAATGGATTTGTTTATTGCACAGGCACATGCCTTTCAGATTATTGATGGCAAGTTGATGCCTGCCTTGGACACGATAGAAGGTCTAGGAGACAAAGCAGCAGAAGCAGTGGTGGAAGCAGCAAAGGATGGGCCGTTTTTGTCTAAAGATGATTTCCGTCAACGGACCAAGGTATCTAAGACAGTTATTGATTTGATGGATGATTTGGGGATTTTGGGGGAACTGCCAGAGTCCAACCAGTTATCATTGTTTGATTTTTAAGGAGGAAGGAATTATGACATATGAAACATTTTTTGCAGAAGTGAAAGAAACTTTGATGGGCGCTGATGCCAGCCAAATTACAGATCACCTGGCATATCAGTTTAACATTACGGGTGAAGCGGCAGGCATTTTTTATGTGGAGGTTAAGGAAGGCAAGTTGTATGTAGAACCATATGAATACTATGACAGAGATGTGATTTTTACTTGTTCTGCCAAAACTTTGAAAAAGATTGCGAAAGGAAAATTGGATCCGCTTGTGGCAGTTACATTGCAGAAACTTAAAGTAGATGGAAATATTGATAAGGCTTTGAAGCTGAAAACATTGCTCAAGAGCAAAGAAAAATAGTAATTTTGTTGATGAGCAGTTATTTTGATACGGCAGTTCCCAACAGGATCCAGGTGTCAGTTTTCCACCTGGATCCTTATATATGATAGGATCATACAAATTGGAGTCCGGTCTATTCTTTGAACAAAATAAAGTTTTCTGCCATTTCAGTGATCTGTGCCAAAGCGTATACTTCAACACCTTGTGATACCAGTTTGTCATGACCAGGTTGGAAAGATTTCTCAATCAAAACGGCAAGTCCTGCAATGGTGGCGTGGGACATCCTTAGTAATCGCAGAGCTGCTGTAGCTGCTTCTCCATTTGCAAGGAAATCATCTACAATCAAAACATGATCTTCGGCACTGATATATTTTTTAGAAAGTGTCAGCTCATAATTTGTCTCTTTGGTAAAGGAAGTAACTACTGTCTGGTACAAATCTTGATTGAGGATTTTGGAGGGCTGCTTTTTTAAGATGATTAAGGGCACATCCAATGCAACAGAAGTCATGAGTGCTGGGGCAATGCCAGAACTTTCAATAGCAGCGATCTTGGTAATGCCTCTGTCTCTAAAATGGTCAGCAATATTCTTTCCTATTTCCTGCATCAAGCCTGGTTCTATTTGATGGTTGATAAAGCTGTCCACTTTTAAAATATGTTCATTTACTGCAATGCCTTCTTGTTTAATTTTTTCTTTTAATAATTCCATATTACTTCACCTCTATAAATAATTAATTGTATTGTTATTGCATGTTATCTGCAAAAGTAAAAGCGGATCTGCAGTTTTAATCCAATCAGATCAGTCGGGAAAATACATTTGATATATGTTTTCTATCATATATTCAGCAAAAGATTCTTCAAGTTCAGGAAATTCTTCTGACAACAGACGGCCGATATTCTCAGAACGTAGAAAATATAATTGTTCAATGGAAATATCCTCCTCATCCATTCCATTGGAGATGGCATCTGCAGAGTAATATTCTTGAAACCATTGACGAATCTGGCAGATACTGGTGTCTTCCTCTGCCTTGACAGAGCGTAATTTGTTCCTCTCAAAAAATGCCCGAATACCGACAAGGATAAAAATTAGAAATAAGATTCCTATAATGATTGTCCCAAACAATAATGTGCCATAGGAAATGTTCAAGGGAAGTATTCCAGTCCAGATCAAGATTAGGATTCCAAACCCAAATAAACCAAGAAAAGTGAATGACCAGGCGGTAGAAGCGGCGTCTTCTAGTTTTTTTCCTGCATCCACATAAGTGTGCGGCGTTTTATGTTCTGTATTTGACATTGTTTCTACCTCCAGTTTGTGTCAATATATTTATTATAATGGAAATAGGACAATATTACAACAATTACTGAATCATTTCATGTTAGAAGGGAGCTAAAGCGATGAAAGTTACCATATTATCAGTGGGAAAAGTGAAAGAGGCATTCTATCGACAGGCGATTGGTGAATTTGAAAAACGGCTGCAGCGCTATTGTAGACTAGAGATCTTAGAAGTGGCTGATGAGAAAACGCCAGATCATGCCAGTGAGACAGAGAAAAACAAGATTCTACAAAAAGAGGGAGAACGTCTCTTAAAATATATCAAAGAGGATGCCTGGGTGTGTGCTTTAGCTGTTAATGGAAAAATGCTGGATTCGATAGAATTAGCGGAAAAAATTGAGAAACTTGGAGTTGGAGGAGTTAGTCATATTCAATTTGTAATTGGCGGTTCCCTGGGACTTTGCCATTCCGTGTTGCAGTGTGCTGATTATAAGCTGAGTTTTTCTAAAATGACATTTCCTCATCAATTGATGCGTGTTATTTTATTAGAACAGATTTATCGGAGTTATCGAATTATGATGAAAGAGCCATATCACAAGTAAGGGCGAAAAGGAACGGAAGTCGGTAAATGAAATTCCTTTGCGAAGAATGGGCAGCTTTTTTTGAATGCGATCTTCTGTTCAGATGAGAAGGAGAACGTGTAAAGATATATCTTGAAGAAGTGTTTTTATGGACAGTTATATCAGAAATAAAAGCAAAAATAAATAATAAAGGAGAGATGATAGGATGGACGAACTTGAAAGCGAAGCATATTTTTGTCGTACGTATGCTTTGCCTGTTATAATTGGCAATGGCTGTTGGATTGGCGGCGGAGCTATCATTTTACCTGGAGTTACAATTAAAATGTCGATTTGGATTGTCATGAAAATATTTAAAATTTTTTTAGTTTTCCTTAAAAAGTAGTTGACTTACGATAAAAATCTGTTATAATTATCAGTAGTGCAATAAAATTACCCAAACAGTTGAATATGCACAATACGCAACTGGAGGGAGGTTAGGTGTGAGACTATGTCAAATGTAATCGTGAAAGAAAACGAAACTTTGGACAGCGCCTTACGCAGATTCAAACGAAACTGCGCGAAGGCTGGAATTCAGCAGGAAATTCGTAAGAGAGAGCATTACGAGAAGCCAAGCGTAAGACGTAAGAAGAAGTCCGAAGCAGCAAGAAAACGTAAATATAATTAAAATTGTGTAAAAGAATTCCGTGTTTTCTGATGAATCAGAAGATACGGAGTTTTTTTGTATTACTGATGAATATTATTTATGTGAATTCTGATTTTATGTTGTCTTTTATACTGGAAGATCATGCAATAGGTTTTAGAGTTTGAATTCAAGAATGCATTGAAAAGTTTTCATAACCAGTATGAATGAAAATGAATATTCAGTATATGAATTTTTTAACTAGGTTTAAGACAGACAGGAAAATAAATCAGCCTCCTGACAGCCAATACAAGTGAAAAAGATACGAAGTAAAAGTGTCAGGAAGGCTGATTTATAGATAAAATTATACGATTTCCAAAAGTTTTTTCACAGCATCCTGCATATTAGGATGATTTCGATACTGTAAAACTAGATTACGTTCTTCTTCTGAGAGAAAAAGCTCATCTGCAGGAGTGTTGTAGCCAAAAGTTCCGAGAATGTTTTCAATATGGTAAATTTTGCAGAGAATTAACAAGGTATCTGCATCAGGCTGAGCTTGACCGCCTTCCCATCCATAAATTGTTTTTGGAGCAACTGAAAGGTTATGGTTTTCCAGTTTTAGCACCAAATCTTCCACAGAATAATGGTTTAATTTTCGGTATGCCTTTAAAACCTTGGCAATGTTTGGATTTTTCATTGTCTCACCTCTTTTCTTATCATAGACTACCCCAAAATATGCGTCAATCCATTTAAAAATAATTCTCGCGAATCAGCAAAAAGTAGTGTTGAAATTCTTGACAGAAAAGAATATAATAAATCATATGCTGCGGTTATGCGGATTTGTATTTTGTCAGCAAGACTGACCCGCACGCTGCCACAAGAATGCCAGTGACGTTCTTGAATCAGGGAATCAACATTTCGATAATGCAAGAAGGCGGAGGAAAATATGAGGGAGCAGGCGAAAAGGTGGTTGGCAGACCAGATGGAACAGAACCATATTTCAGCAGAGGTAATCGCAAATGTTTTAGAGATTCCGGTAGAGAAGCTGCGTATAGGGACAGGCAGAGTTCTGGAGGCAGATGAGTTTTTGCGGGTTTGTGCCTATCTGCACATCAGGCCAGAGAATATCTCGATTGATTGACAGTGCTCTGCGGCAGAAGGAATAGAGAGGTACAAATGATGAATCATTATGTTTGTTTTAAGGGACATGGGAGATATGTGCCTAGGGAAGGATGGCTGGATAGAGGTTTGCGGGAGGTAAAACATAATCCAAGAGTTTTCTTTGAAAACTATGGAGCTGATGCCTTAGGAGTAGAACCAAAGATGGCACAATCCATTCGCTATTGGCTGAAATGCAGTGGTATGACAGATGAGAGTGTGCGCACTGTGATACGGCTTACAGATTTGGGAGGAATGATACTGAGTAAAGATCCTTATTTTGAAAAAACATTTTCTCTGTGGATGCTTCACTGTAATATTGCCCGTAATCGGAGACTGGCTACAGCATGGCAGCTCTTTTTCAATGAATTTGGGGATGGGGAATTTACCCGTCAGGAAATGAAGTATAAAATGCTGAAATTAGCAGAGGAGGCAGCAGAAGGAGAGAAGATCTCTGCACGTTCTGTTGGGCATGATTGTGATGCAATTTTGTGTATGTATGCTGGGAGACAGCCACTGTCTGACAGTCAGGAAGAAAGAAATTGCAGCCCCTTTTGGAATCTTGGGCTGGTCAGGGAGACAGAGTTTGGTTTTGCTAAAAATCAACCTGCTTTGCAGAATCTTCCAGCAGAGGTTATCTTATATCTTTTGGCGGAGCGTATGCCGCATGGGGGATGGTTCTCTATCGAAGAATTGATGACAGCAGATAATGCTCCTGGAAGGATTTTAAATCTTAAACCTGCCGTTTTTATGGATATTTTGAAACAGCTCGCATACTCTGGCAAGATTATTCTTTATCAGACAGAAGGGTTGAATATGATGTATCTGCCGACACAGACGAAACCAGAACATGTGCTGCGTGATTATTATAGATAGAAATAATGTCAGAATATTCCAATTATAGTCTTTCCTTTTTCTTTTAACTCTGATATAGTAGATATAATAAGGATTTAACCACTTGGAAGGGGAGGATGGCATATAAAGATAAAGCCAATCTGAAAGGAGTAAAGAGGTTATGGAAAAATGGAAATACCGCGTAAAAAAGATAGCAGCAATACTGCTCACCTTAACACTAATTTTGGGAGCAGTGGATTTATCCGCATTTTCAGTCAATGCAGCAGAAAATTATGGTACTTTGATCGAGGGCGGAGAGACAGGAGAGTGCCAATGGGCTGTCTATGATTCAAATGGTGATGAGACAGGTGATTTAATGATAATCAGCGGAGAAGGGTCGATGGGAGAGCGTGTTTGGGATCCTCCTGCTATGCAGAATGTACCATTGCCTTGGGAAAAATATCGTGAGACAATTAATGCTGTTGTAGTGGAAGAAGGAGTAACAACAATAATAGATGGAGCATTTCAGGAGTTTATGAGTGTCTCATCTATCACATTACCAGAGAGTCTTACAAGTATTGGTGCTGGAGCATTTATGTGTAGTATTACTCATTTAAGAATTCCTGCTGGAGTTAAAAGAATTGGGGAGTCTGCTTTTTATGGCACTCGTATTACATCAATAGAGATCCCAGAGGGTGTGACAACTATTGAAAATTGTGCTTTTCATGGCACTGCTCTTAAATCTGTAAAGTTGCCCAAAAGTATAACAAATATAGCTGAGTATGCATTTGCTTATAGTCTTGATCTTACATCCATAGAGATTCCGGAAGGGGTAAAAAATATAGGAGAGGGAGCATTTGCATGGTGTGAAAGTCTTACTTCTATAAAAATACCAGAAGGAGTGACAGATATTTTTGATCGTACATTTGAGAATTGTTCCAGCCTTACATCTGTGGAATTGCCAGATAGTGTTACAAGTATTGGAAATTATACGTTTAAAGATTGCAGTAATCTTGTATCTCTAGAGATGCCAAAAGATGTTACAAGTATTGGAGAAAGTGCATTTTCAGGCTGCAGCAGTCTTACCTCAATGAAGATACCAGAAGGTATTACTATGATTGGTAGCGAGACATTTAAGGATTGTATAAATCTTGGTTCCGTAGAGATTCCAGATAGCGTTACAGATTTTGGAGACAGTGCGTTCGCAAATTGTAGCAGTCTTACAACTGTGATATTACCTGAGAATGTCACAAGAGTCGGAAGTTATCAATTTAATGATTGTAAAAAGTTAAATAAGATAATATATAAAGGAATTAAAATTCCTACTGGTTATAATATGTTTAGTAACACAGCTAGTGATTTGACAGCCTATGTGTGCAAAGATTCTACTGGTTATGATAAATTGTCTGGTTATGGAAATAAAAATATAACGATTTCATTGTATGGTGTGGATATTAAAGCTCAGCCTACAAGCCAAGATACTATATTAGGGAATCGTGTTAGTTTTTCTGTTGTCGCAGAAGGCAGTATTGGAGAAGAGAACAAACCTTTGGGTTATCAATGGCAAAAGCAGGAGAGTGATGGAAGTTGGCAGGATATACCTGGCGCCAATAGTGAATCTTATCAAATAGCCTCAGTAGTGCAAGCAGATACTGGTAAATATCGTTGTGCTATGACCATTGAGTTACCAGAAATTCTTTTAACTTATTCAAAACTGTCAGAGGAATCAGAATTGATCATTGGAAAAGCAATGCCATATATTATGGAAAGACCTACGGTGGCTGCCATCACTTATGGTCAAAAAATAGGTGACAGTGTACTTGAGGGTGGAAAAGTGCAGTACAGCAGTGACAGCAACGTGGAAGGTTTTGATACTCCGGTGGAAGGAAATTTTGTATGGAGTAGCGAGGAGACAGAGAAAAGGCCTTTTGTGGCTGATAGTAATCAGGCAGAATATCGTGTGATTTTTCAGCCGACAGATTCAACAAGATATCAAGAAGCAGAAACTACAGTGAAAATCACAGTAAATAAGGCGCCAAGTGCACCAGGTATGCCAAAGACCGCCATGAATGTGTCTAAGGATTGTACCAAAGTAAGTGATGTGCTTCTGCCGGAAGGGTGGACATGGCAGTTATCAGATGCAGAGAAAGAGTTAGAGACAGCTATTCCGCTTATGGCAACGGCTGAATATAGCGGTGCAGATAGAGGAAATTATGAGATAGAGTCTGTGGAAATTGCTGTTACAAGATCAGCATGCAATCATGAAGGAGGTACAGCTACTTGTATAACTCATGCAGTATGTGATTTGTGTGGGCAGGAATATGGTTCTCTTGACAGTGACAATCATGGTGAAACTGAGGTTAGAAATGTACAGGAAGCTACCTGTACTCAAGAAGGTTATACAGGAGATGTCTGTTGCACTGCATGTGGAGAAGTAGTGTCGAGAGGAACAATTATCGTCTCTCTAGGTCATAAAGGAGGAACTGCTACTTGCGCACATCGGGCGGTGTGTGATGTATGTGGACAGGAATATGGAGAACTTGACAATAACCATAATCATACTGAGGTTAGGAATGTGAAGGCAGTTACTTGTACACAAGACGGTTATACTGGTGATACCTATTGTAACGATTGTGGGAATAAGACTGTTACAGGTACAATTATAAAAGCACAGGGGCATGATTATAGCAGCGAAGTAGTAAGAGAACCATCCTGTACAGAAGCAGGGGAGAGAGTGTTTAGCTGTTCTTGTGGAGATAATTATAGCGAATCTATTGCGGCTACAGGTCATCAACATACTAAAATCAGAGATAAAGTTATAGCAACTTGTGTCAAAGATGGTTATACCGGTGATACTTATTGTAAGGATTGTGATACAAAGATAGCTCAAGGAACTGTCAAGAAAGCGGTAGGGCATCATTATGCTAGTAATATAACAAAAAAACCGACTTGTACTGAAGAAGGAATAAGAACCTATTATTGTTCTTGTGGAGATCGCTATACAGAAATTGAACCAGCGCTTGATCATCCACAGTGGGAGCTTAGGGGGCAGAAAGCGGCTACTTGTACAAGAAAAGGCTATACAGGCGATTATTTTTGTATTGCCTGTGATCTTAAGATGGAATCAGGGGAAAGTATAAAAGAACTTGGTCATATCTATACCAGCAAAGAGACAAAAAAAGCAACAAGGTTTGAGGAGGGGATCAGAACATATACTTGTACTCGCTGTAAGGATTCCTATACCAAATCAATACCAAAGCCTCCTAAGCCAAAGAAAGGCAGTATAATAAAGTGGGGTAGATCAACTTATAGGGTTATAATATCTGATGACAAGAAAGGCACTGTGGAACATATTCAGTGGAATGATAATCTGAGTAAAAAATTGGATATTCCAGATGTTATAGACATAGATGGTGCAAAATACAAAGTAACATCTATTTCTGCAAAGAATATTAAAGGCAATAATCATATCGAAGAATTAATAATTGGCAATAATGTAACTACAATCTGCAGTGATGCTTTCAGCGGTTGTAAGAAATTGACTACTGTTACTTTGGGCAAGAAGGTAAAAACCATTGGCAAGAATGCTTTCAGTGGCTGCATTAATTTAAAGACCTTGAAAATGGGAGCAAATGTGACTACAATCAATGAAAAGGCATTTTATCAGTGTACTGCACTCACTAAGATTACGATTCCTGCAAAGGTGAATAAAATTGGAAAACAGGCATTACAGGGCTGCAAGAAGCTGAAAACAATCACCATTAAGACTGCAAAGCTTACCAGTAAGAATGTGGGCACTAAGGCATTTAAGGGAATTTATGCCAAGGCAACGGTTAAAGTACCTAAGAGTAAAGTCAAAGCTTATCGGAAATTATTGAAGGCCAAGGGGATTGGTTCTAAAGTAAAAGTATGTAAATAGATGAATTTAGGCAAGTTACTGTCCCTTTAGGGGGCAGTAACTTATTTTGTCTGATATATCTAAAAATATGGTATCTCTTTACAGATTTTTGCATTTTTTGGTTGGATTCATTTAAAAAATAGAGTATAATATTGACAGATATGGTTATTTTAGGCTTCGACTAATGCCTGCATTGGTAAGAATGTAGAGGGATAGTTGTGATTAAGAGAATTTACGTAAGAACCAGATCCTTAAAAGAAGGAATGAAAATAGATCAGGCAATTGTAGACCGACGAGGCAGGATTTTAATTGCCCGGGGAGCTGTGCTGGATGGTTATCTGATTGATTCTCTGCTAAAGTTAGGAGTTACGAGCGTCTATATCCGTGAAGGGGAAGAAGATCCAGAGGAAGAAAAAATATCTCCGCTGGCGCAGTCTGTAATTGAGAAACGCCGAGTTGAGGACCGAACAAAGGTTAAGCTCAAAGAGAGTGTCAAAAAGCGTGTCTCAGAGGGAATCCAATATCTGTACAATAATACAGAGACAAAGGATTTTACAGATGCCGCCAATAATATTGGCAATGAATTGATGCGAGCGATCACAGATAATGATGCCATTGCTGTGGATATTGGCGCCTTGAAGGTCAGCGATGAATATACTTTTAAGCACAGTGTAGATGTCGCTACTATGGCGATGATCGTTGCCAAGCAGCATGGTCTGGATAAGAAGCAGTTATATGAGATTGGAATGTCTGGGCTGCTCCATGATTTGGGTAAATCCAAGATCCCAAATGAGGTATTGAATAAACCTGGAAGGCTGACAGATGAAGAATTTGAGATTATGAAACAGCATTCTGTGTATGGCTATGGGATTTTAAAGGAAAAGGAGAATATTTCCAAACATGTACTTATGGGGGTGCTGCAGCATCATGAGAAGATGAATGGCAAGGGATATCCGATGGGAGTATCGGCGGATCAGATGCATCTGTATGCTAAGATTTTGTCAGTGGTGGATATTTATGATGCCCTGGTGACAGAGCGTTCTTATAAGAAAGCATTTTCACAGAGGGATGCTGTGGAAATGATTATGTCCATGACCCAGGAATTGGATTTAGATGTGATGAAAAGCTTTTTAGAGAGCATGATATTATATCCAGTGGATTCCATTGTCCAGCTCAGCAATGGGGAAAAAGCCAAGGTAGTGGAGAATAATCCAGGTTATATTTTAAGGCCTACTGTGGTGGGAATTGAATCAGGTAAGATCTATAATTTGGGAAAGGATATGA
Organism: Lachnospiraceae bacterium; assembly: GCA_910575005.1. Taxonomy (GTDB): domain Bacteria; phylum Bacillota; class Clostridia; order Lachnospirales; family Lachnospiraceae; genus Petralouisia. The sequence continues at coordinate 144,533 of CAJTCL010000004.1, read as the reverse complement.
AATGTAATAATATTATTATCTTATAATTGCGTTAGGAAAGGGGAAAGAAATAAGAATATGATTGAGTTAGTGCAAGGTGATATCACAAAGGTAGAACAGATAGACGCTATTGTAAACGCAGCTAACAGCAGTTTGCTGGGTGGAGGGGGCGTGGATGGCGCAATTCACAGGGCGGCAGGAGAAGAATTATTGTTTGAATGTCGTCTGCTGGGCGGTTGTAAGACAGGACAGGCGAAGATTACAAAGGCATATAAGCTTCCCTGTAAACGTATTATTCATACTGTTGGGCCCGTATGGAATGGAGGCAGCCATAATGAAGATCAGTTGCTGGCAGATTGTTATATCAATTCACTGAAATTGGCGATAGAGAATCAGATTCGAACCATTGCTTTTCCCTCAATTTCAACAGGAATTTATTCTTTTCCGGTGGCAAGAGCGGCTAAAATTGCTGTTCATACCGTAGACCAATTTTTAAAGGAGCATCCAGGGTGCTTTGATCGCGTTTTGTGGGTGTTGTTCGATAAAAATACAAAAGAATCCTATCAAAAAGAAGTTGATCTGATTGAGAAAAATCTCGATTTAGCAGATAGTGTGACAGAATCAAGACAAACAGATTTACAAGTGTTCGCTTGTTTTTTTCAAAGTGTAATAGAGCAGGATCGAAGTGCTGTGGTAATCTGTAACTTAGAACATGAGATTATCTATATGAATCCTTCTGCCATTGAGAACTATCGAAAATGGGGCGGAAGGGAATTACTCGGTCAAAGTCTTTTAAATTGCCATAATCAGCAATCAAGGGATAAAATAGAGAAGGTCATTGAGTGGTTTAAGACATCTAAAGAGCATAATATGGTGTATACTTTTTATAATCAAAAGCAGAACAAAGATGTCTATATGGTGGCGCTCAGAGACCAGGATAGATTAATTGGCTATTATGAGAAACATGAATATCGAAATGCGGAGACCATGAAGTTTTATGATTTATGGTAAACCGAATTTCTTGTGTGATTTTTTGTAACTATTCAGAACTTTATAAAAATGGGAAATCAGGATCTTTAAATTCTTTGAGAAAACCTGATTTCCTATTTTTATTAGAGATGATAATCCGAAGGCACAGGTGAAAAACTTTTTAGAGTTGTATGACAATTTGGCTGGCATTCTGTGGCGCGGAGGTTCTGAATTGTTACAATTTTTTAGATAGAAATGCATTACAGTATCTAAAATCAGTTCTGCACATATTTTTTTATGGCAGCAAAGCTTTCTGGACTGATCACATGTTCAATACGGCAAGCGTCCGCCGTAGCGATATTCTCATCTACACCAAGTTCTATCAGCCAGGAAGAGAGAAAATTGTGACGTTCGTAGATCATGTCAGCGATTTCCTTTCCAGATTCTGTGAGCGTGATATATCCAGCTTCCGAGACGACAATGTGTCCCTTTTCTCTTAAGTTTTTCATGGCCACACTGACACTGGATTTCTTGAAACCCATCTCAACTGCGACATCTATAGAGCGGACAACTGGAAGCCTTTGGCTTAAGATTAGAATTGTTTCCAGATAATTTTCAGCAGATTCATTACTTTTCATTTGAAAAACCCCTTTGTATCTATGTGTTAGGTCGATGCTGATCAGGAGAGATCTCCTGTCAAATATAAGTTGTGACTTAAGAATTAGTATACTGAAAGAACTGTAAAATAGCAAATAGTTTTGAATATCTTTTTTTATGATCGGATTTGAGTGCCAAAAGCGCTTTTGATACCCGATTCCTAGTAGAACAATTGTTATAGTCCACGTCTATACCATATGCAGTCATTTGACTATTTCTATATCGGCTGATAAGTAAACTGTAACAAAAATTTCCAAAAAAAGTTGTTGACAACTAATTTATGTTAGTGTATACTAACCTTAGAAAAAAGATAAAATGAAATGAGGTTGATGAAGATGCCGCTGACGATGGCAAAAACGGGCGAATCCAACACCATTAAAAAGGTTGGAGGAAAAGAAGAAACCAAAAGATTTTTGGAAAGTCTAGGGTTTGTGATTGGAGGTTGTGTTACCGTGGTATCAGAGATTGGCGGCAACATGATTGTCAATGTAAAAGAGTCAAGAGTGGCCATCAATAAGGAGATGGCTAATAAAATAATGATTTAAGGAAGGAAAGCAGTATGAAGACATTAAAACAGATTTCCTGTGGGAAAACCGTAAAAGTTACAAAATTGCACGGAGAAGGACCGGTGAAACGGCGTATCATGGATATGGGGATTACCAAGGGAGTGGAAGTATTTGTGAGAAAAGTAGCGCCGCTGGGGGATCCGCTCGAAGTGACAGTACGTGGATATGAGTTGTCTTTGAGAAAAGCAGATGCGGAAATGATTGAAGTGGAATAGATATTTTGTATACGGAGAAATTCCGCTTATTTTTTTGACCATAGGTTAGTTGTAACTAATAATAGTGAGCGATAACAAACATAATCAGAAAGGAGTTTTCAAATGTCTATAAAAATAGCATTAGCAGGCAATCCAAACTGTGGCAAGACAACATTGTTTAATGCACTGACAGGTTCCAATCAGTTTGTGGGAAATTGGCCTGGCGTCACAGTTGAGAAAAAAGAGGGGAAGCTCAAAGGGCATAAAGATGTAGTGATTATGGATCTTCCGGGAATTTATTCCCTGTCTCCCTATACCTTAGAGGAGGTTGTGGCCAGAAATTACCTGATTGGGGAGCGTCCTGACGTTATTTTGAATATTGTCGATGGAACTAATCTGGAACGGAATTTATATTTGTCCACACAGTTGATGGAATTGGGGATTCCAGTAGTGATGGCAATCAATATGATGGATGTGGTTCAAAAAAATGGCGACAAGATACATATTAAAAAATTAAGTCAGAAGTTGGGGTGCCCTGTGGTGGAAATCTCTGCCTTACGGGGAACAGGGATTAAGGAAGCTACCGAACAAGCGGTAAAGCTGGCACAGAATAAAGAGAATGCAGAGCCAGTTCATGAATTTTCTCCAGAAGTAGAAGGTGTGCTGAATATTATTGAGGATAAGCTTGGCATGGATGTACCGCAGGAACAGAGGCGTTTCTTTGCCATCAAGCTTTTGGAAAAAGACAGTAAAATTCAGGCGCAGATGCAGCGGGTACCAGATGTAACCGCAGAAATCAATACCATTGAAAAGGAATTGGATGATGATACAGAGAGTATTATCACAAATGAACGTTATGTCTATATTTCTTCTGTGATTGGAGAGTGCTATACTACACAGAGGAAAGGTGTTGTCACTGTATCGGATAAGATTGATAAAATTGTCACCAATCGTATCTTTGCCTTGCCGATCTTTGCAGTTGTCATGGGGTTGGTATATTATATCTCTGTCACTACTGTGGGAACTTGGGCCACAGATTGGGCGAATGACGGCGTGTTTGGCGAGGGTTGGCATTTATTTGGAATTGAGAGTTTGTTTATACCATCCATTCCAGAATTGATCACAGGCGCCCTGGAAGCAGTTGGTTGTGCGGCGTGGCTGCAAGGTCTGATTGTTGACGGAATTGTAGCTGGTGTGGGCGCGGTATTGGGATTTGTGCCGCAGATGCTAGTGTTGTTTATCTTCCTTGCTTTCTTGGAAGGCTGTGGTTATATGGCACGTGTGGCATTTATTATGGATCGAATTTTCCGTAAATTTGGGCTTTCTGGTAAATCTTTTATCCCAATGTTAATCGGAACAGGCTGCGGTGTGCCTGGGGTGATGGCCAGCCGTACCATTGAAAATGACAGAGACCGGAAGATGACGATTATGACAACCACATTTATTCCCTGTGGAGCGAAACTGCCGATTATCGCTCTGATTGCAGGGGCATTTTTCGGAAATGCATGGTGGGTATCCTGGAGCGCCTTTTTTGTAGGGATTGCGGCAGTGGTTTGTTCTGGTATTATTTTAAAGAAGACAAAAATGTTTGCAGGAGATCCAGCGCCTTTTGTTATGGAGCTGCCAGCATACCATCTGCCGACCGTGGGAAATGTGCTTCGGAGTATGTGGGAGCGCGGCTGGTCTTTTATCAAGAAGGCAGGGACAATTATTCTGCTGTCCACAATTTTTGTATGGTTTACCACTTATTTTGGCTGGGTAGATGGTCAGTTCAGAATGCTTGAAGATATGGAGATTGATCACAGTATTCTGGCCTCAATTGGAAATATATTTGCTTGGATCTTTGCACCTCTGGGGTGGGGAGATTGGAAATCTGCAGTTGCAGCCATCACCGGACTGGTGGCGAAAGAAAATGTAGTGGGAACATTCGGGATTCTTTTCGGATTTGCAGAAGTGGCAGAGGATGGTTCTGAGATTTGGGGAACACTTTCCGCACATATGACTGCAATTGCAGCATATTCCTTTTTGGTATTTAATTTGCTGTGTGCGCCTTGTTTTGCGGCGATGGGGGCGATTAAGCGGGAGATGAATAATATCAAATGGTTTTGGTTTGCAATTGGTTATCAATGCCTTCTGGCTTATGTAGTGGCGTTGTGTATTTATCAAATTGGAACCTGGATTACTGTGGGAAGTTTTGGATTGGGAACAGTTGCAGCGTTGCTCTTGGTGGCAGGATTTCTCTATCTGTTGCTGCGTCCTAGCCGCGAGCACAGCAAGGTAAAAATGAAAGGGTTGGCGTCTATATGAGTGTGGTGATTATCGGGGGCCATGATCGTATGGTCTGCCAGTATAAAAAGATTTGCAAAAGTTATCAGTGTAAAGCCAAAGTGTTTACACAGATGTCTGGTAATCTAAAAGAGAAGATTGGGAAACCGGATTTGGTGGTGCTCTTTACCAGTACGGTGTCTCATAAAATGGTGCGCTGCGCCTTGTCAGAGGCAGAGCGGGTACAGGCCGATATTGTGCGCTGCCATACCAGCAGCGGAAACGCTCTGGAGGAAATATTGATCGAAAAATGTATAACAGTTGGATAAAGATGATTATTTTTAGATTAGTTGGGCATACTGAAAAATAAAAAGGAGTGTGCAAAATGGACAGATATTTGTGTGAACCATGTGGTTATGTGTATGATCCCAAGGTGGGAGATCCTGATCATGATATTGCCCCAGGAACAGCGTTTGAGGATTTACCAGATGATTGGGTATGCCCTTGGTGCGGGCTTGGCAAAGAAGTATTTGTAAAAGAATAGAGCGTTTTTGATTTAAGAAGAGGCTGGTTTGTGCAGCCTCTTTTTTAGATTCCCATGTCGAAAAGATAAATATCATGTATAATCAATCCGATAAGAAGAAAATTTTTGTGGGACTGAGTTTTACGTTGAATCTTTCCGTGCTGTTTTTGTTTAAATATTTTGATTTTGCAATTGATAATATCAATGTTATCTTGGCCAAATGTAATTTAGAACTGCTCACACCTGGATTTGATCTGCTGCTTCCAGTGGGGATTTCATTTTATATCTTTCAGGCGCTCAGTTATACGATGGATGTATACCGAAAAGAGATTTATGTAGAACGTAACTTTTTAAAGTATGCGTTGTTTGTATCTTTTTTTCCACAGTTAGTGGCTGGACCAATTGAGCGTTCTAAAAATTTGTTAGAACAGATTGGCAGGGAACATGGTTTTTCTTATGAAAATTTTCGTCAAGGACTTTTATGGATGTTGTGGGGATATTTTCAGAAAATAGTGATTGCTGATAGGATTGCTTTTTTGGTGGACACAGTTTATGGGGATGTCTATCAGTATCAGGGAGGCTATTATCTGTTGGCAAGTGTTTTATTTGCGGTACAGATTTACTGTGATTTTTCAGGGTATTCCTTGATTGCGGTTGGAGCTGCAAAAGTGATGGGATTTCAATTGATGGAGAACTTTGACTGTCCGTACTTTGCTCAGTCAGTGGCAGAGTTTTGGAGAAGATGGCATATTTCTTTGACTTCATGGTTTCGAGATTATCTGTATATTCCATTAGGGGGAAACCGCAAAGGAACAATAAGAAAGTACATAAATATTTTGATTGTATTTTTAGTGAGCGGATTATGGCATGGGGCGCAGTGGACTTATGTGGTGTGGGGAGGTCTAAACGGTTTGTTCCAAGTAATTGGAAGTTTCCTGCTGCCCCTGCGCAAAAGAGTGGCAGAGGCGCTCCAGGTCAAAGAGGACAGTATTGGGCATCATGTCCTTAAAACAATGGCAACATTTGTAATGGTTGATTTTACATGGATTTTTTTCCGCGCAGAGAGTGTACATGACGCACTACATATGATTAAAAGTATTCTTACCATATATAATCCTTGGATTTTTATGGATGGTTCCATATATAAACTGGGACTAAGCCAGAAGCAGTTTCATTTGGTACTATTTTCCATTGCCATTTTGTTCGTTGCAGATTGGTTAAAGTATCGAAATATAAAAATTTTGGACAAGATCCTGGAACAAAATATCTGGTGCCGCTGGACCGTCTATCTGACAGGCATTTTGTTTGTGCTGATATTTGGCATATGGGGAAATACATATGATGCGCAAGCGTTTGTATATTTTCAGTTTTAAATGGTGTGGGAGGTTTACGAATGAATAAGATAAAAAAATAGCGGTATCGTTATGCTTTGTTTTAATATTTTGCATTGTTTTAAATGCATCTGCTACTGTCTTTGAGCGAAAAAACAGTGCGCACAATTATTCTGATTTTTGGGAACAACCAGAGGAATATGATATCTGGTTTATGGGGACAAGCCATGTTTTTTATGCAATACAACCAATGGAACTATGGAATCAATATGGAATTCGTGCGTTTGATTTGGCGGCGCCAAGCAGTCAGATGCCACAAACGTATTGGACTATGATGTGTGCTTTGCAGTACAGCCAGCCCAGAGTGATTGTCTTAGATACCTATAAGCTTCATATTGATGTCAAACATCAGCAAGACAGAGTGCCTCACAGCGGAATGGACAGAATTCCCTTTTCCATCACTAAAGTTAAGGGAATTTGTGATATTTTTGAAACTTGGGAGGAGCGGTTTGAATATCTCTGCAAATTTTCCATTTATCATAATCGTTGGGAAGAGCTTAAAGAGTCTGATTTTATTATTAATCGTTCGATTACAAAAGGCGCTCGATTTAAAAATAAAATGATAGATCGTTCCGATTATCAACAGATACCAAAAGAGGATATGTCAGATACAAATACAGTAGGCTTTCAGTACTTAAAAAAAATAATTGAGGAATGTCAGAGGCGAAAAATAGAGTTGATTTTAATAGATCTTCCTTTTTGCAGTGACAAAAAACAGCAGCAGGCAATCAATGCAACATCAAAAATAGCTGAGGAATATCATGTAACATTCTTAAATCTGGCATACGAGGAAGGATTGATAGATTATAAAGTTGATTTTGGAGATGAAAGTCATGTCAATCTTTTTGGTGCAAAAAAATTGACCCAATATATAGGGGATTATTTGTCAAGGAAATATGATTTAATAGATTATCGAGAATTGTCAGAGATAGCAGAAAAATGGAATCATGAATGGAAACAATATTCCAAGTTGAAATTACAAAAGATGCGAAAGAGTCAAAAGATCAAGAGATATATACAATGGTTGACCGATGACAGTTATGTGTGTTATATGTATCAGAAAAGAAAGCCGAAAGAACAATTGGCCAAAGGATTAGCACAATTGAAAAATATCACATATATTTCACGTCAGCAAATGGAACAAAAAATGGGCGCTAAGATCAGAGGAGAATTTGTGTTTTTTGTAGAAGATAAAAATGGCAGTCTTCTAGATATAGCTGTGTTTGAGAAGGGAGAAAGACAGTGAGTATTTAAGATGGAAGAAAAAGCTTTTTGTCCGCAGTGCGAAAGGCTATTTCTGGCGGCCTTTATTGACATCGGGATGTGCCGCCATAAAATCCCTGTTGTAAAAGGAAATGTGACGGATAATACCGAAACCGTTAGTAATAATGCCAAACTTAAAGACATAGCAGAAATGTCCGTTGACATAAAGATGTTTGAAAAAATGCCGTATTTATGCGGCTTGTGACGTTTCGCAATTACCTAATGAATTTTGATTCAAAAGGAGGCTGTCGCACTAACATATATTATAATTTATAGATCCGTTCAAAAGGTATAAATTGCAGAGCGATAGAAACAATATCTTTTGAACGAGTGAAGATATTACTGTGGAAACCTCATTTCTATTATTCTGATCGTTTTATATACTTATTAAAAAAGTCTGTTGGTATTTGTAGTATAATGAGTATACATATTCATTTTTGAGCTTCCTCATTTTGCAATTCATAGTATCAAGATGTTTATGCTGCCAAAGGTAGTAAGCCTTTGGCACTATAAGATCGGCTATTGTAAAAGATGGGGAAATTCAAAGTTCATTTGTCTTGCAAATCAAAAGTTGATCAATTATAATAATCTGATAATATTTTGCAGGTGATATGGAAAGGAAAGTATTGTAAAACAATGGAAAAGGAAAGAGGGAATGAAGATGAGAGTAAACAATCATAAGGCAATTAGGATAATCTTAGGATTATGTCTGTTTGTGTCAGTTTTTTGCGGCTTTGGGGTACGAATAGTATCTGCCGCACCTGTACAGGAAGAACAAGAGTTAGATTATATTCTTGGACGACCAATGACAGAAGAGGAAATTCAGCAACAGAAGGCCTTAGAGCCAGAGTTGCCGCAGACTGTAATTGAGGAAGATGAAATAGTCCCCAGTGTAGGGGAAACGGCACACGAGACAAGGGCTGTTCCGCTTCCAGCCGCTTATGATTCCAGAGAATTGGGATTAGTAACGCCTGTAAAAAATCAGGGAAAATGGGGTGTCTGCTGGAGCCATGCCCTAATTTCCTGTGCAGAATCCAGCTTACTTTCCAAAAATATGATGACAATCGAAAAATCAGATCTCTCAGAGCTTCATTTGGCGTATTTTCTTTATCATACGCCCCAGGATCCACTGGGAAATGCGGTTGGTGACCGAACGGCGCTGAGGGGAAAACTAAATTATCTGGAGCAGGGCGGAAATGCACGATTGGCCGTTTTTCCGCTGGCAAATTATATTGGTTTTGCGGATGAAGCAATAGCTCCATATAATCCCAATGATATGCCAGAAGATTTGGATGAGAGCCTGGCTTACTTGGACACCGCACATCTGAAAAATGCATATTGGATTGCACCCTCTGACACTACACAGATAAAGAATACTTTGATGGAGCTTGGAGCCGCCAGTGTCAGTGTGTTTATGGATACAGATGATTATTATAATTATGATACAGGCGCGTATTATTGCGATCTTACAGAAAGCGGCACCAATCATGCAGTGACAATTGTTGGCTGGAATGATGGATATTCCGCAGAGAATTTTAACAGTACATGCCGTCCGACTGCCGACGGAGCGTGGCTGGTGAAAAATAGCTGGGGAGATGGCTGGGGAGACGGCGGATATTTCTGGCTCTCTTATGAGGATGCTCTGATTAAGAAATCTAATTTTTCATTTTTTGACGCGGATATTGTCAAGGAAGGGCAAAAAAACTATCATTATGACGGCAGTGCGTCTGTTAGTACGATAGCTCTTGAGACTGGCGGCGGCATGGCAAATATTTATCATGCTTCTGGATCTGAAACAGGAGCAGAAAAAATTAATGCAGTGGGCTTTGCACTGAGAACGCCAAATGTTCAGTATGAGATTCAGATTTATAAAAATGTCGTTGACAGCAAAGATCCACAGAGTGGTATTCCAGTCTTGAAATCTCCACAAAAGGGAACTTTAGATTATTGCGGTTACTATACGATTCCTTTGGAGAAAACAGTTACAGTAGGGAAAAATGAAGCCTTTGCGATTGTGGTGACATTAACGCAGAAATCGGGTGAACCGATTAGTTATCATGTGGATTATTCCAACGAGATTCAGAATTCTAAAGGTGAAGTGTGGTGTGCAACTGAGACAAAAGAATTTCCAGGACAGAGTTTTTATAAAAACGGACCAAAGAATCGTTGGGTAGACGCTTCCACTGGAAAATTTACAATGCGGTTAAAAGGTTTGACTTTACCTGCCAAGCCAGTGTCAGTATCTTCTGTTTCGGTCAAACAAAAATCTATGAGACTTCTGGTGTCCGATAAAAAGCAGATAGAAGCGGAATTAGCACCAATGGATGCCACAGATTACAGTCTTACCTGGACCTCATCAGATCAGAATGTAGCAAAGGTAGATTCCTCGGGTACGGTGACAGCCATTTCTCCTGGAAAATGTGAGATTACGGCAACTTCTTCCAACGGAAAACATGCATCCTGTACGGTCAATGTCTGGGAACTGAAAAAAGTCACTGGTCTGAAAGTGGTGAAGGCCACCACATCTTCCATTCAATTTCAATGGAACAAACAGGCGGGAGCCAGCGGCTATCAATTACAGCGCTATAACTCAGACAAAAGAACCTGGGAGCTGTTGGGTTATCTGGAAGGAGAGAATTGTAATTCTTATACAGATAAGAAGTTAAAGAGTGGGACAGATTATACATATGTAGTAAATGCCTATGTCAAGATGGGTGACAAGTATTTGTTTGGGGGATTTTCAGATTATTTTAAAGCTAGAACTGCCGATAAAAAACCGAAAACGCCAGTATTGTCAAAGGTCTCTAATGTCTCGTCAGGTATTTTGGTGAAATGGACAAAGGTCTCCAATGCAGATGGATATTATGTATATCGCAAGAAAAACAGCGGAAAATGGAAGAAGATTGCTTCTGTTTCTGGGGCACTCAGCACAGATTTTACCGATTATTCTGTAAACAATAAGAATGGGTCTGTCTATTCTTATTCTGTGGCAGCTTATCGCGGCAGTGTGGTAGGCAGTTACAATAAAACCGGTAAAATGATGGTTCGTCTGTCAGCGCCTAAGTTATCAACGCCAATCTGTAAGTCTTCGAGATCAATGGCGATAAAATGGAATCAGAATAAGAAAGCTGATGGTTATCAGATTCAATATGCACTGAAACGCAATTTTAAAAAGGCCAAAGAAGCAAATATGAAATCTGGAAAAACAGTTGTAAAGACCTTAAAAAATTTGCAGAAAAAGAAGACCTATTATATACGGATCCGAAGCTTAAAGCAAATAGGAAAAAAGAATTACTATAGTGCATGGAGCAATGTACAGAATGTCAAATTAAAATAGGATCCTGGAATTGGTAATTGGTTGTTTTCAGCAGAGCTGGCCTTGCAACACCACAAGAACGCCTTGGTGTTTTTGCATATATATTGGTTAGAAAATAAGAAACCGTTGTACAGAGAATAGAATTTTTGTACAACGGTTTTTATATGATTGGAAATGCCTGTATATATCTGATCATATTAAAAACAATAATGTGTGGGTATCTTTCTACAAGTGGTTTCGTTTGTTGTCTACTCTTGTAGTAAAAGAATGTAAGGTATATAATTAATCTGGAGAAAGATCTGTAAATAAGGAAGAGATATTAGAGGAACCATTGAATAAATTGAAACTCCAACTAAGATAAAGCCTTCGGCGGATTGCAGGGGTGCGGATTTTTTTGTGTCAGTAGAGCTGGTTCGCACCCCGCAGCAAGAACGCCGATGGCGTTCTTGAATCTAAGGGACTAGCCTTGTCTCGCAAAGGTAATTATAGTAAAATAAGTTAGTATGGTAAAATATGAAAAGAAATATTTGTAATTATAGCTGTAAAGAAAGGATTTGGATTTATGGGTACTACGAAAAAAGGGAGAGGAAAAGGGGGAGCAGCAGAGGATTTTAGTTTTCAGGTGGATTTAAAAGGAATTATTCGCCTTCTCAGTGAAAACCTTTATTCCAGTGCTGATGTATTTTTGCGGGAGCTTTTGCAGAATGCAGTGGATGCCATTGAAGCACGGCGGGCGCAAGAACCGGACTTTACAAATGGGAAGATTTGGATTGCTTATCACAGGGAATCAGACGGGCAGGCGGTACTGATTTTTTCTGATAATGGAATCGGACTCAGTTGTGAAGAGATTCATACATTTTTGTCTGTGATTGGACAATCCTCTAAGCGCGGAGAGATGCGGCGCACAGGATATATCGGACAGTTTGGAATCGGACTGTTGTCCTGTTTTTTGGTGACAGATGAGATTTTAGTTCGCAGCCGTTCGATCAGAGAACAACAGGGCTTTCAGTGGCTGGGGCGCAGCGACGGAACTTATCAGGTGACAGAGGAATCCAAAGAGCTAAAACCAGGAACAGAGGTGACACTCAAGCTTAGCAGGAAGATGGGGACTCGCTATGGGGAAGAGAGGGTAATCGAACTGTTAAAAGAATATGGATTTTTGATTCGGGTTCCGGTGGAATTTGAGGGGGATGAAGGTCACAGGCGCATCAATGACGCTTTTATTCCCTGGCGGCAGTCTTTTTGCAGCGGAGAGGAGATTATGCGGTTTGGGGAATTAATGTTTGAGGAGAAATTTTTTGGCGTCGTTCCCCTTGTCGGAGAAGGGCTGAGAGGCTACGCGTTTATCTCAGATCATCAGACCAGCGCCGCGACAATGGGGCGCCATAAGATATTTTTAAAAGACATGCTGATTACAGAGGATGGCAAAGAGCTAATTCCCAAATGGGCATTTTTTACTCATTGTGTTCTTAACGCACAAAATCTTACTCCGATGGCTTCTAGAGAGGGATTTGTCTCAGATCACCAATTAGCGAAAACCAGAAATGAGATTGAGAAGGCGCTGTTTGATTATTTTGTTTCTCTCTCCCAATATGATGTGGAAAAATTAAAACGGCTTACCTTGATACATAATGCGGCGATTAAATCACTTGCTGTGGAGAATGAGCAGGTTTATAAATTGTTCTTTCCATTTTTGACATTTGTCACCAATATGGGCGATCTGACTGGACTGCAGATTTTGCAGGCGGCCAAAAAACTACCTGTATATTACTGTGCGCAGATTGATGATTACCGCAGAGTATTGCCATTGGTTGGCACTGCCCGGGTGATGATCAACGCTGGATATATCTATGATACGAAACTTTTACAGCTTTTAAGACATTATTATCAGGGAATTCGCGTGGAAATGTTTGATGAAACTTCCTATGGAGAGTTGTTGGAGGAGCCGTCCAGCGAAATGAGCACAGAACTGGAGGGACTGGTGTCAGCGGCAGAATGGGCGCTGGATTCTCTTCGATGTTCTGTGGTGCTCAAGCAGTTTGAGCCAGCAGATGTGCCTGCCTTGTATGTAGCAGGGGCAGATAGTTTTTTAAACAGCTCTTTTGGAAATGGCGGATTTTCAGAATTTATGGAGGGGTTTGATTTAGGTGAGTTTTCCTGTGGCTATGCGGCAAAGCTGTATTTAAATGCTAGGAATCCTCTCGTTCGGCGTCTGGCGCAGATACAAGATCCAGTGATGACAGAGAATATGGCACAAGTATTGTATGTACATGCGATGTTGGCTGGCCATTATACGCTTGGAGAGCAGGAGAAGGAGATTTTAAATAGAGGATTGATTCAAATCATTGAGTATGGATTGGGGGGGAATGTATGAGTCGTGCGATTCTGGGAGCTTTTGAGAGGAAACATGTCGCAGATGATAAGCTGTGGGAATTGGTAGAACAGGCAAATCAATTGACAGAGGGAGATTATGAGGACTGGGATAACAATGCCGAAGCATTAGTTCCGGTATTGGAACGGATTTTGCCTCTTGCCAGAGAGAGAGGGGATTGGCAGGTATATTTTTGCAATATGTCGAAATTGTTTTGGTTTGTTCGCAGAACCAAAATCAATCAATTGCATTTGGCTTTTCAGATAGCAGAAAGGTTTCATAAGGACTGTGTGCAGCAGTTAGGGGGGCATTTAGGATCGTTTGCAAGAGAATGGCAGATCGATATTGCTGCAGAAATTTTGAATTTTTATTGTGAATATCCCCAGATTGACGATCAGAAGATGGAGCGTATGCTGGGCATATTTCTGGATTTGGAAAGTAAGTATGGGAGTGAATGGAACAATGGCAATTATCGGGAAGTCTTAAGATTAGCTTTTTTTAATAAAGATCGAGAGTTGGCAAAGAAAGCAGTGAAAAAACTCAAAAAGGCACATTTTAACAATTGGTGCTATGTCTGTACTTATGCAAGACCAATGCTTGGGTTTCATATACTGATGGATGAATTTGAGGAAGCGCAAGACATGGTATCAAAGGTTTGTAGACGTGAAATCCCAGCCAAATACCGCTGGTGTTTCGACAGATGCCAGCAGGCGGACGAGGGGGAGATGAAGGATCGGGCGCTTATGGATTGCTTGAGGCTTGGAAAAAGCGAGATGTTCAAAAAATTTTTTGGGGAATGGCAAAGTTTTTATGCGAGACCAGAGCAAAAGGATGTAGAAGATACCCATGTCATCTTGTTCCATACTCTGGCTGGAGACTGGTCAAAGCCGCAGGAATGTCTGCGTTTGGCGCAAAAAGATGATAAAGATTGTAGGGAACAGACGCAGACGCCGCTGGATTCCATGTATTGGGCGCTTTGCTGGAATTGTTATTTTCAGATGCTGCATGCAAAAGGGGTGGAACAAGTGAGCTTGCAGTTGGGAAAAGAGAATAGTCAAGATGAAAATAAGGAGTGGTCTTGTCTGGAGGCAGCCGCATATTTTGAAAAACAGGCGGATCTGATAGGAGAACAGATGGATCAGGCGCGCAAGCGGTTTGGATATGTGGAAATCAAGAGAACTTATCAAGAGTGTTTTTTGAGTGAAAAGTGTTTGCGTATATGAGTTTTTGTAACAGTTTAGCCCACGCCCATTAGACAAGCCACAGACCGCCTGCAAAGCAGGCTATTCGCTGCTAATGCAGCTTCTGTCTGAGGCTTAATGGGCGCTCCGCTCATCAGACACATTATATGTTCATTCATGCAAGCATGATTTACACATAATGTGTCTGATGGCTAAACTGTTACTAAAAATTTACTAAAATATCTTGAAAATTTTACAAAAACAAACTAAAATTAAGTATATGAAGATCCCATTAGATGGACAAGTAAATGCAAATGGCTTGCAGGTCTGGTACAGGAATGGGATTTTTATAGGATAAACTTCCTAAAAAATATAAAAAAGAGAGGAGAAGCATATGAGAGAGAGGAAAAAGCGTTGGAAACGTTTCCTGGCGGGGATGCTGTCAGGCGTTATGCTGGCAGGTACAGTTGGCGGCGAATTGCCGGCAGCGACTGTGGACGCAGCTGGGGAAAATGTGGCGGCTGGAGAGATTTCAGTCAATCCCCAAATTCATTATCAAACCTTGAAAGGCTGGGGTTCATCCCTGTGCTGGTGGGGGAATGTGATTGGCTCATGGGGCGATCAGGATTTTAACGAAAATGGGAAGCCAGACCGAGAGGAGATTGCGGAGCTGGCATTTTCACCTGACTATTTGAATCTGAACATTGTCCGCTATAATGTCGGCGGCGGCGACAAGGAGGACACTTCCATCAAGCGTGTGGAAGGACTGGTTCCAGGCTGGACGGTGGATATGACAGGTAAGTCAGACGGCACAGGAACTTTTGATGCAGAAACATTTTACAACAAGAAAACTGAGGATATGAATGACGCAGGGCAGCTTTGGATGTTGGAGCAGGCCAACAAGTGGCGCAAAGACACTGCTGAGAAAAATGGTACTGAAAATGATATTATCAACGAGGTATTTTCCAATTCTCCGCCCTATTATATGACAAAATCTGGGAGTTCTACTGGGGGAGTAGATGCAACCTCGAACTTAAAGACAGATAAATATGATGATTTTGCTCTTTATATGGCGAGAGCGGCAAAATGGATTGACAATGACCTCAGTAAAAAGTATGGCGCTCATGTGGATTATATTGAACCAATGAACGAGCCTGATACCAATTATTGGGGGAATGGCAGCACCAAGCAGGAGGGCTGTGTCTTTAAACCAGGTGCAGAACAGTCTAATATGCTGTTGGCAATGCAGAGGGCTTTGGAAGCTCAGGAATTTGGCGGTTCTCTGGATGGAATTGAGATTACAGGTACCGATGAGACAGCTTTAAGTAATGCAATTAATTCTTTTAAAAAGTTGACCGCTGAAGCTAAGAACAGTATGACTACCATCGGAGCTCATACTTACAGCGGCAGCGACAGCGAACGCCATACCCTGCGCAAGCTGGCAAAATCTTATGACAAAGAATTGTGGATGTCAGAGATCACCAAGGGCGGCGGCAAGCATGATCATGCTTCTATGACCGAAGCGCAGACCAAGAGCCAGAGCGAGGGCATTATGGCAGACTTGAAGTATATGCAGCCTTCTGCATGGGTGGCATGGCTGGTAGCAGACAGTGAATATGAATGTCTCAAACATGACGAAAACTGGGGATTGATTCACTGTGTATTTGAATCTGACGGCCCTGTGCCAGATTACCATACCAACCTGATTAATAGCAATGGAAGCAAGAAAAAGGGCGTTCCAGATGAAGGTTACTGGGTAGTGACTAAGCAGTTTTATACAATGATGCAGTACAGCAAGTATCTAAAAGCTGGATATACCATGATTGACATTGGTGATGACAACATGTGTGCAGCCCTCTCTCCAGACGGAACAGAATTAGTGATTGTGGCACAGAATTTTTCTGGAGAGTGCAGTACGACCGTAGATTTATCTGCCTTCCAGGAAAGAGGAGAGGCCAAGGTTTACCGTACATCAGATGAAAAAAATTGTGAACTGGTAGATACCCAAAACGTTGCAGACGGTATCTTAAATGTCACATTGCCTGCAAATTCAGTCTCCACCTATGTGATTGAAGTTAAAGCTGATATGAATAACTTTAAGGAGATTGTGGAAGCGGATGTGACCAAGCCATCTGATACAGGTGTGGAAGTATCTGATCTCAATAAGTTTACTTATACTGGAACTTGGAAAGATCAGAGTACAACAGATAAAAATGCCACAGCAGTGTTTACATTTGAGGGAACTCGTGCAGTTGTATATGCAGCAAAAGGAGCTAAGGGTACAATTGTAAATGTTTCTGTGGATGGCGGGGCACCGCAGCAGGTAAGTCTGTATGATGAGACAGAAATGCCAGAAGCGATTCTCTGTGATACTGGAAAATTAGCAGAAGGAAAGCATACCATTCAAGTGAGTATTGATGAATCTGTCACAGCAGATAATGGGACTATGAAGGGAACTTCCCTCACTTTAAGCCATGCGGAAATTATTAGCGGAGATGTCTCCTTAGCTGGTAAGGCGACCATTCGTAAAGTATCTGCATATGATGGAGCACTGTCCATTACCTTTGATGCAGTAAGCGGCAGCGGCAATTATACCGTAAAATATGGAACTTCTGAGCAGAATTTAGATCAGTTTGTGACTACGGTTACCAATTCAGCAGTGATCAAAGGACTGACCAATGGTACAAAATATTATATCCAGGTGGAAGATTCCTTTGGTAATGTGTCAAATGTGGCAGCTGGAACACCAAAGGTTCCTGAGGGTAAAGTACTCTATTTTGTGGATGCAGGTACTTCCAATCTCTATTCTCCGGCGTCAGACGAGCAGTTTGGACGATTTAACAGTATTTTAGATCAGGCATATGGCAAAGATGCCGTGTCTGGCAAAAACTGGGGTTACATAGGCGAAAGTCAGGCATATTATACCACAGATGACCGCTGGACGAGTGTCCGTGAGCGTTCAGAAGGAATGGAGTATCAATTCGATCTGCCACAAGGAACTTATATGGTGACAGTAGCCATGAAAGATCCCTGGAATAACGGTGGAAGATATACAGATCTTATCATCAATGGAGAGACAAAAGACAGCAAGCTTGTTCCAGGGAATGGAATCTCCAAGACCTATAAGACGGTCATGGCAGAAGACGGAACATTGAGCGTCAAAGCGGTCAAGAGTTCTGGAAATAGCAACAATAATCCAATGATCAGCTTTATTCTGGTATCAGAATTTGACCCAGAAGACACTACTGTGACCGGAATCCCAGAACAGACGGTTATCAGTACTGTAAATGGTGTGATTCCTCATCTTCCCAAAACAATCAAGGCAGATACTATGGGAGGAACTACGGTAGAAAAAGAAGTGGTATGGGAAGCAGTGAAAGCTGCTCAGTTTACAGGAGCTGATTTTACTACCACAGTTGTAAAAGGAACAGCAGTGATTGACGGCACAGAATATGAAATTAAGCAGACAGTACAGATTGTGCCGGAAAATGTGCAGTATTTTATTGACTGCGGCTGGGCAGACTCCACACAATATGCGGGATTAAAAGATGCAGCAGGACTTAAGAATGATGCTGCAGACAAAAAATATACCAATGGTTCCTGGGGTTATCTGATGCAAGCTAACGCATATGGAGCTACCACAACCAATGAATCTGGCTGGTATGACCCTGTGGGAGATAAGATTCAGTATAAGATTCCAATGGATGCCGGCGATTATGCTGTCACCTTTGGCTTCCATGATTGGTGGTATGGTGATTTTGAGAAGCGGCCAATGATTTTGAAAGCTTATATTGGAGATGCCGCTACCGAGTTGGGAACTTGTGGTACAAAATCAGATCCCAAAACTTTTAATGTTACAAAGGATTTGAAGGTGAGCCAGAAAGCGGACGTTACCTTGTCTGTAGAAAGAGGAAATCAAGATGCACCTATCTTAAGTTGGATTGCCATCCAGGGCAAGTCAGAGGCAGACCGCAGCAGTTTAAAAGAACAATTGAATCAGGCAGGAGTATTAAATCGTGCGGACTATTCGGAACAGTCTTTTGCAGCGCTTGACACGGCAGCGGCAGCCGGCATGGAACAATTGATCCGTGCAGGTGCCACACAGACAAGCGTAGATCAGGCAGCAGCGGCAATTGAGGATGCAATTGGTAAACTGGATGTATCCACGGTAAACAGAGAAAATCTTCAGAAAGAAGTGGATGCTGCCAAGAAACTTGATATTACAAGTTATACTGTTGAGACAACAGAAGTGTTTAGCAAAGCACTTACAGATGCAGAAAACTTGCTTAAAAAGACTAGTATCTCTAGGACAGAACTGGAAGCTGTCAGAGAAGCTCTCCTAAAGGCTGTGGATGGTTTGCAGATCAAGCCAGAAAACAAACCTGTGGAGGAACTGAAAGAAGAACTTGGTGTTTGGATTTACCGAGCTAAGAATCTGACCTCTATTCTCTACACAGAGGCAAGCTGGGCAGCAATGCAGACGAAACTTTCTGAGGCGCAGACCGTATATGGAAATACAAGTTCCAATGCATCTGCACTGGCAACAGCTCTTACTAATTTGCAGAAAGCAGTAGCAGCCTTAGAAAAAGTTTCCGCGGGAGATGACAGCAAGGATGAGCTTGGCAATTACCAAGTCATGATCAGCAAAGATAAATTAGTAAAAAATGATTATGTACTCTATACGGCAAACTGTGGAACACCAGAACCTTTGGAAGTTCCTGGAGGAGAAAAACTGGGATTACTGCAGTCTAATGTAGATCAGGAATATGGGGCAGACCCAAAGACTGGAGCAGTATGGGGATGCGCACCGGCAGATCAAAATTCTGCAGCTGTAAAGGGCGGAAATGACGCAGATGATACAGGAGCATCTTATATCTATATGTCAGATACAGTGACCTTCGATAAAGAGAAGTCAGGACTGCGCTATGCATTTGAGACACTCTCAGCAGCAGACAATTTCGATGGCATATTGAAGAATATCTATGAAGTAACACTTTCCTTTAAAAATCCTTGGTCCGACCGTGATGTCAATATCTCTTTGGAGGGACAGGAAGTTGAGTCTGGTTTAACTTTAGGACAGAATGCATGGGTGTCTAAGACATACCGTGTGAAAGTCACAGACGGGGAATTGAATGTATTGGTAAACAATCCGAATCGTACAAGTACCAGTCAGGACCCGATTATCAACTGCATCAGTGTCAAGGCTGTAACAGGAAATCCAGATACCACAAAACTTTCTGAGGCAGTAAAGGCAGCCAAAGCATTTGAAGGAAAAGAAAAAGAATACACCAAGGAATCCTGGAGTGTCTTTGATCAGGCATACAAAAAGGCAAAAGCGATGCTCGAGAAACCTGGAAATGATCAGGATGTATTAGATCAGTGTGCAGATGCACTGACAGCCGCTGTAAAAGGATTGAAAAAGGCAGAAGAACAGCCAAATCCAGTGGTTAAAGTTAAGTCAATATCTGTCAGTGGAAGCATTAAGAAGCTGGCAAAAGGAAAAACAGCTACATTGAAAGCTGCTGTTTTACCATCAAATACCACCAATAAGAGTGTTAAATGGAAATCTTCCAATACTAAGATTGCCACCGTATCTTCTAAGGGTGTGGTGACAGGAAAAAGTAAAGGAACAGCGACTATCACAGCGACAGCCCAGGATGGTTCTAAGGTAAAGGGAACTTATAAGATTACCGTGGTAAGCCATGCTGTGAAAAAGATTACCTTAAAGAGCAATACCAAGGGAATTGCCGCTGGTAAGAAGGTGACTTTGAAGACGACGGTCAGCACTACTGGAAAAACTGCCAATAAGACTTTAAGTTACAGTAGTTCTAACAAGAAATATGCTACCGTCAATAGTAAGGGCGTAGTGACAACGAAGAAGGCGGGAGCAGGCAAGACTGTTACCATTACCGCAAAGGCGACCGATGGAACTGGCAAGAAGGCAACTGTGAAGGTTAAGATCTTAAAACATGCAGTGAAGAAGATTACCTTAAAGTGCAGCAAAACCTTAAAGGCCGGAAAGAAAGTGAAAGTTAAGGCGACAGTAAAAACGACTGGAAAAACTGCTAATAAAACTTTAACTTACAGCAGCTCCAACAAGAAGTATGCTACCGTAAACAGTAAGGGTATGGTAACAGCTAAGAAAGCTGGCAAAGGCAAGACCGTTACCATCACCGCAAAAGCAACCGATGGTACAAACAAAAAAGCAACTGTAAAGATTAACATTAAATAAAGTATCAAATATGATGAGACTTGCTGCTTCTGTGGTATTTGAAACACAGAGGCAGTGGTCTCATTTTTTATATGACAGGATTCATCCATAATGTGGTTGATGGTTGAATTGTTACAGAAATTTTCTGTGTTGGAGATTTTTTCCTAGCCTTATGGTAATAGTTGTGATAGAATGAAAGAATAGAGAATAGGAATGTCAATGACAATCCAATAATATAATACGATCGGGAGGATATGAGATGAGTGGCTACAAGATAGAGACAAAGTGCATCCAGTCCGGCTGGCATCCCAAGAAGGGTGAACCTAGAGTTTTGCCTATCTACCAGAGTACAACCTACAAATATGATACCAGCGACCAGATGGGCAGACTCTTTGATTTGGAGGACAGCGGATATTTTTACACCAGACTGCAGAATCCTACCAATGATGCAGTTGCTGAGAAGATATGTGAGCTAGAAGGCGGTGTGGCAGCGATGCTTACCTCTTCTGGACAGGCGGCAAATTATTATGCAGTATTTAATATCTGCGAGGCAGGAGACCATATGGTATGTTCTTCGGCAGTTTATGGCGGAACCTTCAATCTGTTTAGCGCTACCATAAAAAAGCAGGGCATCGAGTGTACTTTTGTTGATCCAGATGCATCTGAGGAAGAACTGGCGGCAGCATTTCGTCCCAATACGAAGGCTTTATTTGCGGAGACAATTGCAAATCCAGCGCTGGTGGTTTTGGATATTGAAAAATTTGCACAGGCAGCACACGAACATGGTGTTCCCTTGATTGTGGATAATACATTTGCCACTCCGATCAATTGCCGTCCATTTGAGTGGGGGGCGGATATTGTCACTCATTCCACTACAAAGTATATGGATGGACACGCTGTTTGCGTGGGTGGCTGCATTGTTGACAGTGGTAATTTTGACTGGGAGCGTTATGCGGATAAATTTCCTGGTTTGACGAAGCCAGATCCGACATATCATGGGATTGTTTATACAGAAAAATTTGGCAAAGGGGCTTATATCACCAAGGCGACAGCACAGATTATGCGGGATCTCGGCTCCATACAGTCTCCACAGAATGCATTTTTATTAAATTTGGGTCTTGAAACATTACATTTGCGGATGCCGCGCCATTGTGAGAATGCCAGAAGAGTGGCAGAGTTTTTAAATGCACATCCTAAGGTTGCTTGGGTAAATTATGCCGGACTGGTAGATAATAAATATCATGAACTGGCACAGAAATACATGCCAGACGGCACCTGTGGCGTAATTTCTTTTGGGCTTAAAGGAGGCCGAGAAGTATCAGTAGGATTTATGGATCAGTTAAAGTTGATTGCCATTGTCACTCATGTGGCAGATGCAAGAACCTGCGTCCTTCATCCAGCAAGCCATACACACAGGCAGATGACGGATGAGCAGCTTGTGGAGGCAGGAGTAGCGCCAGATTTGATTCGTTTATCAGTAGGACTTGAAAATGCTGAGGATATTATTGCAGATTTAACTCAGGCATTAGAACATATAGTTTAAATCATAACAGTGGGAATGCCAGAGGTGTTCTTACAAAAATTACATTATGGAGGATAGAACATGAGAAAGATTCTGTTTGCAGCATCGGAATGTGTACCTTTTATCAAAACAGGAGGATTAGCTGATGTATGTGGGGCTTTGCCCAAGGAGTTTGACAAAAAAGACTGGGATATTCGGGTAGTGCTTCCCAATTATACCTGTATACCAGAACACTGGAGGAATCAGTTTGAGTATGTAACTCATTTTTATATGAGCTGCGGAAATTATATTCAGGATAAGTATGTGGGAATCCTGCGATATAAGATGGATGGAATTACCTATTACTTTATTGACAATCAGGAATATTTCGACTGTTTCCTGCCCTATGGAGATATCCGCTTTGATATTGAGAAATTTATCTTTTTTGATAAAGCAGTACTTTCTATGCTGCCGCTGATCAATTTCCAGCCTCAGATTATCCACTGTCATGACTGGGAGACCGGCTTTATTCCAGTATATCTGAATACAGAGTTCCAAGGAGATATGTTCTTCTGGGGCATGAAATCTATTATTACAATCCATAACTTGAAATTCCAGGGAATCTGGGATGTAAAGACGGTCAAGGGATTGACTGGATTTCCAGCAAGTATGTTTGTGCCAGATAAGCTGGAATTTAAAAAGGATGCCAATATGCTCAAAGGTGGCCTAGTATATGCCGATTATATCACAACAGTAAGTGATACCTATGCCCAGGAGATTCAGACTAATTATTATGGAGAAGGTTTGAATGGGCTTTTGGCAGCCAGACATATGGATATGCAGGGAATTGTCAATGGTATTGATTATGATGTCTACAATCCAGCTACAGACGAGAAGCTGTATGTAAACTATGATGCCTCAAATTACCGCAAGAAGAAACCTCTGAATAAGGAAAGATTACAACAAGATCTTGGCCTGGCAGTGGATAAGAAGCGCTATATGATCGGATTGATTTCCCGTCTGACAGATCAGAAAGGATTGGATCTGATCAATTATGTAATCGAGCGAATCATTGACGACTATACACAGTTGGTGGTAATTGGAACTGGAGATCCACAGTATGAGAATATGTTCCGCCATTTTGCTTGGAAATACCCAGATAAGATTTCAGCTAATATCTGCTATTCGGATGATCTGGCACATAAACTTTATGGCGCTGCCGATGCATTTTTAATGCCTTCTCGATTTGAACCGTGCGGACTGACCCAGATGATTTCTTTCCGCTATGGAACGATTCCGATTGTTCGCGAGACTGGAGGGCTCAAAGATACCGTACAGCCATATAATGAATATGAAAACGTTGGGGATGGATTCTCCTTTACTAACTATAATGGGGAAGAGATGCTCAATATTATCAATTATTCTAAGCAGATTTTCTTTGACAAGAAGCGTCAGTGGAATCAGATGGTTGACCGTGCAATGGCCAATGATTATTCCTGGAATGCTTCAAAATTCCGCTATGAAGGATTGTATAAATATTTAATGGGAGAGTGCTAAAATACTTCCTTTTCGGTAACTATGTATCAAATCGTACCGATAAACCAATGGACAATAAAACAATAGTCTAATGGGGTATTCACAAAGACGAGTAGAAAGCGATTGCTTTTACTCGTCTTTGTTGTCAGAATAGTATTATAATTATTTATTCTTTTGAGTGATGAACCGTTCTAGTTTCTCACTGGCTCTCTTAAGTCCAACAGCAGCAAGAACTACAAAAAGCGGAGAGAATTGATAGAGATATCTTGCACGGCCTTCAAACAGCAGCAGAAACAGAGAGACGCCCAGCAGTGCAAGGGCTATATAATTCTCCCCATAAGGTTCTTTTGTTCCTGGTATGATGCAAAAACAGATTCCAATCAGCACAAAGAGCCATAAAATATGTTCCATTGTTGCCAAAATTGGATAATGTGTTCCACCCATATAAAAGATGTGGCGCAGAGTGTGATCAAGGCTGCCATTTTCTTCTGGAATAGAGGCGTAGAAATTTCCCTCTCGTCCATAGGCAAAAGTGCCGTCATTGTAGGTGGCAAGATTTTTTTTGATCAAGTGCTGCAGATAACCGCCGGCGCCCATTTTTTTGAGGCGTTTTACAGAGAGATCTATATTCGCCTGTTTCCGGCTCTTGACATCTGGGAAAGAATCAGAATAAGCGACATCATCACCATTAAAACATCCGTCTGTGTCTGTGTTTAATCCCATCATAAAATAATGTGTCATGGATTTTTCCAAGTTTTTATTGAGCTGCAGATCGTTTTGTAACAGCAGAATCTTGTCCGCCCCATAGGAACAGCCAGCGCCAATGATCATAGCTAGTGCAAGAAAGGCAAATCGCTTGGGCGAAAATTCTTTTTTTATCAACTTAGCAAGTTCAGAACAAAGTCCTAAGATCACGAAGGCAATCAAAAAGATTAAGATCGTGGGTTTGTAGAAATAGCCAATGGTACAAAAGAGTGTAATCAGAAAACAGCGCAGAAGCTTTTTTTCTACAAAAAGATAACAAAATACGGCGGCTATCGGGAAAATCATGCCCAGAGCGTCGGTATATGGAATTTCAATCCAGGGAGAGAGTGCAGTTAAGAGAATGCCAATGCCCATTCCTAGGATTGTGATCAGGCGGTTTTTCGTTAGTTTATAAATACACAATGTGGCCAGAAAAACAGATATACAGACACATAAATTAGTCAAAATAATCACAAAGATATGAGGGTTTAAGGGAAAAAAGATTGCTCCGATCTTGTAAAAAAATGTCAATGTGTAGAGCAGGGTAAGGTTGTTGGGATAGGTGCTAAAATAAGCGAGAGAAAAATTATCAAGTCCCTCAGAAGGTGAAAATGCAAGACGCTCAGCAGCCCCAGTAAGGCATCCAACATCCCAGCCGCTTTTAAAATTAATGTGGTCTGTGAGAAACAATTGTGTCAGAAAAACAGCCACAAAGCAGAAGCCAATTATTAGGTAGAACTGATGATCTGAAAGGATATTTTGGGCTGTGGTTTTTTGGTTTCTTTTGCACCATGCAATTGAGGCGATGCAAATGAAAAATAGGAGCGCAGCGGGGATAATCAAGATCAGGTTTGTGGAAGTCAGAGTGTTAGGAACATAGCCAGTATTGATTTTTTTATCAATAAAGATCATAAGAAACAATGTGGTGATAATATATAGACAAAATAAGCCTCGTAAATAGCCAGGAATTTTTTCAAAAAAATTTTTTTGGTCGTCTATGTTTTTAGATGTTTGATCTTGAAAGCCAGTCTTTGAACATACAAAACTATATTGTCTGATCAGTTTCTCAATTTTTTTTATCATTTGAAAAATCCTCCTTGTGATCTAAAAATTCCTTGATGATATAACGAGGCCGTTCTTTGCTCTCTATATAGGTTTTACCTACATATTGACCGACAATACCCAGAGAGAATAATTGTACGCCGCCTAGAAACCAAATGGAAATCATCAGGGAAGGCCATCCAGGTTCTGTATGTCCAATAAAATAGGATAATAGTGTATAGACAAATGCAATCATAGAACAAAACACAATCAACAAGCCAATGATAGAAATCATGGTGATAGGGCGAATGCTAAAAGAAGTGATACCATCCCAGGCAAAGGACAGCATTTTGCGGAGCGGATATTTACTCTCTCCAGCCATTCTCTTTTTACGGGAATAATATACACAGTCGCAGGAGTAGCCAATGGTAGGGACAATTCCCCGTAAAAATAGATTTCTTTCCTTATATTCAAAGAGGGCTGTCAGTGCTCTCTGGCTCATCAGCCGGAAATCTGCATGGTTATAAATCGTTTTTACACCCAGAGAGGACATCACTTTATAAAACGATTGGGCACTGAATCTCTTGAAAAAATGATCTTGTGTCCGGTCGTTTCTGACACCATATACGATATCTGCACCTTGCAGATATTTATCAACCATCTGTTCTATCACGGCGATATCATCTTGTAAATCGGCGTCAATGCTTATGGTCATGCTGCAATTGTCTCTTACGGCATCCAATCCGGCCAGTAAAGCGTTCTGGTGTCCGACATTTCCAGCTAAATTCAGGCCATAAATATAAGGGTTCTTGCTGTGTGCTTGCGTGATGATTTCCCATGTATGGTCACGGCTTCCGTCATTGACAAAAAGAACACCGCTGTTAGCGGCAATTTTTTCTTTGGATAATAGTTGTTCTATTACCATAGCCAACTGGGAAATCGTCTCTGGTAAGACTTCTTCTTCATTATAACATGGGACAACAACCATCAATCTGTTCATTCTTATTATCAACCTCATTTTCTTTCATCTTAAACCAGTTGGAAGGATAAACCAAAAGCATAATAACATACTCAAATTATTTTTTCAATATAGCTATCCGCAAGTTACCATCTGTTTCGCCTCATAAAGTTACTGTTTATTTGACACGCATGTGATTGTCTCCATATTGGCTGACGAGTGAACGGCAGCCCCATAAATTGCCAATTCATTTCCGTATAAATGACAGTATGTTTTTCCATACTAAAATAAGATAAACGCCTCTGGCAGATGGCGTATGTGCAGAATGGAGGAGCATATGGAACAGAATGCAAAACAGCAGGAAAAAAATAAAAATGAAAACGATGAAATTCGGGAAATGGGACAGATGACTTTAGAGCAGGGAAAAGAAAATCATAAGATTCATCTATTGTCCATTATTGGCGAAATTGAGGGACATGAAAGCTTGTCACCTAATGCTAAAACTACGAAATATGAACATGTATTACCCAAACTGGCTTCCATTGAGGATGATAATACTGTGGATGGAGTGATGCTTCTATTGAATACAGTGGGCGGAGATGTGGAGTCTGGCCTGGCAATTGCAGAGATGATAGCTTCTCTGAGTAAGCCTACCGTATCTTTAGTGTTGGGTGGAAGCCATTCCATAGGTGTACCGCTGGCAGTTTCCACAGATTATTCTTATATTGTGCCCACTGGGACGATGGTAATTCATCCAGTGAGGTTAAATGGGTTGGTGATCGGGGCGCCTCAGACTTATGACTATTTTCAGCAGATGCAGGATCGGATTACCAGCTTTGTGGCAGATCATTGCTTTGCAAAGCAGGCGACGTTAGAAAAAATGATGATGAACACAGGGATGCTTACCAAAGATCTAGGCACAATTCTGGTGGGCAGACAGGCGGTAGAGGAAGGGATTATCAATGAAGTGGGCGGGATTGACGAAGCCATGAAGAAACTTCATGAAATGATCGATGAAAATAAGCAAAATAACGAAATCTGAAAACCTAAGAAAAGTTGTAATGACATTTTCTCCCAAATATGATAGACTATATCAGATGGTGTTTCAAATCCATTGATAGTAAGGCCTGAAGAGCAGGCAAAAATGTTTAGGAGGAAATGTTATGGCAGCGAAGCCTGAAAATAAAAAAGATAACCCAAAAGCCATAAGCCGTAAACGTGCAAAAAGCAGAACTGATAAAAAGAGAAACAGTAGAAAGAGTTCTGGTGCACAGGAGATATCTTTTCGTAGTGAAGTGATTTTACTTGCTATTTTGGCAGTATGTATTCTTCTATTTATTAGTAATTTTGGTATCGGGGGGTTCTTAGGAGCAAAAGTCAGTGGATTAAGTTTTGGATTATTTGGTATGATGGCCTATCTAGTTCCGATTTGTGTATTTGTAGGGGCGGCATTTTATGTGTCCAACCGTGATAATGGCATTGCCATGATAAAATTAATCGCAGGAATTTTGTTTGTGTCATTTTTATGTCTGTTTGTGGAATTGATTGTTGGGAATGGGAAAAGTTATTCGATTCTAAAATCTTTCCAGTTTGCAGTGGAGCATAGGAGTGGAGGCGGTGCTCTGGGTGGCTTACTTGCCGGCGTGCTTTGTCCAGCTATTGGCAAAGTGGGAGCTTATGTGGTAGATGTAATAACCTTGATTATTTCATTAGTGATTTTGACAGAACGTTCTTTTCTAGGAGGGGTAAAAAAAGGCAGTCGTAAAGTCTATGACAGTGCAAAAGAGCACAGGGAAGTCAGGGAACTGCGCAGAGAGGAGCAAGAACAGAGACGTATAAACCGCAAAGCAGAAGGAGTAGTGTTTGATACGAAGATTCAGCCGATGCCGCCAAAGAACTCTGACAATATTAGTGAATTGACTTTATCGGAGGAATTTCATACCGATGGTTCTATGGTGGAGATTGCTGCTGATCCAATTGAAAACGAGAAAAAGCCACAGTTACAGAAAAGTGAAATAGAGTCTGAGAAAGAGGAGAAGATACATAAAAAGACCAAAAGGGGCAGAAAAGCACAGGAAGTGTCCATGCCGTCGGATGGAATGCAAGAGATTTCTATCTCTATGCCCTCAGATGATATGCAAGAGATTCCAGTTACGATGTCCTCACAACAATCGCAGGAAGAATCTATTTCGATGTCAGCGGACGAGCTGCAAAAAAATCCCACTTCTATACAATCAGAGGAAATGGATAAAGATGCAATTTTTATACAGGCACAGGGAAGCAAGGATGCAGTACGCCGTCATGTTTTTCCGCCAGTGTCGCTGTTAAAGCCTGGTGATTCTGCAAAAAATGATAACAGACAGCAGCTTCAGGAGACTGCCATACAGTTACAGCAAATCCTTAAAAATTTTGGTGTCAATGTCACAGTCACAGATGTAAGCTGCGGTCCCAGTGTCACTCGTTATGAGTTGCAGCCAGAATTGGGTGTCAAGGTCAGCAAGATTGTAAATTTGGCAGATGATATTAAATTAAATTTGGCGGCTGCCGACATTCGTATTGAGGCGCCAATTCCAGGAAAAGCGGCTGTAGGCATTGAAGTGCCCAATAAGGAAAATATCATGGTGCGATTCCGTGAGCTGATTGAGGCGCCAGAATTTCAGAAACATTCTTCCAGTATCTGTTTTACAGCCGGCAAAGATATCGGTGGTCAGGTGATTGTGGCAGATATCGCTAAAATGCCGCATCTGTTAATTGCAGGGGCCACTGGTTCAGGAAAATCAGTTTGTATCAATACCATTATTATGAGTATTTTATATAAGGCAGATCCAGAGGATGTAAAATTGATATTGATTGATCCTAAGGTGGTGGAGTTAAGTGTATATAATGGGATTCCCCATTTATTTATTCCAGTTGTCACAGATCCTAAGAAAGCGGCGGGAGCACTGCATTGGGCAGTTGCGGAGATGACAGACCGTTATCAGAAATTTGCAGATTACCAGGTGCGTGATTTAAAAGGATACAATCAGAAGGTGGAAGCTATTGAGGATGTGGAAGATGAGACAAAACCAAAGAAATTGCCTCAGATTGTCATTGTGGTGGACGAGTTGGCAGATTTGATGATGGTGGCACCGGGAGATGTGGAGGATGCCATCTGCCGTCTGGCGCAGCTTGCAAGGGCTGCAGGAATCCATCTAATCATTGCCACCCAGCGGCCTTCCGTGGATGTTATTACTGGATTAATCAAAGCAAATATGCCTTCAAGAATTGCTTTTTCTGTTTCCTCTGGTGTGGATTCTAGGACTATCCTGGATATGAATGGAGCAGAAAAGCTGCTGGGGAATGGTGATATGCTTTTCTATCCGCAAGGATATCAAAAACCACTGCGTGTACAGGGACCATTTGTCTCTGATCCAGAGGTGGAAGCAGTGGTAGACTTTTTGAAAAAGCAGAGCACTGTGGTATATAATACAGAGATTGAGGATAAGATGAATACCATTTCCATCTCTTCTGGTACTTCCGGTGCCGGTGGAGGGGATGACAGGGACACATATTTTGTGGAAGCGGGGAAATTTGTGATAGAGAAAGACAAAGGTTCCATTGGTATGTTGCAGCGTATGTTTAAGATCGGTTTTAATCGGGCGGCCAGAATCATGGACCAATTAGAGGAGGCTGGTGTAGTGGGACCTGAGGAGGGAACAAAACCCAGAAAAATCCTAATGTCCCTGTCTGAGTTTGAGCAATATATAGACGAGTGTGTATAGGTTGTGTTATCATCAATTATAATAGATGGGAGGTACCATGTCAACTACCCACCACCTAAAGGTAGTGGGCTTGTAACTGCCCAGTCGTAATAACGGCGTAAGCCTCCGACCTTTAAACCCAATAAGTATTGCTGCCTATTGTGGCGTTACATCATAGGGTGGCTGACAACACCCTTTACAGCAAAGTTTTACTCGGCTGTAACTGTATCAGGTACTAAAACTTCCCATGCCATGCAGTTGGTTTCTGATACGTTTAAGATTTTACATTAACAACGGTTCGTGTTAAAAACCTCATATCTTAACTTTTCAATGTACAAAGAGTGCCTTCAGAGCAATCACTTCCAACGGTTTTCTCTATGTATGGATTATAACAGGGGATAATATTTTTGCAACTATTTACAAGGCTCCTCCCCCCCAAGGGAAGTGGTTTTCCGCCTATGACAAACGAAAGGAGTTATTTATGAAAACAGACATTCAAATTGCACAAGAAACAGAAATGCTTCATATTCGAGAAGTGGCAGCACAGCTAGGAATTGCGGAGGATGAGTTAGAACTGTATGGAAAGTACAAGGCAAAGCTCTCAGATGAATTGATGGAGAAAATCAAGGACAATCAGGATGGAAAATTGATTCTGGTGACAGCAATCAATCCCACGCCAGCAGGAGAAGGCAAGACTACTACCAGCGTAGGACTTGGAGAAGCCTTCGGCAGAATGGGAAAGAAAGCGGTTCTGGCATTGCGTGAGCCATCCTTAGGGCCTTGTTTTGGCATTAAGGGCGGCGCAGCCGGCGGCGGTTATGCGCAGGTGGTGCCGATGGAAGAATTAAATCTGCATTTTACCGGAGATTTTCACGCGATTACCTCAGCGAATAATCTATTAGCAGCATTGCTGGATAACCATATTCAGCAGGGGAATGAGCTTGGCATTGATCCAAGACAAGTGGTCTGGAAACGCTGCTTAGATATGAATGACCGTGTACTGCGAAATATTGTCGTAGGATTAGGAAATAAAATGGATGGCATGGTCCGTGAAGATCATTTTGTGATCACTGTGGCCTCGGAGGTGATGGCAGTATTATGTCTTGCGGATGATATGGCAGACCTTAAAAAACGTCTGGGCAGAATGATTGTGGCATATAATTTTCAGGGCAAGCCAGTGACAGCAGATGATTTGAAAGCAACAGGCGCTATGGCTGCGCTGTTAAAAGAAGCGCTCAAGCCCAACTTGATTCAAACTTTAGAGCATACGCCGGCTATCGTTCATGGAGGTCCATTTGCCAATATTGCACATGGCTGCAATAGTGTTCGTGCCACTAAGACAGCATTAAAGCTTGCTGATTATGTGGTGACAGAGGCTGGTTTTGGCGCCGATTTAGGAGCAGAGAAATTTTTAGATATCAAATGCCGCATGGCAGGCTTAAAGCCAGACGCTGTTGTACTGGTAGCTACTGTGCGTGCTTTAAAATATAATGGTGGAGTACCAAAAGCAGAGCTTTCTACGGAAAATTTGGAGGCCTTAAAGAGAGGAATCGTGAATCTGGAGAAGCATATCGAAAACCTGCAGAAATATGGCGTTCCAGTGGTGGTCACTTTAAATTCCTTTCTCACAGATACCAAGGCAGAGACAGATTATATTGAACAGTTTTGTCGTGAACGTGGCTGTGAATTTGCCTTATCCGAGGTCTGGGAGAAAGGCGGAGAGGGTGGAATTGCCCTTGCTGAAAAGGTACTTAAGACGTTGGACGAAAAAGAGAGTCATTTTGCACCACTTTATGGTGATGCATTGTCCTTGACTGAGAAAATCGAGACAGTGGCTAAGGAGATTTATGGTGCGGATGGTGTAAGTTACACGCCAGCGGCACTTAAGGAATTAAAACGGATTGAGGAGCTTGGCATGGGGCATTTTCCAGTCTGTATGGCTAAGACACAATATTCCTTGTCGGATGATCAGACCAAGCTTGGACGTCCCCAAAATTTTACCGTCAATGTCCGTGAGGTATATGTATCTGCAGGAGCAGGGTTTGTGGTGGCTGTTACTGGAGCAATTATGACGATGCCAGGACTTGGCAAAACTCCAGCAGCTTATGGCATAGATGTGGATGACAAAGGTGTGATTACGGGACTGTTTTAAGCGACAACAGGTAAAATATGGAAAGGAAGAAAAACTATGGCAGAAATCATAGATGGAAAGATGATCTCACAGCAGATCAAGGATGAGTTAAAGGAGAAGACGGCGGCTTTACGGGCAGAGGGAAAAACAGGTGCGCTGGCAGTAATCCAAGTAGGGGCAGATCCAGCTTCCAGTGTTTATGTAAGAAACAAGAAAAATGCCTGTGCTTATATTGGGATTGAATCCCTGGCCTATGAATTGCCAGAGGAAACGACTGAGGAAGAACTGTTGAAGTTAATTGCAGAATTGAATCAGAAGCCAGAGGTAAAAGGTATTTTAGTACAACTTCCTCTGCCTAAGCATATCTGTGAGGACAAAGTAATCCAGGCCATCAGTCCGACAAAGGATGTGGATGGGTTCCATCCTCAGAGTGTGGGAGCTATGACGATTGGTGAACCAGGTTTTCTATCCTGTACTCCCGCAGGAATTATCCAACTTTTGAAGCGTTCTGGCGTGGAAATAGCGGGTCGGCACTGTGTGATAATTGGCAGAAGTAATATTGTTGGCAAACCAATGGCATTGTTGATGCTTAGGGAAAATGCCACTGTAACTGTTACTCATTCCAAAACTCAAAATCTACCTGAAATTTGCAGACAAGCAGATATTCTGATTGTGGCAATGGGAAAACCACGGTTTATCGGGGCAGAATATGTCAAGGATGGGGCAGTTGTTATTGATGTCGGCATTCACAGAGATCCGAATAATAAATTATGCGGAGATGTAAAATACGAGGAAGTAGAACCGATTGCTTCTGCTATTACGCCAGTTCCAGGCGGGGTAGGGCCAATGACGATTGCCATGCTGATGAATAACTGTGTACAGAGTATAGAAGAGGGTTAAGGATGAAATGCGCAAATTGCGGGGCAGAGATAAAGGTAGGATGTATTTACTGTTCTGTCTGTGGAAGGGAAGCGCAGATTGTATCTGATTACAATTTGCTGGAAGATGATTTTCTGCGTGATGTGCTCAAAGAGGACGAGAAGAAAAAAGCAGAGGGTATAAAAAAGAATCCCCTGCCGGCACAGACAAAGGAAAATCACACACAGAAATCGGAATCAAATCAGGCAGGGAAAAAAGGAAAGGCAAAGAAAGGAAATCGAAAACATAAGAAGCGGGTGGTATTTGCAATTGTGGCAATTATACTGTTGATTATTTTGGTGACAGTGATAATACTGCTAGTAAATGACAGCAGAAATAATTCTTATGATTATCAGATGCAGCAGGCCAGGAATTATCACAATGATAAAAATTACAGGGAAGCAGAGAGTAGTGTCAAACGAGCGTTGGAGTTGGAGCCAAATAATCTAGAAGCCAAATTATTTCTTGCAGAAATCTATGTATTGCGTGGAGATTCTCGTGAAGCGGTAATACTTCTTGAGGAGGTACGCCAAGAACAGCCAGACAGCAAAGAGGTTTATCAGCAATTAATCCAGCTCTATGAAGAGCGCAAGGATTATGAGGCGATTCGACTTCTCTGTGAGCAGGTAGACGATATAGAGATTTTAGAGTTGTTTTCTGAATATATTCCAGAGATTCCAGAATTTGACACCGCCGAAGGCGTTCATACGGAACCCATTATGGTGGGAATTCTTGCAGAGGAAGACTGTAAAATTTATTATACACTCGATGGCACAGATCCCAGACAGGGATTAGAATATCGCAATCCTATTCCAGTAGAGCCGGATCAGGAAGTGCATATTCGTGCTCTTACAAAGAACAGCTATAATATTTATAGTGAAGAGGTGGAGGGAGATTTTTATGTAGAGCTTCTAAAACCGGAAGTGCCAAAAGTAACGCCTAGCGGCGGCAGCTTTTACAATCAGCAGCCGATTACGGTTGAAGTACCTGAGGGCTGTAAGGTCTATTATACTTGGGGTGGCACAGAACCTACCACTGAGTCCAGACAGTATACAGAGCCCATTTATTTGCCAGAAGGAAATAATATTTTATCCTTGATTGTAGTCGATCAATATGGTATGACATCAGATGTACTGAAATGCAATTATATTTATGTACCTTAATACAACAAACGATAATTTTGATCAGCAGTTTGTACATAATTGTGCAAATTGCTGATTTTTTTGAGGAAAATTTTCCGTTTTTTCTCTTTTGTATAGCTAGGTTGTTCAATATCTATTTTTCCTTGAATTTACGGAAATTAAATGATAAAATCTAAAACATATCACATATTAACTGATAATTAACGTGAGTTCGATGGAAAATAAATGTCCATAAGCCTATTTCTCTGATATAATAAAATCGTCAAACCCAATCATACCAAATCTTTTGAACCATCCTCAGCCCTCTCACTCAGCGAGATTATGATAATCTGTGTCATTTTCTACCTATCTGGTTATCGGACATTCAAATGGCATGATACAAAGTTTATCCAAAAGGATTGCCGCAAATTCTTCACTAGGCTGGTCAGCTATAACTGCTTAGTGGAGCTTATGCCCTATGCTGATGCCTCTGACTGTTTGTACTGTCAATAAACTCAAAATCACTCTGCACTGGCATAAGTTTTTGTAGACTCCACAACACTGGATGTGTGTGACAGTCACAGAATACACAGCACAAAATTTTTGACGGCATTGCACAGAGGTGTAGAAGTTCCACAGGATGGTTTTATGGCTTCAAATTCCATCTTGTCATTAATGATCGTGGGGAAATATTGAACTTCTGTCTGACATCTGGCAAGGTAGACGGCCGCAACCAAAAGGTTATGGAACACCTAACAAAGAACCTTTCGGAAAACTGTTTGCAGATAAGGGTATGTGTCCAAGAAGCTGTTTGAAAAACTATTGGATAAAGGGGTGCAGCTCATCACCAAGCAGAAAAAGAATGCGAAAAAGCCAGGTATGCTGCGTTTCACAGACAGGCTCCTATTAAGGAAGCGGGCTGTAATAGAATCTGTAAACAATTTTCTGAAGAACACCTGCCAGATTGAGCATTCCAGACACAGGAGCAGTTGCAATTTTGTGGTCAACCTGATGGCTGGTCTTGCAGCATACTCTTTTTTACTCCAAAAGCCATCCATTTATAATTTATACTGGGGATATGTGACTTTTGCATAA
The DNA here is from genome assembly GCA_910575005.1 of Lachnospiraceae bacterium. Classification (GTDB taxonomy): domain Bacteria; phylum Bacillota; class Clostridia; order Lachnospirales; family Lachnospiraceae; genus Petralouisia. The sequence goes on along the minus strand of CAJTCL010000004.1, from coordinate 108,862 downwards.
GTATGTTTATCGAACTCACGTTAATTTGGGAGTTTTTTACAGCCCCTTCGCCTGCAGCGGGTCGCTTTTACAACATATTTCATTTTTGCCGCAGTACCCTCGCTTTGCTGGGTTGCTAAGTGTCAGTGGCACTTAGCAACCCAGCGACCGAAACGAAGTGAAGGAAGACCCTGCGATCATTGTTTTTTATCTTATTAGGAAATCTGAAGGAATTTTCTAATAAGATAAAAAAGTGCAGTACATTGGTACCTCCAATGTACTGCACTTAGCTGACTGTGATTAGGCTCTTTCCACTTTTCCGCTCTTTAAGCAAGAAGTACAAACATATATCTTCTTAGCGGCTCCATTTACCTTACATTTTACAGATTTAATGTTGGATTTCCACATTCTGTTGCTTCTTCTATGAGAATGGCTGACATTTTTACCAAAATGTGCACCTTTTCCACAAATGCTGCATTTTGCCATCATTGCACCTCCTTGCAACTTACTAAGCCTGTACATTACGCAGGCTCACAACAAGAATATTTTAACAGAAAGAACCTAAGATTGCAAGTGAAAAATGAATTTTTTGTTAAAAAGAAAAATACATGTTTCTTTTTTTTAGAAAACAGGGTATAATATAAACAGTTAAAAGTTGTAAGAGAGCTTTTAACTGTTTAACGAGGGAAAATGAGAAGCATTTTCTCGAGTCTAAGAAAGCTGTAAGAGAGCTTTTAACTGTTTAACGAGGGAAAATGCAAAGCATTTTCTCGCGTATTTATTAATAAAATGAAAGAAGCTCTTAATAGGAGCAGTGAACCGAAAAAATGGAGGTTGCAGTATGAAAGGACAAGTGGACACACAGTATGGTAGAGTGTTGATTGGTACAGATGTTATCGCAACTTATGCCGGTTCTGTAGCGGTGGAGTGTTTTGGAATTGTAGGCATGGCTGCTGTCAATGTCAAGGACGGCCTGGTAAAGTTGTTAAAACGTGATTATTTGAATCATGGAATAAATGTTGCCATTAAGAACAATAAGATCACCCTGGATTTTCATGTGATCGTTTCGTATGGAGTAAGTATTTCTACTGTTTCTGACAATCTGATCAGTACAGTGAAATATCAGGTACAGGAATTTACTGGTATGGAGATCGAAAAAATCAACATCTTCGTGGAAGGTGTCAGAGTGATTGATTAAGGAGGGCGCGAAAGTGGCAATTACTACAATAGATGCATCCATGCTTGCCAAAATGTTTTTGGCGGGGGCAAAAAATCTCGAAGCAAAAAAAGAATGGATCAATGAATTAAATGTTTTTCCAGTACCAGATGGTGATACTGGCACAAATATGACAATGACCATTATGGCTGCTGCCGCAGAGGTACAAAATCTTGGCGATAATTTGAATATGACTTCATTGGCAAAGGCAATTTCTTCAGGCTCTCTGCGAGGTGCAAGAGGAAATTCCGGTGTTATTTTATCGCAGTTATTCCGTGGATTTACCAAAGGAATCAGCAAACATGAAGAGTTAGATATTGTTATCTTGAGTGATGCCTTCCAGAAAGCTGTGGAGACGGCATATAAAGCAGTTATGAAGCCCAAAGAAGGGACAATTCTCACTGTGGCAAAGGGTGGTGCGGATAAAGCATTAGAGTTAATAGGTGAGACGGATGATTTGACAGTATTTCTAGATAAAGTGATCAAACATGCGGATTATGTATTGAGTCAGACCCCAGAGATGCTTCCTGTCTTAAAGCAGGCAGGAGTAGTAGATTCCGGCGGACAGGGTTTGGTAACAGTATTAAAGGGTGCTTATGATGCTTTGATGGGTAAGGAGATTGATTACTCTATTGAGAGCACCGAGACAGGCAGCGGTGTAGTAAAGATTTCCAAGCAGGCAGAACAGGATATTAAATTTGGGTATTGTACAGAGTTTATCATTGTATTGAATCAGTCATTAGAGGAGAAGGATGAGCTGAACTTTAAATCTTTCTTAGAATCAATTGGTGATTCAATTGTAGTGGTTGCTGATGACGAGATTACAAAAGTCCATGTACATACCAATGATCCTGGACTTGCAATTCAGCAGGCGCTGACCTATGGTTCTTTGAGTAAGATTAAAATTGATAATATGCGTGAGGAGCATCAAGAAAAATTAATAAAGGATGCCGAGAAAGCAGCCGCGGAACAGAAAGCCGCAGATGAGAAGAGGCGTTCACAGCAGGAGGCGCTAGAAGACAAGAACCAGGCACCAAAAAAGGATATGGGATTTATTTCTGTGTCTATTGGTGAAGGTATCAATGAGATTTTTAAGGGATTGGGTGTAGACTATATCATTGCTGGCGGACAGACTATGAATCCAAGTACTGAGGATATGTTAAATGCCATTGATGAGGTAAATGCAGATCATATCTTTATTCTGCCTAATAATAAAAATATCATTTTGGCAGCAAATCAGGCAGCGTCTCTGATTGAGGAGAAAGATATTTTTGTAATTCCTACTAAGACAGTTCCTCAGGGAGTTACAGCATTGATCAATTTTATGCCAGACAGTACAGCAGAGGAAAATGCTCAGCACATGACAGAGGAACTTTCTAATGTAAAGAGCGGTCAAGTAACTTATGCTGTGCGTGATACCTTAATTGATGATAAATCTATCAAGCAGGGAGACTATATGGGAATCGGTGATAGTTCGATTCTTTCTGTCGGAAAAGATATGGAGAGTGTCACCAAAGAGATGGTGGCTCAGATGGTAGATGAAGACTCTGCTATTATTAGTATTTATTACGGAGAAGAGATAGAGGATGAAGCAGCAGAACAGTTGGGGAAGGAACTGGGAGAGCAATATCCTGATTGCGAGATAGAAGTACACTATGGTGGACAGCCGATCTATTATTATGTTGTTTCGGTGGAATAATCCATAGATTAAGAGGAGAGATCCCATGAATAAATCTTCTGAAATTGGAGTATTGAAGGGGATCGGTGCGAAAACAGAACAGTTATTTCATAATCTGGGAGTATACACCATTGGTGATATACTCCTTCATTATCCTAAGGATTATGACAAGCTGCCGCCGGTCACTTCACTAAAAGAATTATTATCAATACTGGAGACAAAGACAGATGGGAGTTTGATGTCAGACCAGCAAGGAACAAACGAGAAAAGAATGACAGTAGCGATTACAGCAGCCTTCGCAACACGGATTGATAAAGCTCCCTTTGTGCGGGCGGCACGCAATATGCAAGTCACCTCTTTAACTTTACAGGAACAAGGGATCAAAGCAGAACTGGTATGGTTTCGGATGCCTTATCTGCGCAGTACTCTGAAAGTAGGGCAATGGTTTGTGTTTCTTGGCAAAGTAAGTCTTAAGGGACATATTTTACATATGGAGCAACCTCAGATTTTTACTCCTGAGAAATATCAGGACATGCAGAATTGTCTCTGGCCATGTTATGCTCTGACTGCTGGCTTAGGTAAAAATAAATTATCTCAGACTGTTCGGCAGGTGCTTGAGGAATTGAATTTGTCCATAGATTATCTGCCAGAGGAGATACGGGTGCGGCATGGGCTTGCAGAATATAATTATGCTATAGAAAATATTCATTTTCCAGAGAATGAGGCAGCGTTGGAACAAGCAAGACGGCGCCTAATCTTTGATGAATTTTTTCAATTTATTCTTTCTGCTGGGATGCAAAAAGAACAGATGGAGGATATTACCAACGATTTTATTTTTCCGCCATTAAATTCCAGCCAAAAACAGACAGAACTTTCGGCACAACAAGAGGAGGAAGGGCTTTGGGCGGATCGAGTGATGCGAAACCTTCCCTTTGAATTGACAGGAGCGCAAAAGCACACGTTGCAGGAAATTCGTCAAGATCTGCGGGGTCGGAAGGTCATGCAGCGTCTAGTTCAGGGAGACGTAGGTTCTGGCAAGACAATTATTGCCTTTTTATCTATGTTGGATGCGGCGCAGGCAGGTTATCAATCAGCATTAATGGCACCTACAGAAGTACTTGCACTGCAGCATTATCAGACTTTTACAGAATTGTGTGAGTTGCATCAGTTACATATTCCAGTGATTCTATTGACAGGAGCCTTGACTGCCAAGGAAAAACGCCGTGCCTATGAGCGAATGCAGCTCTATTCTAATGCGATCATTGTCGGTACACATGCCCTGATTCAAGAGCGTGCAATATATGACAACCTGGCTCTGGTAATTACGGATGAACAGCATCGCTTTGGCGTTAAGCAGCGGGAATCGTTATTTCAGAAAGGAATGCAGCCGCATGTTCTGGTGATGAGTGCAACGCCCATTCCTCGTACCTTAGCAATTATTTTATATGGCGACTTAGATATCTCTGTCATTGACGAAGTTCCAGCAAGAAGGCTGCCAATAAAAAGCTGCGTGGTCGGAAAGAATGCTAGACACACTTCTTATGAATTTTTAAAAAAAGAGATTGCTGCAGGGCACCAGGTATATATTGTCTGTCCTTTGGTGGAAGAGAGCGAAGGCTTGGAAATGGAGAACGTCACGGATTATGCTGAGAAATTAAAGCTGGAGCTTTCCTCTGGAACAGTGGTGGAAAGCCTTCATGGCAAAATGAAATCTGGCAGAAAAAATCTTATTATGGAACAATTTGCACGCAATGAAATTCAAGTGTTGGTCTCTACCACAGTCATTGAAGTGGGTGTCAATGTGCCTAACGCAACAGTGATGATGATTGAGGATGCTCAGCGGTTTGGGCTTGCGCAGCTTCATCAGCTACGGGGAAGGGTAGGTAGAGGAGAGGCCCAGTCCTATTGTATTATGGTCAATACCACAGATTCCGAAAAAGCGAAAAAGCGTCTAGAAATCTTAAACCAGTCCAATGATGGATTTTTTATTGCTGGAGAAGATTTGAAATTGCGTGGTCCTGGGGATTTCTTTGGGGTTCGACAGAGCGGACTATTAGAATTTCGGCTAGGAGATATCTATCAAAATGCTGATCTTCTCAAAGCCGCTTCTGAGGAGGCGGGAGTATTGTTGAGAGAAGATCGCAAACTTACAGCACCAGAACATGAGAAAATTCGTATACATATGCAGTCTTATCTGGATAGTCAGGCTGAGATTGTAAATTTGTAACTATTCATAACCCCACAAAAATGGATAATCAGCATGTCTGTGGCTTGGGGTTATGAATAGTTACAATAAATAAAATGCTATAAAAAAGTGAAATCAGGAACTTCAAATTTATTTGACTATGTTGACAATGTTTTGATTTAGAGAGCGGAGGTGAAAAAGATAGTTCGTGAAGCATAAGACTTTTATTTCATCTGTAATTTTACTCTGTTTGTTTTGCCTGTTGTTTTTTATTCTTTGGAAATGGACAGCGGGAATGAATAACCAGGAAGAAACTGGCAGCCACAGCCATCAGGTGCAGGAGGGACTTGCAGAAAAAGATTCTTTCAGTAATCCCGGCGTAAGAGAACCCACAAAAGAGGATGTAAGTGAACAAGGTGTGACGCAGAATAAGGATATAAGCGGCTATGACCAAGAAACTCAAGCTGATCAATCTGAGCAAAATCAGAAACAGTCTCAAAACAAGCAAGAATCGTACACTGAAACCGTTTCTAATATGCAGGAAACTTCCGCTTTCAGTATTGCGGAAATTCAAGTGATGGAGGCGGGCAGTATTGTGGATATTTCCAGCATGGAGGCACAGATACTAGATAGTCTGTTTTACAGTGAAGTGCCAGGGGAGGAGATTGCGCAGAGAATCGCAGGGGTTTCCTATCAGGAGAATGAAAATATTTCTATGGAGGAACTGCGCTATCTGCGGGTATTGCATATGGGTTTTGATGGGCAGACCCATATTGGGGAACTTTTGGTACATGAATCCATTGCTGAGGATATTTTGGAAATTATGGCCGCGCTTTATGAAAATCAATATCCAATAGAAAAAATGCTTTTGGTGGATGAATATGGGGCAGATGATGAGGTTTCCATGCAAGAGAACAACACCTCCGCTTTTAATTATCGTGAGATTGCCGGAACGAGCCGTTTATCTCAGCATAGTCTAGGGCTGGCCATAGATATTAATCCTAAATTTAATCCTTATGTCAAAGAGAAAGACGGTGAGTTGACGATAAGTCCAGCAAATGCAGAAGATTATGTAGATCGTACCCAAGAGTTTGAATATAAAATTGATGAAAATGATCTTTGCTACCAGCTTTTTACTGCACATGGATTTACCTGGGGTGGAAGCTGGAACTCAGTAAAAGATTATCAGCACTTTGAGAAATAGTGAAAGGAGAAAGAGATGCAGATTTATATGCCAACCAATATATATAGTGAAAATCAATGTGTGAGGAACCACAGCAAGGAATTGGCAGCGCTGGGCAATAAGGCGCTGATTGTAACTGGAAAGCATTCTTCCAAGATCAATGGTTCTCTGGAAGATGTACAGAAAGCTTTGCAGGAGGAGCACATTTCTTTTGTTGTTTTTGACAGTATTGAGGAAAATCCTTCCATTGAAACGGTGATGGCAGCAACGGAGATAGGGATAAAAGAAAACGTGGATTTTGTGATTGGAATTGGGGGCGGTTCCCCGATGGATGCCGCAAAAGCCATTGCATTGATGATAGCAAATCCTCAGGAAAAAGAGGATGTATTATATGAAAAACGTGAGCTCATGGCGCTTCCGGTGGCTGAGATTCCAACGACGGCTGGCACTGGCTCTGAGGTGACACCTTATGCGATTTTAACCATTCATGCCAGAAGAACAAAACAGAGCATCAGCCATAAAATTTATCCCAGACTGGCATTGATCGACAGCCGTTATTTGAAATCAGCAAGATTAAATACCTTGATTGATACCGCAGTGGATGCACTGGCACATTTGATTGAGAGTTATCTAAATACCAATGCCAATGCTTATAATCGCATGTATGCTGAGAAGGGACTTTTGGTATTTGCAGAAATCAAAGAAGAACTAATGCAGTGCAGACGGTTGGGGAAGGAGCCAGTATTGACTCTGACAGATGGTGTATTTGATAGACTGATGCAGATGGCAGCCACCGCAGGTATGGCGATCACACATACTGGAACTTCACTGCCACATGGTCTTAGCTATCCCATTACCTATGAGATGAAAGTCTCTCATGGTAAGGCAGTGGGCATTTTTCTGCCAGGATTTTTAAAGTATTATCAGCAGCGAGAGGATGTACAATCTGTGCTTGACCGTATGGGATTTGAAAACGTGGAGGCATTTACAGAGTATCTGGATGCATTGCTGGGAAAGGTAGAAATATCAGATAAGCTTTGGCAGGAAGATGTAAAAGCGATTATGGAAAATCAGGCAAAACTTAAGAATTATCCGTTTGAGATGGAGGAAGAGACCTTGTATGCATTCCGCAGATAAAAATAAACGTAATTATCAGAGAGAATTGGAACAAACGATTCAAAAGATACTACAACAGGGCAAGGAAGCGCCAAAACTACTGCTGCATAGTTGTTGTGCTCCCTGTAGCAGTTATGTATTGGAATATCTGTCTCAGTATTTTCAAATTACAGTACTCTATTATAATCCCAATATCTATCCCCAACAAGAATATGATATGCGGGTAAAGGAGCAGAAAACTTTTATTGAGCAATTTTCCAAGAAGGCATCCAAACAAGGGCAGAATAGAAACTTTTTTGCAATTGATTTTGTGGAAGGCCGCTATGACAAAGAGCGGTTTTATCAGATCACAGAGGGGCTTGAGGATATACCAGAGGGCGGGGAGCGTTGTTTTCGGTGCTATGAGCTTAGGCTGCGGGAAGCGGCAGAGTATGCCTTACGGCTCGGTATGGATTACTTTACCACAACCTTATCCATCAGCCCTCTAAAAAATGCAGCACGTCTCAATGAGATTGGGGAGGCACTGGCAAGAGAGTATGGAATTGCTTATCTTTGTTCGGATTTTAAGAAAAAGAACGGATATAAGCGTTCGGTGGAACTTTCCCAGGAATATGGCATGTATCGGCAGAATTACTGCGGTTGTGTTTTTTCTATCACAAATAACAAATAAATTTGCTGCTTGTGATAGTCTTTTGGGGAATGCGCGCGATTTTTGTAAAATGGATCCTGCGTTTACAGGCAGCAAAAATCGGCACAGAATCTTCATGAAGAAAAAATTATGACGTTTTCGATCAAAAGGAACAAGAGAAAAATTTACAATATGAAAGAAGGAGAAAACAGATGGCACAGTTATGGGGCGGACGCTTTACCAAAGAGACCAATCAATTGGTTTATAACTTTAATGCGTCCATATCGTTTGATAAAAAATTTTATCGGCAGGACATGGAGGGCAGTATTGCTCATGTAAAAATGCTGGGAAAACAAGGGATTTTGACAGAGGAGGAGACCAAGGCTCTGGTAACAGCAGTGAAACAGATTTTACAGGAAGTGGAGGAAGGTACACTTGAGATATCTCATCAGTATGAGGATATTCACAGCTTTGTGGAGGCAACTTTGATTGATCGTCTGGGAGATACTGGTAAGAAATTACATACCGGAAGAAGCCGCAATGATCAAGTAGCCTTGGACATGCGTCTCTATACCAGACAGGAAGTTTTAGAAACAGATAGCTTATTAGAAGAGCTGTTACAAGCGATTTTAACGATCATGGATCATCATGTGGACACCTTTATGCCAGGATTTACACATCTGCAGAAGGCACAGCCAGTGACACTGGCACATCATTTTGGAGCCTATTTTGAGATGTTTCGGCGTGACCGTCAGCGTATGCAGGATATTTATCAGCGTATGAATTACTGTCCGCTCGGCTCTGGTGCACTGGCAGGTACTACTTATGATCTGGATCGCAATTATACAGCAGAGATTTTGGGCTTTGACGGACCCACACTCAACAGTATGGATGGTGTCTCAGACAGGGATTATCTACTTGAATTTTTGTCTGCTCTTTCCACTATAATGATGCATTTGAGCCGTTTTTCTGAGGAAATTATTATCTGGAACAGTAATGAATATCAGTTTGTGGAGATTGATGATGCTTACAGCACTGGCAGCAGCATTATGCCGCAGAAAAAGAACCCAGATATCGCTGAACTTGTGCGGGGTAAGACAGGACGTGTCTATGGTGCTTTGACTTCTTTACTGACCACTATGAAGGGGATTCCGCTTGCCTACAATAAGGATATGCAGGAGGACAAAGAATTAACCTTTGATGCCATAGATACGGTCAAAGGCTGTCTGGCGTTGTTTACAGGAATGTTGACAACCATGAAATTCAATAAGGAGCGCATGGAGGCCAGTGCCAAAAATGGTTTTACTAATGCCACGGATGCGGCTGATTACCTGGTCAATCATGGAGTACCTTTTCGGGATGCACACGGGATTGTGGGGCAGATGGTATTGTACTGTATTGAAAAAAATATTGCCATTGACGATATGTCTTTCGAGGAGCTGAAAGCCATCAGCCCAGTATTTGAGCAGGATATCTTTGAGGCAGTATCTATGCAGACATGTGTGGAGAAGCGCTTGACGATCGGCGCGCCAGGACAGAAGGCCATGCAGAAAGTGATTGTTATGCACAAAGAGTATCTCAAACAGGATTGGAAAAAGGATATCCCTGACTGGGAGCGTGCTTTGCTGGGAGAGTAGACTGCGAAAAGTGTTTAAATCTTATACAGATTAGACAGAATTATGGTAGATGTTCTGTGAATTTTGTATTAATTTGGGGTTGATTTTTTGTCTGAAATATATTAGTATATCTAACAGAAAAACAGTTGTACGCACACAGCGGACAAATACTTTTAGAGGAGAACAATATGAGTCAGAAATTAAAAGCAGCAATTTTAGGTGGAACAGGTATGGTAGGCCAGCGTTTTATCTCTTTGTTAGAAAATCATCCCTGGTTTGAGGTGACAACCATTGCGGCAAGCCCGCGTTCTGCCGGCAAGAGATATGAGGATGCAGTCGGCGGCCGTTGGAAAATGGATACACCAATGCCGGATGCCGTTAAAAATATGATTGTGATGAATGTCAATGAGGTAGAGGCAGTCGCTTCCAAGGTGGATTTTGTATTCAGCGCTGTGGACATGTCCAAGGAGGAGATCAAAGCTATTGAGGAGGCCTATGCAAAGACAGAAACGCCAGTGGTTTCCAATAATAGCGCCCATCGCTGGACTCCAGATGTGCCGATGGTAGTGCCAGAGATCAATGCGGATCATATGAAAGTGATTGAATTTCAGAAGAAGCGTCTGGGCACAGAGCGAGGATTCGTAGCTGTAAAGCCAAACTGCTCGATTCAGTCTTATGCTCCAGTGCTGACAGCCTGGATGGAGTTTGAGCCATATGAGGTAGTTGCAACTACTTATCAGGCGATTTCTGGGGCTGGAAAGACCTTCCAGGACTGGCCGGAAATGATGGGAAATATTATCCCTTATATCGGCGGTGAGGAAGAAAAATCAGAGAAAGAGCCGCTGCGTATCTGGGGTGAAATTAAGGATGGAGTGATTGTGCCTGCCACTACGCCAGTCATTACTTGCCAGTGTATTCGTGTACCAGTATTGAATGGACACACGGCGGCTGTGTTTGTGAAATTTAAGAAAAAGCCGACCAAAGAGCAATTGATTGAGAAATTGGTACAGTTTAGCGGTACTCCCCAAGAACTTCAGCTCCCAAGCGCGCCAAAACAATTTATCCAGTATTTGGAGGAGGATAACCGTCCCCAGGTAACAGAGGATGTAAATTATGAAAATGGTATGGGTGTCAGTGTGGGACGCTTAAGGGAAGATACCGTATATGATTGGAAATTTATTGGACTTTCCCACAATACAGTCCGCGGTGCAGCGGGTGGTGCAGTGCTGTGTGCAGAACTTTTAAAAGCACAGGGCTATATCACTGCAAAATAAGGATTAGAATGAATGGGGCTGCCTGTTAGAAGGCAGTCTTGTTTTTTGAAGATAAGAGAGAGCTTTTATAGTAACATGGACAAAAAATTCCAAAGCAGATGGTTATTAGATACAATATGCTACATCCTCAAAATGGAAAGAGATAAAAAAATAAAAATGTTTCTGCTAAGATATTGTCGAAGCCAGTAAAAAGATTATCAAAAGGCAACAAAATATTATGTCAGGATTAGATTTTAAAAAAAGAGCGGGAAAACAAAGTGTTATGGAGATTGGAGTAGAGTTGAGACTGTTAAAATAAAAAATAATAAACAAATAAAGACTGCCGTTTGAGCAATGCTGGAATGGTAGTCTTTATCTAGCATTTACCATATCGGTGAATTTCTTTTTTGTTGCAAATCAAGCCGAATCATGATAGTATGAAACAGGAAGAAGGAACAGGAGAAAAAGGGCGGAACGCCTGTAGTATAGACTATCCGCCGGAATGGGAAAGGAAATGTAGGGAGTCAGCTATGACAGGAAGAAAAACAGAATTGCATAATTTGGAGCAGTTATACCGTCAGAGCGGAAATCAAATTGTGGTATTATATGGGCGCAGAGAGAACCAGGGTAGAGAACTAGTACAACAATTTTGCCAAGGGAAGAAATCGTTCTATTATTATGCTCCAGAAATATCCATCAAGGCTCAAAAGAGTCGTATGAAACGGGAAATTGAGACATGCTATGAGGTATCATTGCCAGAGGAGGATTATGATACCTATTTTAAGCGTGTAAAAAGTGGAGATGCCAGCAAGTTAGTGCTGGTGGTTGAAGAATTTCAGCATATCATGAAAAAGGACGAGCAGTTTTTTGCAAGTATTCTGAAATTAAAGGAGAAAAAGCTCTATCCTGGGCCTGTCATGATTCTTTTATATAGTACAGACATTCCTTGGGTGGAGCAGGAAATGCCAGAGATACTTGGAAAGTCGGTCAAGAAGCTTGATGAGACAATGAAGCTGCAAGAATTGCGGTTTCTGGAGTTGGTACGGAGCTTTCCAGATTATAGTCTAAGGCAGAATGTAGCTGTGTTTGGTATTGTTGGCAGCGTGCCAGAGTATTTCTGTCACTGGGACGGCCAGAAGGATATCAAAGAGAATATCTGTGAGCATATCTTGTCAGAGGACGGATATTTCCACGACAGAGCGGAGGAGTTAATTAAAAGTCAACTGCGGGAACTTTCTGTATATCATACGATTCTAGAAGCGATGGCCAGCGGCAAGCGCAAACTAAACGAATTGTATCAGGAGACCGGATTTTCCAGGGCAAAAATCAGTGTTTATCTGAAAAATCTGATTGCATTTGATGTGGTGGAGAAGGTCTGCTCTTTTGAGACCGGAGGATGGGAGAATGCTCAAAAGGGCTTATACCAGATCAAAGATACCTTTACAAATTTTTGGTTTAAGTTTGTCTATCCACATTTATCGGATCTTTATCGGTTGTCAGCGGAAGAATTTTATAACCGTTATATTGAGGACGAACTGGAAAATTATCTGAATCGTTACTTTATAAAGGTATGTATGGAATATCTGGAACTTTTGGACAGCGTACATAAGCTGCCTTTGGAGATTCATAAGATGGGTACCTGGATTGGCAAAAAAGGTAAGATTGATATTATTGCACAGAACAGTGTCCGTGAGAATTTGATTGGCCTCTGCAACTGGACAGAGCCACAGATGACTTTTGAGATGTGCCAGCAGCTTTTTGAAAGTATGGAACAGGCGAAAGTGTCGGCAAATTTCTATTATCTGTTTACAGCAAAGGGTTTTGACGAAGATTTAATTAAAATGGTGTCGAAGGAGGAGCGTATCTTGTTGGTGGATATGAACTAGACATTATAAAAGGAAAGCAGGATATGATTTATGGCGAAAGCTTTATATATAGCAGAGAAACCCAGTGTGGCAAAGGAATTTGCCAAGGCATTAAAACATAATTTTAAAAATCATGACGGCTATATGGAAGCACCGGAAGCAGTTGTTACCTGGTGTGTGGGACATTTGGTAACGATGAGTTATCCAGAAGTATATGACGAGAAGTATAAGCGTTGGAGTCTTTCCACCCTTCCTTTTCTCCCAGAGGAATTTAAATATGAGGTAATTCCAGGAGTTAAGAAGCAGTATAAAATAGTGGCGGGACTTTTGAATCGCTCTGATATTGATACAATTTATGTATGTACGGACTCTGGACGCGAGGGAGAATATATCTATCGTCTGGTGGAGCGTCAGGCAAAGGTCAAGGGCAAAGAACGCCGTCGTGTGTGGATTGATTCTCAGACAGAGGAAGAGATTCTGCGCGGCATTCGGGAGGCTAAGGATTTGTCAGAATATGATAATCTCTGTGAATCTGCTTATCTGCGGGCCAAAGAGGATTATTTAATGGGTATTAACTTTTCCAGACTTTTGACCTTAAAATATGGCAATACAATTTCAAGTTTTATAGGGTCGCGCTATACGGTGGTCAGTGTAGGACGTGTTATGACTTGTGTACAGGGAATGGTAGTGCGCAGGGAGCGGGAGATCCGAGAATTTGTCAAAACACCGTTTTACCGTGTCCTAAATACGATGGATATTCAGGGAACTTTAGTGGAAGGTGAATGGCGTGCAGTTAAGGGTTCACAGTATTTTGGTTCTCCAAAGCTATATAAGGAAAATGGCTTTAAAGAGAAACAAGATGCTGAGAAATTGATTTATGATTTAACTTATGAAAAACAACCGGAAGATTGGAAGGCAGTTCTGGAATCCATTGAGAAAAAGAAGGAGACTAAAAATCCGCCGCTTTTGTATAATCTGGCAGAGTTGCAGAATGATTGTTCGAGAATGTTTAAGATCAGTCCAGATCAGACGCTACAGATTGTACAAGAATTGTATGAAAAAAAGCTGGTAACTTATCCGAGGACAGATGCCCGTGTCCTGTCCACGGCAGCAGCCAAAGAAATCTATAAAAATATTAACGGTTTAAAAAATATCCCCTCTGTAAAGGTTTTCGCAGAGGAAATTTTAGAGCAGGGAAATTATAAAAATATTGCCAAAACCCGTTATGTCAATGACAAACAGATCACAGATCACTATGCGATTATTCCAACGGGACAAGGATTTTCGGCAATTCGCACGCTTCATACAACAGCGCTTCATGTGTATGAAGTAATTGTGCGTCGTTTCCTTGCCATATTTTTTGCGCCTGCCATCTATCAGAAAATCAGTCTTACAACAGCTATGGCTTTGAAAGAAGATCAGAAAGAGCGTTTTTTTGCTTCTTTTAAAGTTCTTGTTGACCAAGGCTATTTGAAAATTATGGAATATTCTTTTCAAAAGAAAAAGAATCAGGAATCAACAAAGGAAAAGAATCAAGAAACACAGGCTTCTGGGAAGGAAGAAAGTACGCCACAGGCTTGTGGTTTGGAATTTATGGAGCAATTGTCCAGATTAAAAAAAGGAATGGAACTGTCTGTAACTGCATTAAATATCAAAGAGGGGGAGACTGCACCTCCAAAACGTTACAATTCTGGTTCCATGATTTTGGCGATGGAAAATGCTGGGCAGCTCATTGAGGATGAAGAACTGCGTGCGCAAATTAAGGGGAGTGGAATTGGCACCAGTGCCACCCGCGCGGAAATTCTCAAAAAGTTAGTCAAGAACCAATACCTTGCTCTAAATAAAAAAAACCAGGTAATTACACCCACTCTCTTAGGGGAAATGATCTATGATGTGGTGTGCGCGTCAATAAAATCATTGTTAAATCCAGAATTAACAGCAAGTTGGGAGAAAGGCTTGACTTATGTGGCGGAAGGGAGCATTACCCCACAGGAATATATGATGAAGCTTGAGCATTTTATCGAGAGCCGTACTAGCGGAGTGTTGGGATTAAATAATCAATATATGCTACGCAGCTATTTTCAACAGGCGGCATCATTTTATAAGAAACAGGAAAAGAAGAAAGTAAAAAAGAAAGGATGAAGATATTTATGGAATCATGCCAGATCAGTCATTTATATACCTTGTCGGAGACCATTGCGGCGGATTTATTTCAGGGATTAACCTATCCGTGGGAGGCGCTGCCTAAGATTGGAGCATTTATCTGTGCACTTGGGAAAACCTTAGATCCCCAGAACTATGAGCAGAGGGGAGAGAATATCTGGATTGCCAAGAGTGCTAAGGTAGCTCCCACAGCTTATATTAATGGCCCGACGATCATTGATAAGGAGGCGGAAATTCGCCATTGTGCTTTTATCAGAGGCAATGCCATTGTGGGGAAAGGTGCGGTAGTGGGGAATTCCACGGAATTAAAAAATGTGGTACTTTTCAACAAGGTACAAGTTCCTCATTATAACTATGTGGGAGATTCCATTTTAGGATATAAATCGCATATGGGCGCGGGCTCAATCACTTCTAATGTCAAATCTGACAAGACCTTGGTAGTAGTAAAAGACGGGGCAAAGGAGTATGCTACAGGGCTGAAAAAATTTGGCGCTATGCTGGGGGATGAAGTGGAAGTTGGTTGTAACAGTGTTCTTAATCCAGGAACAGTAGTGGGAAGTCACAGTAATATTTATCCCTTGTCGATGGTTCGCGGTGTTGTCAAAGCAAACGCTATCTACAAAAATAAAAATGAGATTGTCGAAAAAAAATAATTTACAATAAGTTTATTGACAAAAAACATCACATGTACTATTGTATTATATAAATAATACAGTAAACATGTGATATTTTTTATTAAAGGAGCGATTATTATGTTGGAAATTCAGGAGTTAACAAAAAAATATGGAAAATACCTTGCGGTTGACCATGTAAGCTTTGTGGTGCCAACCGGCCAAGTGGGTATTTTATTGGGACCAAACGGCGCTGGAAAATCTACGATTATCAAGAGTATTGCAGGGCTTTTGCGGTATCAGGGTGGCGTGGGAATTGAACATATGCCTGCAAAATCGTTGGAAGCTAAGCGTGTTTTTGCCTATGTTCCCGAAGTTCCAGCGATGTTTGATGCCTTAACAGTACGAGAGCATATAGAGTACATACGCCGTGCTTATGATTCTAATATTACAGAAGAGGAAATAGAGAAGATTTTAGTTCGTTTTGAACTGGAGGATAAACAAAACAAACTGGGAAGAGAACTTTCCAAAGGAATGATGCAGAAAGTCAGTATTTGCTGTGCTTTGACCATTAAGCCAAAAGTAATTTTACTGGATGAACCTATGGTTGGCCTGGATCCTGCTGCCATTAAAGAATTGAAGGAAGTGGTGCTGGAATTGAAAAATCAGGGCGTCACTGTGTTGATCAGCACACATATGTTAGAAATGGTAAAAGAACTGTGGGATCTGATATTTATCATGGAAAAAGGGAAAATCATAGGAACATTTAATAAAGAACAAGAACAGGATGCAGATATTGAAGAACTGTTTTTCCAGATGACAGGAGGCGGTGAGGTACAATGAAAGGATTTATCTATCTCTATCAACGGACCATTATCAACCGTGTGAAACATGCGGCCAAACATCCGGCGACATATATAATGTTGGTGTTTATTGTGGGTTATCTTGTGTTGATGTATGAAGGGTTGCAAGTAATGATTGCAGAAAGCAATATGGGCACACCAGAATCTTTGGTGACGATTCTTTCTGGTATTATATTGATGTTGATTCCAGGAAATATTATCAGTTATTCCAAACGAAAGGGGTTGTTGTTTCGGCCAAGTGAAGTGCACTTTGTGTTTTCCGCACCAGTCAGCCCCAAAATGGTTCTGATGTTTACAGGAGTGAAATCATTTGCGGTAAATATTTTGCTTGGGTTAGCCGTTGCAGTTTTAGGCGTACTGTGGTTTCATGTAAGTATTTTACAGGCATTGCTATATTTTCTGTTTTTTGCAGTGTTTGAAAGTATTCTGGAGGCATCTCTGATTATTTTCTGTTATGGAAACGAACGTTTCAGTGAGAAATTTTTTCAAAGGCTTGTAATTGTCATGTATCTCTTTATGGCCATTGTGGTTGGCGTGGCAGTATATCTTATGATCACAGGAAAGCCTTCTTTTGGTTTGGTGCAGGATTATTTTTCTATGCCAATTATTCAATTGGTTCCCATTGTGGGATGGAATGTGGCAATCACCAGGTTGGTATTTTTAGGTGCAGATACCGTAAGTCTGATTGGGACAATACTATATATCGTTTTGATTATTCTGGTATTTTTTGCTGTGCGAAAGATGAAATGTACAGGCGCTTTTTATGAAGATGCCATGAAATTTGCAGATGATTATCAAAAGATTAGGGAAAATCAGAAAAAAGGAATTGCTAATGTTCCTTGGAAGAAAAAGCAGAAGCTGCGCCAGGCGTCTGTGGAATATAAGGGTGCATATGCCAAAGCCATTTATTTTCGGCAGATCTTGGAATATAAGAAGAATGCCACCTTTATTTTTGGCTGGAACACATTGTTGTGTTTTGGATTGGGAATTGGCATTGCAGTAGTGGGTTATTTCAATGATATGTTCCATGAATTTGGAGAGGCAAAAATTTTTATTATTCCAGGAGTTGTGGCATATGTAACCTTTATCTTCAGCGGATATGCCACAAAATGGTCGAAAGAGCTGGAAAATCCATATACCTATCTGATTCCAGATACAGCGCTCAAGAAAGTTTGGTATGCTACCAAGATAGAGCATTACCGTTCGTTTGTGGATGGGATATTAGTGACGATTCCGGGAGCGATAGTATTTGGACTTAACCCGATTTTGACAATCTTGACGGTACTTTTATATATTTGTCTGCAGGCAAACCGTCTTTATTTTGGGATGCTTTCAGATGCATTGATTGGGAATCTGCTGGGGAATACAGGGCGTTCTCTGGTGAAAGTGTTGTTTCAGGGACTTGCGATGGGAGCTGGGGCTATGGCAGCAGTGATTGCTGGATTATTCTTAGGGGTAGAGGCTGGATTTTTTATTATGATTTTGGTAATGGGGCTTCTGACATTTGCAGGTGCAACGGTCGCCTCGGTCTCTTTTACTAGGATGGAAGTTACAGATTAATACTTGTCTAGAATGATTGTTTTTGCTAGTTATTTTTGTTTTGCAGGGATGGAATCTGTAGTCGTGCAAAAGATGTTAGAACCTATTGTTTTTCCAGAAAAAGGACGATATTAGTTGTAAGCGAATATTGGGAATAACATACAAGGATGTGAGAAATATGAAAATTGGAGAGGCACAAGGGATTTACAGAGAACAAGTAAATGCATACAGGGAACAGAAATCGGTTTTATCAAAGCGTTTGCAGAATATCCGCTCACGAATAAAAACGCCGGAGGACCAGGAAACATATGGTGCAGAGGCTGCTACTTTGGAACTGACCTTAGAGGCGTTAGATGAAAAGCAGAAGGAGTATCAGGATTATCTGAGTAAATTGTCAGAAAAGTATTGTGCATATTGGAATGCAACTGTGGCCGAGCAGCAGAAAGATGCCACAAAAGAGTATGCCGCTGATATGGCGAAACTCCTTGAGGTAGCCAGACGGATTATGAAGGGGGCAAGTGTGCCGGCATCCGATGAGAAAAAACTGATGGAGTTTAGCAGCGATATGTACCAGATGGCAAAAAACATTGGTGCAATGGTACAGCGCCAGAAAAGAGAGAAATATGAATCACTCTGGAAAGAGGATCAGGAAAAAAAGGAATATGATGATCCCAGGGAAGTTGCTGAAAATGCAAGTGTTGGCATGGAAGGACCAGAGATTGTGGATGTTTCAGATACCATAGCATCGATAGCTTCTGCGGAAACTGATGTGCAATAGGATATGGCAGGGGCTTAAAATGGAGTTCTCTCTATGTGATGATAGGGGACAGAATAGATCAATTGTCATGTAAAATTTAGGATGAAGTTTGCAGGTCAAGATTACCTTCTTGATATAGAAAACGGGCTGCTGAGTGAAGTATGATCAGTAGTCTGTTTTTTGTCATATTAGGAAAGTTTTTTGGTTTCCTATGTTTGCCCACTTTGTTTAAAAATAAATTGGAAAACACTGGACTATTTTGACAAAATATGCTTAAATATGATTAAGTATGTTAAATACATCACAATAATCAAAATGTCAAAGGATTGTGCTGCTTTTGACGCTAGATATAGAGATGTATTTAGCATGGTAAAATTTGTACATATTGAAAGGAGTCTTAAAATGATTTACACGAAGGAAGTCGAAAATATGTGTCCTGTAGCTAAGGGCGCTAAACATGAACCTGCTCCCATTCCAGAAGAAGGAAAATGGGTTCATTCCAAGAAAATTGAAGATATTTCTGGTTTTACACATGGTGTAGGCTGGTGTGCTCCGCAGCAGGGTGCATGTAAGCTTTCTCTGAATGTAAAAAATGGTGTGATTGAGGAAGCATTGGTTGAGACAATCGGCTGTTCTGGTATGACTCACTCAGCAGCTATGGCAGCAGAGATTTTACAGGGTAAGACCATCTTAGAAGCATTGAATACAGACCTTGTCTGTGATGCAATCAATACTGCTATGAGAGAGCTGTTTTTGCAGATCGTTTATGGACGTACTCAGAGTGCATTTTCAGATGACGGTTTGGCAGTAGGAGCTGGTCTGGAAGACTTAGGAAAAGGACTTCGTTCTCAGGTTGGAACTATGTATGCAACCAAGGAAAAAGGTGTTCGTTACTTGGAGATGGCAGAGGGCTATGTTACCGGTATTGCATTGGATGCAGATAATGAAGTAATTGGTTATCAGTTCGTGAGCCTTGGAAAAATGACTGACTTCATCAAAAAGGGTGATGATCCGAATACCGCTTGGGAAAAGGCAAAAGGACAGTATGGCCGTGTAGCAGATGCTGCAAAGATCATTGACCCAAGAGAAGAGTAAGGAAAGGAGAACGAATACAATGGCTTTATTTGAATCATATGAAAGAAGAGTTGATCAGATCAATTCTGTATTGAATAATTATGGGATCAGCTCCATTGAGGAAGCTGAGAAAATTACCAAGGATGCTGGGCTTGACGTATATGAGCAGGTAAAAAAGATCCAGCCAATCTGTTTTGAGAATGCATGTTGGGCTTATACAGTAGGTGCAGCAATTGCGATTAAGAAAGGCGCTAAGAGAGCAGCTGATGCAGCAGCAGCCATCGGAGAGGGTCTCCAGGCTTTCTGTATTCCAGGTTCTGTGGCTGATCATAGAAAAGTAGGTCTTGGACATGGCAATCTTGGTAAAATGTTACTTGAGGAAGAGACAGAGTGCTTCTGTTTCTTAGCTGGACATGAATCTTTTGCAGCAGCAGAAGGTGCGATCGGTATCGCTGAGAAGGCAAATAAGGTACGCCAAAAACCTCTGCGTGTTATCTTAAATGGTCTTGGAAAAGACGCAGCACAGATTATCTCTCGTATCAATGGATTTACTTTTGTGGAGACCAAATACGATTACAAAGAAGCAAAATTAAATGTGGTATATGAGAAAGCATATTCTGATGGACTTCGTGCGACTGTAAAATGTTATGGCGCTGATGATGTTCAGGAAGGTGTAGCAATTATGCATCATGAGAACGTTGGTGTTTCTATCACTGGAAATTCCACCAATCCAACACGTTTCCAGCATCCAGTAGCAGGTACCTATAAGAAAGAATGTAATGAGCAGGGCAAGAATTACTTCTCTGTTGCATCTGGCGGTGGTACTGGACGTACACTTCATCCTGACAATATGGCAGCAGGTCCGGCTTCCTATGGTATGACAGATACAATGGGACGTATGCATTCTGACGCACAGTTTGCAGGTTCTTCTTCTGTACCTGCTCATGTGGAAATGATGGGCTTGATCGGAATGGGTAATAACCCAATGGTAGGAGCTACCGTTGCAGTTGCAGTTTCCATTGAGGAAGCAGCTAAGGCCGGAAAGTTCTAAGAAAACCGCTAAAAATGGGCATTCCTGACGCCCAGGGACGGCGTGGGGCGGGCTGGATTTCCGCGAGTAATGGTGCTAAGTGCCAGTGGCACTTGTTTAGCACGGACCGAAACGAAGTGTAGACCAAGTAGCCATGCTTGCATGGATATTTGGCGAATACCGCGAGAGTGGATATCCAGGTGTTTTGGGTATCCACTTGCTCCGCAAGACACGCGCATGACACACACAAGACCCATAAGGCGGGCGGAACTGCCGTCAGACAGTCCATTTTGCCGAGTTGCTTATCGGAGGCAGTTTGTTGGCTGTTTGATATGGGTGAGTTGCTTCATGTGAGAGTTTCCTTCTAATACAGGTTATAGCAGATGTGGTTTTACATTTCTGCTTGCCTGTTTTGGGAGGGGACTCTTTTTTGTTTTATGAGTTGTAAGGATACTTTGTTTTAAAGCGGATATTCTGTTTTGAATTATATGGCACTATTTTAAGGCAGATATTCTGAGTTGATGTATATGCGTTATTTTAAGGCGGATATTTTGTTTTGAATTATATGGTATTGTTTCAAAGCAGATATTCTGAGTTGAGCTGTATGCGTTGTTATAAAAGGTCAAATAGATGCGCATTGCTGGTAACATCTAACCAGCATTCGTCAAGACCATAGGGTTCCACTTGATCAGTGTATTTACTGTAGATTTCTTTTGCAATTTTTGAATATTTCATATGTTTTTATATGTTTATTATACACTGCACTATAAAATGATTCTACCGCTAATTTATGGGGAAAACCGTGTGATAAGATCCAGTCAAATGTGTATTGTATGTAATCCTCAAAAAATGGAAAATGATTTTTATCTGCGTCAATGGTGTAAAAGATCATTGACTTTATTTTTGGGTTAGTATATACTAACTTATAGGTGATTGCGAAACTATTAAGTTATCTAAATTTCATATTCAGACAAATATTTTATCACATACAAAAGCACAAAATGCAGGACGCACTAAGCATTCCAATGAGCCTTTTAATGCTAAAATCATGTTCAGCATAGACTTCCATGATTTTTAAGTCTCATTTACATGGCGCTAAAATGCATTTTTTAGCTTTTGTATGAAAAAATATTTCTACTTAAATTCTTTGAATTGTATATGAAATTTATAAAATTATTGAGTTTCGCAATTAACTATTATACTAATTTGTGAAGGAAAGATTGTAAAATATGTGTTTTTTACTAGTATCAATACTCTGGTAGAGTTAGAAAGGATGGAATTGGAATGGGAACATTTGTGGTTGGTATCATTGTGGCGCTTATTGCTTTACAGGCATGTTTTAGTATTTATAAAGATAAAAAGAAAGGGAAGTGTTGTGGTGGCTGCAGCGGCTGTGCTGGCAGCTGTTCAAAAAGAAGTGCAGACTAAAATTTATGTTACAAGCATGTGATTTTGTCTATATTGGCTGACAAGTGAATTGTAGCATAAATTTATATATGCAATCTTTAAAAAAATTAATATTCACCTTCTGAAAATATGTTCCTGTCTTTGACAGTTAGTAAAAGAAAAAATCGCTGTAAGCCTTGTATTTACTGGGCGGAAGCGATTTTTGTCGTTGTCACGAACTATAGTAATTTATTTTTTTCCTTTACTGTTTTTTTGAATTGTTTTCATTTTACTTTTTGTTATGAATTGAAAATCTGTTCGGAAACCACAGACATCATGAAGATCATCTGTGATGGTTTCCTGTTTGTACAGTGGAACGAATCCCTGTTCTTGTATTTCAGCGAAATTCATTGCTTTTAGCGTATCTAATAATTCATCACAAGTATATTTGTAATCCAGTTTTTTCTCAAGAAAGCGATAGATGGTTAATGCAAAGAAACAGATTAGGAAATGTGCTTTCATCCGGTTTTCATCCTGCAGATAGACCGGTCTTGCGGAAAAGTCTGGATAGACTGCGTTACGATATAAGCTCGTTCGCCCATGTGATTATATTCCCGGATAGATTCAGAGCCAAGCCCTGCATCACTGCAATAAATAAATTTCTGACATCCGAACTCCCCAAGGATTTTCTTTTCTAATGGCTTCAGGGATGTCTGCTCATTGGCATTTCTGGGAAAGAGTGAAAAAGCAAGGGGAATCCCGCCACCGTCCATAAACAAACCCATTTGAATGATCGGGTTTGGACTGTGTTCTTTGCTTTTTCCATACTTTTTACTGCCATCTTCCTGCTGGATTTCAAAATAATAATTCGAACAATCATAATAAAGAACCTTGTCATTCCTTTTTCCGAGAAAATGGCTGTTTTTATAAACTTCTGACGGAATGAGGTCGCATTCGGCGCTAAGGACATCCAATGCACGGTACACGTCATGAAGTTTATAGGACGGTTTCTCTAAAAATTCAGAAGCCGCTTTGTAGGAAGAACGTTTACTGCAGGGTTCCAGAATCCTTGTATAAACCAAGTCCGAAAGTATTTCTGGATGAGTCGGATTCGCTACTCTCAAAACGGCTCACGAGTGTCTCCGATGGGTCAGCACAAGCAATCAACTCTATGCGCAGCCAGTTACTGATAAGCCTGGAACGGTTCAAAGGTATCATAATCTTTGCAACGAACCTTGTGGTGAACTATGACAAGGCGTTCCTGTCGAGACTCATCAATATTGAGTTCACAATGCCGACAGCGGCAGAGCGTGAAAAAATATGGTGGCAACACCTTTGCACCGATACGGTTCACGTCCCACTGGCAGAAGACGTGGATGTCCTAGCGTTGTCGGAGACATATGAGTTCTGTGGACATCAAATCAAGAGTGCTGTTAAGAGCGCCTGTATTGCGGCGGCATTAGATAACCGAGATGAGATTACGCAGAACGATTTGATTAAAGCGTGTGATATCACTAGGGAGGAAACGTACAAAGTCGTGTCAGCGAACGATCATACCGTTTCGAGGGCCATACCGCTAAAGGTGGAGCAGAAGGATGCACTGATGGAGGATATGCAGAGAAAAACCGACAAGTGCATTTATGTATTGCAATAGATTAAAAAAAATCATTCTTCCGAAAGGGCTAAAAGATATTGGGTGGGATGTCTTTTGCAGTTGCAACAGCCTGACGGAAATCAGCCTTCCAGAAGGGCTGGTAAGCCTACGTGAGGGTGTATTCGATGGTTGCAACAGCCTGACGGAAGTGTTTTACTTGCAATGGCAAGAAATGTGAACAAGCTTCATAATAAGATACAAAAAGGAAGCTGCTGCTTCACGAATTTTCATTCGTTAAAGCGACACCCCCTTTTTTATGCTCTTTATCTTATCATTAAGAATGGAAAAAGTTTACTATAAAAAATAGTATTTACGATGTTTACATATGAAATAGATTGTTAGGGTCACAGTGAGCAGTTCAGCAAGAGGAATCGCCAGCCATACTCCTATTACTTGAAATAATCTTGGCAAAAGCAGGAGAAAAATCGTGATAAAACCAAAAGTGCGCAGAAAGGATATCAGCGCAGATACCTTTCCGTTTGATAGTGCGGTAAATAAGGCAGAAGTAAAAATATTACATCCTGAGAACAGAAAACTAAAACTAAAAATAGGAAAGCCTGTTTTAGTAATCTCAAAAACTTTTTTATTATTTTTCGCAAATACCCAGGCAATGTTTTCCCCTGCCGCAAAAGAGAGCAGAAATACAAAAATGGAAACTATCATAATAAAGTAAAAACATATACAAATCACTTTTTTTAGTTGTTCTGTATTTTTGCTGCCATAATTATAACTGATAATTGGGGCAACTCCCATAGAAAATCCAATATAAATTGTTGTCAGTAGAAATTGGGAGTATATAATAACTGTGATCGCCGACACACCATTTTCACCCAACAATCGCATCATTGTGATATTGAATAAAAATGTGGTCAAAGCAGTTGATAATTGACTGACCATTTCTGATGCGCCATTAGAACAACTTTTTAATATCATAAAATAATCCATTTGCGGTTTACAAAAATGCAATTCACTTTTGCCAGTCAGAAAAAACAATGTACCTGCAATACTTGGGATCATATATCCAATACTAGTACCTAGAGCTGCGCCTTTGATACCCATTTGCAGCAAAACAATAAAAATATAGTCAAAAAAGATATTAGCAAATCCGGCCGACACAGAGAGAATCAGACCCACAGTTGGTTTTCCCGCGGTTACAAAAAGATTTTGATACAGTATTTGTAACATATTTGCAACGACAAAAACAAGCTGTATTGTCAAATAATCCTTACAATACGGAAACAATATGCTGCTTGCACCTAATCCCCAAATAATTTGTTCCATAAAGAGAAATCCAATCAGAGTAATAAACAGACCAATGATAACTCCAGAAATAATAAGAAGTGTAAAATTACTTCTGGCTTCCATAATTTTTTGACTTCCAATTTTCGTAGCTACAATTGCACTGCCGCCTGTGGCAAGCATTGTTCCTAATCCAACAATAATATTGATTACAGGACAAACAATATTGATGGCGGACAGAGCATTTGTATCAACAAAACGTGCCACAAAAATGGTGTCTGTTATCGTATAAAGTCCCATAAATAACATCATAAGCATACTGGGAAAGGCAAATTTTATGAGAGAAAGGGCGTGAAAATTGTTTGCTAAGGGATTTTTCTTAACATGAGTCATGGCTGAGTTCCTCCTTATAATGTATGATTTGTGAAAGAATGTATAGAGTAGTATTGCATAAAATTGCTCCTAACATTATCCCGTATACTAGCATAAAAAGGCATTGCTGTATTCATGAATCTTGCTGTTTTTTGACTTGTAAATATACTAGACATAAAAGAAAAAATATGTTATATCATCAGGATCAGGCGCTTTTGAACACTGAGACAAATGATAGTGGTTATTTGGAAATTATTGAGAAGATTCAGACAGACAGAAATACTGAAGCTAGTACGTATTCCTATCAGGATGAAAATCACGTTGAACAGTTGATTGTTTATAAATATCTAGAAGACCGTAATTGGGTGTTTATGGTTCGGGATAACGAGACAGAAGTTTATGGTTCTGTAATGACAGTACGTATTTTGGTTGGTGGCTTGTGTGCAGCGATGGCCATAGTTGTTATTTATTTCATATCAGACAAATATTTTAGCACTCAATGCTTCCGTAGAAGCTGCCCGTGCGGGTGAATCTGGGAAAGGATTTTCTGTGGTAGCCCAAGAGGTGCGCAAACTTGCTAACAGATCTGCCAAGGCTGCGCAAAATACAAGTGATTTAATCAAACATTCTATTAAAGATGTACAAACGGGAACAGAATCTACAGAGCTTGTAGTTTCTGCAATGAAGGTAATTAATGATTGTATTCAGGAAATTAAAACATTGATGGATGAGATAGCTGCAGCCAGTGTCCAACAGTCAGAGATGATTGTTTCTGATCAAATATTAGAAGAAAACGGAAAAAGAAATTTTTTTGGAATATTCCAGTTCTTGTCCTCATATATTTGAAATTAGGTACAGGCAATCATTGCAGATCATGGAGGCAGGCATATGGAAGAAATTATCAATGTATTTCCCAGTTTGCTGCGGCCGCTTTGCCGCGCTGGATTTCAGAGTGGAATCGAAGCAGAAGAAATTCGTCTCAGGATTGGCCGCCCAGTCATGCTGTTGGCCAGAGGTGGGGAGTATTTCTGGAATCAGAAAAAGAATATTCTGCAAAGGAATCGGGAACAAGGATATATCTGGAAGGAAGCTGATATGAAGGAAACTTTGTCCAGAATGAGTCAATATTCTATGTATGCGCTGGAGGAAGAGCTGCGCAATGGATTTTTTACCATCCAAGGCGGCCACAGAATTGGCGTAGCAGGGCGGACGGTATGCGATCAGGGCAGGATTCTTTCTTTCCGCAATATTTGCAGCCTGAATATTCGTGTGGCAAGGCAGAAAAAGGGCTGTGCGGATCAATTGCTCCCGTGGCTGATTGAAAAGGATTGTATTTATAATACGCTGCTGTTGTCACCGCCTGGAATTGGAAAGACTACCATGCTGCGAGACTGTATTCGTCTGTTATCAGAAGGGGGAAAAGGGATAGCTGGCAAAAAGGTCGGGGTGGTGGATGAGCGCAGTGAGATTGCAGCCAGTTTTTTTGGAGTGCCACAGAATGACCTTGGAGACCGTACAGATGTGTTAGATGCCTGCCCAAAAGCGGAAGGGATGCGTATTCTTTTGCGCAGCATGTCCCCGCAAATTATTGCAGTAGACGAGCTGGGGAGCAGAGAGGACTATCTGGCAGTAGAGGAAGCGCTTCACTGTGGATGCCGGATTTTGGGGACCATGCATGCACAGGATATGGAAGAACTGCATGAAAAAATATATTTGTCCGAATGGCTGGATAAGAGATATTTTGGACGCTTTGTTTTTCTCAGTTTGGGTCAGAGAGGGGAACGGGAATTTATGGTGTATGATGGAAGGATGCAGAGACTATGTTAAAATTGGCAGGTAGTATCATGGTGATCACAGTCTCCATTTTATATGGCTGGCAGATTAGACGGGAGCTTCAGGAACACGTAGAACAGCTTGTGGCTATGAAAGAAATGTTTTTAATGTTGTGGGGGGAGATTTCATATACTAGAACACCTTTGCGAGAGGCATTTTTGCAGATTGCCGCTCAAGGAAAAGAACCATTTTCATCCTTTTTGATAAAGGCTGCAAAAGAGTTGGAAGAAAATGAAGACAGTATGGGGTGTTTCTGGAATCAATTAGTGGAACAGGAGTCAGATACTTTTTTGTTTAATGAGGAAGAACGAGGACTTTTACAGCGAGTTGGGGAAAATTTCGGTTATCTGGACGGACAGATGCAGCTAAAAAATCTGGAGCTGTATATGGAGCAGGCAGAGGTGCTGATTCAAAAAGCACAGGAAGAACTGAAAGACAAGCAAAAGGTATCAGGTGTTTTGAGTGTGATGTGTGGCCTGTTTCTGGTAATTCTCCTGTTATAAGGAGGCGGAGGACGCTATGAGTATAAGTTTAATATTTAAGATCGCAGCGGTGGGGATCCTGGTGACAGTGTTAAGCCAGGTACTCAAGCACAGCGGCAGAGAGGAGCATGCTTTTCTTACCAGCTTAGCAGGACTCTTGATCGTGCTGTTTTGGATTGTTCCTTACATATATGAGTTGTTTGAAACAATGAGAAATCTGTTTGCACTGTGACGGAGAAAAAGTATGGACATTGTAAAGATTGCAATTTTGGGGATTGTGGGGGCATTGTTGGCCTTGATGCTTAAGGGCCAGAAAAAAGAGTATGAGCTGTTTGTGACATTGGGAGTGTCTCTATGTATTTTTTATTTTATTCTCTCTAAACTTCAACTTGTAATATCTGTAATTAATCAGATGCAGGACTATGTAACATTGGATACAGGATATATTGCAATTTTGATTAAGATGATTGGGATAACTTATGTGTCGGAATTTTCTGCAAATCTCTGCAAAGATGCCGGTTATCAAGCGGTGGCAGGACAGATTGAAATGTTTGGAAAACTCTCTATATTGGTGATCAGTATGCCGGTAATCACAGTGCTGCTGGAGACAATTGGCGAATTTTTGAACTGAATATTTGAAATGGGACAGAACAGGTGTTGAACATAGTACAGCAAGTGAAGCAAAACAATGATCAGGCTGCATGTTAGGAAAGAAACTGTGAGATGTGATATTCAGAGATTAGCCAGAAGGTGGAAAAGTATGGAATGGAATGAAGAATACCAAAAAAAATCAAAAATTGTACTTCTGGCTGTCCTGGTTCTGTATTGTTTTTTTTGTTTTACAGGCAATATTCAGGCAGCGGAACATTCAGAGCAGGAGAAAGAAGTCGATCAGCAGCTTCAAGAGACAATGGACAGCTACTTAGAGGAACTTGATTTTTCAGATATCGACAATATGTTGAAGCAACAGCAAGGCACAGAAGAATTAGATTTTAAAGAACTGGTGGAGAAATTGGTGAATGGGGAGGAGATAGATAAAGGCTGGCTGATGGAGGAGATTCTCTCATCTGTTTTTTCAGAGGTTGCAGAATTTCGAGGGACGCTTGTTCAAATGGTACTGTTATGTGTTGTATTTGCGATTCTCTATAATTTTGCTAATGTATTTGAAAATCCTGCTGTTACAGACATTAGTTTTTATATGGTATATATGCTTTTGCTGGTGCTTTTGATGAGGTCTTTTTTTATTCTGCGAGATATATCAGTTACAGTGATCTCCCATATGATGGATTTTTTAAAGGTGATGATTCCAACTTTTACAGCTAGCATGGCGTTTTCCGGCCAAATTACAACGGCGGCAGGGTTTTATGATCTGACATTTATTCTAATTTATGCTCTGGAATGGCTGATGCAGTATCTAATCATTCCCGCAGTTCAGATTTATGTGGCGCTGGAGCTGATCAATCATTTAACCGAGGAAGATATGATATCTCGGATGACTGCATTAGTGAAATCAGGAATTTTGTGGTGTATGAAATGCCTTTTTACGATTGTTGTGGGAATCAATGTCGTGCAGAATCTTTTGACACCAGTGATTGATACTTTTAAATCCGGCATTATTGCCAAGACAGCTGGTCTGGTACCAGGACTTGGCACATCTATCAATGCTGTGACCGAAATTATGGTTGGTTCTGGGATAATTATAAAAAACGGGATTGGTGTGGCGGCAATTTTAATTTTATTGGTATTGTGTGCTGGTCCTCTGATTAAGGTATGGGTAATGACGTTTTTGTATAAACTGTTGGAAGCAATGATACAGCCAGTGGCAGACAAACGAATGATCGGCTGTATTGGCAGTGCAGGGGAAGGGGGCAGACTGTTAGGAAAGGTAGTGGTGACGACAACCGTAATGTTTTTGGTGACAATTGCAATGATTACGGCAGCAACAACCTTCCACCGATAAGAGGGAATGGAGCGGTAATAATGAAATAGGGGCTGGTTTTTCCAGCCCCTTGTTCTGTGTTCTGCCTATTGGCAGAATAGGATGGCGCCTGCCCTTTCGGGCAGGCAGTATGGAAATTAGCAGAAGGAACCGCCACATCCACCACCGAATCCGCCGCAGCAGAAGAGCAACAAGATAATCCACAGGCAGCTATTGTTGCCGCAGCCATCTCCACCGCTGAAGCATCCGCCACCGCCGCAGCTACCACCACAGCAGCAAAGCAGGATAATAATCCAGATAATAGAACCGCATCCTCCGTTGTTATTGCTTTCACATCCACATCCACAGTTTGTAGCAGCTAAATCACTCATAAATTAAATCCTCCAAAATTTTGATTACAATGTATCATATGTAGTCAGCTTGTATGTGTTTCTTATTGTTTTGAAAAAATTTTTTTGTAATATTTGTGATAGTCTGTTATAATAGAAATCGTATGATAAAAGCAAGATAATGGATTTTCTGGAAGGGGGCATGTTATGGATACGGTGGTAATGGTGGACAATGACAGTAAGTGGATCGCAAATTATAAAAGAATGCTGGCAGTCTATGAAAAAGAGATCACATGTGTATATTTTCGATATCCAGAAGAAGCTATGGAATATATGGCAGCAAATCAAACTGCAGTATTAATCAGCGAGGTGGATATGCCGGTAATGTCTGGAGGAGAGCTGTTTGAGATGATGGATATGCTGTCACCTGACACGGTGAGAATTGTTGTAACACAGGTACAAGATATGACCAAGGTTTTGGATGTTTTGAACCGTGGCCAAGTGTTCAAATTGATTTTAAAGCCTTTTTTTCTGGTGGAAGACCTCATAGTGCCAATTCAGGCGGCGTTAAAGCAGTATAAAACACAAAAACTAGAAAAGGAATTTGTGTTGAGGAGAAAGCAGGAGATTGAGAAATTAAATCAGGAGACACAGTTGCTGCAGGCAAAAATAGATAAGAAAAGACTAGGTTATGACAGAATTTGTCGTGCTGCAACAGCAGTGATAAAAGGAAATATGTGTGCCCCTGTGTCTGATTTTACCCCAGAGGAAGAGAAGATTGTGGGAGAATTTTGTGAGAAGCTGCTGAAAGAGTTTATACAATATCACATGTATGGCAAACAAAACTTTAATTTGTATATGAATGATCTAAAAACCCAGTTTCATTATCCAGAACAAGCCTGCAGCCTGCAAATACATGATAGGGCTGGCAAAGAGATTCCTGTAGTCATAATGGATCACGTTGCCTATGGAATTTTTTTGGCAGGTTTTTTATGTCAGCAAAGTTTGAAATGTTATTATATGGAAGCGGCAGTGGAGATGGAAGGAGATTATTATGTATTAAAGATATTATGTCAATATCCAGAATACAGAGAGATCAGCAAGATTCCTTACCCCAGAATTTTGACGTTGTTTGTGCGTACCGTAAGTGAACTGGGCAGTGTGATATCGGATCATATGGCTAGCGATATCAAAGCACAGCGGGCAGCGGTGAAGCTATATTTTCGCGCATAAGATTTTTGGGCGGGAAACATCAAAGAGAGAGAAGGGAAAACTGTGAATGAAGTCATCAAGGAACTGCATGAGATAGAGGCAGAGGCTGGAAAATTGATGGATGGAGTCAATATATCAAGACAGGCAATGCAGGAGGAGAAGAAAAAACAGATGGAGGAAATCGGTCTGGAGCTAGAAGCAGAGATGGAGGGCAGACTGACGATTTTAAAAACACGTCTGGAAGAACAGGCACAAGAACAGATTCAACAGCTTGTGGAGAAAAACCAGAAGCAGATTGAGCAGTTAAATGAGACATATCAAAAGAATCTCTCCCGATATGCGCGGGAGATTGTGGAAAAGATAACAGAGGTGTAAGCTATGGCAGGCGGATTGCTTCAATACAGCGGATTGGTGACAAAGACCAGAGCAATGAAAAGCAGGCTGTTAAAAAGGGAAGATTTTGAACGAATTACAGAATTTCAGACCGTACAGGAGACCATTGGATTTTTGCGGGAACAGGAGAGTTATGGCAGGATATATGGCGGACATGAGGAAATTCAGCATAGAGGGCAGGTGGAGGCGCTGATTCACCATTCGATTCAGGAAGATTATTATAAATTGTATCGATTTGGCAATGGACAACAGCGCAGGGCACTTAAACTGTATGAGGAACAAATTCAGTCTAAAGAAGGTATTTCTAAAATCGGTGCTTCTTATTTTGTGCGAGTCTGGAAAGGAATTGAAAGCTTTTCTGATCGGCAGATGAAGCAGGTGTTGATGGAGGTGTTTGGGACACAGATTGACTGGCTAAATATTATGTGGATTTACCGTGCCAAACAGTTTTTCCATGAAAAACCACAGGAGATAGAAAAAATCCTAATTCCAGTGTATTATAAACTCCGAAAAGAGCAGTGCCAACAACTTTTGGAGGCGGAGCATACGGAGGAATTTCAGCGAATTTTGGGAAATACGTCCTACTTTAAAGGCAGGGAAGCACTGGTAAAACTTCAGGATGAGATTTCCTATCATCATGTGATGGGGAAAATGTACCAGAGGCTCTGCCAAAAATATCCATCTTCTATGGCACCTGTATTTTACTATTTTTACCAAAAGGAGCAGGAAATCGAGCATTTGACTGCTGCTTTGGAGGGCATACGTTATCAGCTTCCGGCGAAAGATATACGGGAATTGATTTTAATGGATGCATGAGGTTAAGGCAAGGAGCTAAACGGAAAGGAATGGAGGAGACGCTTTGATTGAAAAAATGAAGCTGTTGCACATTGCCGGACCCAAGGGAGATATCGACCGAGTGGTGAAGGTATATCTGAATAAATATGATATTCATTTTGAAAATGCAATGACCAGCCTTGGCAGCTTGAAAAATATTCGTCCTTTTGTGGAGACTAATCTGTACAAGGATGCTGCCCAGAAAGGGGAAGAGTTAAAAGAATATCTGAATACTTCTAAAAAAGGAACCATAGTGATGCGGGCGGCGCAGGGGCAGGAAATTGTCTATGAAGTTCATGAACAGCTTAAGGATGTGCACAGTAGGAAGACAGAACTCCAGGAAGAAATGCTGGAGATTAAACAATGGATGGAGCAGATCAAGCCTTTTATTGGACTGGACTTTGAACTAAGTAAGATGAAGGATTTTAAATTCATTGATTATCAGTTTGGACGGATCCGAGTGGATGATTATCACAGACTGGAACATTATATCTTCAAAAATCCCTATACATTGTTTTATGAGTGCAACAATGACAGTGAATATGTGTGGGGTGTGTATTTTGCGCCGCATACCCATCAAGTAGAGGTGGAGGCAGTATACGCTTCGTTCCATTTTGAAGCGTTAGAGGTGTCTGAGGCATTTGAGGAGACACCAAAGAGAGTGTATACGAAGGCTAAGGAACGACTGGAAATCTGTGAGCGGGAGTTAGAACGACTGCAAATGCAGGCGGTGGAACTGGTTAAGAGTCGGGAAGATGAAATTTTGTCTGCATGTGAGAGTTTGCAGAGTTATTGCAGAAATTTTGATATTCGTAAGTATGCCGCATGTACTCAGGCCAGGGATGAGGGCGGAGAATATTATATCTTATATGGCTGGATGTCCAGGCGGGATGCGGACAAGTTAGAGCAGGAAATTGCCAAGGATGACAAGATTCAATGGGTGGAGGAGGATGACAACATCTCTGTAAAACCACCTACAAAACTAAAAAATCCTGCTATTTTAAAGCCATTTGAGATGTTTGTAGAAATGTATGGGCTGCCAGCCTACAATGAGATGGATCCCACATTATTTGTAGCACTGACCTATACATTGATGTTCGGCATTATGTTTGGGGATGTGGGACAAGGAGCCTGTCTTTTGGTGGGCGGACTGCTGCTCTATAAATTTAAGCATTTACGGCTTGCTGGAATTGTCGGAGTAGCCGGAATTTGGTCAGTGCTGTTTGGATTCCTCTATGGCAGTGTATTTGGTTTTGAGGAGCTGCTGCCTGCTTTGTGGATGAAGCCAATGGATAATATTATGACAACTCTGATGCTGGCCATTGGGTTTGGCGCATTGCTGATATTGATTGCTATGATATTAAATATCATCAATGCGGTTAAGGCTAAGGAGTATGGCAGACTATTGTTCAGCCAAAGTGGATTGGCAGGGTTTATCTGTTATGGTTTCGTAGTACTTTGTGCTCTTTTATTTATCACCGGACATGGTATACCAGCAACCATTTTGATTGGTATTGTGGTAGGTGTGCCCTTGGTGGCTATCTTATTAAAGGAACCATTGACCCATTTGGTGGAGCGCAAGAGTAAGATCTTCCCAGAGGGAAGCAAGGTAATGTTCTTTGTCGAGGCTTTGGTGGAAGGTTTTGATGTGGTTTTAAGCTATGCAACGAATACCATTTCTTTTGTCCGTGTGGGTGCTTTCGCACTGAGCCATGCCGGAATGATGGGAGTGGTAATGACTCTTGCCGGCTTGGAAAAAGGCAATCCAAACTGGATTGTAATTATACTGGGCAATGCCCTGGTTGCTGGGTTGGAAGGCTTGGTTGTGGGAATCCAGGTGCTTCGTTTGGAATATTACGAGATGTTTAGCCGTTTTTATTCAGGGAGTGGAAAACCATTTATCTCATTTAAGAAAAGAAATCAGTAGGAGGATACGAACATGGTAACAAAAATTTTATTAGTAGTGATCTTACTTTGCAGCATGATAATTCCAGTGGGTGGATTTTTGTTAAGTAAGCGCAGAGAAGGCGGATTTAAGGCGGCGCTGGGCTGTAATATCTTTTTCTTCTTTGGCACAGTTCTAGTGGCAGATATTTTATTGTTTGGCGGTAATGTACAAGCAGCAGGCGAGGCGGCTGTCTCTAATGTGGAGGGATGGCGTTATCTGGCAGCAGCGCTTTCTACAGGACTTTCCTGTATTGGTGCTGGTATTGCGGTGGCAAGTGCAGCGAGTGCGGCGCTGGGCGCTTTGAGTGAGGATTCCAGTATCATGGGTAAGGCACTGATTTTCGTTGCGCTGGCAGAATCTATTGCCCTATACGGACTGTTGATCTCTTTCTCTATTTTGGGATAATTAAGGAGAATCGTTATGAAAATGTATCTGATCAGTGATAACAGGGACACTTACACAGGAATGCGCTTAGTCGGCGTGGAGGGTGTAGTAGTCCATGAGCGGCAGGAGTTAAAGGAAGCGCTGGAAGCGGTATTTCAGGATAAAGAAATTGGAATTGTTCTTTTGACAGAAAAGTTTGGCAGAGAATTTCCAGATTTGATTGATGATGTCAAGCTCAATCGGCGGCTGCCTCTGCTGATCGAGATTCCCGACCGTCATGGAACTGGACGTAAGGAAAACTTTATTACGGATTATGTCAGTGAGGCTATCGGATTAAAGCTTTAGCAGCCTGAGGCTGTATGCAGATCCGCCAGAGCCTGTACAGTAATCAGAAGGGAGACAGTATGCAGATCGAGGAAAAATTGGAAGTGTTCCGCAATTTTACCATTGATGTGGCCAAACAAAAGAGTGATGAGATGATTGCGCAGTTTGAGCATTCCTGTAAGCAGGAATTAGAAACATTTCGCCAGAACAAGCAGACAGAGATGGAACATAAAATTCAGATTGAAGAACGGAACATCCGCAGGCAGGTCAACAGTAAGGTTTCCGGTGAAATGCTGCGGCAGAAGCATATCTTAGATGAATGTAAACGAAAATGGCAGGTAAAGCTGTCGGATCAGGTGAGATTGCTGCTCAAAGAGTACCAGAATACAGAAGAATATAAGAAATATCTGATTGCCAAGATACATATGGCAAAAAAGGTGGCAGAGCAGGATTCAGTAATTATCTATATCAATCCCTCAGATGCAGATAAAAAAACAGAGCTGGAAGTGTTGACGAAAGCAGAACTTACGGTTAGTAAGATTGATTTTGGCGGAGGGATCCGAGCTGTGATCCGTTCCCGTAATATTTTGATTGACGAATCCTTTATGACCAAGCTGGAACAGGAGGAAACCTATCTATGAGCATTACAGGAAATATCTATGGGATCAATGGTCCGATCATTACAATTAAGGGCAATCTGGGCTTTAAAATGTCAGAAATGGTCTATGTGGGAAAGAACCGCCTGGTAGGGGAGGTCATTGGGCTGAATCGTGAGGAGACCACGATTCAGGTGTTTGAGGAGACTACTGGACTGCGTCCAGGAGAACTGGTGGAGGGTGCAAGCAAAGCAATCAGTGTCACGCTTGCACCAGGAATTATCACTAATATTTTTGATGGAATTGAGCGGCCGTTGCAGTTGATAGGACAGAATAATGGCGCCTATATTCCGCGTGGTGTCAATGTGGATCTACTGGATAAAAATCGTAAGTGGGAGACTACCATCTGTGTCAAACCTCAAGATATCGTCAGTGGTGGTACAATTATTGCCGAAGTTCCAGAGACTCCTGCTATTATGCATAAAGTGATGGTACCGCCACAGGTCAATGGAACTGTGGTCTGGGTAGCAGAAAATGGCAGTTATACAATTGAGGAGCCATTGGTGAAAATTCAGAAATCCGATGGTACACAGGAGACATTGACCATGACCCAGCAGTGGCCAATTCGGATTCCCCGTCCCATACAAAAGCGTTATCCGGCAGACCGGCCTCTAGTCACAGGACAGCGTATCTTAGATACATTGTTTCCAATTGCCAAGGGTGGCACGGCGGCTATTCCTGGTGGTTTTGGAACAGGAAAGACGATGACCCAGCATCAGCTTGCCAAATGGTCGGATGCCGATATTATTATCTATATTGGTTGCGGGGAACGTGGCAACGAGATGACCAATGTTTTAGAAGAATTTTCTAAATTGGTCGATCCCAAGACAGGCAATCTTTTGATGGATCGCACGACTTTGATTGCCAATACATCCAATATGCCAGTAGCGGCGAGGGAGGCCAGCATTTACACAGGACTGACGTTGGCAGAATATTACCGTGATATGGGCTATCATGTGGCAATTATGGCAGATTCCACCTCCCGCTGGGCAGAAGCTTTGCGAGAGTTGTCTGGCAGATTAGAGGAAATGCCTGCCGAAGAAGGCTTTCCGGCATACCTTGCCTCACGTTTGTCCGCATTCTATGAGCGTGCTGGTTATGTAGAAAACCTCAATGGAACAGATGGCAGTGTGACAATTATCGGTGCAGTATCTCCGCAGGGAGGAGATTTCTCGGAACCGGTCACTCAGAATACCAAACGTTTTGTGCGCTGTTTTTTGGCCTTGGACAAGGCACTGGCTTATGCCAGACATTATCCAGCTATCAATTGGCTGACGAGCTACACAGAATATCTGGGAGATTTAGAGAGTTGGTATGGAGCGCATGTGGGAGCTGATTTTATTCCCTGCCGCAATGAATTGTTAAATATCCTTACCACAGAGAGTCGTCTCAATGAGATTGTAAAATTGATCGGAAGTGATGTGCTTCCAGATGATCAGAAATTGATTTTAGAGATTGCCAGGGTGATACGTTTAGGGTTTTTACAACAGAATGCATTTCATGCAGAAGATACCTTTGTACCAATGGAAAAGCAGCTTCAAATGATGAAGGTGATTTTATATCTCTATGAAAAATGCAAGGATCTGATTAACATAGGAATGCCTATGGCAATGCTTCGTGAGAATCGTATCTTTGAGAAAATTATTTCCATCAAATATGATGTGGCAAATAAAGAATTGTACAAATTTGAGGAATATCGGCAGATGATTGACGAATTTTATCAAAATTTGCTGTCAACCAACGCGTAGGAGGGTAGATATGGCGATTGAATATTTAGGTTTAAGTGAGATCAACGGCCCTCTGATTGTGTTAGAGGGCGTGAAGGATGCGTTCTATGAGGAAATGATTGAGTTTGTGGTCGATGGCAGTCAGCGCAAAAAAGGCAGAATTGTTGCTGTGGATGAAGATAAAGCAGTGATTCAGGTATTTGACAATACCGATGAAATGTCTTTGAAAAATACACATACCAGATTAAGCGGCCATCCAATGGAAATCGGTCTTTCTCTGGAAATTTTGGGAAGAACTTTCAATGGATTGGGGGAACCAATTGATGGACTTGGCAAGATTGACCCTGAGGCAGTGCGAGATGTAAACGGTTTGCCTTTAAAT
This sequence comes from Lachnospiraceae bacterium, assembly GCA_910575005.1. Classification (GTDB taxonomy): domain Bacteria; phylum Bacillota; class Clostridia; order Lachnospirales; family Lachnospiraceae; genus Petralouisia. The sequence continues at coordinate 71,012 of CAJTCL010000004.1, read as the reverse complement.
CCTTGTACCAGAGAATATCCGCGAAATTATATCCGTACTGGAGTGTCGGCTATAGACGGTTTGACAACGCTGATTCGGGGGCAGAAACTGCCAATTTTTTCTGGCAATGGCTTGCCGCATGACCAGTTAGCGGCACAGATTGTCGAGCAGGCGTCCTTGGGAGAGGATTCTGACGAGGAATTTGGAATCGTATTTGCGGCTATGGGCGTCAAATATGATGTGGCAGAATTTTTTCGCAGGAAATTTGAGGAGAGCGGTGTGAGTTCCCATGTTACCATGTTTTTAAATCTTTCCAATGACCCAGTGGCCGAGCGATTGATTACTCCTAAAGTGGCGCTGACCGCTGCAGAATATCTGGCATTTGATAAAAATATGCATATCTTGGTAATCTTAACTGATATGACTTCTTATGCAGAGGCAATGCGAGAGGTATCTGCCTCCAAGGGGGAAATTCCCAGCCGTAAAGGGTATCCAGGCTATCTATACAGTGAATTGGCCACGTTGTACGAACGCGCTGGAATTGTACAGGGGCGGGAAGGCAGTGTGACACAGATTCCCATTTTAACTATGCCCAATGATGATATCACTCACCCAATTCCAGATTTAACTGGATATATCACAGAGGGTCAGATTGTATTGGAGCGCTCTTTGCATCAGAAAAACGTCTATCCGCCTATCAATGTACTGCCTTCGCTTTCTCGTCTGATGAAGGACGGCATTGGAGCAGAGTATACCAGAGAAGATCACCAGGATGTGGCTAATCAGCTCTTTTCCTCCTACGCGAGAGTGGGAGAGGCCAGAGATTTGGCCAGTGTAATTGGAGAGGATGAATTGTCGGAGACCGATAAAAAATATCTGGAGTTTGGCGTTGGTTTTGAGCAGGAATTTGTGGCACAGGGAGTAAACGAAAACCGCACCATTGAGGAGACATTGGATATTGGCTGGAGACTGCTGCATATTCTGCCCAAGGAAGAGTTAGACCGTATTGATACAAAGATTTTGGAAAGATACTATGAGCGATAAGCGACGAACGCAGCGAGGTGAGATAAAATGGATCCAAATACATTTCCCACAAAAGGAAATTTGATATTGGCAAAGAATTCCCTGGCTCTGTCCAAACAGGGTTATGAATTGATGGATAAGAAGAGAAATATTCTGATTCGGGAATTGATGGAGCTGATTGAACAGGCGACAGACATTCAAAAAGAAATTGATGTGACCTTTACCAGCGCTTATCTTGCCTTGCAGAAGGCAAATATTCAGATGGGGATCCATGAAGTGGAGGCATTGAGTTTGAGTGTTCCTGTGGAAGATTCGATTATGATTAAACGGCGCAGCGTGATGGGCACAGAGATTCCAAAGGTGGAATATAGCGGCGCTGAGCCAAAACCTGCTTACCCATTTTATGGCACAAAAATGTCACTCGATCAGGCTAGTGAAAAATTTCAAAAAGTAAAGGAACTGACGATTCGTCTGGCACAGATTGAGACCAGTGCCTATCGTCTGGCCTACAACATTAAAAAAACACAGAAGCGCGCTAATGCTTTGCAGAATATTACCATCCCCAAATTTGAATCTCTGACTAAGAATATTCAGAGTGCTCTAGAGGAGAAGGAACGAGAAGAATTCACAAGATTGAAAGTGATAAAACGTATGAAGCAGAAGGTATAGAAGTAATGGGAACAGGAACATATAAACAGCAGATTCCAGCATTTGAAGTGATCAATGAAGTGAAAAAGGCAGTGATTGGCAAGGATGACTGTATTGTAATGGCAGTGGCTGCTATTCTTGCCGGCGGACATATTCTCTTGAATGATATTCCTGGTGTCGGCAAAACCACTTTGGCAATGGCCTTATCAAAATCTATGTCTCTAAAACAGAATAGAGTGCAATTTACGCCAGATGTAATGCCCTCAGATTTGACAGGATTTTCTATGTATCAAAAAGATATCGGAAGTTTTGTCTATCAACCAGGTAGCGTGATGTGTAATCTTCTTTTAGCAGATGAGATTAACCGCACGTCCCCCAAGACACAGTCTGCACTTTTGGAGGTGATGGAAGAACAGAAGGTGACGGTGGATGGCGTTAGTCATGAAGTGCCTTCTCCGTTTATTGTCATTGCCACGCAGAATCCTTTTGGAAGCGCTGGAACCTGGATGCTTCCCGAAGCCCAGCTTGATCGTTTTATGGTCTGTTTAAAATTGGGCTATCCTGATATGGAAGATGAGATTCAGATTTTAAAAGGGATGCAGCGACAAGAAGAAGTACAGGCGGTGATTTCTCAAAAGGAATTGCTCTCCATACAGAAATTTGCAGATAAAATATATGTACAGGAAGAATTGTACCAATATGTAGGAAATCTAGTCAATCACACTAGGAATCATCGTATGATTGATTTGGGAATCAGCCCCAGGGGAACGATCAATATCTTGCAGATGGCAAAGGCGATGGCATTTTTACGCCAGAGAGATTATGTGCTGCCCGAGGATGTGGAAGATATCTTTCTTGCAGTCTGCGGACATCGAATTATGTTAAATTCCAAGGCGCGGGCGGCGCATATAGATGCAGAACAGATTTTGACCGAGATTTTAAAGAGTGCCCCAGCGCCGAAAAGTGTCTGAAAGGTGACAAAATATGGGAAAAAGTATTGTCTATGGGCTGGGGATTGCTGGGAACTTTTATTTGGCGGTATTATATGAAAGCCGCGGATTACTTGCAGTATGCGGGGCAGCAGTTTTGTTACCCTTCTTTTTTCTGTGTGTCTTATCCTATGCCAGACAAAGATTGGAATATGAGATATTATCAAGTGAGGCAGAATTAACATATGCTAAAACAGACCATGTTGAGTCATATCTTACAGGGATCCGCGTGGAAAATCATAGCGGCATAACGTTGCCCAGAGTGTGGGCTAAGATTCGTCTTAAACATGTGGCAACTGGGAAAACCCGTCTGGTAAAAGTACAGGGAAAGGTTCCGGCAGAGGGTATGGCAGAATTTATGACGAAGATTCGGGAGCCAGAGTTTGGTTTATGGCAGGCAGAATGCATGGGACTGCGTTGTTATGAATGGATGAACTTTTTGTATTTACAGAAGAAACAGCAGATACAAAAACAGATCATGATTTTTCCAGCAGTCTATGACACTACAATTAAGGTTGGAATCCGTACCCGTCTGTTTTGGTCAGACGGACAACATTATCATCCACAGATCAGTGGAGATGACCCCTCAGAGACATTAAAGCTGCGTGAGTACCAGAAGGGAGACCGCCTGAATCGGATTCACTGGAAGCTCTCTGCTAAAAATGAAGCCATGATTGTGGCAGAGCTGAGCATGCCAATGAATTGTAATGTGGTGTGTTTTCTTGATGTATCTTTATCAGCTTTGAGCAGCAGAAAATCACGCACATATTGGGAAGTGCTGCACACCATTTCTCAGGAGTTGCTGTTGCAGGAATGTGCACATTATCTTGTCTGGCAGCAGAAGGAAGAACCGCAGTTACAGCGTAAAGCCATACGCAGGCAGGAAGATCTTTTTGATTTTTGGAATCAGATTTCTTTGTGTGGAATAGAAAAGGGTGCATGTCCACAGGATTATGCGAAAGATTATCCAGGGGAAACATACGCGTCCTTTCTTGTATGGAATCAAGAATTAGAGCTTTTTTGTAATGGAAAGCAAGAGGCAAAGATAATGCCAAATCAGGTGAGAAGCCAGATGTTAGAATTAGAGCTTTTGTTGTAAAGAAGATAGAGGGAAAGGCAGCATTTATGGAAGAGACATCATTCAAAAAGAGCAGAGGATGGCTTGGGGGCGTGCAGAGAGAAATCAGTTTTTTTATGATTTTTCTTGGCATGTCCCTCTGTCTGCAAAGAATTTTGGATATCTATATTCCTTGGCGTTTTTCCTTGACAGCGGCGGCGGGGCTTGCAGTTGGTGTAATAATTATGGATATTGGCCGCAAGTGGATGACGATAGGAATTGTGGCTTTTGGGGGCACATTTATCTTGATTATGGCGCGCTATCACAATCTCTTGCAGATAAGTTTAAAAGTGACGACAAACCGAGTACTGGAGTTAATCAACAACTATTATGACACCGAATATCTGTTGCGGTATCTGGAATCAGAGAACAGCTATGCTTGGACATTTCTTTTCATGTGCGGGTTGTTGTTGGGATTTTTGGAAGGACTTTTGATTTTGGTCGTTAGACACAAGCAATGGCATCTATGGATTGCCGTATTGCCGCCAGTTTTAGTGATTACCGCGGGATTTTTGCTGGGTGTAACCGCTTCATTTAGTGGTATTGTCTTAGTTTTATCTGGACTTTTGCTGCAAATTTTAGATATCAGGGAACGAGGTCATTTTCTGTTGGGAACGGCAGTGATGATTAGTATCTGTATCTCAATACTATTTGCCAGTAACGAAACATTATGGAGGCAGGTTCAAGTCTGGCACGATCAGTGGCAGCCAAAACAGCTCTTGTTGGAAGATCGTATGCTAGAGATGATCGGCCAAATTGTAGATAGTTCTCTGTTTTCTGTCAGGGAACAGAAGAAATATCAGTTGGACAACAGCAAACCAGAGATAACTGGTAAAGAAATGTTTGAGATCACCGTGAATTATCCAGTCTCTTCCAATTTATATCTGCGTGGCTTTATTGGAGGAGCATACCAAAATGGCACCTGGGATAACGTATCAAAACAAGAATTTTTTGACTGGTCGCAAGAGCAGGGCAAAGATAGTTTAGAATATGCTAGGGTTGTACAGTCTTTTCCCTATGATTGTCTGCACTATATGCCCAGGGTCTATCAGACCGTAGGATGGGAGCGAAAGGTGTCTGTGAAGTGGAAAGGAGAGCCAAGGGGTTATACACTGATGCCTTATTTTACAAAAATTTCAGACGAATTGCCGATCAAGGCAGATGGAAGTGTATCACCTGTAAGAGAGACTGATTTTCAGTGGGACACTTTTTTAGAGTTGGATGAACGCGAGGTGGAATGGGCGGCAACACCTGTTATGGAAGCATTTATGGAAGAATCAGACAAGTTTAAGATGTGGAAAGCCTATGAAGCTTATACAAAGGAAGTCTATACCAGACTGCCGCAGGAAGGACTAAAAAAACTGCGCGCTTATGCCAAAAAATATAGAAAACGGGCACAGAAAGCCTATGAAAAGAAGAGAAATGAGATTTTTGAAAAGTTAGAGGAAGCGGAACAACAGAATTTATATGCGAATGCAGAAGATGCGCTTTTCAAAGAGGAATATGAATTTTTGTTGAAAAGCAAGCAGCAGCAAATGGTGCAAATGGTACAGGAAATGCTGTGGAAGGATAATCATTACAGCTTTGATCTCAAGGAATTGCCAGAATCGGAGGATTACACAGAGTATTTTCTGTTTGAACAGCACAAAGGTTATTGTGTGCATTTTGCGACGGCGGCAACCCTGCTTTTTCGGATGAATGATATTCCGGCAAGATATGTCAGCGGTTATCTGGTACTTCCCTCAGATTTCAAAAAAAATGAGGATGGTACCTATACAGCAGTCGTCACGGATGAGCGGGCACATGCCTGGACAGAGATTTTTGAACAAAATATTGGTTTTCATCCAATTGAGGCGACTCCGCCAGATTATCAGCATATTCTGGAAAATATGAAGAAGGGAGAACATGTCACTCAGGCTGTGGAGAGAGCGGAACAGAGAAGACAGAAAAGGGAAGACAGAAAAAAGAAAAAACAGGAGGTCTCTGCATCTGAGGGGAAACAGCAGCCAAAAGAAGAGAAACAGAAAACACAGGACACAAAACAGGAGCATAAGATAGGGAAAAATACAAAAGATACTGCTACAAAAGAATTGATCAACTCAAAAGACGACACGATTCTAAATTTGGCCATAAAGAGAGTAGTTGTGTTTGTTATGGCAATGTCAGGGATTTATCTGATTTTGCGGTATCGAAGAAAATGGATTTTAAAGAAGCGCCAGGAGCGTTTTAACCAAGAAAATCGAACACAGTCAGTGAAGGAAATTGCAAAAGAATTGAGTGTTGTGCTGCGTTTGATGGGCCAGAGCCGTGGAAGTGGAATTAGTGACCGAGAATATCAAATAATTTTACAACAAACATTGCCAGATATCAATTGGCAGCAGGCATTTACTCTTTTTCAAAAAGCAACATTTTCACAGGATAGCATAACAGATGAAGAGTATCAGATTGTGCTTTTACTGTACCAAGAGGTGGGGCAAAGGATGGCTCAGAAACGAGGGATCAGAGGATGGTTTGTGAAATATATCTTTATTTACCCTTGACAAGAAAAAGTGTTGTCCGATACAATATTTTTTGGTATGAAATGACAGGAAGTCAAAAGGAGGGATTCTCTTGAACAGAGAAAATCATTCACTGGGGCAAAAAGTGTTTCAGAGAATCCGGGAGGATATTTTAGAGGGTAACTACAAAGTGGGAGAAGAATTGAAAGAACAGTTGATCGGTGAACAGATGGGCGTTAGTAGGACGCCTGTGCGGGAGGCACTGCGTCAATTGGAGTTAGAAGGACTTGTGGAGATTATATCCAACAAAGGAGCTTTTGTCGTGGGCTTTAGTCCAGAGGACATCAAAGATATTTATGAAATACGAGCCGTGTTGGAAGGTTTATGTGTTAAGCGTGCAGCAACACGGATCTCGGAGCTGCAGATAGAGGCGCTGGAGGAAATTTTATTTTTGACAGACTTCCATATTAAAAATGGGAATATAGAACAAGTAATAAAACTAGACAGTCTGTTTCATGGAATTTTATATGAGGCCAACGGCAGCAGAATGTTGGAGCAAGTGTTAGACAATTATTACCAGTACCTGCGTAAGATTAGCAGAGTCAGTCTCTCTTTTTCCAATCGTGCTGTCGCATCCAATCAGGAACACAAGCAGATTTTTGAGGCGATCAGACAGCAAGATCAGAAGAGAGCAGAATATGCCGCAAGCCTTCATATAGCCAACACAATAAAAAATATTAATTCCCTTGGATGGGAACAGATAACAGGAGGACAAGAAAATGGAAAAGATTAAGATGACAACACCATTGGTAGAGATGGATGGAGACGAGATGACACGTATTCTCTGGAAAATAATTAAGGATGAATTATTGATGCCTTTTATTGATTTAAAAACAGAGTATTATGACTTGGGACTGGAACATCGCAATGAGACAGATGACCAGGTGACATTTGATTCTGCAAATGCAACCAAAAAGTATGGTGTTGCGGTGAAATGTGCTACAATTACGCCCAATGCAGCACGAATGGATGAATATGATTTAAAAGAAATGTGGAAAAGCCCAAATGGTACCATCCGTGCCATTTTAGATGGAACTGTATTTCGTACTCCCATTACAGTAAAGGGCATAGAGCCATGTGTAAAGAATTGGAAGAAACCAATTACGATTGCCCGTCATGCCTATGGGGATGTCTATAAGGCAAGTGAGATGAAGATCCCAGGTGCTGGAAAATGTGAGCTTGTCTACACGGCTGAGGATGGAACAGAGACCAGGGAATTGATTCATAACTTTACAGGTGCAGGAATTATTCAGGGACAGCACAACTTAAATGACTCCATTGAAAGCTTTGCCAGAAGCTGTTTCAATTATGCCATAGATACCAAACAGGATTTGTGGTTTGCCACCAAGGACACGATTTCTAAGAAATATGACCACACGTTTAAAGATATTTTTCAGGAGATCTATGATCAGGAGTATGACGAAAAATTTAAGGCAGCAGGAATTGAATATTTCTATACATTGATTGATGATGCTGTGGCACGGATTATGAAAGCGGAGGGTGGATTTATCTGGGCATGTAAGAATTATGATGGGGATGTGATGAGTGATATGGTAAGCTCTGCTTTTGGCTCATTGGCAATGATGACTTCGGTGCTGGTATCTCCAGAAGGCTTCTATGAATATGAAGCGGCACATGGAACCGTACAGCGTCATTATTACAAACATTTAAAGGGAGAGGAGACTTCCACAAACTCAGTAGCTACCATCTTTGCCTGGACAGGAGCATTGAAAAAACGTGGAGAGCTTGACAAACTGCCAGAGTTGTCTGCGTTTGCAGATAAATTGGAACAGGCATGTCTGTCAACAATTGAATCTGGAAAAATGACTAAGGATCTGGCTTTGATTACGACCTTAGAGCAGCCTACGGTATTAAACAGCGAGGAGTTTATTAAGGCAATTAGGAAAAATTTGGAAGGACTGTTATAAGGTAGAACTTAAAATTGCCTTGATAGTCTGAGGAAAGTAGAGGGAAATTATTATGATTTTAGCCTGCCAAAATATCAGCAAAGCCTTTGGCACCGATGAAATCATACAACATGCTTCTTTTCATGTGGAAGAAAATGAGAAGATGGCAATTGTAGGAATTAACGGAGCAGGGAAGACCACCCTGCTTCGGATTATTATGGGGGAGTTGGAGGCAGATCGTGGAGAAGTGATTCTGGCCAAAAACAGAACCATTGGTTATCTGCCGCAAAATCCTGATATAGAGGGAAATAAAACAATCTATGAGGAAGTGCTGTCAGCCAAGGAAGAACTTATTTCCATGCAGGAAACATTGATCTCTATGGAAGAGAAAATGAGCAGTTTAAGAGGTGAGCAGCTAGAACAGCTCATGGAGAGTTATAATCGGCTCAATACTGCATTTGAAATGAAGGGGGGGTCTTCCTATAAGAGTGAGATTACAGGAGTATTGAAAGGTCTGGGATTTACGGAGGAAGAATTTGGCAAACACATGCAGGAATTGTCGGGAGGACAGCGCACCAGAGTTTGTCTGGGCAAACTTTTGGTGACAAAACCAGATATCATTTTACTAGACGAGCCGACCAACCATCTGGATATCGGTTCTATTACTTGGCTGGAGACTTTTTTACTGAATTATAAGGGAGCGGTGGTGATTGTCAGCCATGACCGTTATTTTCTTGATCGAATCGTGCATAAAGTAGTGGAACTCGATCTTCATAAAGTATCCGTGTTTTCTGGAAATTACAGTGATTATGCGGTCAAAAAAGCTCAGGTACGTGAGGCACAGCTCAAACAGTATTATAATCAGCAGCAAGAGATCCGGCGCCAAGAAGAAGTGATTGCCAAGCTCAAATCTTTTAACCGTGAAAAATCAATCAAACGTGCAGAGAGCCGCGAAAAAATGCTGGATAAAATAGAACGGCTGGAAAAACCAGTGGAAGAGAATACCGATATCCATCTAAATTTAGAACCTCGGGTAGTCAGCGGCAATGATGTGCTAAAGGTGGAACATCTGGCAAAAGCGTTTCCAGGCCAAAATCTATTTTCAGATCTCTCGTTTGAATTGAAGCGTGGGGAACGTGTGGCGTTAATCGGCGATAATGGCACAGGCAAGACTACCATTTTAAAGATTATCAATCAGATGGTGGAGGCCGATCATGGAACATTGACACTGGGTGCGAATGTACATATCGGTTATTATGATCAGGAGCACCAGATTCTTCATCAAGATAAGACGCTGGTAGAGGAGATTTCTGACGCCTATCCAAGTCTTACCAATACCGAGATACGAAATGTCTTGGCAGCATTTTTGTTTACTGGGGACGAGGTGTTTAAACGAATCTCTGATCTCAGCGGCGGGGAACGCGGACGGGTGTCGCTTGCCAAATTGATGCTGTCGGAGGCAAATTTCTTGATTTTGGACGAGCCGACCAACCATTTGGATATCGTTTCAAAAGAGATATTAGAGCAGGCATTAAATCGGTATACTGGGACAGTATTGTTTGTCTCTCATGACCGATATTTTATCAATAAAGTGGCAACGCGGATTCTAAATCTTACAGGAGAGACTGTGGTCAATTATATTGGAAATTATGACTACTATCTGGAAAAATGCAGGGAACTCACACAAATTTATGCACCTGGAAAGGAAGAAGCAGTAAAATCAGAGCCAGAGAGCAGTAGTAAATTGGATTGGAAACAGCAGAAAGAAGCACAGGCAAGACAGCGGAAGCTGGAAAATGACCGTAAGAAGACAGAGGATGCAATTGAACAGACAGAACAGCGCATCCATGAATTGGAGAAAGCTTTTGCGGACAGTGAAATTGCCACCAATTCTGCCAAACTTCAGGAACTTCATCAGGAATACGCCATAAAACAGCAGGAGTTGGAAAAGCTGTATGAGGTGTGGGAACAGTTGATGGAGGAGTAAGTGTAAATATAAATATGTTTAAATAAAAATTACTCCCGATTTATGATTTGTTCGGGAGTAGTTTTAAAATAGATCACTATGTGTTAATACAAGTCAGAACTGCCTTATCCTCCCTATTCAATCTATTATAAATTTAGCTGGAGTCCTTTGTAGATAAACACCACACTGTCCACCACGGCACATGGAGCAGAGTATTCTTTGATAACAAGCGCCGGATGGTGGATTAGATGATTATCATCAGATAGTAAATATATACAAAGATGCCAGTATTTTTTTGCAAAAAAATAGATATAGGATTATAATAAATATAGATTTTTTTATACATAATGCACAAATGTGGAGAAGGAGGTAGGAAAATTATGTTTAGCAAGAAGTTGTTAAGTTTGGTAATGGCGACAGTACTGCTATGCTCTGGATTGTCACAAAATACTGTCTATGCAGAGCAGGAAGTAACAGATCAAGAATGTGAACATAATTATGAAGAGATTATCAAGAAAGCGACAGAAAAACAAAATGGAAGTATCACCAAGCAATGCACAAAATGCCAGGCTATTGAGGGAGAGCCAACTATCATATACGCTGTCGAGAAGATAGAATTGTCTGAAACTTCTTTTGTCCGTGATGGCAGTGTTAAGATGCCATCCATAACGATAGAAGACAGTCAAGGAAACGCTTTACAGAAAATGATAGATTATACAATAAATTACCCATATGCGATAGAACCAGGCACATATACCATAGATATCACATTTTCAGAAAATTATACAGGGACAGTGGAGCGAACATTTACTATAATGCCAGATCTTACAGGAGATCCCCAGGAAGATTATACCTATCGTGAATTAGAGGATGGTTCGCTGGAGATTACGAAATATGCTGGAAAAGAAACAGAATTAGTGATTCCAGAGAAAATAGATGATAAAATAGTTTCAAAAATTGCAGCACATGCATTTTCTGATTGTAAGAATCTGGTAAGTGTAATCATTCCAGAGAGTGTGACAAGTATAGAACAAAGAGCATTTGCAAGTTGCAGTTTAAAGAGTGTAACACTTCCGCAAGGAATAAAAAGCTTAGAGAAGGAATTATTTAATTATAGTGGATTAACAAGTATAACCATTCCAGAAGGGGTGACAATTATTGGAGAAGGTGCATTTGGTGGCTGCACAAATCTAACTAGTGTAACCATTCCAGAAGGGGTGACAACTATTGGAGAAGCTGCATTTGGCGGCTGCATTAATCTAACAAATGTGGAGATTCCAAAGGGAGTAAAGAATATAGAAGATGGTGCATTTAGTAATTGTAATCTGACAAGTGTAACCATCCCAGAGGGAGTAACAAGCATCGGAATCATGGCATTTATTTGGAATTCTATGTTGAAAGAAGTGGTTATACCCAAAAGTGTGACAAGTATTGGTAGATATGTATTCCAAGGATGTAATAATATTGTTTTATGTGTTTATCATGATAGTTGTGCAGAGCGTTATGCACAGGAAAATAATATTAATTATCGTTATATTGAGGAGTGTGAGCATACTTATAAAACGATTGTAAAAAAAGCAACAGAAAAAGAAAATGGAAGTATCACCAAGCAATGCACAGAATGCCAGGCTGTTGAGGGAGAGCCAACTATCATATACGCTGTCGAAAAGATAGAATTGTCTGAAACTTCTTATATCTATGATGGAAGTATCAAAAAACCATCTGTGATGATAAAGGACAGCCAGGGAAATGCTTTACAGGAACAGAGGGATTATACCGTATCTTACCCTGAAGACGCGAAAGAGGAAGGTACATATACCATAACTATTACATTATCAGGAATTTACACAGGGACAGTGGAGCGAAGCTTTGCGATACTTGCAGATCATACCGGCAGTTCCCAGGGAAATTATACTTATCGTGAATTAGAGGATGGTTCGCTGGAGATTACGAAATATGCTGGAAATGACGCGGAATTAGTGATTCCAGAAAAATTAAATGATAAAATAGTTACTAAAATTGGAGAACATGCATTTTTAAATTGCACGAAACTGACAAGTATAATTCTTCCAGAGGGTGTGGTAAGCATAGGAGCAGGTGCGTTTTCTGGTTGCAGCAATTTAGTAAGTGTGGTGATTCCAGAGAGTGTGGTAAGTATTGGGACAGATACATTTTCAGGCTGCAGCCAGGAATTAACATTACAGGTGACACCAGGCAGCTATGGAGAATCTTATGCGAAAGAAAATGATATGAAATATCGTGATCCAGCAGCATGTGAACATAACTATATCACTCAGACCGTAGAACCAACCTGTACAACTGCGGGAGAAAAAGTTTCTATCTGTACAAAATGTGGAGACGTAGAGAAGCGGGAGACAATACCAGCATTAGGTCATAGTGAAGTAAAAGATATAGGAAAGGAAGCGACCTGTACAGAGGAAGGAAAGACAGAAGGAAGCCATTGTGAAGTATGCCAGGAAGTACTAAAACAGCAGGAAGTAATACCAGTGATAGGGCACAGAGAAATAACAGACCCAGCCAAAGAAGCGACCTGTATAGAGGAAGGAAAGACAGAAGGAAGCCACTGTGAAGTATGCCAGACCGTATTGAAGGAACAGGAAATAATACCAGCACTAGGCCATAAAGAAGTAAAAGATACAGGAAAAGAAGCGACCTGTACAGAAGAAGGAAAGACAGAAGGAAGCCATTGTGAAGTATGCCAGGAAGTATTGAAAAAACAAGAAACTATTCCGGCATTCGGCCATACTTACCAAAAAGAAATCATCAAAGCAAGTAAAAAGAAAAATGGCAGCATTACTGAGAAGTGCAGCAAATGTGGAAGTGAGAAGGATAAAACAACTATTTATGCTGTAAAAACTGTAAAGTTATCCAAAACTTCTTATGTCTACAATGGTAAAAACCAAAAGCCTTCCGTTATCATTAATGACAACAAAGGCAAGACCTTAAGCAAGCAAAAGGATTATACCATATCATATCCCAAAACAGTAAAGAATGTAGGGATCTATACCGTAAAAATCAAGTTCAAAGGCAACTATATGGGAGCAGTGACAAGAATTTATACCATTACACCCAAAGAGACATCTATTTCCACAATAACGCCTAAGAAAAAGAGTTTTATTGTTACCTGGAAAAAACAGGCAAAACAGACTACAGGCTATGAAGTGGCATATGCTCCCAATGCGAAATTTGCCAAAAAGAACACAACGATTTTGAATGTGGCCAAAAGTAAGACCACAGCAAAACCCAAGAAAGCATTAAAGGCTAAAAAGAAATATTATCTAAGGATCCGTACTTATAAGACCATAAAACAAGGTGGAAAGACCCGAAAGATTTATTCTGGATGGTCAAAGACCAAGAGTGTTACCACAAAGAAATAAATAGTAATATTTTTTATATGGTAAACAAGGGGCTGTGGCACGAAGCAATTAGTGCGCAGTTCCTTTTCTGTGAAAAAATACAGCCAGACTTCGAAAAATCCGGCTGTTGGTGTAAAATATAAGTATGCAAACCCTTATATCATTACACAAGAATTATACTTTGAATGGGGAAGGATATCAACTAAAACTTCCCTTAAATTTTAGAAACAATTATTCTGGTAGATGATTCTGTGCGATTACTGAGTCAGTTTGTGGAGGTCATGGATTTAACTGATTTATATCCTACTTACAAAAGAATAAATACGTTTTCTCCAAGAACTCTCCTGAAGATTGTTTTGTACTCATACATGAATGGTGACTATTCCTCCCGCTCTATGGAGCTTAACTGTAAGCGGGATATTAACTTCATGTATCTTTTAGAAGGAAAGCCAGTTTGTGACCATGCCACTTTTGCACGGTTTCGTAGCATTCATTTTGCCCCATGCGCGAAACGCATTCCCGCTGAAATGTCCCACCTTCTTTATGATCTCGGGGAAATCTCAGGGGAAACGGTTTTTATTGATGGCACAAAAATCGAGGCTTGCGCCAATAAATATACATTTGTTTGGAAAAAGGCCGTCACAAGAAACCAGGGAAAACTGTTGATAAAAATCGCTGACCTCATTGCCGAATGTGAGCAGCTTTACGGGAATCGGATTGTTCATGGAGATACCGTCAAAATGAAACATGTAAAACGGTTGCGCAAAAAACTGTATGCATTAAAACAGGAGGAAAACATTGCGTTTGTACATGGAATAGGCAAGAGAAAATCTGCGCTGCAAAAGAGCATTGAAACACTGGAAGGTTACCTGAAGCGTTTGAAAGGATAGACGCAAAAGCTGCATATCTGCGGAAAAAGAAACAGTTTTTCAAAAACAGACCAGGATGCGGCTTTTATGCGCATGAAGGAAGATGCTATGGGCAATGGACAGCTAAAACCGGCATATAGCATGGGGAAGATGCAGAATATATTGTCTGGCTAACGATTGGGCCACAACCTACAGACACCACCACGCTGATTCCATTTTTAAAAGAAGCCGGAGAATATCTGTCCTTCAAGCATAAAAAGATTATCGCAGATGCACGGTATGAAAGTGAAGAGAATTACGTTTTCTTAGATGAGAATCAGCAGTTGGCATATATCAAGCCATCGAATTATGAAATATCGAAAACGAGAAAATATAAAAACGATATTGGCCGGATGGAAAATATGGATTATGATGAAACGAGTGATTCCTACACTTGCAGGAATGGGAAAAAACTACCATTTGCATATGTACGCTGGTCAAAGTTAAAAACAGGCTATGCCAGCGAAAAAAGTATTTATCAATGCAGCGAATGTAAAGGCTGCCCTTACAAAAAGGACCGCATCAAAGGGAATAACTGCAAAACGCCAATGGAAGAACGCAACAAGGTTCTTTCTGTGGCAAAGACATTTATCCAGGCGGAAGGTTCTTTTGGCGAGTTGAAACAGGACATGCAGTTCCGAAGATATTTGAGTCGGGGTACACCAAATGTTCTTGCCGAAAGTGTTTTGCTTGCAATGGCAGGAAATGTGAACAAGCTTCATAATAAGATACAAAAAGGAAGAACAGGAAGATATTTATTCCCTATAACAAAGTGCATAAATTTCGAAAAGTCAAAAAGTTTTTTCAGGTTTTTGCGTCTTGTTTTATAGGTGTGTTAAAGTACGTCCTTTTTTATTTCAGGACAACTTTTCTAATAGAATAGCGTGAATATAGACATAAAAAAGTCAAAAAGGAAGCTGCTGCTTCACGAATTTTCATTCGTTAAAGCGACACCCCCATCCTGTTTGGAAAAAATTAGGTAGAATTTATGAAAAAATTGTTGCCAATCGACAAAAGTATGTTACAATAATTGTGTGTGCTTTTGCAGGTAAGGTACATACACAGGGTTCATTTGTGAAAATCCGCAGTTGAGGGGTCAATCACTTATCCACGGACAGGCTCTTTTCTTGATTTAGACAAAAAGCGCTTGGAAAGTAGTTCCTGTATATGGATAAGTGATTGTCAGGACACGGATCAATCACATAATAATTACTAACTATATTAGGAGGAATTTTCAAATGGCAAACAAATGGGTTTATCTCTTCAAAGAGGGAAATGCAAACATGCGTGAGCTTCTTGGAGGAAAAGGAGCAAACCTTGCTGAAATGACCAGCTTAGGTCTTCCAGTTCCGCAGGGTTTCACAATTACAACAGAGGCTTGTACTCAGTATTATGAGGATGGACGCCAGATCAATGAAGAGATTCAGGGACAGATCAATGAGTATATTGGTAAAATGGAAGAGATCACAGGAAAGAAATTTGGTGATACTGAGAATCCGCTTCTGGTATCTGTTCGTTCTGGTGCGAGAGCTTCCATGCCTGGTATGATGGATACTATTCTGAATTTGGGACTGAATGAGACTGTTGTAAATGTCATTGCTGAGAAATCTAACAATCCCCGTTGGGCTTGGGACTGCTACAGAAGATTTATTCAGATGTATTCTGACGTAGTTATGGAAGTTGGTAAGAAGTATTTTGAAGAGCTGATCGATAAGATGAAAGCAGACAGAGGTGTTACTCAGGACGTTGAGCTTACCGCAGACGACTTAAAAGAGCTTGCTTCTCAATTTAAGGCTGAATATAAAGAGAAGATTGGTGAGGATTTCCCAGATGATCCTAAGGAACAGTTGATGGGAGCAGTAAAAGCGGTATTCCGTTCTTGGGACAACCCTCGTGCAAATGTATATCGCCGTGACAATGATATTCCATATTCTTGGGGTACTGCTGTAAATGTACAGAGTATGGCATTTGGTAATATGGGTGATGACTGCGGTACAGGTGTTGCATTTACGCGTGATCCAGCTACTGGCGAGAAGAAGCTGATGGGAGAATTCCTTACCAACGCACAGGGCGAAGACGTAGTTGCAGGTGTTCGTACACCAATGCCGATTGCTCAGATGGAAGAGAAATTCCCAGATGCATTCAAACAGTTTACAGAAGTTTGTGCAACTCTGGAGAATCACTACAGAGATATGCAGGATATGGAATTTACCGTTGAGAATGAGAAGCTCTATATGCTGCAGACACGTAATGGTAAGAGAACCGCTCAGGCAGCTCTTAAGATTGCTTGTGATTTGGTAGATGAAGGTATGAGAACAGAGGAAGAAGCAGTAGCTATGATTGATCCTCGTAATCTTGATACCTTATTACATCCTCAGTTCGATGCAGCAGCATTGAAGGCTGCTACTCCAGCCGGAAAAGGACTTGGCGCTTCTCCTGGAGCTGCTTGTGGTAAAGTTGTATTTACAGCAGATGATGCAGTTGCTTGGGCTGAAAAAGGCGAGAAAGTTGTATTGGTTCGTCTTGAGACCTCTCCAGAGGATATTACAGGTATGAAGGCAGCTCAGGGTATCTTGACTGTTCGTGGTGGTATGACCAGCCATGCAGCCGTTGTTGCACGTGGTATGGGTACTTGCTGTGTATCTGGCTGCGGAGATATTGCTATGGATGAAGAGAATAAGAAATTCACTTTAGCTGGCAAGGAATATCATGAAGGAGATCCAATCTCTATTGATGGAACTACAGGTAATATCTATGATGGCCTGATCCCAACAGTGGATGCAACTATTGCAGGTGAGTTTGGAAGAATTATGGCATGGGCTGACAAGTACAGAACTTTGAAAGTTCGTACTAATGCAGATACTCCTGCAGATGCTAAAAAAGCTCGTGAGCTGGGTGCAGAAGGTATCGGTCTTTGCCGTACAGAGCATATGTTCTTTGAGGAAGACAGAATTGCTGCATTCCGTGAGATGATCTGTGCTGACACAGTAGAAGAGAGAGAAGCTGCATTGGCTAAGATTCTTCCTTATCAGCAGGGAGATTTTGAAAAATTGTATGAGGCTCTGGAAGGCAATCCAGTTACCATCCGTTTCTTAGATCCGCCACTGCATGAGTTTGTTCCTACTGAGGAAGATGATATCAAGAAACTTGCAGATGCTCAGGGCAAATCTGTTGAAGATATCAAAGCTTTGATTGATTCTTTACATGAATTTAACCCAATGATGGGACATCGTGGATGCCGTCTTGCAGTTACTTATCCAGAAATTGCAAAGATGCAGACAAGCGCTGTAATTCGTGCAGCGATCAATGTTAAGAAAGCACATGCTGATTGGAATTTAAAACCAGAAATTATGATTCCATTGATTGGCGATATCAAAGAGTTAAAGTATGTGAAGAAGGTTGTAGTAGAGACTGCTGATGCAGAGATCGCTGCAGCAGGTGTTGAATTAGAGTATGAAGTAGGTACTATGATTGAGATCCCAAGAGCTGCTCTGACTGCAGATGAGATCGCAAAAGAAGCTGACTTCTTCTGCTTCGGTACCAATGACTTGACACAGATGACCTTTGGATTCTCCCGTGATGATGCAGGTAAGTTCCTGGAAGCATATTATGATGCAAAGATCTTTGAGAACGATCCATTTGCAAAACTTGACCAGACTGGCGTTGGTAAATTAATGGATACCGCAATTAAGTTAGGAAAACCAGTAAATCCAAATCTTCATATCGGTATCTGTGGCGAGCACGGCGGAGATCCTTCTTCCGTAGAATTCTGCCATAAGATTGGTTTGGATTATGTTTCCTGTTCTCCATTCCGTGTGCCAATTGCAAGATTGGCTGCAGCACAGGCGGCTATTAACGAAAAGAGGAATTAGACAACAATATATTTACTTCTGTACCTTAACGGTGACAAGGGAAGATGTAAGGGCATTTATGGCTGAACGTCCGGAGTACACAAAGGCTAACAGATTTAAAGATATTGTAGTAAAAGTCTATATATAAGTTCTGCAAGGGAAAGCAAAGCGCTTTCCCTTGTTTGATGTTTGGGAATAGACCCTATTTCGGGTTTGTTCCCTTTTTTTATTCAATATCTTTAATGAAGGAGGTTCAGGCATGAACAACACAGCGTTAAGAGCAGGGGCGCAGAGCGCCAACAACACACACATGGTTTTTGCAAACGGGGAACATGAGAAATTTTATTTTGAGAAACTGGAAAAGGCGAGGTATCAGGACTGTTACCACAAGGCATTGATTTACATTCTCGGTATTTCAGAGGACACAAGGAATCATTTCAGCCAGATTTACGACATCAAGTCCGGGTATATCAAGCCAGAGTGTCTGCATCAGGGCTGGCAGACCAGCGGAAGTGTAAAGGTAGTACGGCTTGCCTTTAACCTTTATACGGACGGAACGCCAAGCGTTGATGACTATGAGAGCGAGGACGAGCAGATCGGGGAGTGCAGGGAGTATTCGGTAAGTGATATTTTCTGCTGCGGCTATGCGATGTATTTCTGGCAGGGTATCAGGCTCCGCTACCCGGAATACTGCGAGAAACAGAAATCCATTGAGGAAATCCTTGCGGAAATGGAGAGGAAACGTGCTGAAAATTCGACTGATGGGAACGAAAAATGATATTAAATGGTTCGGGAAATTTTTGCGAAGACAGCCCCAAGTAGCTGTTACGGAGTTTTCCGAACTGTACCGGAACAAAGGTACAAACAGGTATTACCGGGCTTATGTGGAAGTGCAGAAAGCCAACATCAAAGAAAAATCTGACTGATACGGAGGAATAAAACCATGTGTAAAATTATAGCAATCGCAAACCAGAAGGGCGGTGTGGGCAAGACCACCACCACAAGCAGCTTAGGGATCGGGCTGGCAAAGCAGGGAAAGAAAGTTTTAGTCATAGATGCGGACGCACAGGGCAGTCTGACCGCAAGCCTCGGCTTCACAGAGCCGGACAAGCTGGAAGTTACCCTTGCGAACATAATGGAAAAGGTCATCAATGACGAGGAAATAGAGCCGGATTACGGTATCTTAAAGCATGGCGAGGGCATTGACTTGATGCCGGGGAATATTGAACTCTCCGGCTTGGAAGTTTCCCTTGTGAATGTAATGAGCCGGGAGATTATGATGCGCTCTTATGTGGAGATGGTTAAGGAGCAGTACGATTATATCCTGATTGACTGTATGCCTTCCCTCGGCATGATAACCATAAACGCCTTTGCGTGTGCCGACAGCATTTTGATTCCCGTTCAGGCGGCATATCTGCCCGTTAAGGGATTGGAACAGCTTATTAAGACCATAGGCAAGGTAAAGCGGCAGATTAACCCGAAACTGGAGATTGAGGGAATCCTTCTGACAATGGTTGACAGCCGGACAAACTATGCAAGGGATATTACAGCATTACTTGTTGAGAATTATGGAAAAAATGTAAGGATATTCAAAAACAGCATACCGATGTCGGTGAGGGCGGCGGAAACTTCCGCAGAGGGCATCAGCATTTACCAGCATGACCCAAAAGGCAAAGTTGCGGGGGCATACCAGTCCTTGACAAAGGAGGTGCTTGAGAATGGCAGGTAAGGCAGGGAGTGCATCAAAAGTCAGGCTGAACAGTTTTGACGATTTATTTGGAGGTGCGGAAAACCAGACGGGGGAGCAGATTATCCATGCGAAGCTGACCGATCTGCACACTTTCAAAGGACACCCGTTCCGTGTCCTTGATGATGAAAAAATGGAGGAAACCACAGAGAGCATCGGCAAATACGGTGTGCTTGTGCCGGGGCTTGCAAGACCGAGGGAAGGGGGCGGCTATGAGATCATAGCCGGACACCGGAGGAAACGGGGTTCGGAACTGGCAGGGCTTGATACCATGCCCGTCATAGTCAGGAATTATACGGACGATGAAGCCACAATTATCATGGTGGATTCCAATATCCAGCGGGAGGACATTCTGCCGAGCGAGAAAGCAAAGGCTTATGCCATGAAGTATGAAGCGATGAAGCATCAGGGCAGCAAAGGGGGAAGCACCCTTGACGAAGTGGGGGAAGCTGCCGGGGAAAGCGGAAAGACGGTGCAGAGGTATGTATGGCTCTCCCGGCTGTCTGATGAACTTCTTGGCATGGTGGACGCAAAGAAGATAGGAATATCGCAGGGCGTGGATATTTCCTTTCTGCCGGAGGAACAGCAGCAGTATGTGGAGGTTGTTCTTCAGGAAACGGGAGCGTCGGTTTCCAACGCACAGGCGACAAAGCTGAAAGAGTATGGGAAAAGCGGCGAACTGACGCTTGCGATGGTGCGGCTGATACTGGCGGAGGAAAAGCCGAAAGAGAGGAAAGTAACAATCAAGGGCGATAAGATCAGCCAGTATTTTTCAGAGGACTATTCCAATGACGATATAGAGGGCATCATTATCCAGCTTTTGGAGGAATGGCAGAGGAAACAGTGAAAGGGGCGGTAACATGGGCGAGCCATTAAAGTTTGATTATTACTATGGCGTTGAAGCGGAGCAGTTTTCTTTTTACCGTGTTCCCCGCCTTTTGATAAAGGACGAGCGTTTCAGGGGGCTTAGCAGCGATGCTAAGCTCCTATACGGGCTGATGCTTGACAGAATGGCGCTATCTATGAAAAATGGGTGGCTGGACGATGAAAACCGGGCATATATCATTTATACGGTTGACAACATAATGGAAGATTTGGGCTGTGCAAAGGCAACTTGTGTGAAGGTTATAAAAGAGCTTGACAGTGATAACGGGATTGGGTTAATAGAGAAAAAACGCAGGGGACTTGGCAAACCTGACATTATTTATGTGAAAAATTTTGCGGCGGCAGAGGGCAAAGAACCGGAAAAAACAGCCGCAAATACTGATAAATCCACAGAAGTTCAAAATCTGAACTTCAAGAAGTTCAATAATTATACTTCTGGAAGTTCAAAATCTGAACCTCAAGAAGTTCAGGATTTAGACTTGCAGAAGTCCAAAAAACAGACTTCTGGAAGTTCAGAAAATGAACCTCAAGAAGTTCAAAAATCAGACCCTAATTATACTAACTATAATTATACTGATTTGAGTTATACCAATCCTATCAATCAATCAGAGGGAAATGCAGATAGTTCAGGAGTGCATGAAAAAGAGGATAGGATTGATGTGATTGATGAAACAGCAGCATATATGCAACTCATTCGTGATAACATTGAATACGAGCATCACATGAAATATGACCAGCATGGCGATAAGGAGATGTATGAGGAAATCTACGAAACAATCTGTGACGTAGTATGCGTGAGGCGGCAGATAATCCGCATCAATGGGGAGGAATACCCTTATGAGCTTGTAAAATCACGCTTCCTGAAGCTGAACAGCGGTCATGTGGAGTATGTCATGGGGTGCATGAAAGATACCGTTACAAAGATTACAAACATCAGGGCATACCTGATCACTGCCCTTTACAATGCCCCCTCAACCATGAGCCACTATTACCAGCAGGCGGTTCAGCATGATATGTATGGCGGAGGGTGGGCGGAAAAAGGAATTACATAACGGACTTCTGGACACAATGTCCAGAGGTGGAAAAAATTTAAGGCAGGGTGTATGATACTGCTATGGAACTGGAAACGGAGGAATTTATGGTGAAAGAAACATATATTACAGAGGAAGAACGGAGAAAATGCCGGAAGGTGGCGGATGCCTTTGCGGAGCTTGAAGATGTGGACGTTGTTGTGGTCGATGTCGGCAGGTATGGCTTTGTCAAGCTGCAATATTATGTGCCGCAAAAGGGTTTTGAAAATGACATTACCTTTACGGAGAGCATGGAGCTTTTTGAGGATTTGTGGGAGGAATGGCTGCACACGCAGCTTATCATACTCGCAAAGGAAATGGGAATATCCAATATTGTGTATGATGATGTGTTTCAGCGGCTGACGGAAGAAAAGCAGAGGGAGCTTATGGGCTGGAAACAGCATTTCGCAGAGATAGCGGGAATAGAGATGCCATAAGCCAGACAAAGTGTAGTGGGCGGCACATTCAAGCCTTGTTGGAAGTGTGATTATCTTTTCAATCACACTTCCGGCAAGGTTTCCAGAGGTACGGAGGTGGAAGACCTCTGTTTTAAAAACAGTATAACAGGAGAACAGCGTAAGGGCAGTTATAAGTCAGTAGAGATTTGTAGCTGCCCTTTTTTTATTGTTTCCGGTCAGCATACCGGGAAACGGAAAGGAGAAAGATATGGAATCGCTGCGTGATGTCAGGAGGGTAATGGAACGGGAAGCCAAAAAAGGGAGCTGCCCGCTCCTGTTTGAAAGGATCGGGTTTGGAGAAAAGCCTTTCCAGTTTATCTTGTCAGAGGAAAAACTGGATGAGGTTCTCGCCTATCTGTTAAGGCTGAAATCTTTCCGGCAGTATGCGGAAAAGACGGTCATCAACAACGTGTATATGGATTTGGATATGTTCTGCAAGAAGCCGCAGTTTAAGCGTACCCATTCTATTATGGAGCGTGAGGGGATTTACGCAAGGGTGCAGAGGTATAAAAAGAAACTGAACCCGGACTATGAAAGCGGGCTTTGCCTTGAAACGGTACGGTGTATCTTTACGCTTCCAGAGGGGGAAGCGGAGAAATGCAGAATGACCCATGAGGGGCAGGAAACCTATGCTTTTATCATGTCAAATAAATATATCCTCGGACTGTTTACCCACTGTGAGGCGGCAAGGAAATCCGTTGTTCCGGACGGTGTGGAATACGGACATCTTGCGGAACGGGAACAAAAGACTGCGCTGCTTGAAAATGTGGGAGATGTGCTGTTTCAGGCGCTTCTCCTTGATGATGTGGAATACGGGGATGGCAGGCTGTGTGCGAATCTCCACACAATCTACTGCCTGAACGAAAAATAATAACTTCTGGACATGATGTCCAGAGGTAGGAAGGAGAAAAGAATGTATTTTACAGTGAAAATCATTTATGACATTACCTGCCGGGGGATTCCCCCTTAGTGCGTGTATTTTAGCAGGAATTAACAAGGAGGTGTTTCATGCAGGAGGAAGTAACACAGAAAACAATCGCCCTTGTGATTAAGACCGCAAAATTAGACGCCAACGTGCTGAAAGCCGCCATGAGGATGTACTTAAACCACCGGAAGCAGAAAGCACAGAAAACGCATGGAAAAACTTCTGTGAAAAAGCTCGTTGGCGAGGGCGTGGGAGTATCGTCAATCGAAGTCACTGACGGCAACATCAAATCTTTTGAGCGTGTGGCGAAAAAGTACAATGTTGGTTTTGCCATAAAGAAAGATAAGACGTGCGAACCGCCGAAATATCTGGTCTTTTTCAAGGGTAAAGATGCCGATGCGATAGCGCAGGCATTCAAGGAATTTGTTTATGGTAATGAGAAGAAGAAAGGCAAAGTTTCCGTGAGGGAAAAATTGAAGCATTTCAAGGACGCAGTATCGCAGGATAAGAACTGGGAACGGAGCAGGGAGAAAAACAAGGACAGGGGGCAGAGCCTATGAGCAATATCGTAAGCGGCATAGCCAAAGACTTAAAAGCCATTCCGAAGAACCTCAAGGCAAAGACCGGGAATCTGGATAAAAAGAAACTTGTCCTGATGAACCTGCCCTATGTGCTTGCCGGGTATTTCTGTGACAAAATAGCGTGGCTGTGGCGGGTATCGCCTGGGCAGGACGCTTCCGCAAAGATGATGGCGGTCATGGCGGGGATGGAGGATTTATTTTCCAACCCGTTGCCAAGTTTTTACCCGAAAGACCTGCTGATCGGGGTGTGCTGCGGAGTGGCGCTGCGGCTTGCAGTGTATTTCAAGGCGAAAAATGCCAAGAAGTTCCGGCAGGGCGTGGAGTACGGTTCGGCACGTTGGGGAAATGCGAAGGACATCGAGCCATATATGGATTCGGAGTTTGAGAACAATATCCTCTTGACGCAGACGGAGCGGCTGATGATGTCAGGCAGACCGAAACAGCCGAAATACGCAAGAAATAAAAATATCCTTGTTATCGGCGGCTCTGGTTCGGGCAAGACGAGGTTTTTTGTAAAACCGAACCTGATGCAGCTCCATAGTTCGTATGTTGTCACTGATCCGAAAGGCACAGTGCTGATCGAATGCGGAAAGATGCTGAAAAAGGGCAAATATAAGATAAAAGTCCTCAATACCATAAACTTTGCGAAGTCCATGCACTACAATCCTTTCGCCTATCTTCGGAGCGAAAAGGACATTTTGAAACTCGTAAACACGATTATTGTCAATACCAAAGGGGAGGGGCAGCAATCCGGAGAAGACTTTTGGGTGAAAGCGGAAAAACTGTATTACACAGCGCTTATCGCCTATATCTGGTACGAAGCCCCGGAGGAAGAACAGAATTTCGCCATGCTGATTGATATGATTGACGCAAGCGAAGCAAGGGAAGATGATGAGAATTTTAAGAACGCCGTTGACCTTCTGTTTGATGAATTGGCGGAGAAAGACCCGAACCACTTTGCAGTACGGCAGTATGCCAAGTATAAATTAGCGGCGGGCAAAACGGCAAAGTCGATTTTAATTAGCTGCGGCGCACGTTTAGCGCCATTTGACATCAAGGAGCTGCGTGACCTGATGGAGTATGACGATCTGGAGCTTGACACGCTCGGAGAGCAGAAAACAGCGTTGTTCGTCATTATTTCCGATACGGACGCCACTTTTAACTTTGTTGTGTCAATTATGTATTCACAGCTTTTTAACCTGCTCTGCGACAAGGCGGATGATGTTTATAACGGGAGGCTCCCGGTTCATGTCAGGATGTTACTTGATGAGTTTGCGAACATCGGGCAGATTCCGCAGTTTGAAAAGCTGATCGCCACAATCCGGAGCAGGGAAATATCGGCATCTATCATTTTGCAGTCTAAATCACAGCTTAAAGCAATTTACAAGGACAACGCTGACACAATCGAAGGGAATTGTGACACCACCTTATTCCTCGGCGGCAAGGAGAAAACCACCCTGAAAGAGCTGGCGGAGGTTTTGGGCAAGGAAACGATAGACCTTTACAATACCTCGGACACAAGGGGTACGTCGCAGTCCTACGGTCTGAACTACCAAAAGACCGGAAAAGAATTGATGAGCCAAGATGAGATTGCGGTCATGGATGGCGGGAAATGTATCATGCAGCTTAGAGGTGTCAGACCATTCTTCTCGGATAAATTTGATATAACGAAGCATGGCAGGTACAAGGAGCTGTCCGATTATGACCAGAAAAACGCCTTTGACATTGAGGACTATGTGAAGCATCTGCACCACATGAAAGTCACTCCGAATACAGAGGTGGACGAAGCCTTTGACTGTGGGGAAGTCAGCAGGCAGGAAAGTGAATCCCCGGACAACTGAATAGCGGCTTCTGGACATGATGTCCAGAAGTGCAGAAAAGACAACTGAATATGGAACTGTAAACCAGCCACCGGTTTCCGGATAAAAGACCGGAAGTCAGGAAACGGAGTTTTGATTGTATTTGGGAAAGCACAGAAATAAGACACCCGGCACAGCCTATCGCCAAACAGAATGTACCGGATGCCCACAGGGGTTCTCCCAAAGGATTTCCCTGCCCTTATTTTACCACAAAGGGCGGGGAATTTACATATCAAAGCTCTTTCTTTATCAAAAAATCAAATTTAAGGAAAGAAAGAGGTAGAAATTATGAGTTTTTTCACAACAGCAGTTACAGGTTTAAAGACAGTCGTTACAGCAATCGGCGCAGGCGTGGCAGTATGGGGCGTTATCAATCTGCTTGAGGGATATGGAAATGATAATCCGGGTGCAAAATCACAGGGCATTAAACAGTTGATGGCAGGCGGAGGCATTGTAATCGTGGCGCAGACGGTGATTCCACAGCTTACAACACTGTTCTCATAATTCATGGGCGCAATCATTGACAAGATCACTGAATTTATAAAGGAGATGCTTCAGGGGTGGGTGCTTGACAACCTCGGCACGATGTTCACGGACGTAAATACGAAAGTGGGCGAGATTGCCGGGGAAGTCGGGCAGACGCCCAGCGCATGGAACGCAGGCATATTTTCCATGATAAAAAACCTTTCAGAGAATGTCATGATTCCCATAGCGGGGCTTATCATCAGCGCAATTTTATGTTATGAGCTGATAACAATGGTAATGGACAAAAACAACATGCACGAGGTAGGGAGTGAATTTTTCTTCCGCTACCTCGTAAAAGCATGTATCGCTGTGATGATGCTCTCCAAGACTTTTGACATCACAATGGCGATCTTCGATGTGGGAAACCATATCGTTACAAATGCGGCGGGCGCTATATCAGGCTCTACGAGCCTTGATGTGACGACTACGCTGACAAACATGTTCAACAACCAGCTTTCCACTATGGGCATTGGCGAACTGATCGGGCTTGGGATAGAAACCATGATTGTCAGCCTGTGCATGAAAATCATGTCCGTCCTCATCACCGTCGTTTTATATGGGCGCATGATAGAAATATACCTTTATATATCAGTGGCACCCGTTCCCTTTGCGACATTAAGCAACCGGGAATGGGGCAGCATCGGGAACAATTACATCAAGGGGCTTTGCGCTCTGGCGTTTCAGGGGTTCTTCATCATGGTATGTGTCGGCATTTATTCCGTACTCGTTGCCAGTGTTGCGGTTGCCAGCAACCTGCACACAGCCTTGTGGTCGGTGGCGGCATACACCGTTATCCTCTGCTTCAGCCTTTTCAAGACAGGCTCACTTGCGAAGTCGGTGCTGAACGCACATTAAAAAATATCAGGAAAGGGAAATGCTTATGGCAATATCAGTAGCAGTGCCGAAAGATTTGAGCGGCATCAAGACAAAGGTGGCGATGAACCTTACGAAACGCCAGCTTATCTGCTTTGGCAGCGCCGCAGCGGTGGGCATACCGTTTTACCTTGTGACAAAAGGGGTATTGGGTACGCAGGCGTCGGCGCTTGTCATGGTAGCCCTCATGCTGCCATTCTTCTTTCTGGCAATGTATGAAAAAGACGGTTTCCCGGCGGAGAAGATACTGTACTTCATGGTGCGGCAGAAGATACTCACGCCGGGAATCCGCCCTTATAAATCGGAAAACCTCTACAAGCAGTTGGAGGAAAGGGAAAAAATAAAGAAGGAGGTGCGTTACCTTGAAGAAAAAGCCGCAGGCAAGAGAAAACAAGCCGAAAGCGGGGCTTAATTTTTCAGAAAAGAAACGGTTGAGGGAGCTAAAGAGTACCCTTGCCGGGAATGACAAAAAACAGGAAAAGCCGGACACAGCGCAGAAAACAATCACGTTCAAAAAGATGTACCGGGACGGCATCTGTCAGGTGGATTCCGATTATTATACAAAGATGGTGGAGTTTTATGACATCAACTATGACCTTCTGGAGATAGAGGATCAGGGGGAGATTTTAGAGCAGTACAGCAGGCTCATCAATTACTTTGACCCGTCCATACGGTTTGAATTGTTTTTATTCAACAGGCAGGTCAACGAGCAGACTTTGACAGACCAGTTTGACATACCCTTGCAGGGCGATGATTTTGACGATATTCGTGAGGAATACCGATTGATGTTACAGAAACAGTCGGCAAAGGGAAACAACGGTATCATCAAGTCAAAATACCTTATCTTTGGTATCCAGTGCAAAGGATACCGGGAAGCAAAGGCGAAGCTGTCCAGCATTGAAGCTGATGTCATCAAGAATTTCTTAAACCTCGGCACCCATGCGAAAAGCCTTGACGGAAAGGAACGCCTGCGTATCCTGCATGAGTATTTCAATCAGGACACAATGGAGGCGTTTCGTTTTTCTTTTAAGGAACTGTCAGAGTCAGGAAAGAGCGTCAAGGACTACATCGCCCCGCCGGGGTTTGACTTCCGCTATCCGAGCCGCTTCAAGTCGGGGAAAATGTACGGGAGTGTCCATTTCCTTGACATTATTGCGCCGAGGTTCAATGACGAGCTGTTAAAAAAGCTGCTGGACATTGATGATAACCTTACAATCACAATGCACATGCAGACGATGGACCCGGTAAAGGCAATCAAGATGTTAAAGGGCGCATTAACGAACATTCAGAAAATGAAGATCGAGGAACAGAAGAAGGCAGTCAGGTCAGGTTATGATATGGACATTCTGCCGACAGACATCATCACTTACGAAAAAGACACGCTGGAACTGCTTGACGATCTGAACACAAGCAACCAGAAAATCATCAAAATGACGTTCCTCATTACCTGCTATGGCAGGAGCAAAAGGGCATTGGAGAATATCACGCAGAGGGTGTCCGGCATTATCCAGCAGGCGAACTGCAACCTGCGGTGCTTACAGTACCTTCAGGAGCAGGGGCTTATGGCGTCTGCGCCGATTGGGTGCAACGATACGGGCATTGAAAGGGTGCTTACCACAAAAAGCACAGCTATCTTAGTGCCTTTCTGTACGCAGGAATTATTCATGCCTGCCCCGGCAATCTATTATGGTCTGAACGCACTTTCCAACAACATGATTATGGCAGACAGAAAGCGGCTTCGGACACCAAACGGGGTAATTCTTGGCACACCCGGCTCCGGGAAATCATTCAGCGCAAAGCGGGAGATTTTATCCTGTTTCCTTATGACAAAAGATGATGTGATTGTCTGTGATCCGGAGGGAGAGTATTTTGCCCTTGTGGATGCGCTGCATGGGCAGGTGGTGAGGCTTGCGACAAACTCAAAGGACTACTTAAACCCGATGGACATTCAGCTCTCCCATAAGAATGACAAGGAAGCGTTAAAGCTGAAATCAGACTTTATCATAACGCTGTGTGACCTGATAGCCGGAGGGAAGAACGGTCTTGAGAATGACGAGAAAGGCATTATCGACACCTGCATCAAGCATATCTATGACAGGTATTTCAAAGAGCCGAAGCCGGAGAATATGCCGCTTTTGGAGGATTTATATAATGCGCTGTTAAAGTATGAGCCGAGGGATGTAGCCCCGGAGATGCAGAAAGAAGCGAAGCAGAAGGCGGTGCGGATCGCCAACAGCCTTGTCTTATATGTGCATGGCTCGCAGAATTATTTCAACCACCATACAAACGTGGATTCACAGAACCGTATCATGTGCTTTGACATCAGGGATTTGGGAAACCAGTTAAAAGAGCTTGGCATGTTGATTGTGCAGGATGCGGTCTGGAACCGGGTTTCACAGAACCGGGAGAGGAAAGTTGCCACAAGGTACTACTGTGATGAGTTCCATTTGCTTTTAAAAGAAAAACAGACAGCCATTTACAGCGTGGAGATTTGGAAAAGGTTCCGTAAATGGGGCGGCATACCCACAGGCTTAACGCAGAATGTGGGCGATTTTTTGAAATCAGAGGAAATCGAGGGGATTCTTGGCAACTCTGATTTTGTTTATCTGCTGAACCAGAACGCAAAAGACCAAACGATACTTGCCGACAAGTTAGGGCTGTCAGAAAAGCAGCTTGCCCATGTGACAAACTCCGAACCGGGGAGCGGGCTTATCCTCTTTGACAACGTGGTTATCCCATTCGTGGATAAGTACCCGTCTGACACGAAAACTTTTGCAATTATGAACACAAGACCCGAAGAATCGGTAAAGCAGGAGGAAAATAACGCACGAACGGAGGCGGGAAGTGATGGAAACAAACACGATTATCCATAATGACTGCCTTGCCGCCTTAAAAGATATGCCCGATGAGAGCGTCCACTGCTGTGTCACTTCGCCGCCTTATTACGGTCTGCGTGATTATGGCATAAAAGGGCAGGTCGGCAGGGAAGCGACGCCGGAACAGTATATTGCGAAACTGGCAGAGATTTTTATGGAGGTTTACCGGGTGCTGAAAACGGACGGAACGTGCTGGCTGAATATTTCAGATACATACTGCGGTACGGGAAGCAAAGGGGGATTGACAGACCCAAAGAACCCGGAGGGCAGGAACGGTCAGAAAGTTTCCATAGCCCAGAACGTGGCAGGCTGCAAGCATAAGGACTTAATCGGTATCCCCTGGATGCTGGCTTTTGCGCTCCGGGATAGGGGATGGTATCTGCGGAATGACATCATCTGGCAGAAAGGGAACGCCATGCCGGAGAGCGTAAAGGACCGGCTGACACGCAGCTATGAGCATATTTTTCTGCTTGCCAAGTCACAGAAGTATTTTTATGACGCTGCGGCGATTGCAGAACCGATTGCGGAAGATACCGCAAGGCGGTACATGGGCGGGCGTGGGGGAAGCCATAAATATTCCGGCGAAGTGCCGGGGCAGGCGGGGGTGCAGAGCTTTAACAGACCACGAAAAGCAGGGGAAATCAAGGAGGAAGATATTTCCCTTTTCAGGAACTGCCGGGATGTGTGGCTGATCAATACCGTACCCTACCGGGGGAAGCACTTTGCGGCTTATCCCCCGAAACTGGCGGAAAGGTGCATACTCGCAGGCTGTCCGGAGGGCGGCATCGTGCTTGACCCATTCTTTGGGAGCGGCACAACGGGGCTGGCGGCGGTAAGAAACGGCAGACAGTACATCGGCATTGAACTGAATGGAGAATATTGTGTCCTCGCAGGAGAACGGATTGGAGGTTTCATTGAAAGTAGGGCTGATTGACGTAGACGGTCATAATTTCCCCAACCTCTGCCTGATGAAGCTGTCCGCCTACCATAAGGCAAGGGGCGATACGGTGGAATGGTACGACAAAAACAAGTGGTATGACCTTGTTTATATGAGCAGGGTATTCACTGACACTTATTCAAAAGATTATGAAGGCAGCGTAAAGGCTTACCACGTCATAAAAGGCGGCACAGGGTACGGTCTTGACAATAAGCTGCCTGACATCGTGGAGCATACGCACCCGGACTATGGGCTGTACCCGCAGTTTGCGGGAACTGCTTACGGTTTCCTTTCAAGGGGCTGTCCTCGTGGGTGTGGCTTCTGTATCGTTGGGGATAAAGAGGGAAGAAAAACGGAGGCGGTGGCTGACCTTTCCGAGTTTTGGGGCGGAGAAAAGGAGATCAAACTCTTAGACGCAAATATCTTAGCCTGCCCTGATTGGGAAAGGCTTTTAGGGCAGCTTGCGGATAGCGGGGCAACTGTTGATTTTACGCAGGGGCTTGATGTGCGGCTCATCACGCCGGAGAAAGTGGCGGCGCTCAACCAGATAAAAATAAAAACGCTGCATTTCGCATGGGATAATCCGGAAGATGATTTAATCCCCTATTTCCAAAAGTTTTTGGAACATACAACCGTAAAGGACAAGCGGAAAAGG
Organism: Lachnospiraceae bacterium; assembly: GCA_910575005.1. Classification (GTDB taxonomy): domain Bacteria; phylum Bacillota; class Clostridia; order Lachnospirales; family Lachnospiraceae; genus Petralouisia. The sequence continues at coordinate 39,298 of CAJTCL010000004.1, read as the reverse complement.
CGTGTCTATGTGCTTACCAACTATGGAAGCACCCATGAGCAGGATTTGTACCGTATTTATACCCTGCGGGATATGGGGTATGACCCGTATGTGATGATATACGAAAAGCCCACAGCGCCGGAGGAAACAAGGAAGATACAGAGATGGGTAAACAACAAGTGGCTGTTTTACTCCGTAAAAGATTTTAAGGATTATGTGCCAAGCGGCTACAAGAAAAAAGGGCGGCAGGAATGACCGTCCAGAAAGGGGGAAGATAGATGGGAGAAAGGGCTGCAGCCATATATGCCGGGGGCAGGGCTGCTTTGCACCATGCTGATTTTTTGAGGATTGCGGGCAACATGGAAGCTGAAAGCGTGGATATGGTCTTTACTGACCCGCCATTTGAGCTGACGGGCGGCGGCATGAAAAAAGGAAAGCTGCTCTATGAGGGCGGAGAGGTGTTCCAAAACTGCGGATTCAGCACGAAAGAAATCAAGTTTAAGGACTGGGTGCCGGAAGTGTACCGGATATTGAAAAGGGAACGGTATTTTTATGTGATGTCCAATGACAGGAATCTTTTTTCCCTGCATGATGCCTGCATCGCAAGCGGCTTTAAGTTCTGTGAGTTACTGGTAATGGACAAGAAAATGACTGTGCCTTCCACATATTATCCCAAGCGGGCAGAGTTTATCCTTATGTACCGGAAAGGGAATTACCGGAAAGTGCATTTTTCCGGATCGACAGTAATCGAAACAAGGATTCCCAGAGGAAAAGAAAAGCGGCACCCGACAGAAAAGCCAGTGCCGATGATAGAGCATCTGGTAAGGTGTTCCACGCTTGAAAACGAGGTGTGCCTTGACCCGTTCATGGGGAGCTGCCCGACAGGGGAGGCTTGCATAAAGGCTGGCAGGGAGTTTATCGGTGTGGAAAAGGAAAGAAGGTGGTTTGAGGTTTCGCAAGGCAGAATAAAAAATCTGGAGGTGTAATAATCAGTGGCAGAAGAAAAGAAAAAACAGTCGGCTGAATTTGCAAAGGATAAAAATGCTTTTGCAGGCGGCGCTCCCACAAAGGGAGATAATGCCAAAAATGCAAAGCGGAAACAGTCCGGCGCACACCAGCCGAGAGATGCGGATAAAACTTCTGGACACAATGTCCAAAAGCCCAAAGAAAAACCGGAGGGCGGCGGTTTTGGGGAGAGCCGGAACAGTTTTCAGGGCAGTACAGAGAAAACAGCCGGACAGAAAGCAAAGCCCGGAGAAAAAAAGCGCAGGCAGTCAAGGCAGTTCCAAAAGGAGAACAGTTTTTTTAAGGAAAATGAGAATCCGGGGAGCGGCGGTGTGGAGGGCAAGACGCAGGGCGGCTTTACAAAGGAAGAAAACGCTTTTACAGAGGACAGCGGCGGGGAGCAGACCGGGGAAACAAAAGATTTTAAGGACGATTACCGCCGCAGGGATACTTACCACCAGAGCGAAAAAAAGGGCAGATACCGTAGGCGGGAGCATCAGGACAGGGAGCGCACGAAAAAATCTGATTTTGAGCGTGACTTCCAGACAAAAGATGCCACCTTTGCAAAAGACGATGCCTTTACCGATGGCGCAGAGCCGGAGTTTCAGGGCAGCAAGAAATTAAATAAGTTGCAGGGAAAGGCTGAAAAAGCGGCAGAGCGTACCCAAAAGGCAAGGAAGAAGCTGCCAAAGAAGAAAGAGTATTCCTTAGAGCGTGTCTTTGACGAAAAGACGGGCAGGGCAAGATATGTGCTGACCGCAGAGGTAAAGGAAAAGCCTTTCCATGCGGACAATCCGGTGAAGCGCATGGCGGGCAGGGCAGGCTCGGAGTTTACGAATTACGCACATGGCAAGGTTGCCGAAGCGGAGAAAGATAATTCCGCAGTGGAGGGCGCACATAAGACAGAACAGAAAGCCGAAGATGGCTACCGCTTCATAAAGCGTCATTACAAGGGGAAGGAACAGCGGCAGCGGGCGAAAGTGGAAAAACTGGAGAAAAAGCAGTTTAAGAAAGAAGTCAATTTCCGCTACCAGAAATTCCTTGAGGAAAACCCGGAAATGCAGGAAAAGACCCTAAAGAAGCAGTTGCAGAAACGGTTACAGAAACAGCGCATCAAGCGTGAGTACGCAAAGGCAAAACGGGCGGGGCAGGCGGCAAAAAATACAAAAGAGGCGGCTGTAAAATCCGCAAACATTACCACAACGGTTGCAAAGAAATTGCAGGAGATAGCGGCAAAACACGCTTCCGCACTTGTGGCTGTCGGTGCGTTTGCAGTCCTGCTTATTATGATAATGACCTCTGTGTCCTCATGCGGGGCGATGTTCTCAAATGGAATAAGTACCACGCTGGCGGGCAGCTATATGAGCGTTCCGGCAGAGATCGACGCTGCGGATTTAGCTTTTTCAGAGCTGGAAATGGAATTGCAGAAAGAGATTGATTCCATAGAAACGGATTATCCGGATTATGACGAGTACCGTTATAACCTTGACGCAATCGGGCATGACCCGTTCGCACTCATCAGCTACCTTTCCGCAGTCCATACCGAATTTACAGCGGCGGACGTGCAGGGGGAGGTCGAGAGCCTTTTTGACGAGATGTATGAGCTGACCTTAAACCCGACAACGGAAACGAGGACAAGGACGGTAACAAAGACAGGCACACGAACCGTCACAGACCCGGTAACGGGGGAGGAAACGGAGGAAGAATATGAGTATGAGGAGGAAGAAGAATATACCGTAACCATACTGGAAGTCACGCTGACCGCAAAAAATTTGAATGTAGTGGTAGCCGGACACATGAACAGCGAGCAGAAAGACATTTATGCGCTTTACAATGAAACGCATGGTCTGACACAGCAGTTTTACACGCCTTTAAATTTATACTGGTACAACTATGTGAGCAGCTATTATGGCTACCGCATCAACCCGGTAACGGGGGCAGAACAGTTCCACCGGGGCGTGGATATTGCAGTGCCAACCGGAACGGAAGTCCTTGCGGCGATGGATGGCACAGTCACCACAGCCGCCTATGACAGCTATTATGGGAATTATATCGTCATAGAGGACGATAAGGGGTACTGTACCAAATATGCCCACATGGACACGTTGAGCGTCAGTGCGGGGCAGAGCGTAAAGCATGGCGATACCATAGGAACAACGGGGAATACGGGGAGCAGCACCGGAAGCCACCTGCATATTGAGTGTCTGTATAACGGGGAGTATTATAACCCGTTATTTTATTTTGAAGCCGGGGAGGGAACTCTTTACGGGGAAACGCCGGGTGCAGGGAGCGGCGGGGGAAATGCCATACCGCCGGATTCTTATGATGATGCAACGGTGCAGGCGCTTATGGAAGAAGCCGCAAAATATTTAGGCTATCCGTATGTGTGGGGCGGCTCAAGCCCGTCCACGTCTTTCGACTGTTCCGGTTTTGTCTGCTGGGTATTTACCAACAGCGGGGTACACAATCTGCCACGGACAACAGCACAGGGGATTTATGACCAGTGTACGCCTGTATCGGCGGCGGACGCAAAGGCAGGGGACATTATCTTTTTTACGGGTACATACAACTCGGCAGGACCCGTGAGCCATGTGGGGATATACTGCGGAAACGGCGTGATGATACACTGCGGCGATCCGATCAAATACGCCAGTATCAACACGTCTTACTGGCAGAGCCACTTCTATGCGTTTGGCAGATTAAATTAGAAGTTAAAAAATGCCTGTTATTCTGGCATGGAAAGGAGAAGAAATGTGACAAAGGAACGGATTAAAAAAGAGCTTTCCAAAGTCCGGGGGCAGCTTGCGGATTTGCAGGAAAAGCAGAAGGACTTGGAGAGCCAGTTGCAGATGGCGGAAGATGCGGAGAAAATGAAATTCATTGAAAAAAATAAAATCTCCCTTGAACGCCTGATTCTGCTGAATAAAGTCAGCGAGGAAGAAATTTTAAGCCTGCTTCGGAAAAAGGAGCAGGAGGAACAGACACAGCAAACAGAGAGGGAGGCGGCAAGCCATGAACAAAAAAATGAAGCTACGTTATAGGGCGGCATTATCGCTCTTTTTATCCATGATTTTACTGACCATGCCAGCAGTGGCATTTTCCATGAACGGGAACAATGCCATTGAAGCAAGGGCAGAGGAAGAAACAGAAAGCAGTGCAGAGGAAGATTCAGCGGGGCAGGAAACAGAAAACGGTAAGGAAGAAAGCGCTGCGGAGCAGGAAACGGAGGGCAGTACAGAGGAAAGTCCGGGGGAACAGACGGGGAGCGGCACAGAGGAAGAAACCGAGGGCGGAACCGTATCGGGCAACGAAGTTGAGCCGGTATGTACCTGTGAAAAGAAATGCGGCGCATACGATTATGACAAAGACTGTGAAGTGTGTGCCGCCGATTACAAAGACTGTGAGTATAAGACACCGAATGTTGTGATTAACATCAACAGTCCGGGCGGGTGGCATAACGAAAGGGCAACGGTCACGTTTACCGTAACTGATGCGGCGCATACGGGCAATTTTGAAACCGCAAAGATTCAGGCGAAAGTCGGGCAGAATGGGAGCTGGACGGACGTGACGGAAGATAAGAAACTGGAAATCTCTGAAAACTGCACTATTTATGTGCAGGTCACAGACCAGAAAGGCAATACATACGAGCGGAGCAGGACGATCAAATGCTTTGATACCACAAAACCCACGCTCAACGCTGCGGTCAGCGATGGGCTTTTAAGTATTCAGGTGCATGATACGGATTCCGGCGCAAAAGCGGTCTATGTAAACGGTTATGAGTTTACGGAGCTGACAAATGGAACATTGAATGTACGGTTACAGCAGTTTGACGCCGGGTATGAATATTTTACCATTTCCGCTATGGACAACGCCGGGAATATGTCAGAAGTCTATAAAACGAAAAACCCGTATTACAAAGACCCTGCTGATGAGAGTGACGAAAACCCGGCAGAGCAGCTCCCGGTAAATGCCGAAGCCACCAAACCGGGGAGCGCCACAGGAACGGTAACAGAGCATACCAAAACGGACAGCGAGGGGAACACCGTTTCACAGACGCCGCAGGAGCAGAAAAAGCAGGCGATGGCGGAGGCGGATGCCGCTGAAAAAGCGGAAAGCGGGGATAAGGATACCGAAAATGAGAAGTCCGGGCAGGGGAAGGAATTTTATACAATCCAGACCGCAACGGACAAGGTTTTCTATTTAATCATTGACCGGGACGGAGAGGAAGAACTGGTGTATTTCCTTACGGAGATTACGGAAAATGACCTGTTAAACGCCACTTCCGGTAACAGCGAAACGCTGCCGAAAAATTCTGCAGCCTTAGAATCCGCAATCCCGACAGAGGGCGGCGCTCTGCCAAACAATAACGGGGAACTTCCGGAAGATCAGGAGCAGGCAGAGGGAAATACCGAAGATGAAGAAAATGCGGAAGATACGGAAAATACAGAGGAAACAGAGCCGGAAGAAAAAGCGTCAGAGCCTAACCCTATGGTTTCCTATATCCTCATGGGCGCACTTGCCATAGCCTTTATCGGCGGCGCTTATTATTTCAAGGTTGTCCGCAAAAAGAAAGAGGACTTTATCGAGGACGAAGATGAGGACGAGGAAGATGAGGGCGAATACGAAAACGAAGATGAGCCGGAGGACGGTTCGGAAGATGATTTTTTTGATGACAAGGAGGAAGAATAATGCAGCTTGTGATAACGGAAAAGCCGAGTGTGGCACAGTCGGTTGCCCATGTAATCGGGGCAAATGAAAGAAAAGACGGGTACATGGAGGGGAACGGGTATATTGTTTCATGGTGCATCGGGCATCTGGTGGAGCTTGCGAAGCCGGAAGCCTATTCGGAGGCATGGAAAAAGTGGGATTACGAGGGCTTGCCCATGATACCGGAGGAATGGCAGACAGAGGTTAAGGGAGATACAGCGGCACAGTATAAAGTATTAAAAGGGCTGATGCACGATACAAGGGTGGACAGCGTTGTATGCGCCACCGACGCAGGGCGGGAGGGGGAACTGATCTTCCGCCTTGTGTATCATCAGGCAGGGTGCAGCAAGCCCATAAAGCGGCTCTGGATTTCCTCAATGGAAGAAAGCGCAATCCGGGAGGGATTTGCGAACCTGAAGCCGGGGAGCGATTATGACGGTCTGTATGAATCCGCTTTATGCAGGCAGAGGGCGGACTGGCTTGTAGGCTTGAACGGTACAAGGCTTTTTACGGTTCTGTACGGCGGCAAGGTGTTAAAGGTCGGCAGGGTGCAGACACCGACGCTTGCCATGCTTGTAGAGCGGGAGGAAAAAATCAGGAGTTTTAAGAAAGAGAAGTATTATGTGGCACATATCCTCATGGACGGGGTGGATGCGGCAACGGAGCGGATAGAGGACAAGGCGCAGGCGGAACGTATTGCTGCAGCCTGTGAAAGCAGAGCCGCTTCGGTTATCTCGGTCACAAAGGAGAAGAAATCCCTCCAGCCGCCGAAGCTCTATGACCTTACCACGTTGCAGAGGGATGCGAACCGCTTATTTGGTTTTACCGCAAAGCAGACCTTAGAATACACCCAGAGCCTTTATGAGAAAAAGCTGGTTACATATCCCCGGACGGACAGCCAGTATTTATCGGACGATATGGAAGATACCGCAAGGGGCGTGATTGGCGCTGTCTACAAAGCCATTCTCTTTGAAGAACCGTCCGGGGCAGAGCTGGACATAAAAAGGGTAATGGACAGCAGAAAGGTCACAGACCACCACGCAATTATCCCTACTATGGAGATTGCAAAGGCTGACCTTTCCGCTGTGCCGGAGGGTGAGATGAAGATACTTTCCCTTGCGGCGAACCGCCTGCTCTGCGCTGCCGGGGAAAAGCATGAGTATGAAACCGTCAAAGCAGAATTTGGCTGTAATGACACTGTTTTTACGGTTTCCGGAAAATCTGTGCTGCAGAACGGCTGGAAGGACTTTGAAGCCGCTTTGAAGCGTTCTTATAAGACAGACAAGGCAGAGGGGGAAAACGAGGACAGGAAGCTGCCGGAACTTTCGGAGGGAATGTCATTTGAGGGAGTACAGACAAAGGTAACGGAGCATTTTACTTCCCCGCCGAAGCGTTTTACAGAAGATTTATTATTATCCGCAATGGAACGTGCCGGGGCGGAGGACATGGGCGATGATGTAGAGCGGAAAGGGCTTGGCACACCTGCAACAAGGGCTGACATCATTGAAAAGTTAGTCCGGGATGGGTTTGTGAAGCGTGAGAAAACTGAACGGAGTTCAGTTTGCAGATTGATACCGACAGAGGACGGAGTAAAGCTCATTACCGTCCTTCCTGATGTGGTAAAATCTCCGCACCTTACCGCCGAATGGGAAAATGCCCTGACACTGGTCGCAAAAGGCGAATATCCCATGCAGGCATTTATGGAGGGGATTGCCGATCTGGTAAACGGTCTTGTCCAGACTTACCACTGCATCAGTGAGGAACAGAAATCCATGTTTGGAAACGGAAATGCGGAAGTTTATGGAAAATGCCCGAAGTGCGGCGGCGATGTGGTAAAAGGGAAATTCGGCGCTTACTGCAAAAATAAGTGCGGCATGAACGTGTCAAAGGTTATGGGCGCAGCGCTTACCGACAGCCAGATAAAAAGCCTGCTGGACGGGAAAAAGACGCTTGTAAAAGGCTTGAAAGGCAAAAAGGGCAGCTATGATGCGTACCTTATCCCGGAGGGCGTGGAAGATTATTCCTACACCAAAGACGGAAAGGAAGTAAAAGGCTCACAGTATAAGATAAAGCTGGAATTTCCCAAAAAGAAAAAGTAACAGAAAATATTTTTTGCATGGGGCATACGGGATTGTCTGTATGCCCTTAAATCTATAAAAAATGGAGGACTTTATAATGAGTGAAGCGATGGAAAACGTAACAGAAAACACAGCAAAGACAGAGGAAACCAAAGCGGAGAAATTTGTCCGTCTTGGGGAGTACCGCATCAACAAAGCTACCTACGCTATCGGCAGGCTTGAGAACCTTGCCAACCGTTCCGCCTATGACTACACGCCGGAGCAGGTGGAGGCGATGTTCTCGGTTCTGGAATCAAAGGTTGCGGAAGTAAAGGCAAAGTTTACCGCTGTAAAAGCGAAAGAAACTACCGCCTTTTCCTTTGGGAACAAGGCAGAATAGGAGGGCAGGAACGATGATAGGAATGGAAATTTTAAGCACAGGGGATAAGATACTGCACACGATGAAAGAGATGGAGATGAGCATACCGGGACTGGCGGCGCTGTCCGGCGTCCATGAAAACACGCTGCTTGACATTATGGCAGGCATACGGGAGCCAGATATGGCTACCCTCTGTAAAATTGCGGATGCACTTGATGTCTGTGTGCGTAATCTGTGTCCTGACAAGGAGCATTATGCGGTTCCTGTGGAAAAAGACACCCTTGCGAAGCTGATTGTAGTCAGCGAGATTAACGGGGTGGAGCTTGACGCTCTGATAGCGTCCATTCTGGAAAAGGGCATAGAGGAAAACGGGTTTTATGATTAAGGAGGGCATGAATGGCTGAACAATATTATGTTTCAAAGAAATACCATGAAATCTCCATGCTTGCAGGGGAAACCGCAAAGCAGGTAACGAAGAACGGGGAGGAATGGGCGAAATACCTGAACACAGCCGCAAGGCTGTATAAATATGCCTTTGAGGATCAGATGCTTATCTATGCCCAAAGACCGGACGCCAATGCCTGCGCCACAATGGAGATATGGAATGAAAAAATGTTCTGTTGGGTAAACAGAGGGGCAAAGGGGATTGCGCTTTTAGACCGGGAGAGTGAGCGCCCAAGACTGAAATATGTCTTTGACGTATCAGACGTACATAAGGCGAGGCGGATCGGCAAAGACCCGTACCTGTGGGAACTTCGGGAAGAACACAAGGAAGCGGTGCTTGCACAGCTTGAAAAGACATACGGGGCAACGGATAAACAGAATACTTTTGAGGGCAGGCTCATGGAGATTGCCAGAGGGATTGCGGAAGATTATTACATGGAAATCCTGCCGGAATTGTCTTATGCGAAAGAGGACAGCTTTTTAGAGGAACTGGATGAATTGAATGTAGGGGTAAGGCTGCGTGACACGCTCTCCGCAAGCATCGCCTACACTCTTTTGTCACGCTGCGGCGCTGATATGGATTACTGGAAAGATGAGCTTGATTTTAGCTATATCAGTGAGTTTAACACCACAAAAGTGTTGTCCGTAATCGGAAACGCCACAACGGATATGTGCAAGCCGATTCTTATGGAAATCGGGAGGACGGTTGCGGCTTATGACCGCCAGACTGCCCGGAATAAGGCGCAGGAAAAGGCAAACGGGGTACAGCCTGAAAGACCTGAAAAAAATGCCGAGAAAATGCTTGCAAATGCCCCTGATCCACGCTATAATGCTTTAAAGCGTGAAAGCGAAAACGAACCACAACCGGAAACAGACACCAATCACATAGAAACGGAGGGAACTGCACATGGAACTGACATACGAGAAGAACGGGGATTATCTGATACCCAATCTGACACCCAACAGCGAGCCGGAGGAAGCGCTGACCAAGTACGGGCTGATGCGGAGGAACTATCTGAAGGAACACCGGAGAGGGATTTACAGCGGGATGCTTCTGGAGGGAAGCCTGAAAGCACATTGTCTGGAGATACAGAAGCAGGCAGAGCGGAGGTTGGACGTTCTGATGGAGCAGATGGCGAAAGCAGAGGGAGTGGACGAGGAACTGAAAGCGTCCGATCAGATGAAGTGGGTGCAGATGATGAACAACATCAAACACTCGGCGGAGGAAATCGTGCTGACGGAGCTGGTTTACAGCCTGTAAGCGGCGAAGCACAAACGAATATGGAAATGGGAGAGCCGGATAATGGAGAAGATTCATTATCCGGCTCTTTTTCGGATAACCTTTCTTTTGCAGAAAAGGCGATGGAGATTCAGAAAGGGGTTTTATGCTCTGACCATTTCCTTATCCATAAAAGACCGGAGATTGCGGGCTATTTTGCGATGGAGCAGGATACAAGGCTGCAAACGGAATATTTTAAAAACTGTTTCCATTTCGGCACATATTACGGTTTTAGTGTGGCGGGAACTCCCATAGGATTCCACGCCAACGAGGAAGGGCTTCACATCAACATGAGCGGGAAGCCGGGAATGGAGAATGAAACCACCATATCATGGGAAGATGCGAGGTATTGGGTAAATTCCTATATGGAGGACGGGGTATATCTGCTTCCGGGAGAAAAGGCGGAACAGATTGACACAAATGGAATGTACCAGCAGCTTGACCTGTTCTCCATGTTTGCGGAGCAGGTGGGTAGCATCGCCATGAAAGAGGCGGAGCAGGGCAGTGTCCAGCCAGAAAAGGCAAGCCCCGAACCGAAAAAGGAAACTTTGCCAAAAGAACAGCTTGACGCAATCCTGCGGAGCGGGGGTGGCAGGGATAACAGCCGCAAGCGCATTTACGCCAAGTACCAGCAGGGCAAAACACCGGAGGAAATGGCAGAATTTCTCAAAAGGGAATACAAAACCACCGGAAAGGGCTTCGAGTTTGACGGAAAGCAGGTAGCGGTATGGTTTGACGGTCAGGGAATGACAGTCGGCTATGGCACATCTGCCCTTGAACGTCCAAAGTTTACAATGGGCTGGCAGGAGATAGAACAGCAGATACGTTCTCAGGTAGAGAGCGGCGCTTATATGGGCGCAAACGAAGCCTACCTTGTGGATGAAGTGGAGCGGGGGCGCATCGCTGACCGCCTGTATTTCTTTTTCCGTGACGGTATTGGGGAGATGCCGGAAGAACTGGAATTAAAGGCGAATAATTATCCGGATTCCCATGCGGGATTGATAGAACTGTTGTCAACGCCGGAGGGCGTTGATCTGGCTGCTTCCCACATGGATAAGGCGTTAGCGCAGCTTGAAAGCGGCGAGAAAAAAATGCGTGTCCGTTTTGTCATGTCAAATGAGGAATTAAGGGCGGAGCTTGACAACCTTCTTCTGGAAAAAAAGACGTTTCCGGTATCTGACAGCGTGGAAGTCAGAAAAGAAGATTTTATCACGCAGGACGAGATAGACCACAGGCTCGGAAGCGGGAGCGGTTATCATCATGGTTCATTCCGTATCTATGACTATTTCATGGAGGGGCATGACAGCAAAGAAGCCGCTGATTTCCTGAAAAAAGAATATGGCACAGGCGGCAGCTCCCATGCCCTTGCCGGGAGTGACCACAGTTGGGAGGATCACGATTTTAAAGGCATCAGATTGAGGAAAGGCAATATTTCAGAGCCTTACGCAGATGTGCTTTTGTCTTGGAAAGTGGTGGAAAAGCGTATCCGCAAGCTCGTTCAGGAAGATAAGTATTTATCCCCGAAAGGAAAAGAAGCATTTGCAGTATATAAAGAAGAACAGGCACAGAAAGAACTTGAAAAAGCGCAGGCGAAAATGGAGCGTGACACAAAAGTTGCCTGCAAAGATGCCATAGACCGGGTAATCGCTGAAAACTTTGACGGATACCGCCTGCCCAAAGGAACAGCAGAGGGTGTCATAAAGGAATACGGTATCGAACGTGTCAGTTATGTGCTTGCAAACACTATTATGCACCGCAGGCAGGAGGACAGGATTTCCCCGGAAAATAAGGAGTGGGCAAAGTCTATTGAGCCTTATGCCATGTATGAAAACCGGGATATAGTTGCCGCTTCGCACCCTGCTGTCCTGAATGGCTTTGTCAATCAGGCAAGAAGATATATTGAGATTGAGAAAGAACTTACGATACGGGCAGAAGAAAAGCAGGCGGAGGAGCAGAACAATTATGATATTTCAGATGTTTCCGAGGGGGAACTGGACTGGCATATCGTACATGATATGGACGATGATAATGGTCAGCCTACGGAGTGGGCGGCGAAGCTGCCTGACGGGGGATTTTTATGGATTGACAAGGAAACGGAGGGGTATGCCTTATATAATACCCACCATACAGACGCAAGCCCCCTTTCTGTTTCGGAAACACTGGACGGGGCAAAAGAGGACGGGGAGGATTACGCAAAAGAATTTGCCGCTGATCATGCAGAGAAAGTGGAAAAGATTACGGTTGCACTGGAATCATCGGAGGATTATTCAGAGCCGGAAATAGGTTTTTATACACACCAATATGCCGATGGCAGGGAGGGAGTGCGCTACCGCCTTGTGACACCTGGGGAGGACGGGCTTCTTGTGCCTTACCCGGAGCATAACCGATTCTTTATCAACCGTGGACTGGCGCAGGAATACATAGACAGCCATATAGACCTGATTGATGTGATCGGATATGATGAGATGGTGTTCAGCTCCATGCAGAAACAGAGCGAATACAAAAGGGAGCAGGCACAGGGGGAAACTTCTGGACATGATGTCCAGAGGTCAGGAAAGGGCAGTGATGATTTCCCGGATATTAATGCCGCCGCAGTCCGTGAAAAGTTGGAGAATGGCGAAGCGGACAAAGAAGTGGATGCCATGCTTGCCTTTGCGGAACAGGTTGCAAAGGAAAACGAGGTTGAATCATACAAAAGATTTTCCGTAACAGAAACAAGTGATGCTTTTGCGCCAGGGGAAGATTTTGCCATTTGGGATGATATTCGTGATGAGTATTACCGTGACAGTGACGGAACAGTACACACATTTGCAACAAGAGAAAAAGCAGGGGAATATCTTGAACAGGTGGAAAAGGAAACCGACAGGCAGGAAGCGGCAGAGTGGGCGTATGTGGAACAGGCAAAGGCAGGAGTGCAAAAAGACAGTGCAGAGAAGCCGCTGACCGCAGACGATATACAGAATCTGGTATTGATTAACAGGGAATATTCTGCTGGTTCCCGGACTACCGTCTATGATTTTGAGTGTGACATTCGTGGGGAACATGATTCCCTGCAATATACCCTGCAATACCACGATGACGGGGAAGGCTTTACCATCCATACAGAAAAGGACGATATATGGGAGCGTATGCCAGAGCCGGAACTGGAACGGTTGGAGGGGATTCTCAGCCGGGAAGCAGTGTATTTTAAATACCATGAAAAGATAGCAGATGCAGAAAGCCTTGAGGAATTGAAGGAGATTGAATATGAGATTATGGAAGATGAATCTTCTTATTTCAGGGCTGTTTCAGAGAGGGTATGGAAAGATTTCTCCCAAAGAGAAGGAGAACTGTCAGCTACAGAACCGGAATATTTTTACCAGATGGAAGCCAATCCCCGCAGCGAGAGTATAAATGACCGCTTTTTCTTACAGGCTTACGAGAATGAGGGAAATGGGAGGGCAATCCCCCGTGATGTGCTTTTTGTGGGAACGCCGGAACAGTGCCGGGAATTGTTGGAAAAGTTAGAAAACGGAGAATTGACACAGGAGCAGGTAAAAGAGATATTCGCACAGGGGCATGAACCGGAGGAAGCTACACCGGAAAAGCCGGATTACCGGGTTGGGAATACCGTATATATAGACAATAAGCCCTATGAGATTGTCAGAACCGACGATTGGAATGTGGAGATTATGGATCGCTCCCTGTTCAATCCCCCTCGCCGCTTGGAAAGCAGGGAGAACTTTGCGAAGCTGCTGCGGCAGGATGAACGGAACGCACACCTGTTTACACCGGAAGAAAAAGAAGCTGAACAGACGGGCTACACAACGGAAACAGCGGCGGTCTATCCGGGAGAAAAAAACAACCTGCCCTATGATGTGGTTATTGAGAAACTACATTTTGATAAGCCGGAGAAAGCAGAACAGGAAAAGCAGGAATATAAGATTGGCGATACCGTAACTATTGAGGGAACGGAGTTTATTATTGAGGGCATTTCCGACAGGGAGGTGCAGCTTCGTGACCCGAAGCTGTTTTACCCAATCTTCCGGGCGGAAAGCAGGGAGAATTTTGAGCGTCTTTTAGCAGAAGAAACAGAAAATACTCTGTCTGAACCGAAAAAACAAAGCCCCGCAAAACTGGCAGAGCCGCAGATTGACAAATCCAATGCGGTCAACTTCCGCATTACAGATGATGCCTTCGGCGCTGATGCGGCGAAGGCGAACACAGGTTTTTCGCCTAAAGAGAAATTCAGGAGGAACATTGAAGCAATCCGCACCCTCGAACAGATTGAGGGAGAAAACCGCACAGTCACACCGGAGGAACAGAAGATTTTAAGCCAGTATGTCGGGTGGGGCGGTCTTGCCGATGCCTTTGATGAGAGCAAAAGCGCATGGGCGGGGGAATATCAGGAATTAAAAAGCCTTTTGTCAGAGCAGGAATACGCTTCCGCAAGGGAGAGTACCTTAAATGCCCATTACACAAGCCCGGTTATTATCCGCAGCATCTATCAGGCATTGGAAAACATGGGATTTGAAAAAGGGAATGTATTAGAGCCTGCTATGGGCATCGGCAATTTCTTTGGTATGCTGCCGGAAAAAATGCAGGAGAGCAGGCTGTACGGCGTGGAACTTGACGGGATTACCGGGCGCATCGCAAAACAGCTTTACCCAACCGCAAATATCAAAATTTCCGGTTTTGAAAAGACAGACTATCCGAACGATTTTTTTGATGTGGCGGTAGGAAATGTGCCTTTTGGACAATATAAAGTGTCTGACAGGCAGTATGATAAAAACAATTTCCTGATACATGATTACTTTTTCGCCAAGACCTTAGATAAAGTGCGTCCGGGCGGCGTGGTTGCCTTTGTGACAAGCAAGGGTACAATGGATAAGAAAAGCCCGGAAGTGCGGAAATACCTTGCACAGAGGGCGGAGCTTTTGGGGGCGGTCAGGCTGCCCAATACCGCATTTAAGGAAAATGCGGGAACGGAAGTCACTTCCGATATTTTATTCTTGAAAAAGCGTGACCGGGTGATGGATATAGAGCCGGACTGGGTACACCTCTCGGAAGATGAGAACGGAATTGCCATGAACAGCTATTTTGCCGGACACCCGGAGATGATTGTGGGTAAAATGGAGATGGTTTCCGGTCCCTATGGCATGGAAAGCACCTGCAGCCCCGACACCACAAGACCGTTTGCAGAGCAGCTTGCGGAAGCGGTGAGCCGTATTGAGGGAGAAATCGAGGAAGTGGAGATAGACGAGCTTGCCGATGACCTTGCTGACCAGACTATCCCGGCAGACCCGGATGTGAAGAATTACAGCTATGCGCTTGTGGAGGGCAAAGTCTATTACCGGGAAAATTCCATAATGAAGCCCGTAGACATGAAAGATTCCATGCTTGAGAGGATTCAGGGCATGGTGGCTATCCGGGACTGTACGCAGGAGTTAATCAATGTGCAGCTTGAGGAATACCCGGACAGCGTTATCAAAGACAAGCAGGCAGAATTAAACAGGCTGTATGATGATTTTACCAAGAAATACGGTCTTATCAATTCCCAGACAAACAAGCGGGCATTCAATCAGGACAGCAGCTATTGTCTGTTATGCTCCCTTGAAAAGACGGACGAGGAAGGCAAGTTTAAGGGCAAGGCAGATATGTTCACAAGGCGGACGATCAAGAAAGCGGAAGCTGTTACGAGCGTAGACACGCCGACAGAAGCCCTTGCGGTATCTTTGTCGGAGAAAGCGAAAGTTGACCTTGACTATATGGCTGACCTGCTCATGGACGATAAGGAATATACGGACGGGGAAGCCTACGGGAAGATGATTGATAAGATAACGGAAGAACTTGCGGGGGTAATCTTTAAAAATCCCGTAACGGACAAATGGGAAACAGCGGACGAGTATCTGAGCGGAAACGTGAGGGATAAGCTGGAAACAGCAAAAGTTTATGCGGAGAACCACCCGGAATTTAACGTGAACGTGCAGGCGCTCACGCAGGTACAGCCAAAGGAGCTTGACGCATCGGAGATTGAGGTGCGTATCGGCGCAACATGGGTTAAGCCAGAATACCTTGAGGACTTCATGCGTGATATTTTTGAAACGCCGCAGCATCTGTTTGATAAAAAAGTAATGGGCATACAGTTTTCGGACGTGACGGGGCAGTGGAACGTAAAAGGCAAAAATGCGGACTATGGAAATGCCCTTGTGAATATGACCTACGGAACGAGCCGCAGGAACGCCTACCAGATATTAGAGGATTCGCTGAACCTGAAAGACAGCCGGGTATATGATACAATCGTGGAGGACGGGAAGGAAAAGAGAGTCCTGAACAAAAAAGAAACCACCCTTGCGGCGCAGAAGCAGGAAACCATAAGGGAAGCCTTTAAGGACTGGATATTCCGGGAGCCGGAGCGCAGGCAGGACTTGGTGGCAAAGTACAACAAGCTATTTAATTCCACAAGACCGAGGGAGTATGACGGGGCGCACCTGAAATTCCCCGGCATGACGCCGGACATTACACTGAAACCGCACCAGAAAAACGCAGTCGCACACGTTTTATACGGGGATAATACCTTACTGGCGCACTGTGTCGGGGCGGGCAAGACCTTTGAAATGACAGCGGCGGCTATGGAGAGCAGGCGGTTGGGATTATGCCAAAAGAGTTTATTTGTCGTGCCAAACCATTTGACGGAGCAGTGGGCAAGCGATTTTTTACGCCTATATCCGGGCGCTAATATCTTAGCTGCCACGAAAAAAGATTTTGAGCCGGCAAACCGGAAGAAATTCTGTTCGAGGATTGCAACAGGCGATTATGATGCGGTCATTATCGGACATTCGCAGTTTGAGAAAATCCCCCTTTCAATGGAACGCCAGCAGGCGATGATAGAGCGCCAGATCAGCGAGATAGAGCTTGCCATACAGCAGGCAAAGGAAGATAATGGGGAACGCTACACCATTAAGCAGATGGAGAAAACGAAAAAGTCGCTCTTTACAAGGCTTGATAAGCTGAATGACACTTCAAGGAAAGACAGCGTAGTGACTTTTGAGCAGCTTGGCGTTGACAGGCTCTTTGTAGATGAAAGCCATTATTACAAGAACCTGTTCCTCTACACAAAAATGCGGAACGTGGCGGGCATAGCGCAGTCGGAAGCGCAGAAGTCCTCGGATATGTTTGCGAAGTGCCAGTACCTCGATGAAATAACGGGCGGCAAGGGTGTGACATTTGCAACCGGAACACCGATCAGCAACAGTATGACGGAACTTTACACCAATATGCGCTATCTCCAGTACGGTACGTTACAGAAGTTAGGGCTTGGGCATTTTGACAGTTGGGCTTCCTCTTTTGGCGAAACTCAAACAGCGATAGAATTAGCCCCGGAGGGAACTGGATACCGGGCAAAGACAAGGTTTGCAAAGTTCTTTAATTTGCCGGAGCTTATCTCTTTATTTAAAGAAAGCGCTGACATTCAGACACCGGATATGTTGAAGCTGCCTGTGCCGGAAGCAGAGTATGAAAACGTGGTGCTAAAACCGAGCGAGTACCAGCAGAATATGGTTTCTTCGCTTGCTGACAGAGCCGAAGCGGTACGCAACAGGCTTGTTGAACCATATCAGGATAATATGCTCAAGATAACCAGTGACGGGCGGAAGTTAGCCTTAGACCAGCGCCTTATCAATGATATGCTGCCGGACAATGAGGATTCCAAAGCGGTAATGTGTGTAAACAAGGCGTTTGAGATATGGGAGCAGACCAAAGAGCAGAAATCGGCGCAGCTCATTTTCTGTGATCTGTCCACACCAAAAAATGACGGAACATTTAACGTCTATGAGGATATAAAAAACAAACTGGCAGAGAAAGGAGTGCCGGAGAATGAGATAGCGTTTATCCATAGTGCGAATACAGACACACGGAAAGCGGAGCTGTTCGGGAAAGTGAGAAGCGGGCAGGTTCGTTTTTTATTGGGTTCGACACAGAAAATGGGGGCGGGAACGAACGTGCAGGACAGGCTCATCGCATTACACCACCTTGATGTGCCGTGGCGTCCTTCCGACATCGAACAGCAGGAGGGGCGGATTCTGCGTCAGGGAAATGAGAATGAGAAAGTCAAGATTTTCCGTTATGTGACGGAGGGAACATTTGACAGCTACTCATGGCAGGTCATTGAAAATAAACAGAAATTTATTTCGCAGATAATGACAAGCAAAAGCCCGGTGCGTAGCTGCGAGGACGTGGACGAAGCGGCGCTCACTTATGCGGAGGTAAAAGCCCTTGCGACAGGTAATCCCTATATAAAAGAAAAGATGGATCTCGATATTCAGGTATCAAAGCTAAAGCTGATGAAAGCGAACCATACCAGCCAGAAATACCGCCTTGAGGACAATATCGCAAAGCATTACCCACAGCAGATAGCCATTCTGAAAGAGCGGATCGGCGGCATGGAGGCTGACATACAAAGGGCAAAAACAAACCTCCCGGCAGACAAGGAGCAGTTTGTTATGAAAGTCGGGGATAAAACCTATACGGACAGAAAGGAAGCCGGAACCGCACTCATAGAGATGTGCAAGGAGATGAAAACCGTCAATGTGCCTGCCACAGTGGGGGAATATGCCGGGTTTAAGATGTCTGTGTCCTTTGATTCGCTTAACCATAAGTTTGTAATGAACTTAAAAGGGCAGCTCTCCCATAACCTTGAGGTCGGCTCTGACCCTCTCGGAAACCTTGCCCGTATCAACCATGCGCTGGAATCCATGCCGAAACAGCTTTCTGAAGCAAAAACGAAACTGGAAACGGTGGAGCGGCAGCTTGAAACAGCCAAAGCGGAGGTAAACAAGCCTTTTGCACAGGAAGCGGAGCTTGCGGAAAAGCTGGAACGCCTTTCCGCCTTAAACGCCCTGCTCAATATGGACGAAAAAGGCGATAATGCCCTCGGCATGGACGACAGTCCTGATATGGATAATGCCGGGGAGGAAGAAAAAGACGGTCAGGACACTTCTGGACATGATGTCCAGAAGTTAAATCAGGAAGAACCTGCCATTGAGAAATCGGAAACGGTGGAAACTGCCGCCGACACGCCGATACCATACCCGGTTGAAAACGCAAGACACAATTACACAGTGGACAATGGCAATCCGCAGGGGCTGAAATTTGTAGCGGCGATGGGTGACAAGCCCGCACAGAGAACCTCATTAAAGGAGAAGCTGGAAGCGTTTAAAAGAAAGGTTGCCGGAGGGGATATGGAAAAGACCATGCCGAAAAAGGAAAAAGACAAAGAAGAAACTTTATAACTATTTCGGGGAGGACAGCCATAGTGTTGTCCTTTCCCCGCATTAGCAGGGAAGGGAGGAAGTGTTATAAGGATTAAAAATTTATGCGATTTAGTTATAATCGTCCAGCCGCTTAAAAAGTTCCGATTGATTTAACAGGACTTTCAGGGTATAATGAATTTGAGGTCATATACCTATGGGAATGGCTTTGACGTTTCCGGCAAATATACAAAAGGAGGTCTATGGCTGTGGACACAGAAATAAAAAATGCGGTAAATGCGGCGGATAAAGACGCACAATACGATGACAGGGCAAAACGCCTGTTGGGAAATAAGAGTATTCTGGCGCATATACTGGTAAAAACGGTAGATGAGTTTAAGGGAATGGACCCGAAAGATGCCGTATCATACATTGAGGGAGAGCCTTTTATCGGTGTGGTTCCGGTGGAACCGGGGCTTACCAACATAGAAAGGGAAGAAAACGGGCAGCGGATTGTCGGGCTGAATACGGAAAATGCGGAGATTAACGAAGGGCTTATCCGGTTTGACATTATTTTTTATGTACGCATGAAAGACGGTATTTCACAGGTGATTTTGAATGTGGAAGCACAAAAAGACGAGCCGACAGGCTACCATATCCTGAACCGGGCAGTATTCTATGTAAGCCGCCTTGTTTCCTCGCAGAAGGAAAGGGATTTTGTTAAGACAAATTATAATGACATAAAACGTGTTTTTTCCATTTGGGTTTGTATGAACATGGATGAGAACAGCATGGCTTATGTGCATCTGGCAAAGGATGATTTACTTGGCTCTTATCAGTGGAAAGGTGGGCTTGACCTGCTGAATATTGTATTGATCGGTATAGCAAATGAACTTCCGGAGCATGATGATAAATATGAGCTGCATCGCCTGCTGAGTACGCTTTTGTC
Organism: Lachnospiraceae bacterium; assembly: GCA_910575005.1. GTDB lineage: Bacteria > Bacillota > Clostridia > Lachnospirales > Lachnospiraceae > Petralouisia. The sequence continues at coordinate 19,272 of CAJTCL010000004.1, read as the reverse complement.
AATGGAACTTTCGGTTGATGAAAAATTAGGGATTATGGAAAAAGAATATAGTATTGCGGTAGACGATAGAATAAGAGAGGACGTGAGCGCTATGTGTAATTTGTCGCAGGGAATCAGGGAAAAAGCAACGGATAATGCCTTAGCAGGCGTAATTATGAATATGCACAAGAAAGGCTATACATCTGAACAGATAGCAGAAATTGTAGAAAAGAGTGTTAGGGAAGTAGAAGCTATCATTGAGAGAGCAGAGCCAATATTGGCATAATCAAAGAAACTTAATAACAAATACAGTAAAGCAGTGAACAGGATTTTTAGAAATCGGTTCGCTGCTTTTTCTGTTTTCAGGAAAAAAGACAGTCGGATTGGATTGTCTTTTTTTCATGCAAAGAAAGGATTGAAACTATGGCAGACGCAAAAACAGAAAAACAGAAAGTAAAAGAAATCACCGACAAGCTGGAAGAAGGCTTAAAAGAATTATTTGAGAGCGAGAAGTACAAAAATTATCTCTCCACTATGTCAAAATTCCATAATTACAGCGTCAACAACACGCTTTTGATAGCCTTACAAAAGCCCGACGCAACCTTAGTCGCAGGCTTCAAGGCATGGCAGACCAATTTCAACCGCCATGTAAATAAAGGGGAAAAGGGAATCCGTATCCTTGCCCCTGCCCCATATAAGATAAAAGAGGAACGGGATAAGTTAGACCCGGTAACAGGCGAAGTGGTGTTTGACAAGGACGGTATGCCGCAGACCGAGGAAGTGGAGGTAAAGATTCCCGCTTTTCGTGCGGTGTCCGTATTTGACGTATCGCAGACGGACGGAGAGCCTATCCCGGAACTGGAAGCAAAGGAATTATTAGCGACAGTGGAGGGCTATGAGGACTTTATCAAGGCAATTACCTATGTTTCCCCCGTATCAATCAGCTTTGAGGAAATTCCCGGCGATTCAAAGGGATATTTCAGCCCCGCAGAGAACCGGATCGGGGTGCAGGAGGGCATGGGCGAGAGCCAGACTTTGAAAACAATGGTGCATGAAACCGCACATGCCATGCTGCACAGCCGGGAAGTGGAAAATGACAATCTGCTTGCTCCTGCAAAGGACAGGAACACCAAAGAAGTCGAAGCGGAAAGTATTGCCTATACGGTGTGCCAGCACTTCGGCATAGACACATCAGATTATTCTTTCGGATACATAGCCGGGTGGAGCAGCGGAAAAGACATGAGGGAGTTAAAATCTTCCCTTGACACAATCCGGAAAACTGCATCGGAACTGATAACGGGCATTGAGGGGCAGCTTCAGGAATTACAGCGTGACCGGGAAATCATGCAGGAGCAGGAAAAAGAGAGCCTTCTTCTGATACAGAAAGAGGACTTGTCAGAATACAGCCTTTTGAGCGTAAAGGGCATGGAAGCAGCGGAGATTGTGGAAGCGCTTTCTGGCATGAATGAGGATGACAGGCTGAACGCTGCCGCATATCTGGAGAGCAGGGGTGCATGGACTACGGAGATTGCCAATCAGGATACAAAGGAGTTTGGGGAGTACCGCCTTGATGTCCGGTATAATATTGACACAAACGAAGTGATTGATATGCAGGCAGAAATGGCACTGAATGAAAAAGCAAAAGAGCCTATCGGGGCAGATGATGTGATTTTGAAGATTACCTATGCGGACGGTTTTGAGGTAGAGCGCATTACCAATAAAACGCCAGAGGAAGTGCAGGAGATTATGGCGGCGCTTGCAAAGCTGGAAGAAAAGGGCATAAAGAGCGTCCACAGATGTCTGGAAAATTATGACGCTGATTATATCCCTATTATTGTCGGCGGCGGCAGAAATGACGGATACCCGCAGTTTAATGACTTTGAGATTGACCTGAATAAAAAAGAAGTGTCAATGAAACACCACCTTTCCTCTATGCAGCAGGCAGAGCAGCTTATCAGCCGCATGGAATTTTCCGGGACAGTATTTGGTATGGAGGAAAAGAACCTGATTATGAACCATGCTTATAAGCTGGACAACATGGAGGAAACGGTTTCCCTTGCAAGGTCTATTGCGGGGCAGAAAGATGATATTTCCCTGCTTATGGAAACAATGGATCGGGCGCAGGCGGAGATAGATGCGCTCCCTGACGGCATGATCGGGCTGTCACAAATGCACGAATACGGATATACATGGGAAGAAATGCTGCCGCTCACAAAAGAAACAGCGGTGGAACTGTTTGAGCGTGACCTGCCTGTCTACCAGCTCCATGAGGACGGTTCGGAAACCTTGATAGAGGGGGAGGAACAGATTACGGAGTATGAGGGCATCTTTGGCATAGAAAAGGGCGATTGGGAAAACGAGAGGGCGTTCCGTTCCATGCAGGAGGAACTTGCGGAGGGCGCACCGGAAAAAGAAGCGCAGCTATTATATGGAGATACGGACAAATATGGCATTTACCAGTTAAAAGACAGCCCGGAGCTTCGTGGTTTTCATTTTGCAGGCACAGGGGAATTGCTAAGAAGGAATCTTCTGTCTGATGACTTCAAAGAAATCCAGCCGGGGAATTACAATCTTATCTATACGGGGGAACTTTCGGACATTCAGGGGCAGACACAAAGCCAAAGGCTCAATTCTCTTTTTGAAAAGTTTAATATAGACCACCCGGCGGATTACAAAGGACATTCCCTTTCTGTCAGCGACATTGTTGTGCTGCATGAGGACGGGAAGAACAGCACACACTTTGTAGATTCTTATGGGTTTACGGAACTTCCGCATTTTACAAGGGCATTGGAGGGCGTAAAGGAGCAGGAGGCGGACAGAACGGGGATTGAACTGACAGAGGAAGAAAAGCAGTTCCTTGAAACAGACAATGCGCCTTTGGTTGCAAAAAAATTTCTTGCGTGGGATGAGATAGAAGATTTGGGGTATCGCTTTTTTGAGGACGGATATATTGACAGATTTAAGCCAAGCGAAAAAGCGTTGTATGGTGGCGGCTTGGTATCAGAGCCTGACATATATGATATAGCTTTCCGTATGCAAAATGGAGAGGATATTCGTGAGGAATTTGCAAAGGCTCTTATTGGCGGCTATGAACGGGTAATAGGAGTAGGCGAACATGACGCTGTTGCGGTGTTTGGAGTTGAAGATGTGACAGTCACTTTGGGAAATGCCCAAAAACATATTTCTTATGAAGAAATGGGAAGCGCATTTCTTGGTCTGATGGAAAATGAGTATAAGGATATTGTTCAAGCCAGAGCCGCAGAGGAACAGGAGGAAGTAAAAGAAACTTCTGGACATGATGTCCAGAAGTCCGACGCAGAACCAAAACAGGCAGAGCCGGAACAGATAGAACCGAAGCAGTCTGAACAGCAGGCAGAGCCAGCCGGAGCAAAGCAGACAGCCGCAGCGTTGGATTTGGAAGATGAGGACGAGATCATTGACCTCGGAGATGAACGGGAACAAGTGCTTGCGGAGATGAAACAATCCTTAGAGGACAGGCAGGACACTTCTGGACATGATTTGAAGCTGACAGCAGAGCCGGAAAAAATGCCGGAAACGGAGCTTGCCTTCCAGATAGCAGACCGCTATATCAGCATACAGGAAACAGAGGGCGGCTATGATTATTCCATTATGGGAATGGATTACAAGGAAATAGACGGTGGTGTGTATGACAATCCCGATGTGGACATCAGGGAAGCGCTTGACAATATAGTGGAAGATTTGAAAGACAATCCTTTTGATAACGGAGCAAGGGGGAATATCCGTGACAGTGACGAACTGATACCGATTGATTATGATGGATTGATGGAAAGGGTGGAAGCGGCAGACAAAATCGAACCGAAGGGAAATGTGGTCGCAGACTTCAAGGCAAAGACCGATGAATTATTCCATGAGATCAGCGAAATGAACCCGTCAGAGATTGAGGAAACCGTAAAATGCCATGTGCAGGCAAAGATTGATGAATCCGGCATTGATGCGGAGATTGTGGACGTGGCAGTAACCGGGAGCAGATGCCGGGGATTGGAGCGGAACGGCTCTGACCTTGACGTGGCGGTGGAACTTTCCACAAACGAGCGTGAAGATGTGCTGTTTGACACATTCAATGCAGACGGGCTTTCTATTGGCGGCATAAAAGTGGATATAAACCCGATTACCGCCCAAAGGACGGGAACGCTTGAAACGTACCTTCCGAATGTGGAGGAATATCTTGACAGAGTGCGTGAAGCAAGAGAACATGAGCTGATAAGCCTTTTCAATATCCGCATGAATGACGAGGAACGGTGGTTTAAGAATACAAGCGGTCTTGATGCGGAAGGGCTGTGCAGAGCCTATGCGGAGTGCAGGCTGCCTTTTGTGGATATGGGGCAGTATGGAGAGCGGATTGACATCGGGGAGTTTGCACAGATTCAGCAGGGGGAAAGGCTGGACTTTTCCATAGAGTTCAATGCGGAAACTGACCGGATCACGATATTTGACGGAGAAAACCATGAGGAAAAAGGGCTGCGGGCAGCTTTATTCCCGGAGCGGGCAGAGCCGGAAGTCACGCTGACCGTTGCGGAGTGCGGAGAGTTCCACAATTTAGGCGAGTTTTATGAGAATATCCCTACTGTTGATGAAGCAATCGCTATCTGGAAGCAGATACCGCCGGAGCGCATGAACGGGATACCCGCAATCGGCGTCAGTATCCATAAACCGGGCGATGAACCATATCAGGATACGGAAATGGATATACTGTCCGGCAGGCGGATTGATTTAGAGATATTAGACTATATCCCTGAAATAAAGGACAATCCGCAGGCGATGGAAGTAATCGCCCAGCTTGCGGCGAAGCTGCCCGACATGGAGATTGACGGGAAGATGAGCGAGGAAATGGAAGCGAGGGTGTGGGAAATCCGTATGCCTGACCTGACGCCTGCGGAACAGCTTGCGGTAGAGTTTGACCGTTTTGTGTATGATTATGACCGGAACCAATACCATGACAGCATACAGAGCATGACGGAAAATGTGGCGGACGGGGCGGAAGCCATAGAAAAAGGCGATACCGGATATATGACAGATTGGCTTGCCAATGTGCTTGTGGAGGGCGCAGAGCCGGAGGAAACAAAGAAGGCGGCGGAACTGCTTGAAAAGCTGTCGGAATACAAGCCCCTTGCCAAGATTGAGGAACTGGAAGAAAACAACTATAACATGATTGACAACGTGCTGAATAACGGGGCAGGGGAGAAAGCCCAAAAGGAAGAAAACAGAAGGGAGCAGGAGCGTCCGGCAGCAAGGACTTCCTTAAAAGCCCGCCTTGCGGAGAAAAAGGCGATTGTTTCCGGTCAGGGCAAAGACCATGAAGCAAAGGAAAATGAAAAGAAAAATCAGAGGGAGATGTAAAAATATGAATACAAAGTTTACAGTGGAAGAAAGCAATTTAATCTGCATATTTGCAGGAGAAGGCAGGAACGAGGTCATAGCGGACATCGAAAGAGCCTTGCCATATCTTGATGATACGGATATGACGGAGTTATCCCATAGAGTGATTGGAAAACTGCGGGATATGACAGATACGGAATTTGAGCAGCTTGCATTGATTGAAGCGGAATAATTGAAAGCGGAAACAGGCTTCCCTGCCCATGCAAAGTGTGGGTATGGGGAGCTTGTTTTTTTATGCCGACTACCGTGTGAAAAGTAACAGACAAAATGTTATAGTTTTTGAGGGGGGGGGGAGGTCTATTGACTTTCAATCCCATATCACCTATACTATTATCTAAGCGGGGGGACTACAATGTAGTTGAGAAGGTAAAACCTGACCCTTTGAACCTGTTGGCTAATACCAACGTAGGGAGCTGAACGATACGATACCGTATTTTTTAGGATATTCCCTACACATGGAATGTCCTTTTTGTTTTTAACTAAATAAGAATGATATGTGTTTGCGAGGGAACTGAATAAGTTGAAAAAGGTAAGACCTGACCTCTTGACCTGTCGGCTAATACCGGCGTAGGGAAGCAATTTCTTACGCCGTACTGCGTCTGAAAGAGCTTCTGATGATTTGGAAGCTCTATTTTTTTATCACAAGGAGGAAATGGAAATGTCATTTATGGAAAGTATTTTGAAACAGAATAAGCCTGTCTGGGACAAGTGTAGCGCCACTCTGTTTGTGCAGGATATGAAGGACGGAAAACTCTCTATTGAGGATTTTAAGGAATATATGATACAGGACAGTATCTATTTGAAAAATTATGCCCGTGTGTATGGCAAGGCAATATACCATGCGGAAACATTAAGGGAAATCCAGCTTTACTATTCTATCCTGAACTTTGTTACAGATACAGAGTCAGCGGTTCGGCTGAACTATCTGAGGCAGTTCGGCATGACGGATGATGACATAGAATTTATTGCTCCGTTGCCGGAAAACCAGAATTATATTGATTTCCTGTTTGAAACTGCGGAGCGTGGAAATGGGTATGAAATACTCATGGCGGTACTTCCGTGTATGCTGAGTTACAGCTATATATTCCGGAAACTTGCAGAGCAACCGGAAAGCCGGGAATCAAAGTATTGGGACTTCATTCAGGATTATGCCGATGACCGATATGCTGAAAGCTGCAAGGAATGGTGTGGCTTTGCAGATAAGAAATGCGGGAGCCTTTCTGAAGCTGACCAGAAAAAGCTATGCAGTATTTTTGAGAGGGCGAGTTATCTGGAGCTTGATTTTTGGAATATGGCATATAGGAGGAAAAAGGTATGAAGGATAAAATTTGTTATGTAGTAGGTGCAGGTGAAAATTATGGACTTGATTTTCAGCCAGTCACGGGGGATTATGTGATAGCTGCTGATGCGGGGCTGTGCTGTCTGGAGAAACAGGGCATCAGGACTGATCTTGTAATCGGGGATTTTGATACCCTTAAATGTACTCCCAAACACTCCAATACCATAGTGTTAAGTGCAGAAAAGGACGATACCGATACGCTTGCGGCTGTCCGTGAGGGTATCAGGGCGGGATATACCAGCTTCCACATTTATTGCGGGACGGGAGGGCGTATAGACCACACAATGGCTAATTTACAAGTGCTTGCTTATTTATCCGCAAACAATATGCGTGGTTTCTTATTCGACAATGGCACCGTCATTACAGCGATCACCAATGACAGGCTTTGTTTTGAGAAAATGCCATGTGGATATGTATCCGTATTCTCCTGTTCCACAAAAGCGGAGGGAGTAACTTTATGCGGTTTGAAATATGAACTGAATAACGCAGTATTGACCAATACATTTCCTGTCGGGGTAAGCAACGAATTTATTGACCGGGAAAGCAGTATATCAGTGAGTGACGGAACTTTATTTATTGTTTTCCCAAAAGAAGCAAAGGAGAGGATCATACAATGAAAAAAGTATTGAGTATTGCAGGTTCTGACTGTAGCGGCGGTGCGGGCATACAGGCAGATTTAAAGACATTTTCCGCACATGGTGTATTTGGAATGAGCGTCATTGTATCTGTTGTGGCAGAAAACACAGACAGGGTAATCGGTATTCAGGATGTCAGCCCGGATATGATTGGCAAACAGATTGATGCTGTTTTTGAAGATATTGAAGTTGATGCAGTGAAAGTCGGTATGCTTTCCACACCGGACTGTATGAATGAAGTTGCCACGAAATTGAAATATTACCACCCGGCAAATATTGTGATTGATCCTGTGATGTATGCAAAGAACGGCTGTCCACTCATGGAACCTGCGGCAATTAAAACGCTGATCGGGACGGTTATCCCGCTTGCTGACGTACTGACACCAAATATTCCGGAAGCGGAAAAAATAACGGGAGGCAGAATCAAATCGGTTGCGGACATGGAAAAAGCTGCAAAAGCAATCCATACTTTTGGGTGCAGGGCGGTTGTTGTCAAAGGCGGTCATGCAGCAGGGAATGCGGTGGATGTGTTGTTTGACGGAAAAGAAATCTGTCATTTTGACACTACCCGGATTGATACGAAAAATACGCATGGGACAGGCTGTACCTTTTCTTCTGCCGTTGCTTCACAGCTTGCAAAAGGCGTGAATTTACGGGAGGCAGTTCAAAAAGCAAAGGATTATGTAACGATGGCGATTGAGCATTCCCTTGACATCGGGAAGGGCTGCGGACCGACACATCATTTCTGGCACCTTTATCAATATGGGCTGCAGGAAGAAAAGGATGGTGGAAAATGAAACCTGATTATTCTTTATATCTTGTAACAGACCGCCGGCTTATGAGTGCAAAGACTTTGGGGGAAGCAGTGGAGCAGGCAATCGCTGGCGGATGTACTTTGGTGCAGCTCCGGGAAAAAGAGATTTCATCATTGGATTTTTATGTACTGGCATCGGAAATGAAAAAGACCACTGACAGATATGGCATTCCGCTTATCATAAATGACCGCATCGACATTGCTATGGCGGTGGACGCAGCCGGGGTACATATCGGGCAGAAAGATATTCCTGCAGATATTGCCCGGAAGGTAATTGGTAAAGATATGCTGCTTGGTGTTTCTGCCACTTCTGTAACGGAAGCTGTAAATGCGGCAATAGCCGGAGCTGATTATTTAGGCGTGGGTGCTATGTTCCAAACGGGGACAAAACCGGATGCAGGCTTTGTATCTATGGAGGAACTTGGAAGAATCCGCAGGGCAGTTGATATACCGATTGTTGTGATCGGGGGTATCAGCAGGGAAAATGCAATGCTTTTTCAGCCTATGGGGATTGACGGTCTGGCTGTTGTTTCCGCAGTGATTGCCCAGCCTGATATAAAAAAGTCGGCGGCTGACTTAAAATCACTGTTTTTCGGAAAGGAGGCTGTGAATGAACTTTGAAGCGGCAATTTTTGATCTGGATGGGACACTTCTCAATTCAATGGATATATGGGAATATATAGACATTTCATTTTTAAAGAAACGGAATTTGCCTGTTCCGGAAAACTATGTGACAGAAATATGCGCTCGGAGTTTTAAAGAGGCAGCGCAGTACACGATTGATTTATTCGGGCTGTCTGAGAATACAGAGAATATCGTCAAGGAATGGAATGACATGGCAGTATATGAATATGCACATAATGTCAGGCTGTTGCCCCATGCGCTGGATTACCTGTTGCGGCTGAAAGCCACGGGCATTAAGCTGGCGGTTGCTACTGGACTATCCGAAAAGTTATATATTCCTTGTTTAAGGAACAATGATGTGCTGGAAATATTTGATGCTTTATGCTCCACGGATGAAGTCCTGCGTGGCAAAGAGTATTCCGATGTATTTGAACTGGCAGCACATAAAGTCGGTATACAGCCGAAGCTCTGCATTGTCTTTGATGATGTCCTTCCGGCGATAAAAAGCGCAAAGCGGGCAGGGATGCTTGCCTGCGGCGTATATGATAAGTATTCAGAATGCCACCGGATTGAAATGGAAAGTCTTGCAGACTGTTACCTGTTTGATTGGAGGTATGCACCTTTGCCGGACAGAGGAAAATAGATATGTTGGAAATGTGGGACTTATATAACGACAAAAGAGAAAAAACGGGGAAGGTTTTAATACGCTGTTTGCCTGTTCCGAAGGGGCTATATCATCTTACAGTCAGTGCATGGATTGTAAACAGTCAAGGGCAGTATCTGCTTTCACAGCGCCACCCTCAAAAAACATATCCGCTTTGTTGGGAATGTACGGGCGGCTCTGTCCTTGCAGGGGAAGACAGTCTGAATGGCGCAATGCGGGAAGTCAGAGAAGAATTAGGAATAATGTTAAATCCATTCAAGGCTGAAATGATCTACCATACCAGAAGGGAAATGGTTCAGGATTTCTATGATGTATGGCTGTTTCATGCTGATATAGATATATCTGAAATAAAAGTGCAGGAAACAGAAGTTGTCGGTGTTCAGTGGGTAAACAGGGAGGTTCTATTTGATATGCTGCATAGCGGAAAGTTACACCCGTTGATTGATTATATAGAGGAAATATTTTAGAATACTAAGTCTTTCTGGCTGAGAATTATGCTATTGACTTTCGATATTCAATTTGCTATTATGATAGCGTGTACTTGCATGATAACATGTCGATAAGGATAAATTCACAGAAAGGGGGAGCAGAATGTGGATGAAACAAGCCAGAAAATAATTGACGCAGCAATGGAATTAGTCCGGGACAAAGGATATGTCGCAACAACTACAAAAGAGATTGCAAGGGTCGCTGGTGTAAATGAATGTACCTTATTCCGCAAGTTTGAGAGTAAAAAGGATATTGTTATACAAGGAGCAAACCAGACAGGCTGGCGGGCGAATGTCACACCGGAGATTTTTGAGAATGTAAAGTGGGACTTGCAGGCAGACTTGGAAATGTTCATGAGGGCATATATTGACAGGATGACACCGGACTTCGTCAATCTGTCAATCGGTCTGAGGGCGCCACAGCTCTATGAGGAAACCAAACAGCTCATTATGAAAGTTCCACAGGCTTTTTTGATAACATTTACTGATTACCTGAATAAGATGTGTGAGATGGGAAAAATACCAGAGAAAGATTTTAAGGCATTGGCATTGACGGTATTTTCGGCGACATTCGGCTACACATTTCTGAATGCATCGTTCGGAAAAGAACTTACAGATGTTGAAAAAGATGTGTACATAAAAGAGAGTGTGCAGATGTTTGTAGAAGGAATCAATCAGTAGGTTTAGGCGCTGTCAGATGGCAGTGCCTAAAAAATAAATATTATGCGTGCAAGCACACGCATTTAGAAATGGAGGAAGTTATGAAACAGATTACAGGTGCAGATTTATTTGTGAAAGCACTAAAAGAAGAAGCCGTTGATACATTGTTCGCTTATCCGGGGGGACAGGCGATAGATTTGTTTAATGCACTGTATGGAGAAAGAGAAATAGATGTGATTCTGCCACGTCATGAACAGGGCTTAATCCATGCGGCGGATGGTTATGCACGTTCTACGGGAAAAGTTGGTGTCTGTCTTGTTACAAGTGGACCAGGGGCTACGAATCTCGTCACAGGAATTGCTACCGCAAATTATGACAGTGTTCCGCTGGTGTGCTTTACGGGACAGGTGCCAACACACCTTATTGGAAATGATACCTTTCAGGAAGTGGACATTGTGGGTGTTACAAGAAGTATCTGTAAGTATGCTGTAATGGTACAAAAGAGGGAAGATTTGGCAGAAACGATTAAAAAGGCGTTTTATATTGCAAAGACTGGAAAACCGGGGGTGGTGGTTGTTGATCTGCCAAAGGATGTCCAGAGGGCTTATGGCAGTGATTTTTACCCAAAGGAAATCATGGTCAGAGGTTATAAGCCGAATACTTCCGTACATGTGGGGCAGTTAAATAAAGCACTGGACATTTTAAATCGTGCGGTGAAGCCTGTTTTTCTTTTAGGCGGCGGAGTTAATATTGCCCATGCAAATAAAGAAATGACACAGCTTGCGGAGCTGACAGGTGTACCTGTTATTACTACTATCATGGGGAAAGGGGCAATTCCTACAACGAACAGTTTATATGTTGGCAATATAGGTATTCATGGAAGTTATGCTGCCAATTCAGCGATCAGTAACTGTGATGTCCTCTTTTCAATAGGAACAAGGTTCAATGACCGCATTACGGGGAAAGTAGAAGAATTTGCGGCAAATGCAAAGATTATCCATATTGATGTGGATGCGGCATCAATTTCCCGGAATATTGATGTAGATGTTCCTATTGTAGCCGATGCAAAAAAGGCAATATGCGCTTTGCTTGAAAAGGCACAGCCGCTTCATATTTCAGAGTGGACAGATGAAATCAACCGTTGGAAAAAGGAATATCCGATTGATATGGGGAAAGTGGGTTTGACACCGCAGATGATCATTCAATCCATAAATGAATTGTTCCAAGATGCTATTGTTGCTACGGATGTAGGTCAAAATCAATTATGGACAACACAATTTCTTGATATTGTTGAGAATAATCAAATGCTGACATCGGGCGGCTTGGGAACAATGGGGTATGGTTTTCCGGCTGCAATCGGAGCAAAACTTGGAAATCCCAATAAGGATGTTATTGTCATATCTGGCGATGGCGGTATGCAGATGAATATTCAGGAAATGGCGACTGCGGTTGTTTATGAACTGCCAATTATCATCTGCATACTGAATAACGGATATTTAGGGAATGTGCGGCAGTGGCAGGAAATGTTTTATGACAGGCGGTATTCGAGTACCTGTATGCGTTATCGGAGAAGCTGTGAAATAGGCTGTAACAAGCCTGATCATTGCTGTCCGGAATATACGCCGGATTTCATTGCACTGGCAGAAAGTTATGGTGCAAAAGGAATCCGTGTCACAAAGGCAGAGGATATAAAATCAGCATTGGACAGTGCAAAACAGAATACAAAAACACCTACGGTTATTGAGTTTATCATAGACAGAGAAGCTAATGTTATGCCGATTGTCCCGCCGGGGAACTCCCTTAATGACATGATTTTGGAAAGTGAGGAAAGCGGAGAATGAAAAAAAGATGGATTTGTTTATTTGTTGAAAATGAAATAGGTGTGCTTGCTCGTATTTCGGGTTTGTTTTCTGGAAAGGCTTATAATCTGGACAGCTTAACAGTCGGAGTTACTGAGGACAGCACTATATCACGAATGACAATCAGTTTAACAAGCGATGACAGGACTTTTGAGCAGATAAAAAAGCAGCTTAGCAGAAGTGTTGAGGTAATCAAAGTGGTGGATTATACAGATACACCTATTCACATGAAAGAAATCTTATTTGTTAAGGTGAATCATTGTTCAGATGCAGACATAACGGAACTGTTTCGGATTTCAAAAGTATTCGGGGTTGCAATTATTGACTATGATGGCACTACTGTTCTTTTGGAATGTACCCAGACAGAAAACAGGAATGATGATTTGATAGCTTTGCTGAAAAGAAAGTTTGTAAACAGGATTGAGATTGTAAGGGGCGGAAGTGTTGCGGTTGAAGCTGTCAGCATTTCAGAAAGATAGAGAACTATACCATATTAGTTTCCATAGTGAAGAAAACCCAAATCAGAAAATAACGATTTGGGTATAATGATTTTTTGACTTTTGCTATGGGAAATGAGATGTCATTATGGAAAAAATAGAATGAATACACAGCCCTGCTTGTGGAAATAAAACAAGGTTGTAAATGCGAGAGGATACAGAATTGAAACATTTTCCGCTCTACTGCCCGAAATGCAAGCAAGATAGTTTGATTAAAGCAAAGAATTTGCAAGTGACCGTCATCAAAGAGCCAGACACTTAGACGCAGAGCCGATGAACTTGTGAGAAAGTACGGTTTATCGGCTCTGTTTTGCTTTTCCTATCAGATTATTTGTGCATTAGTTCCAGCAGATACCGTACAGCAGGGAGAAGCCTTTCAGCTTCATCTTCGCTGCAATCGGAAAGCTCCATTGTGAGTCTCTGAAGATTCGGGCGTTCATTTTTGGTTTCGGGATAAAAAATCCTATCGGTTGACATCTTCAGATATGTAACGATTTTGTATAAGTTTTCAAATTTGGGATTACCCTCTCCGGATTCAATCTTAATGATTGCATGGTTGGACAATCCGACTGCCTCTGCGAGTTTTTCCTGTGATAGTCCGCACTTAGTTCGGGCTTCACGGATTGCATCAGCAAGGTTAATTTTGGAATTCTGCATTGTAATTCACCTCCTTTATAGACTACACTACATATCGTTTGGTGTGAATTACAGTACAATGAATATTAAATATGAGGTTTAGTGAATGAAAGTACGGAAAAAGAGGAAAAGAACAAAGTTAGGGGCAAGGGATATATCAAAGAGAATAAGGGGTTTTGTACCACAAGAGGTGAACCGCAGGGCAGAAAGAAAATGCTCTGCGGTTCACCTCTTTTTATTGGTGTCGAATTTAGAGGGAATTTATCCCTTTATCCGTTTTTCTGTCTGTATTTTGTGATGGTTCCGGAGTGCGGTCAAGGTACTGATTGAGGTTATCCAGCTTGCGGTTCATGTCAGCAGCTTCCTTTTCAGCGGATTTATAGGTTTTCTGTAATTCCTGCTTTTTGGCATAAAGCGCATTGTAATCGCTGCGGAGTTTTTCGATGTCAACTGTTTTCGGGTTGATGCCGAAGCGTTTTAACATATTTTCCGCACCGTCATGGAGGATCAGTTCGCTTTCATGCCGCCGGAAATATGCGTCCTTGTCCTTTGACTTCTGGTAGCGCACATGATAGATATGGTTGGTTTTGTACTGCTCCGCATATTTCAAAACCTGCCCTAAATCTTTCAGCTTATGCTCGGTTTCCACAAGGCTTTCACGGGCTGTTTTTGCCAGTGCGGACTTGGCGGCAATCTGCTTTTCAAGCTCCGCAATCGAACCTGCCTGACTGTAACTTGCGGCGGCGATTTTGAGGTTTTGGATGTCAGCCCAATGCTTCAAGCTGGGGCTTTGTGTAAATTTGTCCTCGGTGGTGTCAATAAGATTTTTCTTTGAATAATCTTTGACAACGGGCTTTTTCCTTGTGGGGAATGGCACACGCTTTTTATCCTTTGCAAGCGCTTTTTCTTCAATGCGTTCCTTTATCCGTTCTTTGGTATATTCAGTACCCAAAGACTTGGCGCTGCCCCGGACAAAATGCTCTTTATCCAGAGGACGGAAAGCGATAAATTTGTGGGATTTTTCCCCGAAGCCTTCGCCCTTAACCTCATAGCCTTTTGCCTTAATCAGCTCAATGCAGTCCTCATAATTTGCGGCGTTTTTTATGGCTTCGTCAATGTCAGCTTTGAGCGTTTCTTTCCATGAGGAATTGCTTTTGACCGACTGCCATTCCTTGTAAGTTTTGCCCCGTTTTTCTCCCGGAGTGATGACAGACAAATCATGCTCTTTGCAGAGGTTGTCACTCAGGCTGCGGATGTGGCGGTAGGTCTGTTTGCAGTCATGGTATTTTTGATGGTTTATGTTATCGGCTGCACAAAAAATGATGTGGTTGTGAACGTGTCCTTTGTCTATATGTGTGCTGACAATATAAGAGTATTTTCCCTCTAAAAGTTTGTCGGCAAGCTCCACACCGATTTTATGTGCTTCCTCATAAGATACTTCACCGGGGAGAAAGGACTGTATCAAATGGTAGGCTTTGTTAATATCGGACTGCTTTGTTTTTGACAGCGCAAATTTGAAATCATAGGCGGCTGTTTCAGGGCTGCAGCCGTAAGAAGAAATCAGTATGCTTCCGTCTGTTTTTTCCGGGTTGCAGATATAGTCTACTGCTTTACCGACGGTTGACGTGATAGCATGGATTTTTGTGTATGCCATACCTTATTCATCAGCTCCTTTACCTCTTTTACATCGGCTTCATATACGTTGCCCGTTGCGTTCATGCGCTTTGCAATCTGGTTCAGGTTGTTTCCGATTTTGGCAAGTGCAGAGTTGTATTCCCGCAGCTCGGAATAGTCAACGTCATAGACATAACCGTAAATGATTAAATGCCGCAGGAAGGCGGATCGGTCTTTCATGTTGGAGGCTTTGAATTTCTGTTCCAGTATGTAAAGCTCATCATCGCTCAAACGGAGCGTCATGCGGTTTTGGCGTTCTCTGTTTTCCATTTTTGTAAATCTCCTTTCATTATTTCTGTGAGGATTTTTGCAATATGCCGTATCCGGCAGGGAGGTTTTTCAAGCGTAAAAATCAGGAAATCCCGCAGAGGGTATTTCTTGATTTTGGAGCGCAAAGGGGGTCAGGGGGATATGCCCTCTGCAAGCCAATTTCTGCAAGTTTCCACTTGTAAGAAACTTGGGGAAATTGAGGCTTACGGACGTCCGTAAGCAGTGCTTGCTATCTTTGGCAAACTGCCCGCAGGGAGTTTGCGTGTTGTACGAGCATAGGCGAGTGTTCCACAACACATAAGGGCGTTACCGCCCAGCTTTTGGACAGGCTTGTATCTGTCCGGCTGCCGGAGTTCCTGCCCCGGCAAATAAAAAAACCGCTACAACCAGAGCAGGGCATGATTGCCCCGCATCAGTTCATAGCAGTTTGAGTTTTGTTGAAAAACTTTATGATTTTATCCACTAAAGATTTTAACAAGCGCAAGGAGGAAAGTCAACAAAAGATACCATACAAAAACCAAAAAAACTGGCTTTACTTTCAGCATGGAGAAGATACCGGAACAGTCAGCAGATTTTTGTAAAAATATTTTTTTGTATAGGAACGTTTGGTTCCTATACGTTTTGTAGACTATGATTGGGGCTTATTCATGGAGGGAGGTGAAGCATGAATACGTCAGACCGCAGAATGGAAATTATTAACATTCTGGTTGTCCGGCGGCACACAACAGCAAGAGAGCTTGCAGAGGAATTTGGTGTTACCACCCGCACGATACGGAAAGATATTCAGGCTTTATCTCCGGGGTATCCGATTTACACGCAGCAGGGCGGGGCTGGTGGGATTTTCATAGAAGAAAGTTACAAGCCATACATAAATACCCTTTCCGCTGATGAACTGAAAACTTTGCGTGATGTGTACGAGCAGGCAGAAGGGGTACAAAAGAAAATTCTGTTACAGATAATCAGGAAATACGGTCCCGATAAACTGGAAGTGTAAACTTGTCATTCCTATAAAGCACATAATCTTTTACAGAACCGTCCATAGCAGACGTGAGTGCTTATGTGCTTTTTGGGCTGACAAGTACAGCAGATGATTTTATCCAAAACAGGCAGGGAAACCTGCCCGTCAACGTAAGTTGGCGTGTGTACCTTGAAAATTGAATATGCGAAATACATACGGGACGTGTGGGATATGTGGAGCCGCTATGCGGACACGCCAAGAGAAGCCTGCTTCCATTCTGATGTGGGAGTGCATACGAGGGAATATTGTTTTCTGATATTGAAGTTAAGGCGGGGAGCGATGAATGTCTGGCAAAAAGTGTAGCAGTTACATGAGGCAACGAAGCGTATCTTTGATAATGATACTTCCGGGTTTTCCGGTCAGTTTAGAATGACGGTGCGATACCGATGTGGACAGTGTAATGAGCTGTCACTCGTATGTGTTTTTTGAAAAAGCAGGAAAGGAATTTTGTCTGCTGATGAGAGCCGGGAAAGAGATTCGTGGTTGTCATGGGCAGATAAGATATATGCAATAGAAGGGAGGAAATATGAGCAGCAAGATAACAAAGGAACAAATCAATACAACAATGGCTTTGGCTTTAATGAAGCATTTGCTTAATCAAGGAAAAATATCTGAAAAAGTATATAAGAAAATATTATCGCAATATGAAAAGAAAGGGCTTGAAGAATCAAAAAATTCATGCTAATATATATGTGTGAACAAAACGAGGAAAAAGCGAAAGGCGAATAAATGTATAAGAAAAGGGTAGTGGCAATATATGCCAGAGTATCAACAGAACATGAGGCGCAAATATCCGCTTTAGGCAATCAGGTTCAGTATTATGATAATTTATTAGCCCAACACCCTGATTGGGAACTTTATGACCGTTACATAGATGAAGGAATAACTGGAACATCTGTAAAAAAGCGGAAGAATTTTATGCGAATGATGAAAGATGCTTCCGAAGGAAAATTTGATCTGGTCATTACAAGAGAGGTTTCACGATTTGCGAGGAATACAGTGGACACTCTGCAACAGACACGAATATTAAAGAAACAGGGCGTTGAAGTATATTTTACGGAAGATAATATTTGGACAATGAACGATGAGGATGGAGAACTTCGTTTAACTATCATGGCAACATTGGCGCAGAACGAGAGTAAAAAGACATCACTCAGAGTAAAGGCAGGACAAATGATTTCCTTTCAAAATGCCGTACCGTATGGGAACGGAAATATATTAGGATATGACAGGATTGATAAGGAGTTTGTAATTAACGAATCTCAAGCAGCTACAGTCAGAAGAATATTTGACTTATACTTAGATGGTAATGGTGTCAGAAAGATACAGTTTATTATTGAAAAGGAAGGTCATCTTACAGCAACCGGGTTGACAAAGTGGCAGCCGGGAAATATAAGCAGGATTCTCCGTAATCCATTTTACTGTGGAACAATCGTTTATCGGAAACAGTATGTACCTGATTTTTTGGAACAAAAGAAAATCAATAATTTCGGAGATGTTGATAAAATAGTGGTGGAAGGAAGCCATACACCGATTGTTACTAAGGAACAGTTTCAAAAGGTTCAGGAAATGCTGGACGGTAAATCAGCATCTATAAATAATAAGGGCAGACGTGGGAAAAAAGTTTCCAAAGATGTATGGTGCAGAAAACTGATTTGTGAATGTGGTCATACCTACAATAGAGTGGTTTGGCATTATGGCGCAGGCGGACCGCAATATGCGTATCAATGTTATAGTCAGGTACGTTTCGGTTCTGCAAAGACCAGAGAGAAAAAAGGGCTTAGCACAGAGGGAATGTGCGTTACAAAAATGGTAGCTCGTTGGAAACTGGAAGCTATGGCAGATGTGATTTTTCAGAAGTTTTGGAATGACAGAGAGGGTGTCTTGACTATTGCCAATGAAATGTTGGATAAATGCTATGACAATGAGCAGGATAATGAGGCTTTGGAGAAAAAGCATGAGCTTGAGCAGAAATTGGAAAAGTGGGATAGGAAATATGATAACCTCTTAAATATGCGTATGGCTGGCGAGATTGAGAAGGATCGTTATGATGAAAAGCGGGCGCAGCTACAAAAAGAGCAGGAGAAACTAAGGGAGCAGTTGGTTTTGCTTGAAAAGGAGGAAGAAATCACAGATGATATTTACAAGGACAAGCTGGAAGTGTTAAAATACGGGTTAGAGCAAGACTTTAACTTTTCAACCAAACATATTCCAGAGGAAATAATAGATGCTTTCGTAAAGGAGATAGTGGTTTGCCGAGATTGCTTCATCTGGAAATTGAATTTCTTCCCGGATGATTATAAACTCGATGTCGAAGGCAGGAGCAACAATTATAAAGTAACCCAAACAGAACTTTCCTCTGATACGTCACAGCAGCACAGGCGGCTATATCACAAAGATAGGCGAAAACCATTCTTGTCACAGCAGAAGCTCCATATCCTGCTGGCAGATTATAATTTATCCTGACAGGGCAACAAAAAACAGAATAAAAGAGTAAACAGAGGACCTTGTAAGACACCCATCTTTCAAGGTCTTCTTCTTTCTTTTCTTCCTTCTTTCCATTCCTCTAGCCTGCCCCTAAAAATCCCATCCTCCAAGCCAATCACCTCATCTTTTTTCTCTTCCTTCTTTCCCTTCTCCTTCCCTTGAAACCACTGGGTTTCTTCTTTCTTCTGGAGAGAGAAAAGCCCCCTGAAA